>JACRDG010000086.1 GCA_016218715.1 Desulfomonile tiedjei | reverse complement strand
AACAGTGTACAGTTTACGGTAAACCGTACACCGTCAACCGTAAACCATCCTGTCATATGAGTTGACCAAGTGGACCCAGATCAAGATTGAGGTCTTCGTCCTCAAGCCCGAACACCCGCTTCAACTCCACCATCTTGCTCTCGAGCCGCCTGAAGGCTTCTCCGAGCTGCTCTAACTGCGTCTTGGTGAGCGTGCCACCTTCCATCTTCCGAATAGCCTGTTTCTCCATCAAGCGGCGGATGAGCTCTACCAGTATCAACACCAGCTTGGCGAGGCCTTGCTCAACCTTGGCAGGCTCAAAGTCGATCCTCGGACGTAGCCCTTCGTTGCCCGGACCCTTGGGGCTCGTTTGAGCAATCGGCTCTTGTTGAACAGGAGTGCGTACTTGCGCTTCAGCCGGTGCAAGCACCTCTGCGCAGGAAGGGGAATCGAAAGAAGATGCTCCTGGCGAGTCCCCTGGCGGATCATCGGGAGGATCAATCAAGCGGGTTGTGCTGCCATTGCTGTGCTGTTCCAGCGTCGCTGAAGAGGCGAGGACCAGCTTTAGACCCAAGTGGATCAGGTCAATATCCGCCACGGATAAGTCGACCTCCCCATCAACGACCACGCCGGTCTCAAGCAGCCGGTCAAGCAGGTCAAGCACCGTCACGCGCTTTGATTCGAGCAGCGTGTCATTCATGGACGACCCCTTCAGGTAACCGGCTGAAGTTATAGGGCGGAAAGGGCCCAACCGACTCGAACTCAAAGCCGTGTGGAGCATAGTCCTGACGCAATGCCCGTACCCCTTCTGCTAACCTGTTGACGGATGTCTTCTCGAGCAAGAGCGCGGCGTTCAGGACCATCTCGTGTTTCCGATTGGTCAACTCATGTGGCGTGAGGAGATTCAGCTTTGCCTCATGCGCCAGTGAGGCGAGGCGTTGGTAGATGGACTCAAGATGGCGGCTCAGGAGCTGATCGGTCTCCCGCGTCACCAGTTCCTCAAGCTGCTTCTTCATGAGATAGGTCGTGCCGGGCGGCTGCCCAGCGAGCTGGGCCTTGAGTTGTGTGATCTTCTCATGTTCGGCGTCGGCGGTCGCCTGAATATATCGAAGGTCGCAAAAGGCCTTGACCCCCCACTCCTCTTTTCCTTGGAGTTTTCCCACAAGCTCGCGCAGTGTCTCGTACAATCCCAGGAGACGTTCCGTCAGGCGTTCCTCTGTGTTGAAGATCGTCGCAAACTTCATCGGGATGACGGTCCCGCATCGCATGAACGCTTCGACAACCCACTCGTGATGCCGAAGACGATGCTCCAGCCACTTGGCATCCTTGAGGCGGTTTTTCAGCGCCTCCTCGCCGAACTCTTCCAGCGATACCTCGCTGACTAGGGCTCCGAGTTCCTGAATCGGCAGCAAGCGGATCGGCTCAGCGCTCTTGAGCTCTGCAAGGACCGCCTGGTTATCAGGCTGATCGATGATGCCATACAGATAGAAGGCTTTGGAGGCATCCATGGTTTAGCTGGTGCTTGTCTTACGCCCTTGTTCCCGCTGTCGCGCCGCTTGCAGTCGTTCCAGGAGCGCACTTTCAGCTTTGCGAAGTTCCGCTTCGCTGATCAGCCCCGAATCACACTGCTCTTGCAATTCGGCCAGCCGTGCCTTAATGACCGCCGGGTCGAAGAGTTGGCGATTGGCTTCCTCCTGAATCTGCTGAGCCAGCCACGCCACGCCTTTCACCGGCGCGAGCAGGATGTCATCGAGTAGGAACATGGGCCGCCTCATCCAACGTGATGATGATCGTCACGAAATCGAAGGGCGCGACTCTGTGGTTGACCTTGAACTTGATGCGGCCGTTTGATTCGGCACGCAGCTGTGCAACAGCGTGGTCATATGCGATGGTCCCGCTCTCTTCAACCAAGAACGCCAGATAGCAGATGCTGTGCTCGGCATAGAGTTTCTCGCTGTTGTCCCGGAACTCGCAGGCGTGGGGTTTGAGCGCCGAGAGAATCTGGTCGGCTGTGTCCCTTCGCGTGTCTTTGAGCCGGGCCTCCACAAGCTTCCCGAGCTCGATGCGATCGTAATAGGTCGCCGCGGCGGGCTTCCCTGCGATCTTGGCCTTGAGGGCTTGGAGCGATGGGCTCTCCTGCACCAGGTCCTGAAAGATGGTGTCCATCGTGATCCACGAGGCTCTCACCTCGATGGCATCCTTGCCTGAGATCCACGCCAGGAGACGCCTGAACTCTTCATAACGAGGTTT
>JACRDG010000012.1 GCA_016218715.1 Desulfomonile tiedjei | reverse complement strand
TCGACGAAGCGAAAGGCGAAGCGATCACCGACATCTGGTTGGACATTGCTGAGGTGAACTCGCAGGCGATTGAAGACACGAGTTACGCCACCCAAAAACCCGCAGCCTTACTCGAACGCATCATCAAAGCATCCTCCAACGAGGGCGACCTAGTGGCCGACTTCTTCTGCGGCTCCGGCACCACCGCTGCCGTAGCGGAAAAGCTAGGCCGTAAGTGGATCGTGAGCGACCTGGGCAAGTTCGCCATTCACACCACCCGCAAGCGGATGATCGGCGTCCAGCGGCAGTTGAAAACCGAGGGCAAAAACTACCGCGCTTTTGAGATCCTCAACCTGGGCAAGTACGAGCGCCAGCACTATATCGGCGTCAACTCCAACCTGCGAGAGGCGGAACAGCACAAGCAACTGGCGGAAAAGGAAGCCGCCTTCGTTGACCTCATCCTGCGCGCCTACCGCGCCGAAAAGACCGGTGGCTTTGCCACCTTCCACGGCAAAAAGGTCGGGCGGCTGGTGTCGGTGGGGCCGGTCAACCTGCCGGTGACGCGCCTGTTCGTGGAAGAAGTCATCCTGGAATGCCGCCAGAAGCACATTACCCGCGTGGACATTCTGGGCTTTGAGTTCGAGATGGGGCTGTTCCCCAACGTGCTGGACGAAGCCCGTGCCAAGGGCATTGACATCGCCCCCAAGTACATCCCCGCCGAGGTGTTTGACAAGCGGGCGGTGGAAAAGAACCAGGTGGTCTTTCACGATGTCTCGTTCATCGAGGTCAAGCCGCACGTCAAGAAGAACAGCGTGGCGATGGAGCTGACCGACTTTTCGGTCTTTTATTCGCAGGATTCGATCGCCAACGCGGAGGCGACGCTCAAGGACAAAGCCAGCAAGATCGTGGTGGAGAAGGGGCAGATTGTAAAGGTGAGCAAGAACGCGAAGGGCATCGTCAGCCGCGAGGTGCTCACCAAAAAGTGGACGGACTGGATTGATTACTGGTCGGTGGACTTTGATTTTGAGAGTAAGCGCGAGATCATTCGGGTGCCCGTTCTGGCTCCCGAACCCTCACCCCAGGCCCCTCTCCCAGAGGGCGAGGGGAGATTTGAGGAAGTCTGGACCGGGGATTACATCTTTGAAAACGAGTGGCAATCCTTCCGCACCAAGAAAGACCGCTCGCTGGAATTGACCAGCGTCTTTCACTAATGCCCTCCGGGGCGGCGCAAGCTGGCGGTCAAGGTAGTGGACATCTTCGGCAACGACACCATGATTATTGTCGAAGTGAGCGTCGGGAAGAACGGAGGGAAGAAATGACCCGCACCTGCGTTGTCACTTTGAGATCTCTCCCTTCGGTCGAGATGACAATGCACCTGCGTTGTCACTGCGCTCCCTCACTGTCATTTCGACCCCCTCTGTCATTTCGACCGAAGGGAGAAATCTCGTGCCCAGAGAGCATCACTACTACGTCTACCTATTGACGAACAAGAACGACAAGGTCATGTACGTCGGCGTAACCAACAATCTTGAGCGGCGGGTGCATGAGCACAAGACGAAGATGGTTCCGGGTTTTACGGAAAAGTACAACGTGAACAAGCTGGTCTACTTCGAGGACACGCATGATGTCCGCGCCGCGATAGCAAGGGAAAAGGAAATCAAGAAATGGCGTCGAGAGAAGAAGAACAATCTAGTTGTCGCCGTCAATCCTGAGTGGAAGGATCTGAGTGATGGGTGGTATGAGATCTCTCCCTTCGGTCGAGATGACAATGGCTCGGTCGAGATGACAATGGCGCAATACGAAAGGGCGCCGTCTAATGGCCCTGCATAAAGATTTCCCAGAATCCCCCCACGCCATTCTCGACCCGGCCATCCGCTGGTTTCCGGCGGATGAGGCTCTGCGCGAGACCAGCATGGATAAGCTGACGCCGCCGCTGGTGCCGCAACTGCGCCGCAAGGTGAAGGAATGGCGGGACAGCGGCTACGTCGGCGCGACCGACACGATGACGATTGTCGAAGTAAGAGCATGACAAAACCGATAAATCCGAAATACCATCGTCAACGGTTTA
>JACRDG010000085.1 GCA_016218715.1 Desulfomonile tiedjei | reverse complement strand
TTCGATGGACGCGCCGGTCCCCACCGCGACAACATCCACTTTGATCCCGGTCTTTTTCTCAAAAAGGGGCAGGAGATAATCGAACAACCCGGCATTCTGGGTGCTGGTGGTCGAGGCGCAGCGGATGCGCGTCTGGGCCAGAGCGGCCCCGGCCAGCAGTAAAGATCCAACTGCTAAAATTACTAAAACCAAGCAAATCTTTTCTTTCACGGATCGGCCTCCTTAATACGAAAAATAGAGTTTGCCTAAAACCTCTGAGTTCGTTTTTGATGATAGGGGTAGGAGGACTTTAAGTCCTCCCCCCTCCGAACCGTGCATGCGGATCTCCCGCACACGGCTCTCCAGTTGGTGGTTCACCTCCGAGAGGATTGACGAGCCGCTTCATGGGCCGCGGTTAATGAGAACAGCCCACTCTTGGCGAAGAAAGCATTCGGCCAGCGTTGATGATCGCTTCCGCGTCCCCTACCCTTGCCCCCTTGTCTCTTCCGGAGAATGCTTCGTAGCCGCATCCTGATCCATTGATCCAAAGGTTCGAAGGTGGTTCGGTGGCTGTGTTTGAAGTATTCAAACCAGCCCGCCAGGGTCGCGCTGACGTCCAAAAGGATCTTTTGCAGGCTATGACCATTGTTCCTCTTGGTCTTGCCACGTACCGTGTCCTTGAACTTGTGGAGACTCTTCTTCCTTGGCCACCGGTACCCACGTTCAAAATGATATCCCAGAAAGTCGAACCCCCCTTTCTGGGTAGCGTCTACCACGTGGGTCTTTTCCGGATGGAGTGTGAGCCCGTTTCCGGCTGTCCATTCCTTAACCATCTCCAAGGCTTCCATTGCCTCCTGCTTGTTCCGGCACAGGATCACGAAGTCGTCGGCGTATCTCACCATCGCTACCTCCTTCCGAGCCAGGTAGTGATCCAGCGGGTCCAGGTACATGTTGGATAAGAGCGGTGATAACACGGCCCCTTGCGGCGTCCCGCTTTCCGGGGTCCAGCTCTTCATCGATTCCATCACCGGCTGTTTGAGAAACGCCTCTACCAACTCCAAAATCCTGCCATCGGACACTTTATCGGCCACCCGCTGGAGCAACCGGTCATGGGGAATCGTATCAAAATAGCTCTTCAAGTCCGCATCCACTACCCACGTGTACCCTTCCTGGAGCAGCCCGTTTACCCGGCGGAGGGCGTCCTTGCACCCCCGGCCCGGTCGAAATCCGTAGCTTTCCTCGTGGAAGTCCCGCTCGAAGATCGGCTCTAGCGCCATCTTGATTGCCCCCTGCACCACCCGGTCCCTGACCGTCGGTATCCCTAACGGTCGCTTCTCTTGGCTTCCGGGCTTGGGAATGTACTTCCGCCGAATCGCCCGGGGCCGGTATCGCCCGCTCTTTAGTTCCTCCGCCAGTCGGGAAAGATTTTCCTCCAGGTGATCCTCGAACATCTCGATCGTCTGGTGGTCTTCCCCGGCAGCGCCGTTATTCTCCTTGACGTTTCCGAAGGAGAGGCGCAGCGTCCCCGGCTCGTACACCTTGTCGATCAGGCTGAACCACTTGCCTCCTTGCACCCCCTCTTCGAGGGCCGTCAACATGCGCTCCGTCCACACCTCCGGTTTGACCCATGGCCACCTGGCCCGGACCTCTCCTGCTTGTTTAGCCCTCGCGGGCACTACCGCCGGTTTCTCTTCCGTTGCATGGTCCTGCACGCATCCACCTTCCTGCATCCCTTCACTCCACGACCGTTACAGTCGCTTCCTCGTTACTATGGATGCTCTGACTCCTGGCCGGCTCTCTCCACCGGTCAGGTCTCCCCGCTTACCGTACGAAGCCTTCCATCCATTCCGTCTCCAACCACCTGTCGCGCCCCCATGGCGGCTTTAACACGCTACCCCTCAGCCCCAGGGGTTCCCTCTGCTCCTTGCTTCGGTATAGACTTCGCCCTTCCCTAGCAGGCTCGCCGACGACGACCGGCCGAATCGAGTTCGTTGCCTACGGACTGGTTGTTCACCTCCTGTTGCTCCCCACCCCGCCTTGCGGCGACGCAGTTACAGTTGGTTGCAGGCCCGGAGAGCGATCGGCCTGGAGAGGACTTCCACCTCTCTGACTTCGTGCGCTCACGGGCGCACTAGGGCGGGCCTCCCCGCCCGCCGGCCCGGTGAGGCGTCGATTTCCCTCCACGTCCCGAGTAAGGCTTGGTGCGAGGTTGAACCGGATTTCACCCTTCCGGACCTTCTAAGAGATCCCGGAGGGCCGGTTTGACATACAGGTCGTCCAAAGGAAATTGTTTCAGACTTTCTATCAAGATGCGAATTTTCACGTGAGTTGCGGCTTGGATATGAATAATCACCACCGGCCTCCCCTTCACCCGGCAGAGCCCGCCGGCGCCGGATGCTTCTTCACCGGAAAGCATTTCATAGCGGACCGAAAT
>JACRDG010000084.1 GCA_016218715.1 Desulfomonile tiedjei | reverse complement strand
GCCTTCAGATCGTCTTCTTGAAGAAGTGAGGGCGAGATCAGCAGGGACACTGCTTTGCCAGTCTCTTTTGCTACTCGGTTGCACACAGTCAACACATCGTGCTTGCACTTTGGATGCGTGATCATGGAGATGCAAACCCGAGTCACGTACGTCGGCGCATTCCGAATGGCCTCGATCACGTCGGACGTGGAGAAGGTTTTCCACGGCACCCGGATGAAGTTCGTCCCCGCGGGGGCACTGTGCTTTTCTCCAGCGAGCCCGCAGAACGCACAGTTGGCCTTGCAGCCGCCGGCATAAGTCAACAGCAGGTTTATGCAACCGAGTCGAGCGTTCCTATAGAACCATCCCGGGACAAATCCCAGCGTCATCGCGGCCGCCAAAGAGAGTCGCACAAAATCAGGGCTTTCTCCAAGCGGTGCGGAATCCGCAATTGCATGGGCAGCTTTCATAAAGGATCACCTCGTGAAAAAGGTCCTCCAAGGGAACAGCATGTTTCGCTGTGGAGTATTCTCAGATTTCGCCTCTCGGCCTCTTTTAGCCCTTCGTCCGAAGGCAGCGCAAGGGAGTTGATGCCCGCTGCCACCGCCAAGACGTCCAACTCTCTGCGGTATCGGCCTCGAGGCCGAGCGCACCCCAAAGATGCCTCCAGAGACGGCAAGTCCATGCGAGCCCGAGCCAGGAACATGGCAGCTTCCAGAGGAGCCGGAGGCTGAATCCGCGCCATTGGCGTCCCTGCAGCCGGCATGATTACCACCAACACGTATTTCTTGAGATCGTAGTCCCTCAGCATCCGGAGGGCCCGATCTTCGCCCTTTTTCTGTCCATAATGCAGCCCGAAGAGAATGTGAGGGACGATCTCCAAGCCTGCCAGCGCCAGAGACTCCATTGTCCGGGCTATCGTGGAGACTCCGCCTTCAAGGTGATACACCTCACGGGCGGTGGAATCGTCGCCGATCACGTCAACGAGCGCCTGATCCACCCCTGCTTCCTTCAAAGCGCGAGCGGTGTCGGGATCGACCTGTCCCGCATGCACGGTCACGATGAGGCTCGTTTCTTCCTTAATTCGCCTGATAGCCGGAAGAAACTCTTTCCAGGGCAATCTGCCGGCGCTGTCGCAGCCCCCGGTGACGAGAATACCATGATCGCCGCGTTCGAAGGCCTCCTTGCCTCTTGCCAGAAGAGCGTCAGGCGTCGGGGCCTCGGGCATTGTCCTGAGTAACGATCCCTTGCAGTGCTCGCAGCCGAGATCGCATTTGTCGCCTGTGACGGATATCGCTCTGTAGCGCCCTCGTCTGCCGTTCACCACGAACATTCCGGGAATATGGACTGAAAGCGTGTCTCCGTGGAGCGAGCGGGACAAGCGCCAAGCTTCATCGAGGAGGTGTTGATCTTGAGCTCTGATGGACTTGTTCGCCGGGACGTCTCTCATTCAAGACCCACAAGTGTCTGCCGCGGATTTCCGCCGATTAACGCGGATAGGAGAGTCACATCTTCCGAATGATCTGAATTCTTATAGAAATGAAATCTGCGTTCATCTGCGTTCATCTGTGGCTTCTCTTACCCGCTTTCTATATCCCTTGAATGCAATCCACGAATCCTCACAGACCTTCAAGAAATCAGGCTCATCGCGCCGGGAAGTCATGGCAACCCTCTTTGATAGCGCATGATTGATCACTCCCTCGTAACGGCCTCTGATTTCCGCCTCGTATTCTCGGAGAGGCTGGCGAGTCCCGGTTTTCAAAGCCGCTGCCGCCGCTCGTCCCGCCAGATCGCCCGAGAAGACCGCTTGCGGAATCCCGGCTCCTGTGATGGGATGCGTCAGCCCCGCAGCGTCGCCACAAAAGACCACGTTGTCCTCCACCAAAGCTTTTCGAAGTCCCGAAACAGGGATCATTCCGCCGGATCGGGCAAGTATACCCGGCCGAATCAGTCCGGTGCGCCGCAGCCCGTCAAGGAACCGGTCGAGGATTTCAGCGGCGTTTTGATCGCGGGCCACGCCCAACCCCACGTTGGCAACACTTCCCTTGGGAAAGACCCAGCCGTAACCGTCAACAAACGCTCGGTCAAGAAAAACCATCGTGCCGTTGAGCGGTTCCGACAGGGGCGCTTCAACCTGAATGCCCTTAATGACCTGGAGAAGGTCGAGTCCGAGGACGCCTGCTACCGTAGACAGCGCCCCGTCTGCCGCGACGACTAGCTTGGGAAGAAACGCAACCTCACCTTGTGGCGATTTGGCAATCCAGCGCCCACCTTCCGCGCGAGCCAGGCGTGTTCCGCAGTAGACTACCGCGCCTCGAACAGAAGCTTGCCGAGCCAAGTCCCTGTCAAAGCGAACCCTGTCGAGCATGAATCCGGGTGACGGAATCTCGGTTCGACGCGCAG
>JACRDG010000083.1 GCA_016218715.1 Desulfomonile tiedjei | reverse complement strand
GGCGGTCGTCCCAGTGCCGGCAGTCGGTCCATAAGGAAACAGGAGACGACGACCGCGACGATGAAGGTACTTTTGAAGAAAAAACCGCTTTTGTTCACTGTTTGATATCTCCGCGACCAAGCCGTAACTTTGACGTCTATTCCTCTCTCGATAGGTTAACCTTCGCAGCGCACCGGAGCAAGGGCCGACAGTTCACCTCTGTGCCGTCCGGTTCGCATCGAAATCCCCTTGCGCGAGGGGCAGATCGATGGCCGTCGCGGAGGAGGGAAACCACCGCGCCACCTGCGGATGGCAGGTCAGCAAGAGCACCTGAATGCGTGCTTCCTCCGAGAATCTCGTCAACGCGTGTGCTGCGTGAAAGGCGCGATCCGGATCGAAGTTCACCAACACATCGTCCATCATCAAAGGAAGTGCCAGATCGCCCTGATGGTAGACTTCCAAATACGCGAGTCTCAACGACAGGTACACCTGTTCGAGAGTTCCCCGACTCAAGAACGTTTCAATAATCCTGGAGCCGTCGACGCGTTCGACGAACACGTCGTTCGCATCCAGAGGAAACAGTAGTTTCGACACAGCACCGCCGGTAATGTTTCCACAAAGCGCGGAAGCGCGCGCCAAAAGTGCTGGTTGCTTTTCCGATTCATAGAGCCTGAGCGTCTTCTCGAGGAGCCCGCAGGCCAGTTTCAGGATTGTCCACTCGCGGGTAGCTCGCTGCAAGAGTGCGTTCAGCCGCTCTCTTTCCCCTAAGAGCTTCTCCGTTTCTTCTTCGGTTTCGAGCTGTTCGATTTCGTGCCTGAGCCGGCCACTCGTTGCTGCGAGTTCCTCCGATTCGAGCCTCAGGCCGCTCAGTCGAGCCTCGACGGTTGCGACCTCGTCTCTGTTGTTTTCCCAGTCCTGCGCGAGCAGCTCTGCGTGAAGAGCAGCCTCATCAGAACATGCCAGGCCTGCCAGCAAGCCCTCCAGCAGGAGCGCGCGTTCCATGCCCAGGTTCGCCCAGCGCGCGTGACGCAGGGCAGTGTCTCGAAAGACCTCTTCGTCTAAGACTCGTGCCGCTTCCAGAAGAGCGGCGATCTGACCTTCCGTTTCGTCCACCTTGTTTTGCAGGGCAACCAGACGGAGTTCATGGGCTTCGGCCCGCTTCATCAAGGCCCTCTTTTCCGCGAGGTCCTCACGATTTTCCAGTTCCAGGCGGCTCCATTCCTCCGCGACTTCGAGAGGCAGGCGGTTGCCGGGGGAGCGGCCGATCTCTGCACCGAGGGTTTCCACGCGGGCCGTGAAGTCGTGCCATTCTTCCTCCATCGAGGCCAGTTCGGCCTCCTGTTGGACGACTCGGCCGAGTCTCTCTTTCAGATCGCGAAGCCTCCGTACAAGGTCCAGCGCCTCCTCGGGTTCGGGCCTGTGTGCCAATTCGAGTTCACCGAGAAAGGTTGCCCATTGCTCCTTTAACTCTCCGAACCCTGCCGCTGCACGGTCAAGGAGGTCGTGCAGTGCGGCATTTCTCTTCCGTTCCACCTCGAGATCGCTCTCCAGCTCCTGGATACTCGCTTCCAGCACTCGCCGGCGCCGAACCCATCGTTCCGCAGCGGCAGAACGCCCTTCGGCCGCTCGAACCTGATCGAGGCTCACATGAGGACTGCCCAGAATCGGTTCGGCGATCTCTTCCATTCGCTCGACGAATTGTCCCCTCCGTTCGACCAATGCCCGACGCTCGACCTCTATCTCCATGGCTTTGCGGGTCAGCTCTTGCTTTCTGCGCGCCAGAGCTGTGGCTTCGTCATGAATCCGGGACGTGCGCATGCGTTCCCAGCGCACTTTCCATGCGATTCCCGCGGGGAGGCACGCCAGGAGGACGAACCCCAGGACCGCGTGCAGATAGAGAGGGCCGCCATCCGCGAACCAACCCTGCACGAGCATGGCCGTACTTGCCGTGGCCACGATCGAGGCCGCACCCCAAAAAGCGATCGGAGAGAGCGGAGACTTTGTGTCCTCGGCGAGCTGATTGCGTTTGGCATCGATCTCTTTCGCGTCAGCCGCGAGGCCTTCGAGGCTTCTCCGGATGTCGAGCTGCCGATGTTCGAGCATCTCGATGTTGGCGCGTATCTCCTTCCATGCGAGGAGCGCGTTGTGCGATTCAGGTTCCAAGAAATCCCTGCACTGGGGTACAATCTGCTGTAACTCGTCCTGCCTGAGTGCAGCCTTATCCGTCAGACGCTTCAGAGCTTCCGACGACTCCAGCAGCCGAGTTTCCGCATCACGAATCCGCGCACAGTGGTCGGTCCATGCGTCGGCGAACCGCCGAATCCGGTGCTCGATCAGAACCGACGGGTCTGACCGGGCGAGTCGGTCGCGGTCCCACCCCTGCCCGAGCCCGGCGATCTCCCCGTCCAGGTGCGCGTACCCTTGAACGATTGCCGAACGGGTCCGCTGCATCAAGGCCGGCCGATCCCCGAGGAGGCGAGCTTGATGGAAAAGCGCTCGGATCGCGTCCCCGCGGGCAATGACCGCTTCATCCGGGACCAGTTCCTCCAAGCGGTTTCGCATCATCGCCAGTTCTTCCCGGATTTCCGCTCGCGCCTGGTCGGCCTCTCGTCGCCGCTCCAGCGTTTGCTCCAGTCGAGCGACGCCCTCCGCGGGAAAATTGCGCGCATCGGCGAGGTCGGCCATCTCCCGGTCCGCGGCCACGAACCGTTTCCATTCATTTTCGTATCGGAGCCATCTGCTCAACTGACGCGAGCGGTCGGCAAGGCCGCCCATTTCGTCCGAAAGGGCAGCGCGCTGCTTCTCGACGTCGGTGGATCGCTGTTTCAACGCGGAGTAGACTGCCGGCCTCTCATCGAGCGTCTTGAGCCGCTTATCTACCTCCCGAATTTGGCTCCGGATCGAGTAGAGGCATTCGGCATCTTTGACCGACCGCTTGCCCAGGGTTTTGAGCCGCTCCTGAAGCGAGCAAACGACTTCCAGCGGGTTCACCTCCAGCGAACCGAGAGCGGCTCCGCGAACCTTGCCCCGGAGCGTCTCGCGGTCGAGGTGCCGCATCTGGTCGAGATCGACAGCGAAGAGCCTCTCGTACGCCCCGCGATCCCGCCCCGTGCGGAGTTGCGGAACCATCGATGGATCCACGAGGTGGCCCCGATCGTCGGAAACGGTCAGTTCCCCTCCTTTGTTACCTCGTCTTTCAACTCTTTGCATGCGCAGCCGCCGGCCGTCGGGGCTGCAGACCCTGATCCAGCCCTTTCGGGAGCCGCCGTCCACCGGCTCGTACGTGTTGAGCTTGGCGCCGCGAACCCGAAAGCCAAAAAGGATCCCGCGCACAAATTCCAGGATGGTGCTCTTGCCCGCTTCGTTCGGGCCGATGATGACATTCATTCCCGGCGTGAGGTCCCGGACAGGCAGTCGCTTGTACGCGCCGAAATTCTCGAGAAAGATTTCTTCAATCCACATCTTGTCTCAGCGTGTGCTCCGGGGTGAGAGGAGTTCGAAGAACGTGTCGGTGGCCAGTTTGGCAGCCTCCTGCACCAGATTCGGCAATTCCGAGCCGCCGTTTGTGGCGAGGAGGAGACTCACGGCCTGCTCCGCATGTTTGCCGCCGACACGGCGGGCAAGCTCGTTCCGAATCTCTTGCACCAGATCCGTCATTGCTTCCGGGTTCTCGGCCGCGTCATGGCACATTTTGATGAAATCTGCGAGAAACCCTTCCTCGTTGGCCAACGAATCGAGACCCGCGGTGGCCCGGGTGGTGTCCTCGAGAGAGCCGGGAATTACAGAGACGGGTAACGTCGAAAGTCGCTCGGACAGCATGTCCATAAAATCGTCCTCGGTGCGGAGCTGCTCGCGGAGGGAATCCGACGCGACGCCGGTTAATGCCATGCGAACCACCACAGCCTCGATTCCGTCTTCGATGGGAAGCTGCGAGCAGGTCTCTTCCACGACTGGCAAGAGTTCGTCGATGCTCTTCAGGTCGGTCACGTCCAGTCGGACCTTCTCCCACCGCACCGCAGCAAGAGGGAGAAAGTCGATCGACGCGTCTCCTCGGTCGCTGACGCTGACCAGATAACACCCCTTTGGGCCGACTTCGTTAGGGTTGGCTCCCTGTGTGGCTCCAGAATAGGAAATCAGGGGATCGCGCCGGAGAACCTGCGCGGTATGCACATGCCCGAGGCACCACACGTCCATCCCGACCGCGAGCAGGTCGTCCAGTGACGCGGGCGCGTAATCTACGTGCCCGGTCGAGCCTGCAATGTTGGCATGCACGACACCGATGGCCAGATCGATGCCCTGATCCCGACGGAATCGCCGGACGAGATTCTCGGTGACCGCAGCGGTCTCGAAACTGGCTCCTGAGATGACGATCCCCTGTGTTGCTTCGACCGAACCCGATCCCGGAAGCGTCGGATCGGGGCCGAACAGGTGCAGCCCGGGAAGGGAACGCAAAGCCTCGGGGAAACTCCGCAGCGGATCGTGATTGCCGAGCGCCAGAAAGACCGGAATCCCCGCAGCGTGCAGAGCCTCCACGCCCGCTCGGAAGCTCACGCGACCGCGCACCGGCGGGTTGGGGCTGTCGAATACGTCGCCGGCCAGTACGACGAAGTCCACCTGGCGTTCCATGGCCACACTCACCATCCGTTCCCATGCCTGGTATCCGGCACGGCGAAAGAGACCGCCCAACTCGGGGCTGGACCGGAGCAGTCCCGCGAACGGTCTCGCGAGGTGGATGTCTGCGGCATGCATGAACGTGACGGAAGTCATGAAAGAAACGCCTCAAGAGATAGATGATGCGCGTTCACCGGCGAACTCGCGCACCTCGCGGACTCCTGGCCCTATCCGCCGGAGCCGGACGTGCTTATAGCAGGTTGACCGCGGCATACAAACAAGATTCAGCAGCAAGGCTTGCGGGGGCGGCGAAATTTGGAGACCCTTGTCTCCACGCGAGGCCGCTGTTTGTGTTACCCTGTCGACGCGCATCCCCAGGAGGAGGTTCCCGTGATTCGAGGATCGGTTGTGGCCGCGTGTGTGGCGATTCTCAGCGTCCTCCCGGCCGTCGGGGCAGAGTCACCCTTCGAGGACGCAATCCCGGGTCGCGTGCTGCACTTCCCTGCAGATCACGGGAAGCATCCGACATTTCAGACCGAGTGGTGGTACTTCACCGGGAACCTGCAATCAGAGGGAGGTCGCCCGTGGGGCTTTCAGTTGACCTTCTTCCGCCGGGGCTACTTTGCGAAACCTGCGCGTCATCTCTCTGCGTGGGCGGTGAGGGACGTATACCCCGCGCATTTCGCGCTCGCGGACGTGCAAACTCGGACCTTCTTTCACACCGAACTCCTCTCGCGGGAAGGTCCGGGCCTGGCAGGCTCCGCAGCCGAAGATCTCGACGTCCATGTGCGAGACTGGAGCGCGCAGCGGACCGGCGATCGGGTGTCGCTCAAAGCCCGTGAAGGGGATTACGCGCTCGACCTCACCCTGACGCCGGAAAAACCGGTGGTGCTGCACGGGAGATCGGGATACAGCCGGAAAGGGGACTCTCCGACTCAAGCCTCCTATTACTACTCGTTCACCCGAATGGCCGCAGAGGGGTCGATCACGTTCCGAGGCGTTCAGCGAAAGGTCAACGGCCTGGCATGGATGGATCATGAATTCGGCTCCAGCCTTCTCCTCAAGGATCAGGTCGGGTGGGATTGGTTCAGCCTGCAACTGGACGACGGAACAGAGCTGATGGTCTTCCACCTCCGAAAGAAGGACGGCACGTTCGAGCAACCGTTCGGCACGTTCGTCCCCAAAGAAGGCGCTCCAGTACGGCTGTCGGGCCGACAAATCGCCATCTCAGCCACACGGCAGTGGACGAGCCCGCACACCAAGGCAACATACCCGTCGGAATGGACGATCGAGGTTCCGGATCAAAACCTTGAACTGCGCGTCACCCCGCTCATGCACGACCAGGAACTCGCAACAGCACGTTCCACGCGGATCGTTTACTGGGAAGGCGCCGTGACTGCGACAGGTTCGCGAATCGGCAGAGCAGTTCACGGGAAAGGGTACGGGGAACTCACCGGTTACGCGCATTCCATGGGCGGGAAGCTGTGATACACCTGCACTCCGGAGGAGGTATTTTCGCGAGACCCTCTGAGAGAAGCCAGGTAAGTGATAGGTTACTCACGCAGGGCACGTGCGACCTTGGCCCAGACCGTCAAGAACGGGAGTTTCTCGTCCGCCATTCCTGCGGAGGCCCGAATCCAGTCCCGCGCTCCGCTGGGTTCGATATTTCCTGGACCCCGGCCTTCGCCGAGGTGACTACGTGCGGCCCCCGGCTTGTCGTTGCGTCAGAAGCGTTGATCTGTTGCCTCGAATAACTAGTTGCTTACCCGGCACCGGAAATTTCTATTGACACCTTCCCTGGTTGTTAGGTATTGGTGCAGGGGTATGTGGAGGTGAGGGACATGGAGATCCTCTTCATCGTTTCAATAAGCATCGGACTTCTGTGGATCGCTTTCGGCGACAAGAAGGACTGGGCCGGGATGTAAGTCCTGATTCGATACGGCGAAAAACGACCGGGAGATTGTAGCTGAAAGGTTGCTCTCCCGGTCGTCCGTTTTTGGGCCTGAAGCATGAGGACCATGCAGCGGCTGAGGAACCATTCCCGCCAGTCTTCACGCGTGCCGGTCCGATTTTCCGATCGCCCGTGGACGGCAAGATGCCAACCCGACTGAGCCCACTCCTCTTGGCGAAAACAACAAGGAAGGTCTGTAATGTATTATATTAGAAATCAGAACTTTATAACAAAAAACTAATGTTATACATAAAAGATGCTTGACAACAGACCACCATTATGAGATAAGTAATCTGACTTGAAAACAACCATACCCTGTTTCGCCCGGTTCCGCCGGGCTTTTTTTTGCCGTACATCACGAAGCTTGCGCGTAGCGGACGCTCAACCAGGGGAGAAGCTCGCCACGAATCGGGAACACGCCAAAGCCGGTCCTGGGGCTTGACTTGCTCGGCCAGCGAGGGCTATAGTGGAATGCCCTGAAGACGGCGAACGAATTGACGCATTTGCCGGAAGCGTGACCGCATGGCGTGGTACTGCCGGATCCCCGGAAGGGGCCACTCAGCGTCGCGCGGCAAGGTGCTTGTGAAACGATCTCCCTGAGTCTGCCACTGGCGGATCTTGCCCGGACCCCTTTGCGGGTCCGACGTGTTCGGCCGGGAATCGGGGGCCAAACGCCTTTCCCCTTTGCAGGCGCGCTCGTAAAACCATGACAACTGATTACGCAACGGGGTCCTTGGAGCAGGTCTTTGATCGCATGGAGCTGGGACTGCTCCTCGTCGGGGGGAACCGCACCGTGTGCCGCATCAATGCAGCCGGTCGGCGCATTCTCGCTGCAGGTGAAGAGGTGGTCGCTAGCGACCTCCTCGAAGTGCTGCCTGAGGCCAGAGCGTTGTTTGCCGATCCGGCAAAGGGATCCAGCGTGGAACTTTGGGTCACGCGGCCGGAAGGTTCCAAGAGAAAGGTGCTCTTCGACGTGGGCGATCCGGATCGGGACGGGTCGAGGATGGTCTTTTTCCGAGACGTCACGGCCGAATGGCTCCGAAGGGAGCGGCAGGGTCGTGCCGAGCAATTGGCCGTAGCAGAAAAGATGGCTTCTCGCTTCTGCCACACGGCGAGGAACTCGCTCGCGGCTGTCTACGCCGGGATGCAAACGCTGGAGCGGAGCGGTTCCGTGGTGCCTGACGATGCGTTTGTGATCGGCCTGGTCCTCGACGAGCTTCGGGCGCTGCGCGGCATCCTCGACGAGTTTCGGGACGCTGCACGGGCAGGCTCCAATGAACTGAGCGGCATCGATCTCTCCGGCCTGCTCGGCCGTAGTATCGCTGCGGTTGACGAGTCGGCCCGCGCGCGGCGCGTGTCTCTGGAGCTGGCTGCCGGTCCTGCAAACCTATGCTTGAAGGGAGACGAGGCCGCACTGGGCAGGATGCTGCGCAACCTGCTGCGCAATGCCGTGGAATCTTGCGATGCGGGAGGCCGGGTTCTCCTCGGGTGGGACGTGCGGCTGGCGGAGCATGCACCAACGGACGCACCCACGCCTCGAAGAAGGATGACAATCATTTTCGGTGAGGACCACGGGAAAGGGTTTCCTAAGGATCTCGCGGAGGTAGAAGTCCTCAAGCCGTTTCTCAAGAGAGACACCGGAGAGACGGGTCTTGGGCTGGCTGTGGTGCAAGAAATCGTGGAGGCCCACGGCGGTACGATCTCATTTAGTGCACTGCCAGCCGGAGGGACCCGCTTTGAGATTCTTCTTCCGGAGGAATAATCCGCTGGGACCCATGCATGAGAGAAGGTTTCGTAACGGTTGACGCATCTTCTGACCGTTTCGCCACGATGGTCTGAGCGGATGCCTCAGATCGTCGGCCGTCCTACCGGACATTTTCCTGGGCAATTGTTATAATTGTCGGATGGGATGAGGGAACCGGTTGAAATTGCGATCCGGAGCTATCGCAGAAAGTCGAGGCAGGAATGGCAGGGACAGTCATCATCGTGGACGACGAGGTGCAACTGGTGAAACATCTGGAGTACCTCCTGAAGCGCGAGGGGTATCAGGCCATCGGCGTTCACGATGCTGAAGGTGCCAGGAAGGCGGTACTGTCTTACTTTCCGGATGTGGTCCTCATCGACCTGAAGTTGCCGGACGCCGACGGCACCGAACTCATGAAGGAGCTCCTCCAGGTGCACCCTCAGGCCGGTTATGTCATCATCACGGCCCACGGTTCGATCCGCTCAGCAGTAGACGCCACTCGACTCGGAGCACGGGACTACCTGACCAAACCTTTTGATCCTGACGAACTTCTCGTCGCGGTAGGCAACGCCATGCGTGACCGACTGCGCGAGGAAGAAATCAGTGTCCTCAGAAAGGCCGCCGGCCCCTCTTTCCGAAGGAAAGCCGTAGGCCGCGCGATGCCGTCCGAAATGCCGGATTATCCGTCAAGTGCCATGAAGGAGACCTTGATCCAGGCCCAACTGGCCGCGGCCACCGACAGCATCGTCCTGCTGCAAGGGGAGAGTGGCACCGGAAAGGACTATCTGGCACGGTTCATTCATGATCGGTCGCGTCGGTCCAGCGGTCCGTTCTTTGCGATCAATTGCGCTGCGGTCTCCCCGGAACTGGCCGAATCGGAACTCTTCGGCCATGAGCCCGGCGCGTTCACCGGGGCTCGAGGACGCAAACGCGGGCTCTTGGAATTGGCCGAAGGAGGAACCTTGCTCCTCAACGAAATCGGGGAGCTGTCCAAACCGATGCAGGCCAAGCTGCTGACATTTCTCGATACGAGGTCTTTTACCAGGGTGGGAGGAGAGAACCAGATCACGGTCAGTGCCAGGCTCGTGGCCGCTACCAACAAGGACTTGCACAAAGAAGTCACGGAGCACCAGTTTCGGAGCGATCTCTTCTTCAGGCTCAACGTATTTGCCATACGCATACCACCGTTGCGGCAGCGCCTGGAAGATATCGGGATCCTGGCCCAGGAGATCCTCGCCCAGCTCACCGCTGAGATGGGATTTCTCGACTGCCCGGACCTGGATGCCGCTACCGTGCTGAAGCTCTCCTCGTATGACTGGCCCGGAAATGTTCGGGAACTTCGCAACGTGCTGGAGCGGAGTCTGATGCTCTCGGGCCCAGGAACCCTCACGCTGGCAGCTCCAGGGGTCTCGGAAAAGAAGGGCCTCTGGTCCTACACAGTCAACTTTCCCGATGAAGGGGCGAACATTCACGACCTCACGAGAGACATGAAGCGGTCTCTCGTGCTGGAAGCGTTACGGCGCACGAGCGGAAGCAAGCAGGGAGCTGCACGGCTTCTCGGAATTTCACGGCACGCGTTTGCCCATCAAATGAGATCTGTGGGCTTGGAGGATTGAAAAGAACGCACGCGGAGCCGGAAATTGCGTGAAATTCACGCCGCGCGGCAGGCATAACCACTTGATTTTTCGTGGACCTCGTGTCAGCAGTGTCATTTTTCCACGCAAGGAGCCCTGCATGCGGTTCTCCAGGGTCCCCGTCGTGGCCCGAATGCCCCGCTTCCGGAGGCGATTTCCTTGGGACGGCTATTTTGAGCTGACCGATGGTACGGAATATGCTTCGCACTGATTGGAGCAGTTTGACCGGGATGGCGGACGAGACTTCGTGGTGAACGGTCCGAATTGCTGCCCGAAAGATTGGCCCAGGAAGAGCTTGTCCGAGCCTACGCACGAGAGGAAACGGTTTCATGAGCAGGGTTCTCATCGTGGACGATAATGCCATGCTGGCGTTTTTTACGGCACGCAACCTCCAGCGGGAAATCGAGGGCCTGGAAGTAATCACCGCGGCCTCGGTTGCGGAGGCCAAACGTGCGGTCCAACAGAACCGCCCGTCCGTCGTGATAGTGGACGTACGGCTCACCGACGGATGCGGGATAGACTTGGTGAGAGAACTGACAAAGCTGTATCCTGAGATCGCGGGCATATTGATCAGCGGAGATTTCCCGCCCGAGTCGGTGCGCCATGCCCTGTTCGGTTTCCTGCTCAAACCGTACGAGGCGGAGGCCATCGTGGACATGGTGCGCCAAGCGCTGGCCGGCAATGCCTCGTCCGAAGAGAGGTCGCGGCCGTCACAGCCCTTGCCGTGCCACGGCTACGACCGTCACAAGATGCAGAATCGACTCGCCGTACTTCTCGCAGGACTGCGAACCCTTGGGGCCGACCTGGACGCCCAGGGGTACGACCCGCGGGTGGTCAAGCGGATCCTGCACGAGGACATCGAGGAACTCTGCGCGACGGTGATGGAAATATCCCACGGTTTGCCGATCTGCCCCGCCAAAGGTCCGGACAACGGTTCACAACGTCCCCCCCTGTAACACCGCCTGGCCGCTCAGTACGCCTTTTCGCAAATGCGGTGTCTCTCTTGGAGTTCGGCTCTTGGCTGTTCATACCACCAACTCGCGATTCAAAAAGTGGTACGACCGATGGGCGTTCCTGGGAGGTCTCCGGAGCGTAGTCAGGCTGTGCCGTTCGTAGCGGAAGAGACTTCCCAGGAAAAGCCCTTCGCGCGCTCTCGAACATTACCTGTTTAAAAGCGAATTTCTATCAGTGGGGCCGGCATCTTGCCGGTTCATCAAGACATGAAAGGCAGGACGCCTGTCCCACCAATACAGCCAGTAGGACAGCGGTTTGACCGGCGTAGCGGAATGCTTATTCTGTACCGTGAAAAGTCGACTTCACCGGAGGGCGCGAGTGGCGCCCAGGGAGGTTGTTATGGCGACAACAATCCAATGGGAAACTGAGTTTGATAAGGCGCTGGCGCGGGCCAGGTCGGAGAACAAGGAGGTGCTTCTCGATTTCTTCAATCCTGGCTGAATCGGGTGCCAGCAAATGGATGCAGTTACGTATCCTGACGAAAAGGTTGCCGAGTTCGTGAACAACAGGGTGATACCGCTGCGGGTGCTCTTTGACCACGATCCGCTCGCCCGCGACTTCAATCTCAAGTGGACTCCCACTCTGATTACCCTCGATGCAGACGGAAACGAACACCACCGTTCGGTGGGGTTCCTGGGGGTTGAAGAGATCATCCCTACGCTATTGCTGGGCATCGGCAAATCGTGCTTCGAAACAGGTAGATTCGAGGTAGCCATCTCGATCTTCGACGAAATCTTGGCCGAGCATGCGAGCAGTGGCAGTGCGGCAGAGGCGATTTATTTCAAAGGGGTGGCCCTGTACAAGAGTACGCATGATGCCACGCCGCTCAGAGCAGCCTACGAAGAGCTTCGGCTCGAACATCCCGAGAGCGAGTGGACCAAACGTGCCTATCCGTACCGTTTGATCCCGATTGAGGAGCCTGTGCAGCAGCAGCCCAAGGAAGACCTGAGTCAACGCATCTACGAGGCGGGCATTCACTCCGTCTGATCGCTTCACCTCCTTATATGGGAACCGATTGCCCTGCGGTATCGTCGGTTCCCATCGCCCCTCTCAGAGTCTCACGAAACCGCTCGTAACCACGAACTCTCAAGATCCCGACTGCATAATTGAGTTCACTGTTTCGAAAATATTTGATAATACAGTCCTTGACTCACACCGGATAAAGAGAGTGGAAGGAACGGCACGGAGATGGAAGGGCGCGTCCGCACCAACGGGTCTTATTGGCTGCTGATTTCAATGATCGTGCTTCAGGGGATAGCCGTATTCCTCCTGGTGTTCTTCGAGCGAGAGAGCATACGAAGAGACCAGGTTATCGAAGACCGAACCGGGACGATGATCGACGAACTGTTCCCCGCGCTCAACCGCGGCGTTTCAGAGGTCTCCGAAAAGGCTTCGACGATAAACGGCAACGTCATCGATTTGAAGGGTCAGGTCGCGCGAGTGGATGAGCGCGTGGGAGATGTGGGGCGCAGCGTAGCAAGTGTAGGGACTCAGGTGGAGGACGTGGATCGGAACGTGAAGGGTTTCTTCGGCGACCGGTCGGGTCTGATTTGGGGGCACTCGCTCAACCCCTATGTCCTGATCGGATTGCTGATCTCGGTGGTCGTCAGCATGCCCCTGTGGGGCTGGCTCCTCCTGCGTCGGACGCGCACGGAGCAGCCATTGATGCTCGAAGCCCCCTTTGAGGAAGGGACGCTGCAATCCTGTTCAAAGAGGCTGGACGACCTTCACGATCTCCTGGAAAAGATCCACTCCGCGGAACAGCCGCCGGCAAAGCCCAGGCCTGAACTGAGGAAACTCGTGGAACAGACCGAGCGGGTCATCCAGGAAACGAGAGCCGCTCTTGCCATCCTCTCGCAAAGTGCGGCATTGTGCCCCGAACAGAACGACAGAAACCCGGAAGACCTGCACTGATGGGAGCGGGTCGAACGAGGGAATCCCATGTTTTCCGGCAGAACGTCAAGGCAGCGCGTAAATTCAGGAGTTAGCCAACTGGAGCGTCTCCTGGGCGGACTCTTCATCGGGGACAATGTGGTCTGGCACGATGACGCGGGGAGCCTTGCGTCCGTCTTCTGTCTGAACTTTCTTCAGGCGTCCGAGTCCCAGAATAAACCGATCATCTACGTGAGCTTCGACCGCTCGCCGAGGAATCTCCTCGAAAAGCTGGGCCATCTTGCGGAGTACCCCGATTTAACCGTGCTCGACTGCTTCACGTGGGGCAAGGGCGCGGGGTCGGATGTCTTTCTCAGGTTTTATCGGGAGCCTAACCAGCCGTGGCCCTGCCGAATCGTCAGAGTCGATGAGCCGCGGCGAGTCAACCAGGTCATGGATGCGCTATACGGCGTGCACTCGACCATGACCGACGACGTAAGGCTGGTCTTCGAGAGTATCACGGGAATGCAGGAACTGTGGGGGGGCGAGGATCATGTGCTCCAGTTCTACACCCACTCTTGCCCGCGCCTTTACGAGCTTAATACTGTCGCGTACTGGATCTTGGAAAAAGATGCCCACTCGTCTCGGCTTCGGGCAAACATCAACCAGATTGCGCAAGTTGCCATCGAACTCTCCATCAGGCGCGGCACCACCTCGCTCAATATCCTTAAAGCCGAGAACCGCAGCCTCGACAATCTGCATCGGCCGTACAACTACTGGACGAAAGACCTCACCATTACATTCGAGGACGAGAAGCGCACGTCAGGCAGGATAGAGCTCGGGCTGAGGCTCAAGGAAATCCGGACGAAGAGAGGACTCTCCCAGACCGAGCTGGCCAAACTCGTCGGTGTGACCCCCAGCACGATTTCCCAGGTCGAGAGTAATCTCATCTATCCCTCGCTCCCCGCGCTCCTCAAGGTTGCCGAGGTGCTCTCGGTTGAGGTCAGCTCGTTCTTCCAGGCGCGGTCGGAGACGACGAAACGGCTTCTTTTTGCTTCATCCGACGCGGTGGAAGTAAAATTCCCGGATGTGCCCGAAGGGACTGTGGTGGCCAAAGTGCTCACCCCGGTGGACTTCGACGCCAAGGCCGAGCCCTATTTGCTCGAGATTGCCCCTGAGGCCAAGCTTCCGTCTCACTTTTTTGTGCACAAGGGGGAGGAGGTGGGATACCTCCTTTCAGGAAAGCTCCAGATGACCGTGGACAAGGCGGTCTACAAACTTCGCGCAGGTGATCTCGTCTATTTGACCGCGGAAATGCCCAACTCCTGGGTGAATCCGGGGCCTACCGTAGCCCGGTTGCTCTGGATAAAAGTGAAATAACTGCGGCGCCGATTCGTTTTCAAAGAAGTAATCTGAGCAACCCTTCTTCAAAATCCATTGTCTCCTTTGCCGGGCTCCGTCCGACATCGGAGATCCGGCGCTGGCTGGACGGTTGAATCTTCGTAGGGGAGGGGTTCATCCCCGTCCCGGCTTTCATTGCCGCCTGCGAGGCGGACGGGAAATCTGGCGGGCGGAGGTTAACCCCGCGCCGTACGGGACGCTGAGTTCTTGTTCTGGCTGGGCAATTTGGCCTCGCATCCAGAAGGCATCAGGAAAACTGGATTTCGGCCTTCGCCGGAATGACGGGCGGCAGGATGACGCTGCCAAAGGGTAGCGCCTATAGGGCTTAGGGGGAACTTCCTTTTGCGAAGAAGGTCCCCCCAAATTACTCCGTGGATTGCGGCATCGAGTTACAGGGCGTGCAGGCCCGCGGCCCGGGAATCTTAGCCCAGAATCCTATCAATTTCCGTCTTATCGCAGTCCATGACGTACGGGATGCCGGAGACGTCGGAAGCCTCGCGGGTCAGCGATACCAGGTCGTTCCTGTCGATGTACTCGAGGCGGAATTTGCGGGCTCCGGCCATGAGCTGCTGCAAGCCCTGGCGCAGGCGCTCGATGTATGAATACATCCCTATGGCACCCGCGGGGAGGTTTCCGAATTCGTTGCCGAAGCGCTCCTTGAGCTGGGCGCCCACCGCAAAGAGACTCATGAAGCCGTCTTCGACGCTCTTTCCTTCGACCTCCATCTTGTCTGCCGTGAGCTTGCCGTTCGTCTTGCCGACCATGGCCGCTGCCATGATGGCTCGGCCGAGGCAGATGGCCTTCACGTACGGAGCGCCCAGAGCGAGGGCCTTGAAGATATGGTCTTCCAGCGTAAGGCCGCCGGCGATGGCAATGGGAGGAATGTAGGCCCCCTGAGCTTCGAGGCGCTGGCACATCTGGTACATGAGGCACTCGAGGTACACGGTGGGGATGCCCCACTCGTTCATCATACGCCACGGGCTCATTCCCGTGCCGCCGCCCGCGCCGTCGATGGTGAGAAGGTCGATCTTGGCGTTGGACGCGAACTTGATGGCCCTGGCAAGGTCCACCGGCCGGTATGCGCCCGTTTTCAGGGTGACGTATTTCGCGCCCAGCTTGCGGAGGCGAGCCACTTCATTGTAAAAACCCTCTTCCTCCACCATACCGAGACGGGAATGGCGTTCGAATTCCTTGATTCCGCCGCTCTCGAAGGCCTTCTTTGCCGAGGGAGTCGTCGGGTTGGGAAGGACGATGTACCCGCGGTCGTTGAGCTGCAACGCGCGTTCCATCGTGTTCAACTGGACCTCGCCGCCGATATCTTTCGCGCCTTGGCCCCATTTCAGCTCGAATATCTCCACCCCGAGCTTCTCGATAACGTATTCCGGCACCCCGAGTTTCGTATCCTCGACGTTGGCCTGGACGATAATACCGCCCTTGCCTTCGTCCCAGCGCCTATACGCGCTGACGCGGCGCTCCATCTCGGGGGATTTAACGATCTTGCCGTTCTTGAATTCCGCATCCTTGTCCATGCCGCAAATGTTCTCGCCGGCAACCACGATGACTCCGGAAATGGCCGCGCCCACGGCAATGTCTTCCCAGTTGACCCGCGCGATGTACGTCGAGCCCACCGCACCGGTAAAGACGGGAAAGTCCATCTTTATGCTTCCGTCCGCGCCGAGGGAGGTGTTACAGTCGACCGATGGAAAGGTGGCCACATCGGAGTCCGCTGCAACACCAACCGCTCCCACACAGGTGCCCTGGATGTTAAAATGGGAATAATCAAGGGGATAATCCTTGTCCGCCCCTGCGGTGATCTTCCCGTACGGCTGGGGGTAGATCGTCTGGCGACCGTTGATTGCCGAACGCCCGATCTCGCACGGGCCAGGACATCCGTCCAGGCACGTGACACACATGCCTGATATGGGGGCCGGCTCGATTCTGGTTTTTGTCTTGGTTGCTGAGCTCCGATTGGGTTTGCTGAACGACATGAGGCTCCTCCGTGGTTGGGAATTCGCAGGACGTTTTTTTCGGTAAAGATCCGAAGGTGCGTTCCAGGGCCAGGAAGTAGGAGAGGCGGCTGAGTTTAGTTAGTCTCACTAACTGACTGGCCTAGTGATATTAGGATGGCTTTTTTCATATGTCAAGCGGTTTGCCCGCTTCGCCGGACCGAACCAACGCCAATTCCACTGGGGAGGTGGAACCATGACTATCCGAAAAAGGGCCCTGCCTCGGGGGTGGTACCCTGGCTCAGCCGAGGAGTGCAACGCACAAATCGATGAGTTTCTGAGAGGATTCAACTCGCCGGATGGCACCTGGCGGGGCGGTATCGTGCCGCATGCAGGCTGGTTCTTTTCGGGAAAAGCTTCGGCCAGGGTTATGAGCGCTATCGCCGCGTCCGGAACCCCGGATCGCGTCGTCGTCTATGGCGGTCACCTGCAAGACGGGAGCGACCCCATCGCGTACACCGAGGACTGGTGGGATACACCGCTCGGCCCTCAGCCCATGGACGCTCAACTGGTTTCCGGCCTGATCTCCTCGGGAGATGTGGCCGCAGCGGCCCGCATGTTTGCAGACAACACCGTCGAAATTCAGCTCCCCATCGTACGCAGGCTTTTCAAGGACATTCCGATCGTTGCAATCCATTCCCCCGGCGGGTCCGGAGCGATCCGGTTGGGCGAGACGGTCTCTCGACTCCTGGAAGAGAAGGGGCTCTCCGCGGTCTACATCGGCTCCGCGGACCTGACCCATTACGGGCCCAACTACGGGTTCGTGCCGAAAGGTGTCGGTGCGGAAGCAGTCAGGTGGGTAAAAGAGGAAAACGACCGGGTGCTCATCGATCACGCACTTGCCATGGACCCGGAATCGCTACTTCGAGAGGCGCGAACACGGCACAACACCTGTTCCGCCGGTCCGATCGCTTCGGTGATAGCTTCGGTGGCCCGGCATGGCGTCAAGAGCGGCACGTTGCTCGAGTACTATACCAGCTACGATGTGATCCCCGACTCCAGCTTCGTCGGCTACGCGGGGATCGTCTATTGATGCCGTATCGTCTTCAAACCGTGCATCCTTAGGCTCTCACCCCTGACGGTAGATAGGAGTCTGAGGGTCAGGGCGTTTGTCGTTTGTCTGCAAAGGAACCGACCCTGTTGGCAAAGGTTCGGCTTCTACCGATTCAACCTCGTAGAGGTTCTTGTCATCCTCGACCCCCTTGAGGCAGACCTGGAATTCCTGAGAAATGGTGATCCTGTCCGCGAGACACTCGTACGTCTTCTCCGAAATCACCACCTTGCCGCCGGCCGCAGCCGACTGAATCCGATCCGTGAGGTTCACGTCGGAACCGACGATCCCGTACTTTGCCCTTGATTCGGTGCCGATGTTTCCCACGACCACCTCGCCGGTATGAATACCGATCCCCATGAGGATCGGCGGCAAACCCTGGGTCGTGTTTTCCCGCAGGAACGTCTCGTGCTCGCGCTGCATTTCAAGTGCGCAGCGAACCGCATCCAGGGCTCTGTCCGCAGTATCGCTCTCGATGCCGTTGAAAAAGACCAGAATGGAATCGCCGTAGAAGTCAACCACGATGCCCCGATGGCGCTCGATTACCGCCACCATGCGGCCGAAGTACCGGTTGAGCATCTTGATGACCTCTTCGGGCGCGAGTTTTTCCGCGATTCCCGTGAAATTTCGCAGATCGGACATCATCATGGTGACGATGCGTTTCTCTCCGCCTAACCGGAGCGCTTCGGGCTTGCTCATCAACTCTTCCGCGACCTTCTTGTCCACGTACCGACCAAAGGTCTGCTCGATCAGGTCTCGGCGTTGGAGCCCTTCGACAAGGTCGTTGAAGCTCCGGTTGAGCGCACCGATTTCATCCGTCCTGTCGAGCGGCAGTTTCACGGTGTAATCCCCCTGCCGGACCTTGGCCGCAGCCGCGGACATGGCGCCGACAGCTCTCCCCACCGAACGAGTCGTTACCCGAATGAGCAGAACGATCACGGCGAGGGCTGCAATTCCGGCAAGCAAGTAATACTCCCTGAACTGCACGATCGGCCGCATCGCCACGTCCCCTCGGGAGAAGACAATGAGGTACCAATTGATCGCACCGATCTTGTGGAATCCTGCCACCATGTCCGGTGGATGACCTTTACCGACAACGGTCCCAAAGGAATTGTGACGCATTTCTTCCAGGACCTTCGTCTCGAATTCGTCACCATTGTCACCGAGTTTTCTTCGGTCGGACTTCAACTTGTCTGTATGGGCCAGGAACTGCCCGGTACTGGTGACCAGGCAGGCAGCCCCGCCCTCCTCCAGCCCGATTTGGGTAAGAGCATCCATGAAGGAATCGAACCGAATCCTGACCGTAAGGCGCCTCAACGGAGTAAGACCGTCGTCTCCCAGGACTTTTACGATTCTCAACGACCGATCGGTCGAAGCCGGATCCAGGGTGGGCGCACAGAATCCGAAATCGGAACAGACCTCCATCGTGTACAGCCCTTCATCAGAGCCGCTGGCCAAGTCATCGGAACCGGTTGAACTCTGCGAAGAATTCCCGTCCTGGACCTCCAGGGGTTCTATGTTCACGAAGCGGACACCGTCCAACTGGGCCAATTGCTGAATGAGGAACGCCTGGGTGATGTCCTGGTTCGGGATCCCTTCCGCCTTGGAGATGAGATTGATGAGTCGGAGTTTCTCCTCCAGCTTCATGGATATCTGGTGAGAGGCCTTGTCCAGTTGGAGTTGTACCGTCGCTATCCACTGGTCGCGCAAGTACGTCCGCGCGAACAAGAATCCCGTGACCCCTGCCACCACGACGACAATGGTGACCGGAATAAGGAGAAAAACAAGAAAGCGCCTTTCCAGGGAATGGATCATATTCATCACTCGCTCTTCGACAGGCTCGCCGCAATTGGGTGGTCTCGTCGCTCACCACCGTGTGCCGCATTGGGGCGGTTGCGGGGTTTCCGTTATCCGCCCGAGGACATCGAATGCGCACCGAATCGCCTTGGCTGGGCTTGTCAGAGGAATATATGCCGTTGCCGGGGAAGTCAAGTCTCCGACTTGAATCTCCAGGTACAACCCGGACTGCACGCCATGCGCCAGGCTGCAGCATGCCACGGAACACCCGACTGCGAAACGCGGGCAGGCTTCTCTTCGCCGTGCCGCGCAGGTTCCCTTCAACCGGAGGCCGTTTGAAGCTTGCACGCCTCACGTATGTCTGCAGCCCGAGCGTGCGACGCTGCTCCCGACGAAGGTCAAAGCTAATTTGACACGCGCATCCCCAGAAGGTTCCTTCCCGTGCTCCGCAAGGCCCGTCTTTCGCTTCGACTCATGGCCGCCGGAGGAGTGGAGAGCCTGGATGGAAGCCAAAAGCAATAGAGTTTATTGAAGGCCGGTTGGGGGCAACTTCTTTGTTCAGAGAAGTTCCCCCCAAAGAATACTTTGGGCTTCGCCCTCGCAGTGGCACGCGGTTACCGTTCATCACCGCGGCCTCACTGCCTGTATTGGTGGGACGGGCATCTTGCCTGTCATTCCCTAATGGCCAGGCGGGACGAATGTCCCACCATGGTCCCCGAAGTGGGTGACCGAACGAGAGAAAAGAGTTCCAAGCCCAACCACGGCCGACAGTCAGAGCTTAACTCCATCGCAAGTCATGGGGTGCTCCCCCTGTCTTTGTAGGAGACCCTACCAGAGTTCACCGAATGTTCCGGCAACCGGACCCTTCGGCCGCGATCCAGCGCGAGCCGGTCTCTGTGCAGTCAGGGTTCCCGCGAACATGCCGACAGGTCTTTGCACGCTGCTCAGAGGGATCAAGGTTCCCGCTCCGGGTCGGTTCATCGTCGGCGCAGGAGCCGCGGGGGCGTTGCCACTCCCCGGTGGGCAGCAGCTCGGGCCAGGAGTGGGAGGAGCCGCGGAAAGCCTGTCTCCGGCCACCGGGCAACAACTCGGTGCGGCAGCCTGACGAACCGCGGGACCCTTCCCTGCGGGCGCGGGACAACAGCTCGGAACAGGGGCCGGGGCAGCAGAACGTGCCGCCTGCCCAGCACTTCCGCAGCCGCTGCACCCACATGCAGGAGCCGCTGGAGGGCAACAGCCGGGGCCCAGAGGTCCTCGGTACGATCCGACCGGCGCAGCGGTGAAATTCCCTACCGAAGCGGAAGCGTTGTTCCAGTTAGGCGGCCTCTGAGCTGCGGCAGGGCCGATCTGACTCGGATTGACGGCTGGCAGCGCGGCGGGAGGCGCGGATACGGGGCCTCCGGCCTGCGGTACACGCAAGAACTGACTCTCGATGGTCTTGTCATTCCGAGGATCGCAACAAGCAGCCCCTGCATAAGTCAGGGATGAGAGAGCGACGAGTACTATAAGAAGAGAGAGCGTGAGTGAACCGAAGATTCTCATGGTATACCTTCCTTCTCGAACTAGCGAGCGGCCGCAACCCAATAAAGCAAGCGGCCGGTTCTCGATAATAGGGCTCTATCCGCAGGGAGCGGAGCGAAGGGGACCGAATCGAGCCACCAATCCCTTTCCCGCAGCGCAGCCTTCGTGTTTCAACAGACGGCTCTCATCGGCAGGGTCTCCTTGATCTGCCCGTCGGCAACTTCGACGATCCGATCCGCGTGCTCCGCGTTCCGCCTGCTGTGTGTGACCATTACAATGGTCTGGCCCTCTGAGTTCAGTCGTTTGAGGAGCTTCATGACCTCCGCGGAGTTCCTGGAATCCAGATTCCCGGTCGGTTCGTCCGCGAAGAGGATGGGAGGTTCGTTAACCACCGCCCGGGCAATCGCGACCCGCTCCTGTTCGCCACCGGAGAGCTGGTTGGGGAGGCGCAGCGCCTTCTCTTTCAGTCCGACACGCTCCAGAGCGGTCATTGCCAGCGATCGCTTCTCAGCTTCGGAATGGTGCGTTACCGCCAGGGGAAGTTGCACGTTCTCCGAGACGTTCAGGTACGGGATCAGTTGAAACGACTGAAAGATGAATCCCATGAACTCACGCCTGAAGTCCGCCAGCTTGTTCCCTTTCAACGCGTATATATCGATGTCGCGAACGAGGATCTGCCCGCGGGTCGGGCTCAGCAAGCCTCCCAACATCGACAGGAGCGTGCTCTTGCCCGCACCTGATTCGCCCATGATGGAAATGAACCCGCCCTCGTCTATGGAGAGGTCGATCCCGCGAACCGCAGGCACCGCTCCTTCACCGGTTCCGAATTCTTTGACTACCTGATTTGCTCTGATGTAACTCATGGGTACGACTCCTTATAGCGTGCGAAGCGCTTCGCTGGGATCCATTCTCGACGCGGCCGTGGCCGGATAGAACGATGCAGCCAGGCCAATCACCACGGCCAGGAAGATCGCTCCGACAGCTACCAGCGGATCGAGCGAGAAATGCGGTACCTGGTCGGTCATCACCGAGAGGAGCACTCGTGTCGTCAAGATCCCGACGAGGTACCCAGCCACGCCGGCCATCAACGATACCACCGACGCTTCGAGCAAGATGATTTTCATAATGTGGGAGCGACGGAAGCCGATCGCGCTGAATATCCCGATCTCGCGAGTCCGCTCGTTCACGCTGGCCATCATGGTTACGAAGACCACCATGGAACCGACCAGCAACACCAGGGCCGAAATCCCGAGCGAGAACCGCTCAAAGCTGTGCAGAGCGTCCATGCGCCCCGCAACCACCTGCTGGACCGCTGTCACCTTGGCTGAAGGCATCTTTTCGCCTATCTGGCTCACGATCTCGGAGATAGGGCAGTTCTTGCACAGGGCCGCGACCTCCACCATGCCAACTTTGCCCTGTTTCTCGAACAGCTCTTGAGTCTTTGGAAGCCACATGAACAGGAGGCTGTCATCCTGTGACCCGGTGGCCTCGAGTATGCCGGCCACCTTGAACCGTTCTCCCTTGATATCGAGCGGAGCGCCTATCTTGAGCCCCAACCGCTCTGCGGCATCATGGCCCACGAGCAGGTCGTTCTCGTACGACGGGTCCTTGCCGTTGACCTTCCACCACTTCTTCAGGACCAGCTCTTCGTTGAAATCGACCCCGACGACCATGGCCTTGTGCTCGGGACTCTCATAAACCCCGAACACCTTCGGGCTCACGATCCTGATGTTGGCTGAGTTGGCGATGGTCTTGATCTTGGCCACGTCATCCTGCGAGATTTCTCTTACGTCGAAGGAGAGCCCGCCGAGGCTCAACCCTCCATACGCGAGGGAGAGTCCCTCGGAACGAGGAGTGATGATGATGTTCGCACCGAACTCTTCCATCTTGTGCGCGATGTCTTCCTGCAAGGTCCGGACTGTCGTGACCAGCGCCACGACCGACGCAACGCCGACCATGAGCCCAATCACCAGGAAGACGAGCTTCCCTTTTCTCCGCCTCAAGTTATTAATGGCTATGTCATGGAGTTTCATGGGTTACGCTCCTTATTGAAAGTAATGAAGACCGTTGAGCACGTCCTGCACGGTGATCGTGACCTTACCGCCAGCCACCGTTCGCTTGAGCGCGGACGGATTGCAGCCGCCGGTCACCACATTCACCTTGTCCGTCCTGAACTTCAGGCCACAATTGATGCAGGTCATCTGGTCTCCCTGCTGGACGTAACCTTTTTTTGCGCGGAAACATTTCTCGCAGGCATCGAAGGCCGCTCTAGTGACACCGTCAGTGCTCTTCACCACGAAGAAACGAACCCATTCACTGGGCGATTTCTTGAATTGAAAATGCCGTGCTTTTCCATCCTGGAAAAGAGATTCGGGGAACTCGAACACACCGTTGACCGGTTTCACATCGGTGGCCGGGACGGTAAAGTTCCACCCCGTCACTGCACCGGAGGAAGCGGTAACGGTAATGAGCATGGCAGCGGTCACCGCGGCCACAACGAACAGGCTTCTGAAATCGTATATACGAGTCACGTTGTTTCTCCTTTTTATCCGGGTAATTGTGCGAAGCATCTTGCTTTTACTGCATAATGACGCTTTTCAGGTCGCTTTCGCCTGCGATCATGCGCGGCCAAAAGAGCTTCCAGTCATCCTGACCGGTTGCCGTGCGAACCACTTCCTTCGTGCCGGCGTCGAGGATCTTCACATCCGAGTCCTTGAAGATCCCGCCCACCCATTCGAGGGTCTTGTGGTTCCGTTCCTGCGGCTCCTTGACGTTCGCCAGGACATGATCCTCCAGGAGCTTACGAACGCCGAGCCTCTGCCCCACGAGCTGGAGGTATTTATCCTTGGAACCGAACGTCGCGGTCATCTGGGCCATAAACTCATCAGAGGATTTTCCGCTTTTCTCGATGATCGCGTTCACCTCGGTTTCCACTTCGAAGGGCTGCACGACCACGGTTTTCCGGTCAGCCTCCTGGAGCAGGATGGCCCTTCCCACGGTGGAAAAAAAACTCGCTGCCCCGTCGGCCTTTCCTCCGGCCGTTTCGTTCATGGGGAGCCCGACATCCTTGGCGAATATCGGCTTGCCGTTGACTTCCGCGACGATCTTGTCGTCAATCCCCTCGCCGGAGGGTTTGAACATCCCGTCCCCGTGTACCGGATAGCCCGCATACGCGATGGCCTGCTTGATCTGATCGGGACTGGTCTGCTTGTTTCTGAACTTCACAATTACGTCCTGAGCGGCCAGGCTGACATCCGCATTGACTACGCCCGGGATCTTTTCCGTCACTTCCTTGACGGTCACCACGCAAGCAGGGCATGTCATCTGGCTCACGGCAAACCTGGATGCCACTATGTCACCGGAAACGATCGTGTACGCAGCGTACCCGCCTCCGGCAACGCACAGGAGAATTACTGCCGCGATGGCTGCGCTCCTGAATTTGGCAAAGCTTATCTTGCGATCGGCCTGTTCGAGATTCTCCAGGTTGATCTCTTTCATTCTTCGCTGTTCGGACATGGTTGTCCTCCGGATCTTTATGGTTGAGTCGATTGAGAGAGAAATGCGTACCCGCGAGTTTCCGTTGACGGAGACTCAGCTGGCGACAGCACTAACTACAGCGAGAGGGTCAAGAATAGATGAGGGGTGAGATCAACAGCGCAGAACGCAGGTGTGGAGGGTAACACCGGATCCGCGGGGGCCGGTGTCGGCAATCGATTCGGTCGGGAATTCAGAGGAGAGGGTTATCGGGGTCTCGGCCTCGAGGGCGGCGACCGCGGGAATACGAACAAGAGACTGGTGGGACACATACCCGGAGAGGGTCACCATGGGCGTTTGTTGTCCGCACTGGCAAACCGGGCATGATTTCTTCACGGTCTTGCAGCAGGATTTCGGAACGATCGGACGATCGGAGCAACAGGAACGACTGACGACTCGATCGACCGAGCAGCACGTTCCTGCCTGAATCGGCAATGCCACAAGAGTTTCTGCGGTGACTCGCGGAAGGGAAGAACTCGTCCCATGCTGGACGCAACACCCACTGGGGTTGGACTTGCACCCACACGGCACCTGCCCGCCTGGAACCAAGCTCATACCAACCATCGAAAAACACAATGCAATTGCAAAAAGTCGAGTCAAACTGCTATCCCGCTTCGGTAAATAGTCCCGTTAAGTAACTAGTCTACTCACTTCTTTCGAGAAGTCAAGATCTCTTCCCGGCGAAACCAACCGCGGCTTCATCTCGTGATAGGAAATCCTGCTTTAGAGGGCCGCGTATTTCCAAACCGCGGCACCACTGGATCGCGAGTTTCAAGGACGGATGTCTTCGGTTCGCGGTCAAAACCAGAACTCCGGGTACCGCCTCGTGCGCGGGATGTTGTTGAAGAGGAGCGCGACCGCGAGCAATATGAGAACTCCTGCTCCCACGGGGAGAATCGCATAGGAGAAGCCAAGGGCGTGAATCCGCTCGCCGCCGACCACCGCAAAGAGGGCGGTCGCTCCGGCTGGTGGATGCAAGGTCTTGGTCAGATGCATCGCGGCAATGACCGTGGCCACGGCAACCGAAGACGCCAGCCACGGATATTGGGCGAAAAGCTTGTAACAGGCCACTCCGATGATTGCGGCCACCACATGCCCGCCCACCAGATTCCGCGGCTGTGCCAGCGGGCTCTTGATCGCCCCGAATATGAGAACTGCTGAAGCGCCAAAGGGCGCGATCAACAGGAGCCTCCCCGTGCCCTCGAGCACTTGGTAATTGATCCAGGCAACGAGACTGATCCCGAGAAATGCTCCCACCCATGACCACACGACTTCCGAGACGCCGACCATGGGAGGGCTCGTGGTCGTACCCTTCATCTTGGCAAAGTAGGTCATTTCCCCTCCAAGAGCGTCGAAGAGCGCACAACGTCCGCGCGTGACACGATCCCGACCATGCGGCCTTCATCATCCACCACCGGAGCGCGGTTGATCTTCTTCCGCGTGAAGATGTCCGCTACGTGCATGACAGGAGTGTTCGGCTTCACCGTCACAGCGGGAGACGTCATGAGGTCGCCGGCACTTCGGATCTTGACGGGAACGGCCAGGCAGGCCCTGTCTTTGAGGCAGCTCGTTATGACGTCCATAAAGGTCCTGGCCTCGGGACCCGCCATGGCCACGAGAAAGTCTTTCTCCGAGATCACACCGAGCACTCTCCCCTCCGCGTCGATCACCGGCACTCCCGATATGCCGCGCCGACCCATGATCTCAGCGACCTCGGTGAGAGGAGCATCGCTGCGGACGGAAGCCACTTCCCGCGTCATCACGTCTGCAGCCTTGATCGACTGAGTCAGCCGCAGCACTGCATGCTGATAAGCCCTCAAATAGAGTTCCTTGAAATCGCCGGGCGTGATGTCCAGATACCCCGAGATATCCTTCATGGCCGCGTACACGTCCGCGTCGGATATGTCGACCGGAATGCAGGCATCGACAGGTTTGTCGGTCATATCAATCCCTCCCGGTTGAGCCGCGGGGGCGCAGCTTCTCCCAAGCGTATCGGACTCCTTGGCTTTCGACGTCTTCATGTTTCGTAGGGGTGTGTGTCACCATCGAAGTTGGTGTGAACGGCGATTCAGGAAGTGATGATGGCTCCGCTCTTCAGCTCCACTTCTTGTTCCACCTGGTCCCAGAACTCTTTTTCCGTCTTGCGCCAGCGAGGGCCGTAGCGCTTGCCGAAGTGGCCTTTCAGCAGAGTCAGAGTTCGGTGCCACGCGGAATGATAACTGAGCGTCAGCACATCTTCGAGAAAAGCAGCAACCCGACCCAATTGATTCTTGGGCAAGTAAGCCCTGGCCCCCAAAGCGATGGATTTCTTCAATGTATCCGGATTGAGCGCATGTGCAGTCAGCATAACCACCGGAATCTGACTGGCCGCGGCGACTCGCAGCAGGTCGAAGCCTCTCACACCCATAATGTCCAGGATAGCCAAATCGTAGGTCAGTGAAGACAACTTCTCGATGGCCACTTCGTGGGAAGTGGCTTTGTCCAAGATTGCGCCATAGTCTTCCAGTTCCTCCTGGAGAATGTCGAGGACATCTTCCTCGTCGTCGACAGCCAGGATCTGCTTTGCCTCGAGGATAGTCTTTTTCACGACAGCGAACTCCGAAGGGCACGCGGATCGGCCACTATCTTTCAGGACCAATCTATCATGAATCGCCACATCACGGCCAGGAAGTCAAGGGGAAACCCGCTGGTCGCCACGTTCGTCGAGGATCTCCCTCAGTTTTCTGGCCAGGGCATCCACGTTGAAGGGCTTTTGCATGAAGTGCACCCCTCGCTCCAGGATCCCGTGGTGCACGACGAAATCCTCGGTATGCCCGGACACATAGAGCACTTTCATGTCCGGTCGCGTGGGAGACAATTTGTTGAACAGGCTTCTCCCATCCATCTGCGGGAGCACCACATCTGTCAGCAGCAGATGAATGGGCGCTTCGTAGGCATCGGTCAGGGTTATGGCGTCCAGTGGCGTAGCTGCCGCGAGGCATGAATAGCCGAGCATTTCCAAGGCCTCGCAGGCAAGGTCTCGCACAATGGCCTCGTCTTCGACCACGAGGATCGTCTCGGTCCCACGCGGCTGGAGCCCATGAAGCGGTTTCGTGCTTATGGTCTCCGACACCGCTTCGGTGCGCGGGAGATACACCGAAAACGTCGTCCCCTGACCCGGTTCGCTGTAGGCCGTTACATGACCTCCGTGCTGTTTAACGATACCGTAAACCGTGGAGAGGCCCAGTCCCGTGCCGACCCCCTTCTCCTTGGTCGTAAAAAAAGGCTCGAACACCCGCGACAAGGTCTCAGTATCCATGCCATGTCCGTCGTCGCTTACCGTAAACTTGGCATAACGACCCGGCTTCACCTCGGGATAGGTTCGAGTGTACTCCGCGTCGAGCACCGCGTTTGTGGTTTCGATGGTCACTCTTCCCCCACTGGGCATGGCGTCGCGAGCATTCACCACGAGATTCATGAGGATCTGCTGAATCTGACCTCGGTCGGCAAGGACGCTTTCGGTCGATTCGTCGAGATGCGTTACCAACTCGATGTCTTCCCCGATGAGCCGCGTCAGCATCTCCTGTAATTCGGCAATGGCATCGTTAAGATTCAGCGTCCGGACATCCAGCACCTGCTTGCGACTGAAGGCAAGGAGCTGCTGCGTCAGGGCAGCAGCCCTTTCCGCTGCGCGACTGATTTGAGACAGCCTCTGCGCCTCGACGCTGTCCCGAGCAAACATCTGCATGAGGAGGTCGGAATAGCCGATCATCGCTGTGAGAAGATTATTGAAATCGTGCGCCACCCCACCCGCGAGCCGGCCTATGGCTTCCATTTTCGCTGACTGACGAACCTGCGCCTCGAGAAGTTTGCGTTCCGTTATGTCCCGGAAAATCCCGCGGAACCCCGCCGGACGGCCCTCGGAATCCCGGATGCTCGATATTGAACAAGAAACATCCATACTGGTTCCGTCTTTCCTGAGGGCTGAAAATTGGAATTCCACGATGGGGACACCGGTTCTGTGGACCTCGTTGTACGCTTTGAAGACATCTCGAGAGGTACGCTCGTCCATGAGTCGGCGGTAATTGGTGCCTAAGAGTTCTTCTCTGGAATACCCGAAGAGTTTGCACAGAGTATTATTGAACAGAGTCAGGTTCCCGTTGAGATCGACCTCGTGATATCCATCCGCGATAGTCTCGAGGATGGTTCGATACTTTTCTTCCGACCTGCGGAGTTCTTCTTCAGCTTTCTTCCGGTCGGTGATATCTGCGAAGACCACAACACCGGCAACGATTTCGCCGCTCGCGCTCCTGACAGGGGCCGCGTTGGCAAGAACCCATCTTTCCTCGCCGGTGGAATGGCGAACCACAGCATCCATGTCTTTGACCGTTTCGCCAAGGCGCACGGCCTGAGAGAGCGGAAGTTCGTCGGGAGCGAAGGGGGCGCCATCCGGATGAAAGACCGTCCAGTCTTCCGGATTGAGCTTCACCGGCTCGTCGCCCGGAGGCTTAACGGTTTTGCAACGCATTTCCAGCGCTGCCGAGTTCGCAACGATAATCGTGGCGTCCGGGGCTTCCGCGACGATTATGCCCGCGGGGGTCTGCTCGATTGCCGCGGAGAGGAGCGCTTGTGCTTTTGCCAATTCTTCCTGACTGCGTTTGTGTTCGGTAATGTCCCGCGCTACGGCGAAGATGAGTTTCTCTTCGGGCAAGGGAAAGGAGTTCCACGAAATCCAGCGATACGAGCCGTCTTTGCACTGATAGCGGTTTTCGAAGGAATAGACCGCCTTGCCGGTGCGCAAACGTTCCCCCGCGGACATGGTATCGCGTCGATCTTCCGGATGCACGAGGTCGAGATACGGCCGAGCGAGGAGTTCTTCCCGTGTCCACCCGAGTGTCTGTTGCCACGCGGGGTTGAGTTGCTTGAGGAACCCGTCAAACCCGGCGATGGCCAACATGTCGAGGGATAAATTGAACAGGCGGTCTCGCTCTTCCGCTAGTTTCTTCTGCTGGGTAATGTCGAGGTGCGTTCCTGTGGCACGCACCGGGCGTCCGGTCGGATCCCACTCGACCACCTTGCCTCGGGCCAGGACCCATTTCCAGTTTCCCGACCTGGTGCGCATTCGGTGCTCGATTTCGTACGTGGGGGTACGCCCCTGAGAATGAGAAGCCCACGCAGCCGTAACCCGAGGCAAGTCTTCGGTATGAACGAGTGTGCGCCAGGCAGCAACTTCGGTCGGGACCTCGGCGAGGGGATATTCGAGCATTTCCGCCCAGCGCTGATCGAAGACCGCGTCTCCGGTCACTATGTTCCAGTCCCAGAGGCCCAGGTCGGCACCTTTCAGTGCCAGTTCGAGTCGTTGCTCACTCTCTCTCAGCGCTTCCAACGCCTCTTTCCAGTCGTGAATGTCCCGAGCCGCCGCGAGGATATGAGGTTCGCCATGGACGGTCATGATCGTCGCGGACATCAGGCCCTTCCTAAGCCGACCGTCACTTAGACGAAACTCGGCCTCCAGATTCCTCACCTGCCCATCTTTCGCCATCCCCTCGAGAAATCGTTCCCGGTAAAGCTCGTGGCCCCAGATGCGGAGATCCAGTGTGGTCTGTCCGATCACCGCTTCCCGAGAGTATCCAGTGAGAGCGGTAAATCCTTCGTTAATGTCAACGATAACAGAGTCTCTGAGGCGGCTGATGATGATCGCGTCCGGGCTGGTATGAAAGGCCGTTCGGAAGCGTTCCTCACTCTCTCTCAGGGCCAGTTCTGCATTGTGGCGCTCGGTGATGTCTTCGCACGTCATCACATGCTCGCCGGTTGCCAGTTGGACCGGTCTGAAGTGGATGGTCCTACTCTTACCGTCTTTGCATCGCGTCAACAGAATCCGAGAGCGTTGTTCTCCCGGTCCGCATGACTGCAGGTCTTCGAGCCATGTGGAAATTGCGTCATGGCGGTATTTGCGGTCGGGGAATGCCTTGCGGAACCAGGTCCGCCCGTCGGGAACTTCGTCTGCATTGTAGCCGAACAGTTCCACGAACTTCGGATTCACGTAATGAAACCTCCCGTCGCTGCCGATCATCACCATGGCGAACGGCGCATTTTCCGACAGGCTCTGCAATCGCTGCTTTTCGAGTTTGAGGTCCTCCTCCCATCTTTTCAGCTCCGAGATCTCCCGCATCGTGCCGATGATGCCGATCGGTTCCCCCGCCTCGTTTCGCAGCACGGAATTGTGCATGAGGGTTGGGAAATTCGTTCCATCTCGCCGCGCGTGCCAGATCTCGCCGCTGAACTCCCCGGTTTCCAAGACCTGCCGGTTGGCTTGTTCCACCGCAGCCATTTGTTCCGGTGTGTGAAAAACGGAAATATGGTGTCCGATGACTTCCGGGCGGGTATAATGGTGGACTTCAGCAAATGCTTCGTTCAGATAGAACGCGGTGCCGCGCAGATCCGCGACGATCAGCCCCTCGCTGCTCTGCTCCACTGCCGACGAGAGGAGGTTGAGTCGGCGTTCTGCCTGCACGCGTTCGGCAACTTCCGCCTCGAGCCTTTCGTTGGCACGGGACAATTCCCTCGTGCGTGCTTCAACACGTGCTTCCAGCTCCTGTCGTGCCGATTCGAGCGAGGCGAGCAGGTCGTCTTTCTCGAACCTCAGCCTGATGGACTCGGAAACCATCCGATGGACCGCTCCGCCGGTCCCGATGAGCGCCAGAATCAGCACGAGAACGGCGACACTCATCATGGCAAAAATGTCGCCTCCATCGAAGAGAAGGCGCCCGCCAAGCGGCAACAACGACAGGAGGATCGACGGAACATAGCATTCGCGGAGTGGCGCGTGGGCAACCGCCGTTGACCCGGCTACTCCGGCAACGAAGGCAAGCAGGACACACTGAAGAAAAAGACTGTGTTCAGGGAAGAGAAACACCGCGGACAGGCCCCACAATAGTGCCGTGAGACCGCTACCTACCGCAAACCACCGCCCCCAGGGGAACGTTGCTTCCATTTCCGGTTGCGTTCGCCGAAAACTGTACCAGAGCAGATGGCGAGGTATTTGCAGTGCGACGAAGGCAACGAACCATCCGATCAGGTTCGCCCGCGGCACGGCATCCCAGAATGCGAGTACCAGCAGCACCGCGCCAATCAACGCCGCGATCATGCCGGCTCGCGACTGGGTATACAATTGCCGGATCTGCGCGGCGCGAACCCTGACAGCATCTTCTTCATCGTACGGGTTGGCCGTGGACGATCCTTTTACCATTTCGTTTTCCGTAGAACGCTGGCCGGCAAGTCCCGAGTCAGGGTATGCGTGACGGAAGCGCCGAGGGTTTGTCACTCCGTGACGTTTCGTGCTGGACTTTTCGGGTGATGTTTGAAACAGACCGGGAAGGATACCGGCCCCACCGTACCTCTGACAGCAAGCTCCTTCATGCCGGTCATGAATGCTTGGTCGAAGCCACCGCCCGTGCGGCGCTGAACCTGCGAAGAAAATTGCTCAGTCTCTCTCCTCAGCCAGCGTACAACATGCGCACAACAAGTTCAAAGGAAATCGATTATAGAAGGTCGGCCCCCGATAGCGATTCCTTGTCGCGCGCGGACCCATACCAATGCGCTTTTCACCAGGCAATATGAGAGGAGCCTACCAAGGGCTTTTCCTGGGAGGTCTCCTCCGCTGCGGACGGCACAGCCTCACTGCGCCCCGGAGACCTCCCAGGAGCTCCCATCAGCAGTACTACTTCTTTGATCGCGCATTGGTATCACACGGGCTTTGCGTTCGGTTTCTGATGTGCCACCAGCAGACTCGGGTGTTTCAGGATTTCTTGTTGTGCGGCAAGCAGAATCCCTTCTCCGGCAAGAAGCCCTCGTGCGTTCTGCTCCGCTGCGATCCATCGGAAATGCTGAGTATAATAGTGGAAGGGACCCAGCACACTGAGGAGAGATAGGAGGGCCATGGTTTTCCAACTGAGGAACGTTTGAAGATCGAACCCGCTATCCAAGATGGCCTGAGCTGAATTAATAAGGTCGGTCAGGGAACCCATCGTCCCACCGCCTTTCAATCATTGCCAGCGGTGAAAGACCGGGATGTCAGTGAGAAGTTCCCTCCTCACGTCCTGCTGCGGCGTGTCGTTGCGGAAGCAGTTGTACGTAATGTGGAGCAGCAGATCGATTCGGGATGAATCACAGTCCTTCTCTGAGCCTGGCAAGACGAATGAGGGCACTCCACGACAAACGCCCGAACGTTTCCCCGTGCCTTCACAGGTCAGAGGTGCCGGGAATCGTGGCGCTCGGTGTCGAGCGGGCTTACGAGCTTCTGATAAGACTCTTTCCTCTCAGATTGGGTAGGCGGCCACGAAGCTTCGGAATCCCTTTGACCGTGGGTTCTTTCCCCGCGGCCAGCGGCCACCCCCGTCTCACAAACGCGCGGCGGACGTTGTTTCCGTCGGTCCCGACTTTCTCGCCGATTTCCTTCCAGGAGAGACCCCTTTGTCTCAGTCTTCGGGCTTCGAGGATGTCCCACTGCATGTTCGGCTGACGCCGAGGAACGTGGAGATCGTGTCGTACGAAATGATGTCGCACAGTGCCGGCAGAAAGGCCCAGTTTCCGATCGATATCCACCCATCGCCACCCTTGTGCCCTGAGTTCTTTTGCCGTTTCCACATCCCACGTGACGTGTCTGCCGCTTTTGGTGTGCAGCGGCTTCCATCCTCTGTTCTTAAAGCCGGACCTGACGAGGTCCTGGGGCAGGTTCATCATCTCGGCGATCTCACAGATCGCGTACCCCTCGTCTGCCAAGGCTTTTGCCTTGTCCATGTCCCAAGAGGGTTTGGAGCCCCGTTTGTCCCGGACTATCTCGATCCTTCGGCTTCTGAAAGCGTCATAGACCTGCTCGCGGCTAAGCCCCATGATTTCGGCTATTTCCCGACAGGTCTTCCCGTCATTGAGAAGTCCTATTGCACGGTTAAGATTCCAAGAGTCTCGGCCACCTTTACGGGCCTTTACGAGCCTCGTTTCTTGTTGATTCGCTGACGCCATATTTTTCGCCCCTGCGGTCGTACATTATTTGTGGTTCAAGTGTCACGAGCTCATCTTTTGCTGAAGACACTTCGGACGCCTCAACAGGTCTGTCCGCAGACTCCCCCCTTTCATTGTCAACTCGGGCAACTTCCCTCTTACGCGGGGACGCCCTTCGTGCATTCTGTACAGTAAGTTCAGAAAACAGTGGTGTCAAGTATGAGATCACGAGATTTTGCGAGGTTAGAAATGAAAAGGCCAAACGTGCGTCATGCCGAGACAATCAATCAAGACCACCGGGCTGGGAATTCAAGGACGATCGGGAGGCGAGTGTGTTATCCTCTCATGAAATGAGACACGAAACGGCAATTGCACGGGATTCTACGGTGGTTTTCTTCACTTACGCTGCATGCCGGGAGATCGATCATGCCTGAGCGCTTGAGGAATTCTTACGACGTCATCATCGTCGGAGCAGGCCCAGCCGGAATCTTCTGCGCATTCAAACTCGTCGAAGCCGGGGTTTCGCATGTCCTGATGGTGGACATGGGCAAGGACATCTCCAGCAGGGACCGCCAAGGCAGGGACCTCATGTGCGGCTGGGGCGGTGCCGGCGCGTTCAGCGACGGGAAGCTTATCCTCTCCCCCGAGGTTGGCGGTTTCCTCGGAGATTATCTGGACCGAGCCACCTTGATCCGGCTTCTGGACGAGGCGGACGGGATTTACCTGGGGTTCGGGGCGCCCAGTCAGGTGTATTGCGGCCCATCCGATGCGCTGGACGACCTGAAGACGGAGGCCCGAGCGGCCGGGATGGAGCTGGTGCCGAGCCGCATGCGACACCTGGGGACAGAGAACTGTTTCGGGTTCCTCAGTCGCATGAGAGAGAGCCTCACAGGTCGCGTGGACGTTCTCACCGAGACGCGGGTCGACCGCATCCTGACCGAGGGAGCTGCACCTGCGGGGATCGTCACCGCGGACGACACCGAAATACGGGCGCCCATCGTGGTCTGCGCGCCGGGTCGAGTGGGAGCGCGCTGGATGCGGCAAGAAGCGGAAAGGCTTGGCCTGGATTCTCGCCCCAACCCGGTTGACATCGGCGTGCGGGTGGAAACGCAGGCGTCGATTCTCGAGAAACTGACCGCCACCTGCTATGAAGCGAAACTCGTCCTCTACTCCCGGACCTTCGAAGACAAGACCCGCACGTTCTGCATGAATCCGTACGGCGAAGTGGTCACCGAGGATCTGGACGGGCTCCTTACCGTCAACGGACACTCCTACGCGGGAAAGAGGACGGATAACACGAACTTCGCGGTGTTGGTGAGTTCGTCGTTCACCGAGCCGTTCGACAACCCGATCCGCTACGGGAGGTACATCGCGGAACTGGCGAACATCCTGGGTCATGGGGTGATGATTCAGCGCCTGGGAGATCTCCTGCACGGGCGCCGGTCCAACGCGGATCGCATCGCTCGAAGCACCACGGTCCCGACGTTGAAGACCGCGGTTCCCGGAGACCTCAGCTTTGTTCTTCCCTATCGCCTGCTCAAAAGCATCATGGAGATGCTCGAAGCCATGGATAAGCTTACCCCGGGGATTTATTCGCGTGACACATTGCTGTATGGCGTGGAGGTAAAATTCTATTCGAATCGCATTTCTCTCACGCCGGAGTTGGAAACAGGGATGCGCAACCTCTTTGCGATCGGGGACGGCGCCGGTATTACCCGCAGCCTGCTCCAGGCTTCTGCCAGCGGCCTCAGGGCCGGCGAAGTCATAGCAAATCGGGTTATCGCCTCGTAGGCCGGCTCTCCCAAATCGTGCTTGACTTTTTCCGCCGCAAACCCGTAATCTGATGAAGCTCCAGGGGATGGAGTCCCCCAAAAACGCTCGTGAAGGGCTGATGACTCCTACCGCAAAGAACTTGCGGTGGGAGATCCGTCCTAGAGGAACCTGCCGGAAGGCGGGTTTTTTGTTTTTTGGCCTTTCGGCAGAGCGCCTTTTGCGCCAAACGTTTCGACCAGGAGGATTCCCCGTGGATGCCGGCCCGTTGCAGCTTTCAAAGATAGTGAGTGTCTCCTGCGCGCATGACGAGCCGTCCCGTGCAGCTCTCGACTTTCAGTTCCTGCTCGGGGAGGCAATCAAGAGTGCCGACGAACTGGGGCCGCAGTTCGCTTCAGACAAAGAGAAACTCACCCTCCTTCGCACCCGGTTGGAGGAAGGGCGTTTCCATCTCGCCGTCCTCGGGCAATTCAAACGCGGAAAGAGCACGCTGCTGAACGCGCTCCTCGGAGAGGCGTTGTTGCCCACCTCGGTGGTTCCGCTGACTGCTATCCCAACATTTCTCCAATACGGCCATGAGATCCGGATGCGCGTCTCGTTCCAGGACGAGCGGCCAGCCAAAGAATTCTCGGGAAACAGCCTGGAAGCCTGCGTGGAAATCCTCCAGGGTTTTGTGACGGAAGAAGGCAACCCGAAAAACCGACTGGGTGTGCTGCAGGTGGAGATCTCTCATCCCGCTCCTATCCTCCAACACGGCGTTGTCTTGATCGACACACCGGGAATCGGGTCCACCTTTACGCACAATACTGAGGCCACGCTCAGCTTCCTGCCTCAATGTGACGCAGCGTTGTTCGTCGTGTCGGCAGATCCGCCCTTGACCGAAGTGGAGGCTGAGTTCCTCAAAGAGGTCAAGTCACGGGTGAACAGGCTGTTCTTCATCTTCAACAAGGTCGATTACCTGAACGAGCAAGAGCGCCACGCGGCACTGACGTTCTTCAAGAAGGTGGTCGGAGAGAAGATCGGGGTCACCAACGATCACCCCGTGTTCTGTGTCTCCGCGCGTCGAGGATTGGACGCGAAGCTCTTCGAGGACTCTCAACTCTGGACCGAGAGCGGCCTTCACGAGGTTGAAAGTCATCTCGTCTGCTTCCTCGCCTACGAAAAGGCAAATGCGCTGCGCGAGGCGCTGGGCCGAAAGGCCCGGGATGTGCTCGAAGACGTGATCATGCGGTTACGGCTGTCCGTAAAATCGTTGCAGATGCCACTCCAAGATCTGGAAGAGCGGCTACAGGTTTTCGCTCAGGAACTGAAGCACGCGGAGAGGGAGAGGTTGGCCGCGCAGGATCTCCTCGCAGGCGACCGAAAGCGGGCCTTGGGGGCACTGGAACAGGAAGCCGAGTCCCTGCGCGAGCGCTCTTCGGAACACCTCGAAGGTGTGGTAGAGGCATCGTTCTCAGTGATGAGGGACGGCGATGTCTCGGAGCAGGAAATTCTGGACGCACTGGCCGAGGAGGTAACCGGTTTTTTCCAGACGTCGGCAGAGGATGTGTCGCGTAATTTTGGCCTGTCGGTGACGCAGACTCTGCGACCGCACCAGCAGCGGGCAGACGATCTGATCGAGTTGATTCGTCAGGCCGCGGCACAGCTTTTCGATATCCCCTATCATGCACCGGACAGTTCCGAGGCCTTTGAAATGAAGCGCCGTCCGCACTGGGTGCTGAGAAAGCGAGTGCCTACGCTCCCCATCGTGGTCCCCGAAGAAGCACTCGACAGGCTCCTCCCTGCAGCTATGAGGATGACGAGATTGAAGAAACGCTTGTCGAGGCAGATCGACACGCTGGTCCGTCACAACGTCGAGAATCTCCGGTGGGCGACCTTGCAGAATCTCAATGATGCGTTCCGGCGTTTCGGTCTCACCCTCGACCAGCGGTTTCAGGAGACTATTGCGGCGACCCACGGCGCGATTGAGGCAGCTTACGTAAAACGCAAGGAGCACGCCGAAGCCATCGCTGAGGAAGTGTCGAGGTTTGAGGCGGCGGCGGGCCAGTTGGCAAAGTTTTGCGCGGAACTGGAGAAGTAGCCATGCACGCTCCAGTTCCAGTTGAGGCATCCGCGTCCGACCCGTTTGAGCTGTCCCCAGGAGAGATCCATTTTCTCTGGTGGTTCATTCAGGGGAGCATCATGAATCCATCCACACGCGAGCGGCTTCGCAAAGGATGGGGCCTGTGTGAACGGCATGCGTGGGGCTGGATGATCGTTGAAGCCGCCTTTCGCAGCGGTTACATGCATGGGCCGGCCGTGCTCTATGAGGATGTGATGGGGCTCGCCCTGGCTGCATTCGAGATGCACGGCCCCATGCAGGGCGGAAGGCTGAGGAGAAGGCTCCGCCAGAAGCGTCCGTGCCTGATGTGCGAGGAAGGATACGGTCCGCACAGCAAGGGGTTTGTCAAGCAGAAGATTGTCGAACAAGGCCGAGACTTAACGGAGTTTCGATCTCTTGCACGAAACACGTTCCCTTTTTGGCGCAAGGCAGTATGCGGTAAGTGCGCCGGCGATGGAGCAGCTGCAAGATGCCGCAGACATCTGATAGAAGATGAATCGCTCGGTCTCATACGAGATCTTTCCCGTTCGCTGGAATTGCTGACGTATATCGTTCGTCACTTGGTCAGGTATGCTCGCTCGTTCCAGTTCGAATTTCAGGGCACGCAAACGCTGGAGGACGAGGCCGCTTTGCTGTGCGCGGTGGGTTGGTGCAGCGGATGGTCGCTTTTTCTGTCTCTTGTTGATCCTCCCACGGCAAGGGTGTAACGTTGGGTGTACCGTTTTCTCATGGGCAAATCAAAAAGGAGGGTGCTATGACCGGCAAAATCGTTGCGGTTCGTGCGTTGGAGATTCTCGACTCGCGTGGAAATCCTACAGTCCGGGTGTTCGTAGAGTTGGACAACGGTGTGAGCGCCTCGTCCTCTGTGCCGTCAGGCGCGTCAACGGGCGAAAATGAGGCGATCGAGCTGCGTGACCACGACAAGGGCCGGTATGGCGGCAAGGGAGTCCTGAAGGCAGTCGAAAACGTGAACCGCGTGATCGGTCCCGCGGTGATTGGGATGGAAGCGAAACGTCAGGCCCAAATCGACGGACTGATGATTGACCTGGATGGGACTGCAAACAAGGACAAGCTGGGCGCCAATGCCATTCTCGGGGTCTCCATGGCGGTGGCTCGGGCCGCGGCCATAACCGCCGGCTTGCCGCTCTATGCCTACCTCGGAGGCCCTTGTGCAGTACGTATTCCCGTGCCCCAGATGAACATCCTCAACGGCGGCAAGCACGCAGACAACAGCGTCGATCTCCAGGAGTTCATGGTGATGCCGGTGGGTGCTCCAACGTTTGCCGAAGCGCTCCGGTACGGCGCTGAAACGTTCCACGCCCTGAAGAAAATTCTGAAGAAGAAAGGCTACGCCACGAGCGTCGGCGATGAAGGAGGTTTTGCGCCCAACCTGAAGAGCAACGACGAGGCATGCGAGGTTATCATCGAAGCCATCAAGGCCGCGGGTTACAAGCCCGGCAAAGATGTCGCGATAGCGCTCGACCCGGCTGCAAGCTCCTTTTATGAAGGAGGGAAGTACAACCTGAGAAAATCGGGCCAGGGGAAGAAGACAAGCTCGCAGATGACCGCCCTGTACAAGTCTTGGGTCAAGAAATACTCAATCGTCTCCATCGAGGACGGCCTGGCAGAGAACGATTGGGAGGGGTTCCGGGAACACACGGCCGCGCTTGGCGACAAGATTCAAATCGTCGGGGACGACATTTACGTCACCAATACGCGCTTCATCGCTCGTGGCATCAAAGAGAAGTCCACCAACGCGGTACTGATCAAGCTCAACCAGATCGGGACCGTTACCGAGACCATGGAGGCAATCCACCTGTGCCGCAAGGCAGGATGGGGGTACGTGATTTCCCATCGCTCCGGAGAGACCGAGGACACCTTCCTGGCCGACTTTGCCGTTGCCATGGGTGGCGGACAGCTCAAGACCGGTTCCACCAGCCGCAGCGAACGGATCGCCAAATACAATCGTCTTCTGGAGATAGAAGCAGAACTGGGCAAGGCCGCGGTCTTCGAGAATCCACTGAAAGGCTGAGACCGAACGCTCCTTGAGCTAAACTCCTCATGGTGCGTCTGCGCAACATTTCGGATATCGTAGTGTTAGCGGGTCCCCGCTGAAACAGGGCTCAATTGAACTCGCAACCGGAGGCTTGTATGGAGCAGACGTGGTATGTGGCGATGGTTTGGATCGGACTGGCGCTCGTCGCCAGCGTCATCTCGATCCGCACCGCGATCTCCGTCGCCCTCGTGGAAATTTGTGTCGGTGTCATTGGCGGTAATTATCTGGGACTGGACCCAAAAGTCGAGTGGATCAGTTTTCTTGCCGGGTTCGGAGCCATTCTCCTGACCTTCCTGGCCGGGGCTGAAATCGAGCCGGAAATTCTTCGCAAATATGGCAAGGAGAGCATAGGAATCGGCGTGCTCAGTTTCCTGCTCCCGTTCCTGGGAGCCATGGCCTACGCGTATTACGTGGCCCACTGGACTGCGGACGCAGCAAAAATTTGCGGTATAGCCCTGTCAACCACATCGGTCGCGGTTGTCTACGCGGTCATGGTACAAACCGGTTTGAACAAGGCGGAATTGGGAAAGATCATCCTGGCCGCGTGCTTCGTCACCGACCTCGGCACCGTGCTGGCCCTGGGAATCCTGTTCGCCAACTACAACATCTGGCTGGTTCTTTTTGCTCTGATCACAACCGTAGTCCTCGTCATAACGCCGCGCTTTGCCGGATGGTTCTTCGAGGTTTTCAAAAACCACGTCAGTGAGCCAGAAATCAAGCTGCTCTTTTTCATCCTCTTCGGGTTGGGATGGCTGGCCACTCACGCAAACAGCGAAGCAGTTCTGCCGGCTTACCTCCTGGGCATCATTGTGGCAGGTCTCTTCCAGAAATACCGGGAAATGGTCCGCCATCTTCGCACCGCAACCTTTGCACTCCTGACCCCCTTCTACTTTCTGAAGGCAGGAACGATTGTCTCTATCCCGGCCATTTGGACCGGTCTCGGTCTGATCCTCGTGCTGCTCGCCGTGAAGGTCGCGGCCAAGTTCATCGGTGTTTACCCGCTGACCTCGGTTTTCCGTTTCTCTCGCAAGATCGGAATGTACACCACGCTCCTCATGAGCACGGGGTTGACCTTTGGCAGTATCTCGGCCTTGTTCGGGTACAGCCGGGGGATCATCACGCAGGAACAATACACCATTCTGGTCACCGTGGTGATCGGAAGCGCGGTGATTCCTACGCTCATCGCCCAGTGGTTCTTTGAGCCGGAGCACCAGGACTTGAACGGTGAATGGCAGAAATGAGCCCGCGCTCGACGCGGAGATTTTCCTCGAGAGGTGACCGGGCCGTCTCTCGTCGGCCCCTTTTCTGAAAGGAGGAACCAGGATGCTCAAGAAAATACTCGTCGGACTGGACGGATCGAAAGGGTCTTTCAAAGGTCTCGAGGAGGGCCTGCTGCTGGCAAAGCTCGCAGGGATCGAACTCCATACCATATCCGTGGAAGAGGTGCCGCGCTTTCCCGGTACCATAGGCGAAGTAGTTGAGGAGCAAGAAGCGGCAGATAGCAGGTTTGGAGCAGCCATCGTCCAGGCACGAGCGATGGCTGAGGCACAAGGGGTGACGCTGAAGTCCCGTGTGGTCATCGGCCACGAAGTCAAGACCATCGTCGAATTTATCAAGAAGTATCAATACGACATGCTCGTCGTCGGCTTTCTCGGCCATTCCGCACTGTACGACCGGATCATGGGAGGGACCTGTCAGAACCTCGTGCGACTGGCTCCGTGCACGGTGCTGGTTGTGAAGTAGCCGACGGCTTTCTGGAAGAGACCTGGCGAGGGCCGAGAAAGGAGAGGAAACGGTACAGCACCGAGCCGTTGTCTCAGGCGACTGAAGGGAGTGTCAGGAGCGCTGCGCATCACGGCAATCCGCCTGCGAGCAAATTGATGTAACTAAGGTTACAATAATTAGTTGACTTTAGCAATTGTTGTAAGTAACCTAGGTTACAAGATCGCACGCCGCAGGGCATTCGGCTATGGCCGTACACGCCATCGGCATCGGCGGCATGGGGAGAACAGACTCATGAAAAGCCAATTGCACCTCATAAGAGAATCTTGTGACATTGCCGCGCCGACAGCCACGAAGTTTGTGATCTTGATCGGCGTGGTCTCATTATTCTCCGACTTGACCTACGAAGGGGCTCGAAGCGTCACTGGACCATTCCTGGCAACCCTTGGGGCAAGCGGAACCGTCGTGGGATTGGTGGCTGGCTTGGGAGAGTTGATCGGGTACTCTCTGCGGCTTGCCTCCGGGTACTTCGCGGACAGGACGCAGAAATACTGGACTATCGTCTTCTTCGGGTACGGGATGAACCTACTGGCCGTCCCTCTCCTGGCGCTGGCAGGACGCTGGGAAATTGCGGCCATGTTTATGATCGCGGAGCGGATGGGGAAGGCCATAAGGACACCCGCCCGTGATGTGATGCTGGCGTGTGCTTCCGATTCCATCGGCCGTGGATGGGGCTTCGGTCTTCACGAAGCCTTGGACCAGATCGGCGCGGTCGTCGGTCCGCTTGTGTTGGCCGCGGTCATGTTTTCACAAGGCGGCTATCAAGCCGGTTTCGCCTTGCTGCTCATTCCGGCTCTCTTGGCTCTGACGTTCCTCTTCACAGCCTACCAGCTCTTTCCGACGCCTCACGGCCTCGAATCGGCAGCCGTCAAGTTGCAAACCGAGGGGTTTCCTCGATCGTTTTGGCTGTATATCGCCGCCATTGGATGTGTCGCGGCCGGGTTTGCGGATTTTCCCCTGGTAGCATATCACTTCAAGAAGGTCGCTTCTGTTCCGGAGCACTGGATACCGATTTTCTATGCAGTGGCCATGGGGGTGGACGCTATCGCTGCGCTTATTTTCGGGCGCCTCTTCGACCGGCTGGGCATCGCAGTCCTCGTTGCGGCGGTCCTGCTCTCCTCTTTGTTTGCCCCGCTCGTGTTCTTAGGTGGCTTTCAGGCCGCCTTGGTGGGAATGGCCCTGTGGGGCGTGGGAATGGGAGCCCAGGAATCTATTGTTCGGGCTGCCATCGCCGAAATGGTTCCGAGAAACAGGCTCGGATTCGCCTTCGGGTTGTTCAACACGGCCTACGGAGTTGCATGGTTCTTGGGAAGCGCGCTTATGGGCTTCTTGTACGACGCTTCAGTTACAGGCCTCGTGATTTTCTCGGTAGTAGTGCAGCTGGTGGCAGTTCCGGTGATTTTACTCTCACTGAGAGGGTCTCGCCCTTGACTCAAGCTTGTTGATATAAGCGGTTGACAGGAATAGCGCGACACGTAACAATGGTTACATGAAATGGATGTTCTTCTCCTACACGTTACCGTCACGGCCTTCGCGTGCGCGGGTGTCGGTCTGGAGGCAGCTCAGGAAGCTGGGAGCAGTGAACTATCAGTCCCTTTGGGTCCTGCCTCATTCAACCGAACGGCTTGCCGAGATCCGCAAGCTCATTGAGGACATCGAAGGATGGAAAGGTCAGGCGATTCTGATCGAAGGGAAGGTCCTGAATAAGGACCACGAAGACCGGATCAGAAAGGCCTTCATAGAATCAAGGGATGAGGAATACGGGGAGATTATCGAAAAGTGCAAGGACTACGCCAAAGAAATCCGGTTCGAGACAAGCAGACAGAATTTCATCTTTGCGGAAGTGGAGGAGAATGAAGAGGAGCTGGAGAAGCTGAAGCTGTGGCTGAAGAAGGTAGAGAAGCGGGATATTGTTGAGGCCCCCCTTCACAAGCAGGCCGTTGAAAAAGTAAAGGCTTGCGAAGCCCTGTTCCAGGATTTCGCCCTCCGGGTGTACGAACACAGCCAGGGCAAAGACCAAGAAAGGAGGAAACGCGGCGAGAAAACCATTTGAGTTGTGAGAGGGCGGATGGAAATCTGTCGGATCAACCCGATCGTGCGCACAGCGTTCAAGAGAGAGGAGGATCCCATGATTATACAAAAAGCTGAGTTGTTCAAGGGTCTAAGCCCGGAGATAATGAACGAGATCTCCAAGATCATGATAGAAGAGTCCTGCGAGCCGGGCACATTCGTTTTCCAAGCAGGTGCTCCGGCAAAGCATTTCTACATCCTCGGGGAGGGACGGGTACGGCTGTTCATTGGAACCAAGGCGGAGATCACTTACACGGTTAACAGTCCAGGCGAGGCCTTCGGATGGACCGGCCTCGTGGATCGCCCTGCGTACGTCGCTACCGCGGAGTGCGTAGCCCCGAGCAAGATCACAAAGATCGAGAACGAAAAGCTGGCCAAAGTCTTTGAGAATGACGCGGCAAGCGGCATGTTATTTTTCAAGCGCTTGGCAGGAATCGTCGTGCAGAGACTGATCAACAACTATGAGGCCTTTCTCTCGGAGGGGAGCCTTAAGGAGGTCACCCCATCCTACGGATGATCAGCACCAGAACCAAGAACCCGGGGGTCTTCTCGGCGGGACGCGCTTCGCGGGTACCCCAAGAAGAAACCCCCGACAACGCCTCAATGATGACTCCTGCCCTGAGAGTATCGCGGCCATCCCGCTGTTGAGCTTGTTCCCCATGGTAAACGATCCCGCCTTCTCTAACGCCTATGCCGGGAAGAGCCATATTTGACACGCGAAGGCAAATCTTCCATTATCGCGAGCTGAGAAAATTGGGCCGGACGCGAGAGGCCCCGTTGGAACCCTTAATGGAGTTGCGTTTGGCTGACAAATCCGGAGACACAGGGCTCCTCCCCTTTATGACCGCGGTCTTGATCGTGCTCTGTGTCTGGCTCGCCTTCCTGATCGGGAACATAGGCTTTCAGGGGGATGACTGGTGGCAGTTTTCCTGGCCGTACTGGTACGGGTTTCCTCAGTCGGTGTGGGAATACGCCAAGGCGTCACAGCGTCCCATAGAAGGCCTGTACACGGTGCTGAGCTTCGAGTTGTTCGGACTGACCCGCGTGTACTATACGCTTACCGCACTTCTCCTATCCGCGGGGTCTTGTCTGATCATGGGCGCGTGTTTGCAGCGCGCGTTTCCGGGTCGAACGTCGCTGGCGGTGCTGAGCACGCTCTTTGCCTTCGTGCTGACTCCTTCCTCAAACCTGATTTACATGTTCCACACGGACAACTCGCGGGTTTCCCTGCTGCTGTTCTGGCTCTCGGTACTCGCTTTCCAGCGCTGGGCCGTCGCCCCGCAACGTTTGGTGAGATTAGCCGCGGCAGTTCTCTGCTATTGGTTGTCCACGTTCACGTACGAGACCGCCGCGTTCCTGATATTCGCGGTGCCGTTCTTCGTTTGGCCGATCCACCTTCGGGGCCCGAACGTCATGTCTGACCGCTCGTTCCTGACTCGGATGTCGGTCGGCATCTGCGTGGCTTTCGCGATCTTCGTGGCGGCAAGATTTCTCGTCTTTTCCGGTGGAGCGGTGCGGCACGCTTCCTTAATACCGTCCGCGCAGCTCATCTGGTCCTACGTCTCTCACCTGTTGATATACACCGTCGCGCCGCTGACCAGACTCTCCGTCGATGGGGGATCGTGGGTCTGGGGGAGCATCGTGGGGCTGCTTGCAGCGGGCTTGCTGCTGCGCTCCGCCGAGGGAGACTCCGCGACCGGACAGGGGAGGACACTTGACGGAGATACCTGGCTCTACATCGGGGCACTTGGCGTGGCGACCGTGGCGCTGGGGATGTGTCCGTACCTTTTGGCCGGGTACAGTTCCACCATTGGATTCACCAGCCAGAGCCGGATCTACTCGTCAGCCACATTCGGAGTGGCCATTCTGCTGGGGCTGGTCTTCTCGACCGGCCAATCGCCGAAAATTCGGCTGATCGGCCGGACGGTCGCGGTCTGCCTCCTGATGGTCATGGCTGTGTTCCTGGCAGACCTGCGGTTGAACTGGCAGGCAGCCGCGGAGAAGAGGCGAAAGCTCTCCGCGAGCCTACGGGAACAGGTGCCCAACGCAAAGCCAGGGACCACGTTTCTCCTCCTGGACCTGCAGTCGTACCTCTACCGCAACGGAACTCCCGTGGCCGTGATCTTTCAGGGGGTGGACGGACTGGTCGAATTTGTCCGCATGCTGTACGGGAACAGGGACCTCTATGCGTACTTTCTCTACCTCGATGCAAAGGACAGCGATAACAGCGAGGGCCGGCGCGCGCTCGTATCCTCGCGAGGCATGGTCGCTCGAGGGAGCCTCGTGCGACCGCCGATTCCCTTGGACACGCTGTTGATCCTGAAGCGCGACCACGATCGTTTGGTTCTCCTGGATGGCCTCGCCGCGCGGGACGGAGTCGCCGCGATCCAGTGGGACGCGGTACCTTCCATACAGTCCAATCGGCAGCTCATTCTGCCTCCGCTCCCACGACCACCGGGGCTGAAGCCCTTGTCCCTCGACTGACCCTTCCACATGAGTCTGCTACGATTTCGCGCTCAGACGATGCACTTGGCCAGCGCTCACACTGTATCTCTCCCACCGGAACATGGGGACTCTCAGTGGCGCCGGCATCTTGCCGGTGATTTCCCTCTCCCCCGGTGGTAAGATCGGGTGGTAGTTTCCAGCTTTCTCGTTCGAGAACTCAAAGTGGTGAGGACAAAAGCACGACCATGGCAGTGGGCAGGGGAGAGCGAACTTGTATAGTCTGCTCTGTTGCGGACCAGTGCCTGAACCACTAAACTATGGCTATATTAAACCGGATTGAGGCTTGCAGTCGTGTGTACTAAGCGTGAGGCATAATCTATGAGTTCGTATCCGGATTTGGAAGAACGAATCAGGAGGACCGGCCGCGAGATCTTCTCACTGGTAGGCGAAGAAGTCCCTTCCCTCTTCGATAGACAACGTTGGACCGGCAAGATGATGGAATGGGCCATGAAGGACGAGCAGGTCAAGGTCCAGCTCTTCCGGTTCGTGGACGTGCTGCCGTGTCTCAGGACCGACGACCTGGTGATGCGGGTGCTCAATGAATATTTCCGGGACCTCCGGAGCACCCCGGTCCTGCGCGGCATCGGTCTGCTCTCGCGAACGGGTCTTATTCCACGCATCGCAGGCAAGCTGATCAGGAAAAACGTCACCGCCATGGCCCGGCAGTTCATAGCGGGGTCCGACCCGGAAGACGCGCTCCCCGCGTTGGAAGGGCTCCGCGAGGAAGGGCTCGCGATAAGCGTGGATCTGCTCGGGGAAGAAGTGCTCAGCGACGCGGAAGCAGCGGCTTATACCGAGCGGTATCTCGATCTGCTCCGGCTGTTGGTTCCCAGGGCTCGAAGCTGGCAGGACGCCTCGATTTTGGATCGCGACCGGCACGGATCGCTCCCTCGAGTGGACGTGTCGCTCAAGGTATCTTCGTTCAATCCGCGGCTCGACCCGGCCAACTGGGAAGGATCGGTGGACGCTACGAGAGCGGGTGTCAGGCCTGTGCTGCACGCGGTGCAGGACCTCGGAGCATCCGTCACCTTCGACATGGAGAGTTATTACTTCAAAGACCTTACGCTCGCCATTTTCCTGGCAGTCCTCGAGGAGTTCGCGGATTTCCCGTTTGGCGGCATAGCGCTCCAGGCCTATCTGACAGACACCAAAGACGACCTCCTCCATCTCATCGCATGGGCGAAGAAACACCGGCGACGCATTGGTGTACGCCTGACCAAAGGCGCGTACTGGGATTATGAGACCGTCATCGCCCGCCAACTCGGGTGGCCGATCCCGGTGCTCGTGGACAAAGCCCGGACCGACCTCCAGTTCGAGGAGCTTGCAGCGATCCTCCTGGAAAACACCGAATACGTAAGGCCTGCCATCGCCACCCACAATGTGCGCAGCATCAGTCATGCTATTGCCGTGGCCGATTCCCTGAAGCTCCCGAAAGAGGCAATCGAATTCCAGGTAATCTACGGAATGGCCGAGCCCATACGGACCGCATTGCGCAAGATGGGGTTCCGCGTCCGGGTATATACCCCGATTGGCGAACTTATCCCCGGCATGGCGTACCTGATTCGCCGGCTCCTGGAGAATACCTCCAACGAATCTTTCCTCCGCAAATCCTTCTCCGAAGGTACCCCGCCCGATGAGCTGACCCGGCGCCCGGTGCCCCCGGCCGCGGCCGAACCGGAAGAGTCTCAGGGCAATTCCTTTGCAAACGAGCCGCTCACCGACTTCTCCAAAGAGCAGAACCGGAAGAGCATGCTCGACGCGCTCAAGCGTGTCGGGAAGCAGTTCGATGCAACGTACCCGCTCGTCATCGGACGCGACGAAGTGCGCACCGACAAAGAAATCCGCTCGCGCAATCCCGCGCGACCCGGCGAGATCGTCGGCAGGGTCTCCGCGGCAGCGGTGAAGCATGCGGAACGAGCCGTGGCAGAGGCGAACCGGGTGTGGCTGGAATGGAGAAAGACCGCGCCTGCAGAGCGGGCCGAGTACCTCTTCAGGGCTGCCGAGCATATGAGAACCGGGAGATTCGATCTCGTAGCGCTGGAAGTCTTCGAGGTGGGGAAGACCTGGAATGAAGCCGATGCGGACGTGGCTGAAGCAATCGACTTTCTCGAATACTACGGCCGCGAAATGATCGGGATCGGCGCGCCAAGGCTGCTCGGGGCCTATCCCGGAGAAGAGAACGCGTACCTGTACGAGCCGCGCGGAGTCGGTGTGGTCGTTTCGCCGTGGAACTTCCCCCTGGCCATACCGACGGGAATGGTCTCAGCGGCTCTGGTGACGGGGAACTGCGTGATCTTCAAGCCGTCCAGCCTGTCACCGGTGCTGGGCTGGAAGCTGTTCGAGGCGTTCAGACGTGCCGGTCTGCCGCACGGCGTGCTCCAATTCCTCTCCGGCTCCGGGGACGAGGTCGGCGATTACCTGGTGTCGCACCCGCAGGTCGATTTCGTCGCGTTCACCGGTTCCAAGGATGTGGGACTGCGCATCGTGAAGTTCGCGGGAGAAACGGTCGCCAGGCAGCGCAACGTCAAGAAGGTCATTGCGGAAATGGGCGGCAAGAACGCCATTATCGTTGACGACACCGCTGACCTGGACGCCGCGATCAAGGGTGTGGTGGAATCCGCGCTGGGATTCCAGGGGCAGAAGTGCTCCGCGTGCTCGCGCGCGATCGTCGTGGGCGAGATGTACGACGAATTCTGCACGCGCCTCAAACAGGCCATGGAGAGCGTCAGCATCGGTCCGCCGGAAGACCCCGAGAACCTCATGGGGCCGGTCGTGAGCGAAGCGGCACGAAAGAAGATCCTCGATTACATCCAACAGGCCGAGCAATACGGCAAGCCTCTGCTCGTGCGGCACGTCGATGGCGAGGGTTACTACGTCGGCCCGGCCGTCTTCGTCGATGTGGACCCGTCGTCGCCGATCGCTCAGGAGGAGATATTCGGTCCGGTGCTCGCGGTCTTGCGAGCGGACGACATCGACATGGCGCTGGATATCGCGAACAGCACGCGGTACGCGCTCACCGGCGGGATCTTTTCCCGCAGCCCCGCGAATATCCGCAAGGCGGAACGCGAGTTTCGCGTCGGCAACCTGTACATCAACCGCAAGATCACCGGAGCGCTGGTCGGACGGCAGCCGTTCGGCGGCTTCGGCATGTCCGGCGTGGGCTCCAAGGCCGGCGGCCCAGACTATCTGCTGCAGTTCCTGCACGCAAAGAGCATTAGCGAAAACACGCTCAGGCGCGGATTTGCACCGAAGGCAACAAGCGAGGTGCACAGCACATGAGAATGAGGTAGACATTCAAAAGCGAAAGAGGGATCGCCAATTTCAACCGTTTTCAAGGAAGCGAGGTCGGAATTGACCAAGCCGAAAAGCTGCGCGATATCTTGTCTATCAGCTTGGCCTGGGTAATAGGATCTCCAGACGCAGAGATGACATTGGAATTAACATGGAGAAGAACCGTCACCCCTGACCATGCCAGGCAGAAATCACAGGACTGATCAGGTGCAAGAATGACAACCTTCTCGAAAAGGCACGGGTACGGCCCACAGGTTCCGTCTGAACTTGTCATTGAGGACGCCCCACCTTGGCTCCGATCAAAATTCTGCCGAATACTGGGTCGTTATACCTATATTGACGGAGACAGCCGATACCCGAATCATGAGGGACGCCCCTTGGGAATCAAATACCTAAACGAAATCATTTCAGACCACTTTCGACAGGAAGCCACTACTGATGCCTGGGACTCGTGGGGTTGCAACGACTATTTGGAGCATTTGATCCGTAGTGTCGAGTGGTATCACTTTTATGATATTGTCGAGCTCATCGGACAGGAAGTAAAGAAATCGGAACAGCGGGCTTCGGAGTCCGTATTCTCGCCAAACGAGGCAATTCGTGGTTCAGCGTCTGTGCAAGATTTCGGCTTCAACACCTATGTTGAATCAATAAATGCCCTCTTTGCCGATGAAAACATTGGATGGCGATTGGGCAAGAATGGTGTCGTGGAGAGAGAATCTCCGAAAGAATTGAGCGACAGGATCGAAGAAATTGAAGAGACTCTCACGGACAAATTTGAACCTGCCCGCGAACATTACAGAAAGGCAATTCGGTTTGCCAATGCGAGACCACTAGATCCTGAGAATTCCATAAAGGAAGTTGTTAGTGCGGTGGAGAGTGTCGGAAGAATCCTTTATCCCAAGGCCAATACCTTAGGTGATGTCGTGAAGCAAATGCGAAACGATCAGCTTTGGCCCAAGCAGCTTGTTTCAGTTATCGAGAAGTTCTATGGTTATGCTTGTTCCGAGCCAGCGGTGCGACACGGAGGTTCAGCTAGTTCGAGAGTTCTTCTGGATGATGCCGAGTTCTGCCTACATGTGGGAGCAGCTTTGATACGCTATATGAAGGCTTACTCAGTCCGCCGGCCTTGAAGGCTTTCTCTCGGCCCTCAAGGGGGTCGGCCTCACGTCTTCATTCTCCCGATCCTGGGCGCCATCGAAAGGTCACCGGCCCTTCTGAACAAATCCCTAAACTGACCGAGCGAGTAATAGAACTCATAAGGAGGAGGATTGACAGCTTTAGAGGCGAATAGCGCAAGACCGGTTCTGGCCAGATTATTTCTTTGAAAGCAAATTGGTGTCAGCCGCTTCGGAACCAATGCTCAGCACTTTCCCCGTCCGGCAGAGGAAGCCTTCTTCCACATGCCGGTCAATCTGCTTTTGAGTTCGTTCTCGATCCTTTCCCACTGCCTTCACCAGCGCATCCACCCGCAGACTTGTCTTCTCGACCAAAGTCTTCAGGATCAGGCCTCGAATCTGGCGGTCGGAGCCTTCGAACCGCGCCTGCCGGGTATAGTGCTTGCTGCGGCGGTTTGGGTTTTGTTCCAGGGTTTTCAGCATGACGCCGTAGTCCATGAGCGCATAGTACCACGGCCGCGGTTGCTCCCTATCGAGCGTCGCTTCGACCAGTAGGAGAATCTCCTTGTCGCTCACCGCGGTTCTGTCGTGAAAGAAATAGTGGATGAATACCCGGCGAATATTCGTCTCGATGAAGACCGCAGGCTTGCCGAACGCAAAGGCCGTGATCTCTCCGGCCGTCGCGGGGCCGATTCCGGGGAAGGAGCGGAGCGTATCAAAACTCTCAGGAATCCGGCCTCCGAACTCGTCCACCACTCGCTGGGCGATCCGCTGCAGTGCCATGGCTCGGCGGTTGTACCCCAGCCCCTGCCACGCAGCCAGTACGTCTCGGAGCGGAGCACGCGCGAGTGCCGCGACATCCGGGAACTTCTCGAGAAACGCCTCGTACTTCGGGAGGACCCGTTCGACCTGCGTCTGTTGCAGCATGATCTCGGAAACGAGGATCGCGTACGGATCGCTCGTCGTCCGCCACGGCAGGTCGCGACCGTGCTCCCGAAAGTGCTCGTACACGATCTGTCTGAAGCGATCGATTTGCTTTGACGTGAGGCCTTTCACGATTACTATGTCCGACGATCTCAAACCGATTCTTGAGGCCCCGAAGCTCGTCCGATCCGGTACAGCACGACGATATTCGTGTGCAGAACCAGGTAGCAGAGCGCAACGAGCGGCATGATCGGGACGAAAGGGCTCGCCAGGCCGCTCAGTGCGGTGACGGTGGTCCGCGTCCCTTTGCTCGCGAGCGTCGGCCTGCCGAACTGAATCCCGAGACTCTCGGCCCGCGCGCTGGAATAGCTGATATTGCCGCTCCCGATCAGGGCGAGCGCGCCAAGCGTGCCGACCAGCCAGGATGGAACGTCGAGCCCGAGACTGAACACGGTCAATCCGATGACGAGCGCCCCGTCGCTGTACCTATCCAGGACGGAATCGAGGAACGCTCCGCCGCGACTCTGTTGCCCCGTGAGCCGGGCAAACTGCCCGTCCACGCCGTCCAGAATCTGGGAAATCGAGGCCAGGAGGCCGGCAAACAGGCCCCATCCCAGCGAGAAGACGGCTCCGGCCGCCATCCCGAGCACACTTGAACTCACCGTAATCATCCAGGGTCTCAGCCACGTAATCTTCGTTACCCGCGGCGTGATGCGAGCGGAGAGATGACACTTGACCCATTTGAGCACGAAACGATCCGTCGGTTTCGTCTGCCATGCCGATGACGACAAGTTCTCGCGTGACATATGCCCTCCGTGTCGCGTATGCCTGAGTACTCGTTTTCGCAAGTTCGGTCGCGCATTTCGAGAATCATGGTGGGACAGGCATCTTGCCTGTCCATCAGTAAAGGACCGGCAAGATGCCTGTCCCACCAATACAGCCAGTGAGGCCGCGATGATTGACAGAAACCTCGTGCCACAGCAAACCGCGACCGTATTTGTGAAACGCGGTACTAGGTCATTGCCAGCCGATCAGTCTGCGGCCGGTGAAGCGTTATCTTATACCAAGTCCCGCGCGGAGTGGCAATCCGGCGAAACGCGGCCGGAGCAGACCTCGATGCCGTTTCCCGGGAAGAAGCCGGGCGTCGGTTCTCGGGTTTTGCTGTATTGCGAAGGGCAGGCCCCATGCGCCTTCCCCATTTCTCTTCCCGCCGAGGATTGGCGTGTGGTAAGCTCGAAGAGGGGATCGGTCCGGCTTTGCTCGACGCACTGGTGAGCCGGTCGGGGCCACTATTTCGCGAGGTGAGGCCGACAAGTGGAAAAGATCAGAGTAGCCATTGCAGGGGTTGGGAATTGTGCGAGTTCTCTCGTCCAGGGCATTCATTACTACCAGGCCAAGGCTTCCGCTGACGGCATGGGGCTGATGCATTGGGATGTCGGCGGCTATAAACCGTCTGACGTTACCGTCGTGGCTGCATTCGACATCGATGGACGAAAAGTAGGTAAGGACCTGTCAGAGGCCATTTTCGCTCCGCCCAACTGCACGAAACGTTTCGTCGGCCGTATCCCTGCGTCAGGGGTGAAGGTTGCCATGGGCCGCGTTCTGGACGGCTTCCCACAGCACATGAGGGATTATGACGAGGACCGGACCTTTGTGCCGGCAGACGCAACCGAACCCGCGCGCGAAGATGTCGTCAAGGCCCTCAACGAGTCTGGTGTGGAGATCCTGTTGACGTATTTGCCGGTGGGGTCCGAGGAGGCGGTCCGTTTCTACGCCGAATGCGCCCTGGAGGCGGGGGTGGCACTCATCAACAATATCCCCGTCTTTATTGCCAGCGATCCCGTGTGGGCAAAGCGCTTCGCAGACCGAGAGATTCCCCTTATCGGTGACGACGTGAAGTCACAACTCGGCGCCACGATCGTGCACCGGGCACTCGCAGACCTGTTCAGGAAGCGCGGAGTCAAGCTCGAGCGTACGTACCAGCTCAATACCGGTGGAAACACGGACTTCCTGAACATGCTGGATCGGTATCGGCTCTCCTCCAAGAAGAAGTCCAAGACCGAGGCGGTTCAGTCCGTGGCCGGCATTCCGCTGGAGAACGGGAACATTCACATCGGGCCGAGCGATTACGTCCCGTGGCAGAAGGATAACAAGGTGTGCTTCCTCCGCATGGAAGGCAGGATCTTCGGCGACATACCGATCGATCTGGAACTCCGCCTGTCGGTGGAGGATTCTCCCAACTCGGCCGGTGTGGTCATCGACGCGATCCGCTGCGCTAAGCTCGCCCTCGACCGAAGGGAAGGGGGGGTGCTGTACGGCCCTTCAGCCTACTTCATGAAACGTCCGCCCCGGCAGTATCCCGACGATGAGGCCTATCTCATGACCGAAGCATTCATTCGCGGGTCGGGCCGACTCCATTGACACAGAAGCGCTGCTGGTGAAATCGAGCGACGCACCGCTCTCCAGCGGTTGATGCGATGCGCCTGTCCCCAACGAAGAAAGCGGCCCCATTTTGGGAGCCGCTCTTTCTGAACCAGGGCTTGCTACTGCATCAGTGGCTGTGCTCGTGGGCCTCCTGCTCGTGGGCTGGATGCGCGTGATTGTGTGCACCATGATCCCCGGCGTGATCGTGGTCGTGAACCAGCGGGTCTCGATGGTCGTGCCCATGTTTGTGTTCGTGGAGATGCTCGTGGCCGTGAGCGTGGGCGTGCTCGTGAGAGTGTTTCATGTCGCCGTGAACGTGTTCGTGAGCGTGCGTGTGGCTGTGATCGTGGACGTGCAGATGCTCGTGCTCGTGGTCGCCGTGCATGATTGGCTCCTTTCAGTCGGGGTGACCGTTCAATCACTTTCCCTTCACAAAGAGCCTAAGGCGCCCTTAGAATATTGTCAATGATGTAGTATGGTTAGCTAATGCGTGACACGGTGGGCATACGTCTTGGCCAGAGATGCGTGCCGGGTGTCATGAACGACGAGGAACGTCGCGTCCTGGCAGAATTTCCCCGCGTGAGCGATGCTGCCGGATGCGGTTTGAGTCCGAGCAGGGGGGAGAGCCCGGCATGACCGGGATACAAGACACCAGGGGCGCGGCTCGTATCTGAAGGATTTCTCACGTCGAAAAAAATGTTTGACTCCGCCAAGAGCAACCGTTACGTTGTTTGCAAACTCGTTGAGGGTAATCCCCATCTGGGGACTTGAGGGAAAACGGTGCGAATCCGTTGCGGACCCGCCGCTGTGACCGGGGACGAAAGCCGCGAAGCCACTGTCACTCTGTGATGGGAAGGGCGGTGAGTAGGAGGAGCCGGAAGCCAGAAGACCTGCCCACAACATGACAAAGATGTCGGCTCCTCGCGGACCAGGAGCGCGGCAACAAGGGATAGAATACGGTATCCCCGAGTTTAGTACTCGGGGATTTTTTTTGCAGTGCGGAATGAGTTCCGCAAACAGGTGCACCAGCAGACTGCCAGGGTTGGAGGTTCTGAATTGACACGCTTCCAGGAAAGGTGCTACGGTGTCCCATCGGGCTTTGACAGACGTGTCTGGTGTGAAATGGGAGGAAGGATCATGCGAGGAATCGTTCTCCTCGTGTCAGCCGCGGTCTTGGCATTGTTTCTGCCCTTTCTTGCGCCCCCCGCGTCGGCGTGGGAATTCGAGCTGGGGACCGCGTTCGCCTGGACGTACGAATGGTACGACCAATTGGGAGCAAGAGGCTTCTTCGGCCCGTACGACAGAGACGCAGGAACTTTTACGAGAGCCGCCAACCTGAACTTTTGGAATGGCGGGAGATTCGATACCCAGATAACGACCTCTGCCGACGCTGGCTGGTCGTTTTTTACCGTAGACTTCCTGCCGAAGATAAAGGTCAATGAAGCGATAAGGTTCTCGGGGAAATATCACCTCGGGTCCTACGGAGACCCGACCGCCTCGGATTATCACACCCAGGAAGCACCGGGGATCAACCGAGCCTTCAGCGACGGGCAGTGGACGATGTTCTGGGTCACGGCCCAACTCCCGTGGGGGGTCTTCGGAATCGGAAAAAGGCCCTGGGTGTTTGGAAATGCCTTGCAGTACGACGGCGAGGATGCTGCCACCACGGAATCACTGTCCATCGTTGCTCCGTACGGGCCGTGGGACATCGGCATCGCCTTCTACCCGTACCGGTTTGCCGGAAGCTCCCGGATTCCGGCGTATATACTGGACGATCCCTACAACCTGCCATTCTACTTTACTGCTGCCGGGTTCCCGACGCAGGGGCAGTACTTCAGCCGCGCGGACAAGAGCGGCACGTTCTCCAAGGATTTTCTCGGTTTCGCGGTCTACCACAACGGGCCGCTCGAGGCGGGAGTGCTCGGGTCGTACGGAAGCTATCATATCGGCTCCGAGGCTCTGTTGATCGATCCTTTGGATCCGCCGACATTCACACTGGTTCCCCAGGATTCAGACCTCTTTCACGGGACCGCCTTTGTGCGGTACAATAACGGGCGTTTCTTCTTCAACGCGGAGGCAGCCTGGCTGTACTGGACGGACCGATACTCGAACGCGAACGCGGTGGTCGGTCCGCCGAACCCGCGTTACATCGAGCAATGGCGCTACATGGCTGAATTTGGGGTACTGGCCGGCCCAGCCAAGCTTAGCCTGCTAACCGCCTGGACTCCCGGTCCGGATAGGCGAGCCGGCACGCTGGTCGGAAAGCAGCCGGCGGCATTCGTCTGGCATACGAATTACGACCGCCAGTTGGGAAACTACAACGTGTTCAGGCCTTACAGCTGCATTTTTAGCTACGATTATGGAGCAGGGCTCAACGCATTCAACCTCAATGGGGACGGGTACGTGCGGGACGCGTTCGTCCTGGCCGCTCGCCTGGACTATGCCGTGGCGGCAAACCTGAACATCTTCGGAGCCTTCTTCTACGCCAGCCGGACGTCAAACGGGTATAGCTGGGCGTGTCTCGGCCCCAACGCTGGGGTGCCGGGGAGTGGCTTTATCAACATCCCGGACGGCAACGTGAACGTCAACATCAATCGCTATCCAGCCGCGCCCAATATTCCGGAAACCGCGCTCGGCTACGAAATCGACGCGGGCCTGGACTGGAAGCTCCTCGAGGGATGGACCGCAGGGGTATTCGTCGGGTACTGGCAGCCGGGCAAATGGTTCAGTTTCGCGTGTATCGACCGGTCCGTCACCGGATGGGAATTCGGAACTGCCGCAAATTTCTTCGGCACGAGACCCGACCGGACTATCGATCCGGTGCTGGGCGGACAATTCTACTCGTCCTTTTTGTTCTAACCGCTCGGTTTCGCAGATTAGGTTCTTGCGAGGGGTCCTTGTCTTGGGTTGTTCAGTGGGGCCGGCATCTTGCCGGCCGCCGGCGAGGGAAAGCCCCGAGCGAAACCGGAGACAAGCGAATAGGGGACCATATTCACGCATCAGAGTACTGAGCGGTGGGTCGCCTATGACTCAGTCCATGTAGAGGGGTGCTCGAAATGAACAGGTCGTTCATGTTTCTGAAGGCTGCTTTCGCGTTGGCAGCCATGGTGGTCGCTTTTCTGGCATGTGGCGCGTCAATTGACACTGACACAACGAAACCGTCAAATGACATTGGCGTGGAGAGTCCGTCGAGTGTCCTGCCAGACCACACCCTGTTCCGGGAGCTGTCGGCCGTACGGAGAAGCGCCACCGCCTTACCCGCACCTGGAGAGATACGGGCGATAATACTCGCGGCAACCGGTGACCCCGAGGAAGACGAAGAAAGCGCCGATGAGGAGGCCGCCGCGGAAAAGGACGACGGCTTTGAAGGCCCGGACCGGCTCGGGAATGCGCCGAAGCTCGGGTAGCCGCAACGGCTGAACAAGTGCACTTGCGAGACTACCGCTGCGTGTTCCCGAGCCCTTGAGAACCGGCGCCGGCGGGTCATACGCAAGATCCCTATGCCCTTCTCCTTCATGGGGGAGGGTTCTTTATGCATTCAGAGAATCTACGTGAATCCGTCTGGACGACAACGCCTTTCGTAACCAGCCTCGTGGGCCGGTTGCACTTTCTTCTTGACGGGCTGCGCGACATCAGGTAGGTTCGTCTAACATTCTTAGTATAAGGCGAGTCAGTTAGTGATTGCTGTCGCAAGCGTCAAGGAAACGGCCGAACAGGGTTTCGTTGAGGATTTCTTTATTGTGGTGCGGGAATTCTCGGGATGATCTCAGGAGGGTCGTTTGCAATGTCGAAGTGGGTGCAACGGTGTCTTGTTTTCGTCTTCGTCGTGTCCCTGTCCTTTTCATCCGCTGCTTCTGCGTGGGAACTCGAGATGGAGGGATGGGTCAACTGGTATTCCGTGCGCTTCAGCCAGGTCGGACACAACGGCTTCTTCGGGCCGTACGACGTAGATAGGGGAGTGGGCACGACTACAGCTAATCTTAACTTCTGGGAGGGGGAGGGAATCCTTGATAAAGACCTCGCCTCCAGTGCTGATGCAGGATGGTCCGCATTGTGGGTGAAGTTCTGGCCCACTCTCAAGATCAATGAAGCCATAAGGGTGCAGGCGCAATACCGGATCGGTATGTACGGCGATCCTACCGGCGACAACGATTATTGGACTCAGGGAGCACTTGGTGCTGAGACTGCCATCAGCGAGGGCAAGTGGACCCTGTTCTGGGTAACTGCCCAGACGCCGTGGGGGGTTCTTGGCATAGGAAAAAGGCGGTGGATTTTCGGTACTGGGCTGCAATACGACGGTTCGGACACTGCCAGTACGGAATCAATTACCTTTATTGCGCCGTACGGTCCCCTGAAGGTTGGGTTCGGCTTTTACCCCTGGCGATTCGCAGGGTCTTCCCCGCAACCATCTACTCCACCGCAACCACCTACTCCTGGCGTGATTGGAACACCGATTCCGCCAGGCTATCAAGACCCATATGATCTAGGCGGCTTCCAGCATTTCAATCGTTCAGACTTTGCCGGTGCCTTCTCCCGTGACTTCCTCGGGTTTGTCACTTATTCGTCAGGAGAGTTCCAGGTTGGCGCGTTAGGGGTTTACGGCGATTTCCACATCGGTCCGGAAGCCCTTTTGCGGCCTACTGATTTCAGTGCGCAAAGCACGGCTATTTTTCACGGATCGTCCTTTGTGAAATACAACAACGGTCGTTTCTTCTTCAATGCCGAAGCTGCGTGGCTCTACTATGCCGATCGGTTCCGGGGTGCAAGGGTGTTGTTGTTCGGCACCGACGCACAGGATGTCGAGCAGTGGCGCTTTATGACCGAGTTCGGGGTCTTCGCCGGTCCAGCGAAGATGAGCGTGCTTTATGCCTGGCAGCCCGGTCCGGACAGGAGAAACGGAGCTCTGATCGGCAAACAGCCTGCCGCGTTTCCATGGCATCCAACGTACGATCGGTTTCTGTCAAATTTCAGCGTATTCCGACCTTATTCCTATATGTTTTCTTACGTCTTCGGTTCAGGCCTCGCAGCCTACAACCTTACGGTCGATGGGTACGTCCGGGACGCGTCCACACTGGGGGCAAGACTGGATTTTGCCGCTGCGGCCAACTTGAATCTGTTCTTCACCGGCTTCTGGGCTGAGAGGACTTCCCACGGGTATCCGTGGGGTTTCATCGGTCCGAATGACGTTGCCTTCAATGGCTTTCCGGTTAATGGTAATATCGGCCCTCGGAATTTAGACGGCGTCGCAGGCTCACCGAACATCCCCGATCGTTCTCTTGGTTACGAGTTTGACACGGGCTTTGAATGGCAGCTCTTGGAGGGTTGGTCGCTGACCGGGACGTTCTGCTACTGGCAACCAGGCAAATGGTTTACGTACGCATGCATCGACAGGTCGGTCCCTTCCTGGAACATACAGACACCTGCCAATCTTTTCGGCACACGGCCAGGAAAGACGATCGATCCCGTTATAGGAGGCGAGGTTTCGATGGCCTTCCGTTTCTAGAATTTCGAGCAAACATAAGAGGAAAGGAGAATTGACCATGAGAACCTGTAGGATTGCTCTTTTGGCCTCTTTGATGCTGGCTGTCTTTTCACTGGGAGGAATGCTCTGGTTGTCCGAGGAGAGCGATTATCGTGCGGATGTCCAAAGCTCCCCTTTGCGATTCGCAGGCCAAGGCGCTCCGCTCTCTTTGTCCCAGAGTAACGACACCAGACCGGTTGTTGCTGCTAGTGACGAGGATTCCGAAGTCGAAGAAAGTGACGACGATCGCAAAGACAACGCGGACGATGAGGACAGGAATCTGAAAGAGCTTTGGGACTCACCGACGTTGGGTTAGCCTTCTCCATTACACGATAAGTCGGAGAAGCGTCAAACCCTGGGGTCGATGCCGATTCCAACCCCCCGGCCCTCGTCTATGACTCTCCGGGTTCTATGGCTCAATTTTCGTCATATGCCACTGCCTTTCATTCGTATCGGACAGACGATGATCTCAGTCCTTTCCCGCCGCGCCCTTGTCAGTGCCAGCAAGATCGGTTACCGTGAACAGCAAGTGATCAAGCGGAATGCGGTGGGGGATGTGGGCAACCGGCCCGCCGAAGACCGAGCGAGCTTTTCGAAGAATTGGACCGTGCCGGATAGAACGCAGCCTCGACAATCTGGGAGAGCCGGCAGCTCGTAGTCCGGCCCGATGTTGCCTGCAGTCAACTCGTGGCGCACTGGCGTCGATCTCTCCAGGTAGTTTCTGGCCTATTTCTTGTATGATGGAACTACGAAGCGGAATAGCTGCCTTCAGACGCTCGGTTAATGGTATTACCTGAGGCATCACTTTAGTTGCAGAAAGGATGTGTCGTGAAACTTCGTTGGCAGCCACTACTTGGGATATTTGACGAGTCGGAAGGAGCCATCTGGTTTCGGGGGGGCTCCATGGAAGCCTATGGACAAGCGTCGCCAGCGATCGGTAACCTGCTCTGCGATCAACGATTCGCTGGCGGCACCATTTCCGCCAAGATCGAATTCACAGACGTCGCCGCTCCTGCTGCTTGTGAACTGATTCTCTACTATGATCCCGCTCGGAAGTACATGGTGACCGCGGGCCTTGGCAGTGGCCCGATGTTCGCGGTCCGGCACTGGGACGAGAACGGCTGGCAGACCCACGGGTATGCCGGCCATCGGGAGAATCTTCGGTCTGGAAACCCATACCACGTCACGGCGACTCTCAAGGGTTCCTGGGTTCGCCTGACCGTCGATGGGGTTGACGTGACTTCGGCCAATCTCCCGTTTGCCCTACCTCCAAGTCAAGTCGGTGTGTGGTGTGGCGGATTCAAAGACATAGCCGTTCGAAACTTCAAGATCGACCTAGTACGCGGCCGGGCGTTCGTGGTAATGCAGTTTGGGTCGCCATATGATCAGTTGTACTCGGAGGTAATTGCGGCAGTGTGCAAGGAATTCGAACTGGATGCCGTCCGTGCAGACGAGTCTTTTGGGCCAGGGCTGATCATCGCGGACATCGTACGTGACATTCAGGAGTCCAAGCTGGTAATCGCGGAAATCTCCCCGTCGAATCCGAACGTCTACTATGAGGTTGGATACGCGCACGCCATCAACAAGCCCACCATCCTGGTGGCCAAAAAAGGGAACCACGCTGCCTTTCGATCTCGCCGCATTCCGAACTCTCTTCTACGAGGACTCTATCGCTGGGAAGAGCCGCTTCGAGGAAGGACTGCGAAAACACGTTAGCGCAATCCTGCGCGATTGGTACGGCACGTAGGGGCGTGTCTCAGGAATAGGTTGAAATGAATGGCCTGTCGGGCAAGCGAGCAAGGCTGGGTAACAGAAGCCTCTGTCGCTGGCCCCGGCGGATAAGCCTGGGCGCTTATCAGTCTGCCGGAAAAAAAGTAGCATCGTATTGAGAACGGAGGTATGTTTCAGGTCGCGGTCGCTTTGCACTAAGAGGGGGCATGTGAGGGGGCTGCCATGGGGAGACACAAACAGATCGTCAAAGACTTGTTTTCTCTCTGCGATATCACCATAGACGGCGCGAATCCGTGGGACCTCCAGGTCACCGACGACCGGTTCTACGCTCGTGTGCTCGCTGACAAGAGCCTTGGCCTGGGTGAGTCGTACATGGACGGATGGTGGCAATGTGCGCGGGTGGACGAATTCATCTGCCGCATCCTTCAAGCGAGAGTCGATCGACAGGTGAACGGGAGCTGGAAGCTTCTCCTGCCGGCGCTCCTTGCCGTGGTCTCGAATAGGCAGTCCTTGATGCGGTCGAGGCAGGTGGCCGAGCGCCACTACGATCTTGGGAACGACCTCTTCTTCTCGTTTCTCGATCCCTACAATCAGTACAGTTGTGCCTGCTTTAACGGCACTGATGACTTGGACCACGCGCAGGTCAACAAGATGGAGCTGATCTGCAGGAAACTCAACCTCAAGGGCGGCGACCATGTCCTGGATATCGGCTCCGGTTGGGGTGGCCTTGCTCTGTACATGACTGAGAAGTTCGCGTGCACGGTGACGGCGATCAATATTTCCGACGAACAGATCGCGTTCGCTCGAGAATTCTGCAAAAGCCTGCCCGTGGAGATCTTGCAGGCGGATTATCGCCGCGTGGAGGGGACGTTCGACGAAGTTGTCTCGGTCGGCATGTTCGAGCACGTAGGTCGGAAGAACTACCGAGTTTTCATGGAGACCGTCCATCGCTGTCTCAAGGATGGCGGGGTCTTTCTATTGCACACCATCGGCAACAATCGATCGCAATACGAGTCAGACCCGTGGGTCTCGAGATACATTTTCCCCAACGGTGAGCTTCCAAGCGTCGCGCAGATTAGCCGGGCGGTCGAAGGGCTGTTCGTGGTGGAAGACCTGCACAACCTCGGCCCACACTACGATCGGACACTGATGGCGTGGAATGAAAGGTTTCAAAGCGCCTGGCCGAGCCTCTCTGCGAGGTACGACGAGCGCTTCAAGCGCATGTGGGAATATTACTTGCTTTCCTGCGCGGGAGCCTTTCGGGCACGGGACATTCAGCTCTGGCAGATCGTCTTTACCAAGTGTGGCACCCGGCAACCTGCATGCCGGTACTGAACCGGGCAACGCGAGGGACCGACAGCGATAATCGTTCCCCGGGCACTGACTTCAGTCTACGTACCGAAAGTCATCACACGATTCCACGAATCGGTGCATACAGGGGCTGCTGGACAGCTGCTCGCATTCCCGAACCTGTCGGCAAGTCAGCAGACCGACGTCAACCAAATACTGCAAAACCCTGTCGAGCACTTGGGGTGTAATCTCATATTTGTCGGTCAATTCCAAAACCGGGACGCCGGAGCGAATGTCTTGGATCAGGTCTTCCGATTTGATGGTTCGTTGGATGCGCACGGTCATTCTCCTTCGGCGTTCGCCATGATGTCAATTCCCCGCGCTCGCACTTCTGGGGGACACATTGCAGGCCCATGCAGTGCCTCCTCGGCGAGCGCTACGTTTCCCTGCTGGCTCTTCATCTCTGGCCTATGGCAGTTGCGAAGTTGGCGAACCGGCTCGGCAGTACGTTTGTCACCCGCTGGAAGTTGATGTTTGACAATTGCTCTAAAGGGGCAACCTCTTCGGGCGGCGTTCTGCTGAAGCCTCTATAGTTCGCTATACAATATGCATGTTTAATGCCAAATCTCCTCAAAAAGGCTGGCCCAAAAAAATGACGTAAATCCGATTAGTTCTGTTCGAGGGGATCCGCAGTGCATGCGGTCCGGGAATGTTTGTTCACCGATCGGTGTACGATGATCGGACACTTGGCGCCACCTCACGTAATTTCGGGTACTTACCCGTGGAGAGTGTCCCTGGTTTCGGACACGCGCGGATTTCGATGCGCGAACTGTCAGGCACTGCCGATGTCGATCGGCGGGTGGAGAGCAATTCTCAAAAGGCATGTCCGATAGCAGGCACCGCGTCAGCGGGACAGTCCCACGTCGTGCGAAATTGCTGGAATTCATGAACAGGCGAGGCGGGCGTCCCGTCAATCTCGGTCTCGGAACCGTCACCCCATATTGGGTGTATCTATTGACGAGAAAGGCCGTCAACCATGACGACGGAGCGCGTACTACCGGGGGCTGAAACTCCTTGACAAGAAACGGTCGTGGCGGTATCTCTTTTAGGGTGAAGCTTAACCTGTGTTTCTCCAGTAGACCTCTCGCTAGGATCACGGGCGTTATGCAAGGGTTAAGATCCTAGGACATAGGCGCCCGTGCCGAGGATTGTCACACCGCAGTTCCAGCCGGTTCATCCCCGATCACACAGAGCCCTTGTTCGTATTCGTAAACGCAATCTGCCACAATGTTTCACATGAGTCTAAGGAGCAAGAAAGAATGAGTATCAAGATTTATGTCGGAAACCTGCCTTTTTCTTCCAGCGAGGACGAACTGAAGGGCATGTTTGAGACCTACGGAGAGGTCGATTCAGCGAAGATCATCAGCGACCAGTTCACGGGACGTTCCCGCGGATTCGGGTTCATCGAGATGACCAACCGTGAAGAAGGACTGAAGGCCATCCAGGCACTCGACTCGAAGGACTACAACGGCCGCAGCCTGAAGGTGAACGAAGCTCGTCCCAGGACCGAGTCTCGGGGCGGCGGCGGCGGGCGCGACGGGGGAAGATCGCGCTGGTAAGCCCCTGTCTGTATCGGGCTCGAAAAGCTCGGGCGAGGGTCTGTCCCGGCATTCCCTTGCCCGAGACCGTGTGACGGATGGTTTGTGCAAGGAGGAAACCCTGGGTACCGTGTACAAGCATGCCCTGTGTCTCCACCCCTATTTCCGGGACAGCCATTCCGGTTCACTGGGGCTTGCGGTCTTTCCTCCAACGGGACTTGAATATGTAGCTGCGGCTCTTGAGCCTCATGTAGGGCAGGTCACCCTGGTCGATCTGCGCCTTCCCGGCCCCCTGAGGCGTCTTGAGACGTTGAAGAAGTTCATCGCCGAGCAGATCGACCTCCTGTGCATCAGCATCAATTGGGAATACCAGTTTGGGGAAGTGTGCGAGCTGGTGAATGCCCTCCCGCGCGATGTGCTGACCGTTGTCGGCGGGAAACAGGCTACCGACTGCGTTGAGGATCTCTTCGATCTGTGCCCCGGGATCGACATGGTGGTTCGAGGCGAAGGTGAGGGCGCCATTGTCGAGATCGCCCAGGGAATCCCGCTACGGGATGTCGCCGGGATATCGTATCGCGATGGGTCTGGCGTGATCCACAATGCCAACCGGGATCTTCCCAAGGTGGACACGTACCGTTTTCCCGATCGAACGCTCCGACACGAAAAATATCACTTCAATATTGGCGGCTTTGCCTTACGCGGTGAAGAATTCGACATAATTCTCACCTCCCGTGGGTGCCCGCACAATTGCAAGTTCTGCACCTTTACCCTCAACCCGTGGGGACAGAAGCGCCCCTATTCGGCTCGGTCCCTCGATTCGGTCATGGAGGAGATCCGGCAGATATCCGCAGGAATCATCCTGATTGCGGATGAAGATTTCTTCGTGAATCCGGCCAGGGCCAAGGCAATTTGTGAGAGAATTGTCGCGGAGGGGATCGAAAAGAGGTTTCTCGTGCAGGCCAGGATCGAGATCTTCAAGCATCCGGAGGTCCTCGCCGCCGCGGTGGAGGCCGGGATCAAGGTCTTTCTTTTGGGGATCGAATCGCCGACCGACCGGATCCTGGCTCAGCTCAACAAAGGCTTCAATACGGCAACCGTCAGGAAGGCCTTCGAGACTTTTCGCCAGTACCCTTTCTATTACCACGGCTATTTCATATACGGAAATTTGACGGAAACAGACGAGGAAATGATGCAGATCCCAGTTTTTGCCAAAGAGCTGGGTCTCGATTCCATAACCTACCAGAAGCTGCGCATAGAGAAATACTCCCCCTTGAAAGAGCTGGTTGATGTCACTCCCGGCTATTTCATTGGCGATGACCGGATCCTGTACCGTGAGGGTATCGGCCGTCCCGGGCTCAAACGGATCAGTTCGCAAATCACCCGTCAGTTCTACACGCCGGCTCAACTGCTTCGAATTGCCCGGAAGCTCCTGCGCGTGCGCCTGTTTATGCCTTCCAACGTGGCTCCACTGGCCTTGGCGCTCCCCATGGTGCTGGCTCTTACCATCGGGCGTAAAGTGAACAAGACGATGAGGCGGTTTCCTCTGTGGCATCGCCTGCGACCGACCTGACCGTCACCAGCGTGAGGGCAGCCTGTCCAAGGGATCATTTCAGTTCGGAAAAGTTGAATTTCAGCGAGATGCAATCCTGCTCTATGGTTCTGTGCAGGACGTACGGCAGTTTCTCAAAGACCTTCATCATAGACCGGTTGGAGATAAGAACCTCGGCCCGAAATCCCTCGATCCCGCGTTCCCTCGCAATATCGCTCAGGTAGTGGAGTAAAGTGCTGGCGAGTCCACGGCCCCGATAGTTCTCATCGACCATGAATGCCACGTCCGGGTACAGGTCGTCGGGGTTGAGCATGTAACGTGCCTCCGCAATGACTTTGCGATCTTCCCGGTCTCCGATGGTGATTACGAGAGAGAGTCCCTCCTGCTCCGTAACGTTCACATATTGTTGAAGGTTCCTGTGGGGCATGCTCCTGCGGGTGCTGAAGTACCGGAAATAGACCGATTCTTCGGACAAGTTATAGAAAAGGTCTCTGAGCATCGTTTCGTCGGTGGACTTGATCACGCGTATGTGGCCCTTCAGGCCGCCTTTGAAAACGCGGTCCGTGCGGATGCGACGGCGGAGTTCAGGTGAGCAAATGCGGTAGTACACCTGATCCGGAAATACGTAGCCCAGGTCGCGCGCAGCCTTCATCAGGTCTTCTCGATGGTCCGGGTGTGCAATTTCAATTAGTGCCATTGCGCGTTCACGGATTGTTCGTCCGCCCAGATAGGCAATCCCGTACTCGGTAATGACGTAATTGGCGTCCCCCTGATTCGCTATGACGGTCGACTTCGGCCCAAAGGTCGGCACGATGGTCGATTTGCCGCTCGTGGGCGAAGTGGACCGCAGGCAAATGATTGACCGGCCTCCCTTGGACAGATTCGCTCCCCTCATGAAATCGCTGTCGCCGGCGGATCCTTCGAAGGCTGTCCAGGTAGCAGTGCCGCGTCTGAGCTGTCCCCTGATATCCACCTGCATGGCCAGATTGACCGCGACCATGCGATCGTTCGACGCTATGAACGTAGGATTCAGCAGCATGTCGGAAGGATAGAACTCTACGAGAGAGTTGTCGTGCACGTAGTCGTAGAGTCTCCGGGTTCCCATGCAGGTGGTGGCAAGGGACTTGCCGCGGTACATCTTCTTGGTGCTGTTGTCTACGACCCCGGATTCGACGAGATCAATAAGAGGATCGGTGAAGATCTCGGTATGAATGCCGAGATGTCGGTGATCCTTGAGAAAATCCATAAGGCCCCGTGAGATCCCCGCAAAGCCGAATTGGACGATGGAACCATCGTCGATCAGTTCACTACAATAGGCACTGATCGTCCTTTCTCGCTCCCCTAGCGGTTCTTCCGGCAATTCCCCCAGCGGTTCCGGCGCATCCACCAGATAGTCTATTTTCTCCAGCGGTATGAACGTGTCTCCATTAGTACGGGGCATGAGGGAATTGACCTGAGCTATGACGGTTCGAGCGGTCTCCACGGCAGCCATGGTGAAGTCCACCGAAATGCCGAGGCTGAACCTGCCGAATCGATCCGGCTCAGAAACCTGGACGATCGCTACATCGATGGGGATGCGACGATTTCTGAAAAAGAAGGGAATCTGGGAGTGGAAGAGCGGAATATAATTGTATAAGTGTGGGTCCACCGAATCGCCCGATGCGATGCCGGCAAAGAACGTCTTCATCCTGAAGCGGTACCCCCCAGTGTCGGCCAGTCGGGAGGCTTCGGAGCCACTGATGAATTGAACGATCTCCACGTCCTCGACAAATGAAGCTTCCAGTGAGCGCAGCATGGTTTTTGGTTCGGAACACATACTGCCGAGGTAGATTCTGTCCCCGTTCTTGACTCTCTTGACAGCCTCCTCGGGTGAGACAAGCTTGGAGGAGTATTGATCTTGCCAGCGCATCTGCTGTCACCTTCCAAAGGCCTATTGGCGGTTACCACGAGCGGTATGGCTTTGCCTGATTGACGCCACGTCAGCGGACGATCCGATTTTCTTTCGGCCATGTCAAGGCCTTTCGGATCGCCGGTCCGCTGCAACCCCGGGTCAACCGTGGATTCCGCGTTGACTGACGGCCCGGTTTCTGTAATGATGTGGCAGAAAGGCGCTGAGCGAAACCGTTCTCGTTGTCGCTCTCCCCACGAATGGACGCGCTCCGCGTCCTGCCCGAGCTTTGACGTCAAACGGACGTTCAGGCGCGTTTGGAGCAAGATCCGACTGTCATCGAATGAGGGGGCTGATTCGCAAGCATTCCGCACGGACGTCTCGCGTGTGACTTGCGGTCTTGGGCCTCCAAAGGCGGACAATGACCCGGGACGAGATTCAGCGTGTTGTGGAACGCCATCAAGCGTGGCTGAAGAATCCGGAACTTGGGGAAAGAGCCAATCTTCGCGGCGCGGATCTGGCGGAGGCCGAACTCGCCGGGGTGAATCTGAGCAAAGCTGACCTCTGCGGAGCCAACCTCAGCAAAGCGAAACTTCAGGGTTCGGATCTCAGGGCAGTCAATCTCAGCATCTGCGCAGACACCACCGAAGCTGACGCCCTCGGCACCTCGGTGAACCTCAACCGGGCGGACCTGACCGGGGCCGATCTCACTCACGCGAAGCTTACGAATGCCCACCTGAGTGAGGCGTTGCTCGTGGACGCAAAGCTGAGCTTCGCGGACCTGAGCTGGGCGAATCTCACCGGGGCGGACCTGAGCGGCGCGATGCTCAGCCGCGCCTACCTGATCAGGACGGACCTCCGGGGGGCCAATCTCAGCGGAGCCGACGTCATGAGAGGGAATCTCCGGGGAGCCAACTTGAGGCGGGCCAAGCTCGTGAGAACCAATTTCAGTAGGGCCAACCTTGGCGGCGCGAACCTCAGCGGAGCAGATCTCCGGGACGCGGATCTTACGGACGCAGACCTCACTGCAGCGGACCTGACCGGCGCTTTGCTCGTGAGGGCCAAGCTCAATTATGCTGATCTTACCGGCGCAAACCTCACGGGCGCGGACCTCACGGGCGCCAGCCTTGGCTGGGTCAAAGGGCTGAAACCCCATGTTTCCCATTGAATTCGACCACGCAATCCTGGACACGCTCCCCCTCACCACCGAGGAGGATGTCAAGCGCGTGGTGCACATCGTCAACGCGACGATTTCCAGGCGCATCATGCCCTACTTTCGGAAGAATCGCGGCACCGATGCCATTACGATGGCGCGGGTGGCCGAGAACCTTTCCATCGAGCGCCTGGAGGACGAAGACAAGAGAGTCCGCTGCGTAAGCCTGACCACACGAAAAGACCAGGGTTGGGTTATCCACATCCACGAACGGGTCTTTGATTACCTGGCATTCGTCATACCGACTCATCCGGAAGCCCGCCTCGGCGACGGATCTCCGGAAGAACACAAGGTGTTGGCCTTCTTCGAGTTCCTGTTACGTCACGAAATCGAGCACCTGCTCTACCCGCAGCGAACCGAACGAGAGGTCATCGATTCGGATATCGTTTTCGCCGCGGACCGCCGCGTCACCGACCCGACATTCTACCGGATGCTTCGTAGCTCCCTTTCCGACGAACTCAACGGTCTCAAAGGGGCACAGTTTGCCGCGTTGCTCGACCTCGTGGAACGGGAACAACCATACAGATCGTCGATCGATGACATCTTGACGCTCTATGTGGACATCCTGGTAGACCTGCCGGAAGGTCTCCTTGAACAGGTTTTTCCTATTCAGGATAAGGATGTCAAGACGAGAATCCTCGGGACATGCTTCCGGAGGAGCCGCGACACCACGTACTCGCTGTTGAAACGCACGACCTTTCTGCAACAATTGCTGCGCCTCTTTGAACTCCTGGTGATCGACGGCAATCATGTTGCCGAAGACGTGTTCAACGCATTCAAGGATCGGTGGGGCCTGGTTGCGCTCCTCCACGAACTGGGCATCCCTGAGAGCAGTGTGGAACATCGGAGCATCCCGGAAATCTTCCAAGTCTTTAAAGAGACGCTCCGAAGATTCTCTCAGGAGACGCAGGGGTTGTTCGGCGGCATACCGGTGGCTCCTGCAGCGGCCTACGTCGCACCGAAAACACCCGCACCACTGCCTGTCAAGACGCTCAAGGACCGTATCGACGAGGCTCACGCCGACTCGCGCATTCCGCCTCAGGTCCTGGAAGCGATCGACAAGAACAAGCTCAATGCGGTAGGCCACAGCGGATCGAAGTACAGCGAGTTCATCGAGACCCTCCTGGCCATTCCGTGGGGCAAGATCCAGCAGATCGGGGTTTCACCCGAGGCGTTCGAGGACGGTCTTGACCGGAGCCATTACGGGCTCGCCAAGCCGAAAGAGATCATCTGTGACTTCTTCACCAACCTCATCTGGCGCTATCGCTCATTTACCGAAGAAAGCGCCGCGACCTGGCGAACCAACGGGAGTGCGTTCCTCTTTGTGGGGCCTCCAGGAGTGGGTAAGACCTCACTGGCTATTTCCATTGCCCAGAACCTCGGGATCCCGTACCACAAGCTCTCTTTGGGGGGCATGCGCGACGAGGCGGACCTTCGCGGTCATGGGTTCACGTACGAGGGTTCCAAGCCCGGAGCGATCGTCCAGGGTTTGATCAAGATGGGGGTCACCAACGGCATGTTTATCATGGACGAGGCGGACAAGGTTGAGAAGTTCGCCATCGCCACGCTGCTGGAGATTCTCGACCCGGAGCAGAACCACCTCTTTCATGACAAGTATACGCAGACCACCATCGATGTGGACCTCTCGAACTGTCACTTCATCCTGACCGCCAATACGCTGGAAACGGTCCCTGCGCCAGTCGTCAACCGCTGCGAAGTGGTGATGCTGGACCGGTACAGCATCGAGGAGAAAGTCTCCATCGCGCGGCAGCACCTGATCGGACGAGTGCGCGAAAAATATCAAATCAGCGGGGAGTATATCCTGCTGGACCCCACGCAGGAGACCGGTCTGTTCCGGTACCTCATCAAGACCTACACTCATGAAGCCGGCGTTCGTGAGCTGGAACGGATCATCCGGACCCTTTTCCTGCGCATCTTCAGAAAAGAGATCTTCTCCGGCCACGAGCGGTCTGTAAAGATCACCCGGGAAAAGATCAAGCAGTACCTCGATGCTCCGAGAGGCCCACGCAAGATCAGCGAAGAAGACCGCGTCGGCGAGACCAGCGGGCTCGGCATCAATGTCGAGCTGGGTGTCGGGTCCATTATACCGGTTCAGGCAACCCCGATTCCGCTTGCGGAAGGACGTCCCGGATACCTGAGCATGATCCACGCGACGGGAAACATTCAGAAGGTCATGGATGAAAGCCGGAAGGTGGCTACAACCGCGATCTTTCATTGTGCCGCAGGGCTCCATATCGATCTGAGCAAGGCCGAGCAGCCAATTCACCTACACTTTATGGGCGGCTCCTCTCCCAAGGACGGCCCTTCGGCAGGAGGCGCGATTGCGCTGGCACTGGCTTCGGTCCTCTCTGGCCGTCCGGTGAGGCGGGATGTGGCTGTGACCGGCGAGATCGACACCCAGGGAAGAATCACGGAGGTCGGAGGGCTTGACATCAAGCTCGAAACCGCGTTCGACGCGGGATGCAAGACCCTGATCATCCCTGCGGAGAATCTCTATGGAGAAGGCGGGATCGAACGCCTCTCCGAGCCTCTGAAGAACGAGCTCCAGGTACTGACGTACGAGCAATGGCGGCTCCCGCACGATTCCTTCGATCACGAACGCCACATGCTGCAAATCATAGCGGTGGACCACATTCTCCAGGTGGCTGACATCGCGTTGATCGAGACAGAAGAATTGAAGGCCCTCGATTCGCGACTGGTCCCCCATGCCCGGTTGACCGCACAGGAACTGTGTGAGGCGCGAAGATCGAAGAACCTCTATTTCAGAGCGGTCTACGTGAAGGATGTCGGCGAGTTGGAGGTGGACTGCGTCAAGAATCACTTCTGGGAACGGGGTGGAAATGCGTTCCTGGTCAGGTCTGACGTGAGAGACGCCTTTCGGGGGAGGTTCCCGGAACTGGAAGAGCATGGACTCATCTGGGATTTCGATCCTGCTGTTGAGGATCTGAGCTCACTACTCCGAAAGATAGAGCACGTGGTCGGAGAGACCTACCCCGCGCCGGTGCACCTGTCCGTCTTTGCTCCATTTTTCTTTTTCGTCAAGCAGAGTCCTGGTCTGATGGATTTTTCCCCGAGCCCGGCCTTTGCCGGCCTGACCCTGTTCGCAAACAACTACACCGTTCAGGAATTCAAGATCAAGGGGTGCAAGGCCTCGCTCAACAGGGCCTACTACCACATCTCGCAGCTCGGTCCGGATCTCCTGGATACCTGCCCGTTCTTGAGGCGAACCGACGGAATCTACACGGTGGACCTCTCGTTCATCCCGGAAAAGTACCGCCTCGACACCAAGCGGGCTCAGGAAATCCTGAACCGCAGCCTCGTTGCGTGGCTGGAAACCGTGGAGTCTTACTGCGCCGCAGATTCCGAGAAACGCGTGACCAGTCGCGGCAAACGCGACCGCGCCTCCAAGGCGTGAGCCCGCCCTCCTTTCTATCGTGGTCGATTCAGCCCTCCTCCTCCCCATCGCTACGCCGCGAGTCCGTCGGCGCTTGACCTTCGAGCGGTTTTATGGTCCACCTGAAGGGTCCCCGTGCACGAATCCGTTCCGCGGCTCTCGCACCCTTGTGCACAGGGGGTGTTCGAAAAGGTGACCGTTCACCGGAGTAGACGTGACCCATCTGAATTGCGATGGTGCATGATCACCGGCAAAGGTGCTCTATGTCCAAATTCAAGCATGGCGGCCATATACGGAATTTTGCACGCGAAGCAGGGCTGCGTGACGACCAAATCATCGACTTCTCCGCCAACATCAATCCTCTGGGCCCGCCGGAATGGCTGAGGGGCGTGGTGAGTTCCGCGCTGACCGGCGCGGTTCACTACCCCGACCCCGAGTCTTCCGACCTGAAAAGAGCCCTGGCGCGAAGATACCGCGTGGAAACCGATGAAATCCTCGTGGGGAACGGCTCTACGGAACTCATCTACCTGATTCCGAGGGCGGTGGAAAAGCAATGGGCCATCGTTCCGGTCCCGTCCTACCTGGATTATGCCAATGCCGCTCAACTTGCCGGAGTGGCTGTCGACACGCTGCTTCTGAAGGAGGAGGACGAGTTCCGCATCGATTATGAAACTCTCGGATCGCTCCTGGAAGACGATCAGCTTGTTTATGTGGGCCATCCCAACAACCCTACCGGTCTGCCGCTCGACCGGAAGGCCCTGCTGGATCTCGCAGAGCGGAACTCGTCCACGCTCTTCGTTGTGGATGAGGCGTTCCTCGAGCTCTCGGACGGGGTTGAAAGCTTCCTCGTCGATCGACCACCAAACGTTGTCGTAGTGATTTCCCTGACCAAAACCTATGCCATTCCTGGACTTCGGCTCGGTTTCGCGGTGGCTGACCGGGAATTGGTTGCCAGGGCCGAGCAGGTGCAGCCACCGTGGTCGGTAAACCGATTCGCTCAGGCGGTTGGGATCGCCGCATGTGAGGATACGGATTATGTCGAACGGAGCCTCCGGCTCGTCGGCGACGAGCGAGAGTTCCTGCACGGCCAATTGCAGGCCATTCCCGGCTTTCACGTGTACCCGGGAAAGGCCAATTTCCTCCTCGCGCGGATTGACCGGTCGGACATTGATGCTCCTGAGCTTGCCCGGCGGACCCTTGCCCGCGGTGTGGCGCTTCGCGTATGTGACAATTTTGAGGGGCTCGACCGGCGCTTCTTCAGGGTGGCGGTGCGCAGTCGAGAGGATAACCTCACGTTGTTGGAATCGCTGAAAGGTTCTGTGGGAATTGCCCCGAGTCATCACAAGAAATCCCGTACCCCAGCCATTATGGTCCAGGGGACCAGCTCCAATGCAGGGAAGAGCATCCTCACCGCTGCCCTGGCGCGCATTCTTCTCCAGGACGGTCACCGGGTCGCTCCGTTCAAATGCCAGAACATGTCCCTGAACTCCTTCGTGACGAGAGATGGTGGTGAGATGGGACGGGCGCAGGTGGTCCAGGCCCATGCCTGCCGTCTGGAACCGGACGTCCGGATGAATCCGATCCTGTTGAAGCCCAATTCCGATACAGGGAGCCAGGTGATACTCCTCGGCAAGCCCGTGGGAAACATGAACGTCACGGAGTACGTCCGGTACAAGCCTACCGCGTTCGAAGCGGCGAAAGCAGCCTACGACTCGCTGGCCGAAGCGTTCGACGTCATGGTCCTGGAGGGAGCGGGGAGCCCTGCGGAGGTGAACCTCAAGCACCACGACATCGTGAACATGCAGATGGCGCGGTACGCCCGATCGCCGGTGCTGCTCGTCGGAGACATCGACCGGGGTGGGGTGTTTGCCTCGTTCATCGGGACCATGGAAGTCCTTGCCGAATGGGAACGGGATCTGGTGGCCGGATTTGTGGTGAATCGCTTCCGCGGGCAAGAAGATCTGCTTGACTCGGCCATGGAATATACGCTCCGGCACACGGGCCGACCGGTCCTGGGGGTCGTCCCGTACATCCAGGACCTGGGGCTCCCGGAGGAGGATTCGGTCACTTTCAAGAGCCGCCTTGCCGTCGAGCCGGAACGCCTCCCCGAGTGCGTCGAGATCGCGGTCATCGACGTGCCGCACATTTCGAACTTCACGGATTTCGACGCGTTCCGTGTCGAGCCGGATGTGCGGCTGAAGGTGATCCGGGCCGCGACCGATCTGACGGAGCCTGATGCGATCATCCTGCCCGGAAGCAAGAATGTCATCGGTGACCTACAGGATCTCAGGAATCGTGGGATCGCCGAGCGGATCAACGAACTGGTGCGCGACGGGACGAGCGAAGTGGTCGGGATTTGCGGCGGCCTGCAGATGATCGGGAGCGGGATCGAAGACCCTCACGGCCTGGAGTCGGACCAGGGAACTCTGGCAGGCCTGGGTTTTCTCGAGTTGACGACCGTGCTGGCACCGGAGAAGACACTCACCCGCGTCTCCGGCACTCACCTCGAGTCGGGGCTGTTCGTGTATGGGTACGAAATTCACCACGGCCGTACTGCGGCGAACGGAGTGAAGCCGGTAGTGGAGACGGATCGGGGCGAGATGGACGGAGCCAGGTCCGTAGACGGTCGCATATGGGGCACGTACCTCCACGGCATTTTTGATGCGGACGAGTTCCGGCGCTCTTTTATCGACCGCCTTCGAGTGCGGCGGGGACTCGCTCCGCTGGGAAAGATCTGTGGTCGGTACGATCTGGAGCCTGCCTTCGATCGACTTGCAGAGGTCGTCCGGCGGAGCCTGCCCATGGACCGGATCTATGCGCTGCTGGGGCTGTGATGCAGCTCGAGTACCAGATCCTCCTGGCTGTGACTCTGGACCTGCTTCTCGGCGATCCCCGATGGTTTCCCCACCCGGTCCGGTTGATTGGCCGATTCGCTTTGTTCCTGGAACAGCCGCTGCGCCGAGGGTTCCACTCCGCGCGATCGGCCGGAATCTGCGCTGCAGCGGTCGTTGTCGGCGCTGCAGCCTGCGTCACCTACGCCCTGGTCAGGGTTTCGGGACATTTGCATCCCTGGTTCGGCGATGCAATGTCAATACTGGTCATGTATACGGGGCTGGCCGCACGGGATCTCCTGAGGCACAGCACGGAGGTGTGGCGGGCCTTGGAGGCCGAGGATCTGGTAGAGGCAAGAGTCAGGGTCGGCATGATCTGCGGGCGAGACACCGATCGGCTTGACGAATCGGGAACCGCCCGAGCCACCGTGGAGAGCGTTGCCGAGAACATGGTGGACGGGGTGACCGCACCCCTGTTTTGGGCCGCTGTGGGCGGTCCGGTCGGGATCATGGCGTACAAAGCTGTCAGTACGCTCGATTCCACGTTCGGGTACAAGAACGAGCGGTACAGGGAATTCGGTTGGGCTTCCGCGCGACTGGACGATTTGGCGGCCTTTGTGCCAAGCCGCTTGACGGCAATATTCGTCCCGGTCGCGGCCCTGATCCTCGGATTGCGGCCTATGTCATCGGTCAGGATCTTCCTGCGGGACCGGAACAAACATCCGAGTCCCAATGCAGGGCAGTCGGAGGCCGCGGTAGCCGGGGCCTTGGGCGTGCAATTGGGCGGCACGAGTTTCTATGAGGGAGTACCTTCGCATAAGGAGTATCTGGGCGATCCGATAGAGCCTCTGACCGCTGCGCAAATTCGAGCCACCAATGCCTTGATGGTAACAACGGGCTTGTTGGTCCTCGCAGCCCTGATCGGGTTGCGGATCCTTCTGTTCCATGCTGCTGACCTGTACCGGTAGGTCTTTCATTATTCCCGGCAGCAGTGAACGGCTGAGTTCATGCCATGAGGAGGATGAAGAGATGGGAAGACTCCGCTTGTATCTGGTAGACGTGTTTGCGGAAGAAAAATATACGGGCAACCAGCTCGCGGTCGTTCGCGGGGCTCAAGATCTATCGGACGCGGAAATGCAACGCATCGCCAAGGAGATGAACTACTCGGAGACTGCGTTCATTCTGTCAGAGACGCCGGGAGACAGCGGATTCGACGTGAGGATTTTTACCCCGAATGAAGAAGTCCCTTTTGCCGGCCACCCGACGCTGGGCACGGCTCATGTTATCCGCGATGAAATCGTCGGGGAAACCGCTCACGAGATAACCCTGAACCTGAAGGTGGGGCGAATCCCGGTGACGTTCGGATCGAACGCGGACGACGAACAGACTTGCTGGATGCGTCAGGTCGAACCGACGTTCGGGAGCACCTTCAAGGCAGGCGTTATCGCGCCGATGCTAAGCCTGGACGAAAGCGAGATCGACGATCGTTTTCCCGTTGAGGAGGTTTCAACGGGACTGCCGCACATCATTGTCCCCCTAAAGACGTTGGAATCCCTTAAACAGGCCTGCATAGTCAAGGACAAGTACTTCGAGCTGGCCAAGAAGGCGTGGGCAAAGGCGATCCTGATCTTCTCTCCCGAGCCGCACAACTGGGCGAATGACGTGAGTGTCCGCCAGTTTGCCGACTGGTACGGCATCTCCGAAGACCCTGCGACCGGAAGCGGCAACGGTTGCCTGGCCGGGTACCTGGTCCGGCATCGGTACTGGGGGAAAAGAAAAGTCGATATTCGGAGCGAGCAAGGGTACGAAATCGGTCGGCCGTCGCTCCTGTTATTGAAAGCGGAAGAACACGACGGCGTAATCGACGTGTCGGTCGGCGGCAAGGCCATCACCATCGCCCGTGGCGAATTCGTGTAATCCCGAACCGCTTTTAAAGAGCGTTCGGGGGGAACTTTTTTGTGTAAAGAAGTTCCCCCCGGATTACTCCTTCGAAAGCGGTTCGGGATCAGTTGTGGTCAGGAGCAGGGTAGTGATCTCTTCGTGCCCGAGAATCGTGGTTGCGGGTGCTCATAGCGGGGTCGGCAAGACGTCGGTGACCCTGGGGCTCGTGGCCGCGCTGAGGCAGCGGGGTTTGCGGGTTCAGGCCTTCAAGGTTGGACCGGACTATCTGGACCCGACCTACCTGGCGCTGGCTTCCGGGAGACCGTGCTACAACGTCGACGGTTGGATGACGGGACGGGAGTACATTCGGCGGCTGTTCATTCATGCCTCTGCAGATGCGGACATAGCGGTGATCGAGGGGGTGATGGGGCTGTTCGACGGCGCGGACTCCGACACCCTCGCGGGGAGTACCGCCGAGGCGGCCTTGTGGCTGGACGCGGAGGTGCTCCTCGTGGTCAACGTCCATGGCCTGGCACGCAGTATTGCGGCCCTGGTGAAAGGGTACGCAGAGTTCGAGCCCGAACTGAAATTGGGCGGAGTGATTGCGAATCATTGCGGATCGGAGCGTCACGGCACGGGTCTGGCGGAGGCGCTCGCGTCATCCCGACTGCCGGAGTTGGTCGGCGCAGTGCCGCGAGGTGCGTTGCCGCGTCTGCCAAGCCGACACCTCGGCCTGGTGACGGCCGATGGGACCCTGCTCGACGCCACCATTCTGAACGGTCTCGGTGATGCGCTGGAACGCCATGCATCTGTAGACAGAATTATCGAAAAGGCCGGAAGCGCCGGTGAACTGAAAGAAGCCGGGCCGCTGTGGAAGCCTCGGGTCTCGGAAAGATCCGTCAAGATCGGGCTGGCATACGACCGTGCGTTTCATTTCTACTACCCGGACAACCTCGAGGCGCTGGAAGCATACGGGTGCGAGTTGGTCCATTTCTCACCCTTAAGCGACGAGGCCCTTCCCACTGAGCTCGACGCGATCTACCTGGGCGGCGGCTATCCGGAGGAGTTTGCGGAGCCACTCGCAGGCAATGCAACCATGCTCGATTCCGTGAGACGGTTTGCCGAAAGCGGGAAGCCGGTTTACGCGGAGTGCGGCGGGCTCATGTACCTGAGCGAAGGCATTGAAACCCTTGACCGAAAGCGCCACAAGCTCGTCGGCTTGCTCCCCGCGGCAACACGAATGCTGGACAGGCTCAAGTCGCTGGGATATGTTGAGGTGACCCTCGCACGGGATTCGCTTTTCGGAATCAAAGGGTCGCAATTGAGAGGCCATGAATTCCATTACTCGGAGCTGACCGGCGACCCCACGGTCGAGGGGGAATGGACCGCGTCATACCGGGCCGTGCATCGCCGTTCCGATGCCGCGGTTGCCGAGGGGTTCCAGAGAGGCAATGTTTTGGCAAGCTATTTTCATCTCCATTTTGCCTCTCGGCCGGAAGCAGTGGAACACCTTGTGGCCGTATGTCGCGGACAACGGTAGCCCAGAAGCCTTGAGCAGACAAACATGACAGGTACCATATCCGGAAAGGCGCTGATTCACGCGCTGTACGATCGTCCAATGAGCGGCCAGGCCATCGAGGAGCGATCTTTCCAACTGATCGATGAGGAAGTCCCGGCCCACGGATTTTCTCCGAAGCAGTGGGTGGTGGTGCGGCGTATGATTCATACTGTCGCGGACTTCGGGTTGATTGATGCGATTAGATTCTCACCGGACGCACTCGAGGCCGGCACGGGAGCTTTGCGTTCAGGCAGGCCCATTTACGTCGACTCCAGCATGATCCGTTCCGGATTGTCCTTGCCGCGGTTGCGTTCCGTCTGTTCGGGGTACTGCGAGGAGGATGTGGTTTGTCACGTGGCTGACGGGGATGTGGCAAAGGAAGCCAAGGAAAAAGGGCTGCCTCGGTCGCTTTTCGCGGTCCGCAAAGCCATACCCATGCTCGACCGCGGAATTGCCGTCTTCGGCAACGCTCCGGTCGCACTGATGGAACTGAACCGCCTGATTATGGAAGAGCAGGTCAGACCGTCGCTGGTCGTGGCCATGCCGGTAGGATTTGTCCACGTGGTGGAGAGCAAAGAGGAACTCATGACGCTGGACGTGCCGTACGTGGCAGTGGCCGGCCGCCGGGGCGGGAGCACGCTCGCGGTGAGCGTTCTCCATGCGTTGTGCTCGCTGGCGAGTAATCCGGTGAGCGCGTAGGTGGTCCTTAGTACACGTTTTCGCAAGTTCGGTCGCGCATTTCGGGATCATGGTGGGACAGGCATCTTGCCTGTCCATCGGAAAATGACAGGCAAGATGCCTGTCCCACCAATACAGCCGGAGAAGCCGCGGTGGTTGAGAGAAACCTCTGCTCCACGGAACAGCTCAGGACAGGGACCTCGCACAAGCGACCGTAATTGTGAACCCGAGTGGTATATGTTCGGTCGGACGGCCGATTGTGGGAGACTCCGAGGCATATGGTGAGAGATAACGGTAAGAAACAGTCGATCATCCTTCTCGGCCATGGCAGCCGCGTACCGGACGCGGGCCGGCACATGGAGCAAGTTGCCACGGGCTTGAAAAACATGTACGGGTACGAGTTGGTCGAGATCTGCTACATGTCGAGGCTCGGCCCGCATTTGCCCGAGACCTTCGCCAAGTGTGTGGAAATGGGCGCCACCGACGTAATGGTCATCCCGTACTTTCTGCATGATGGCCTGCACCTCGTGTTGGACATACCCGAGATGCTCCAGGAACTTGCCGGGAGGTACCCTGAGGTGGGAGTCGTCCTCGGGCAGAATCTCGGTTTCGACGAAACGCTGGTGGATCTGGTCGAGCGAAGGATCGCCGCGTCCGCAGATTGCTGCGACGTGCGAGAGCTGGTCTTGCCGCCGAGAAAGAAGTTTCCGGTTCCTCCCGGCCAGTGCGAGTTTGTTCCCATGCTCCCGGACGAAGCCGAGAAATACCGCAAGAACGCGGACGAGGACCATCACCACTGAACCGCTATGATACGGGACGCCTTGAATGAGTGCAGTGGTGGGGAAGGCCCTCTGTGCGATAAAGGGTTCCCCTGCACCCCTTTTCCCAAGAACTCCCATATCAAGCGGTGAGAACTCCTCCCAGGCTCTGCCCTTGGTTCAGGACGCGATGACGGTTGGACGGACGGGATTCACCACAGGGACCTGCGCTGCTGCAGCCGCCAAGGCTGCGGCGATGGTCCTGTGCGGCCAACGGGTCCTCGGGAACGTGGACGTCCCGCTCCCCGATGGTACGCGGGTGACGCTGCCCATTGCCGACCTCGAGGAACGCGCGGGCCTGCCCAGTGCCGCGGTGAAGAAAGACGCGGGTGACGACCCGGACGTGACGGACGGATGCCTGGTCGTGGCAACGGTTACCTGGTCCGCATCGGGTGAATTCACCCTACGCGGTGGTGAGGGAGTCGGAACGGTGACCAAGCCGGGACTGCAGGTGCCTCCGGGTCAGCCTGCCATCAATCCGGTGCCGCGACGCATGATTCGCGACGCAGTCCGGGAGGTCACCGATCGGTCGGTGGAGGTCACGATTTCGATTCCCGGCGGCGAAGCGCTCGCGGAAAAGACGTTCAACCCCAGACTTGGAGTGCAGGGGGGCCTTTCCATTCTCGGTACTTCCGGCATCGTCCGACCGTTCAGTTCTTCGGCGCTGCGCGATGCCTTAAAATGCGCTTTGAGCGTGGCAGTGGCATGCGGCGTTCGCGAGCCGGCCTTCGTCCCCGGGCGCATCGGAGAACGAGCTGTTCGCAGGCATTTCCAGGTTGCCCCCGAGCAGGTGATCGAGGTGAGCAACGAGTGGGGTTTCATGCTTGATGCGGCCGCGGAGCGCGGGTTCAGCAAACTGCTCGTGCTCGGGCATCCTGGCAAACTGGCAAAACTTGCGATGGGAGAATGGGACACGCATTCGTCTCGCTCCAGGAGTGCGGTCCCCGAGGTGGTTCGTATGGCTGAAGAGAAGTGGGGCCGGCCCGTTCCCGACGTCAGGACGGTGGAAGGATTGTTTGCGGGTCTGACCGAGCAGGAGCGCAGAGAACTTGGAAACGAGCTTGCGGCTCGAATCCGCGAAGCTGTTCTCTGTCGGGTACACAACAAGTTCGCTGTCGCGGTGGTGCTCGTAAACATCAACGGAGCTCTGCTCGGCCAGGATGGTGACACGTCGGCATGGGAAGATGAAGAACCCTCCATCAGCATAGTCGGGTGCGGACCGGGGGCCCCGGAATACCTGACGCCCGCAGCCATGAAGGCGGTGAGCCGCGCGGATGTGCTGGTCGGCGCGAAGCGATTGCTGGATCTATTCCTTTCGAGCCCAGCGGAACGCATCGAGGTCGGCACGGGAACCAGGGACATCCTCGATCGGATCGAAGAGCGACGCGGCCACCAGCAGATAGCCGTATTGGTAACCGGAGATCCCGGGCTGTTCAGCCTGGCCAAACTGGTGCTGGAGCGCTTCGGCCGCGACAACTGCAGCGTCATCCCCGGGGTCAGCTCTGTGCAAGCGGCCTTTGCCCGTGTGGGGATTGACTGGGCGGACGCTTGTATCATCAGTGCCCACAAGGAGAACCCCCACTGTGACGCGTCAGTGTGGGAGAGTGACAAAATTGCTGTGCTGGGCGGGCGCCGGGGCTTCCCTCGGTGGATTACCGAACAGCTTGGCGGGAGCAACTCGGGCGATCGGCTGATCTTCGTGTGCGAAAACCTGACCATGGAGGACGAGCGCATCCGCGAAGTGAATCTTGCCGACCTGGCGACGCTGGAGGTTGCGTCCCGCGGCGTTATCCTGGTCATAAAGAGAAGCAGCTTGCCATGAAACTGGGAACCTTATACGGCATCGGGGTCGGACCGGGCGACCCGGATCTAATCACGGTCAAAGGGGCAGCGATTCTGTCCGCGTGCCCGCACGTCTTTGTACCTAAAGCCCGCAAGGGAGCGGAAAGCGTCGCCTTGAGCATCGCGGGAAAACATATCAGCCCACAAGCTACCATTCACGAGATCCTGTTCCCTATGACCACGGACCGCGTTGAGCTGCAAGAGCGCTGGGAGGAATCGGCCCGGCTCGTGGCCGAAGTCCTGGAGAACGGCGAAGACGCGTGTTTCCTGACGCTGGGCGATGCGTTCCTCTATTCGACCTACATCTATATGTTGCGAGCCCTTCGGGAGCGCTTGCCCAATGTGGAAGCAGTCACGGTGCCTGGGATTACGGCGTTTTCTGCAGCCGCGGCACTGGCGGAATTCCCCGTGGGAGAGGCAAAAGAACCGGTGGTGATCGTCCCCACCGCGGACGATCTGGAAGACATCAGGCGTGCGCTCTCCATGGGAGGGACGCTGGTCCTGATGAAGATCGGGAAGCGGCTCGGTGCGATCCTGGATCTGCTGGAAGAAGAAGGGATGATGGACCGCGGCGTGTTCGTGGCCCACGCGGGGATGGAAAATCAGCGAATCGAGCTGGACCTGCGCTCACTCAAGGGCGCAACCGAGGAGAAGGTCGGGTATCTGTCCACTATACTGATTCACGGTCGTCCGCGCGTGTCTGGTGGGGAGGCGTCATGAAGGTCTACTTTGTCGGCGCGGGCCCCGGAGACCCGGAGCTTATCACGGTCAAAGCACAGCGCCTCCTGCAGAACTGCCAGATCTGCATTTACGCGGGATCGTTGGTGAGCCCAGCGGTCCTGGAGCTTGTGCCCCACCACGCGGAGAAACACGATTCGGCCTCGTTGGACCTCGATGAGATCGTCGCGATCGTTCGCGATGCTGCACGGCGGGATATCGACGTGGTGCGCGTCCATTCCGGCGATCCGTCCATATACGGCGCGATTCGGGAGCAGATGACCGAGCTGGACCGGCTGGGAATAGAGTATGAAGTGGTGCCCGGTGTCAGCTCCTTTCAAGCTGCGGCTGCCGCGTTGAAGAGCGAGCTGACCGCTCCGGAAATCGCTCAGACTATCATCCTGACCCGGACTTCCGGCCGCACCCCCATGCCCGCGGAGCAGGACCTCGAGATCCTCGCCGCGACCCACGCGACGCTGTGTGTCTTCTTGTCCGCTCACAAAATCGAGGGGGTGGCCGAAACGCTGGCTCGACACTACGGCAGGGAGTGCCCGGCCGCTGTGGTGTACCGGGCCTCGTGGCCGGACCAGCAGATCATTCGGGGCACATTAGCGGACATCGCTGAAAAACTCTCCGCAGCCGGCATCCGGAAGACCGCGATGATCGTCGTGGGACATGCGCTTTCCCGAGACGTGCCCGCGTCGAAGCTCTACGATCCGGCATTTACCCATGAGTACCGCACCGGAAAAGAACCATGAGAATCGCGGTCATCACCCTTTCCCGGGAAGGAGCCATCCTGGCGAATCTCCTGGCACAGGCCATCCCGGAGAGCGACGTCTATCTCCATGAGAGCACGGAAGGCTCCTCTCGAGGGATTTCGCACTTAGACGATGAGGTTGTCCAACCCTCACCCTGTCCCTTTCCCACGGGGAGAGGGGAAAGACAGGGGATCCCTCCTCCGGGCGGCGAGGACTCCCAGTGGCGCCGGCATCTTGCCGGTGATTTCCCTCTCACGGGGGGAGAAGGTCCATTTCCTCTCCCTCTGCCTTTGGGAGAGGGGCGGGGCGGGGACATCAGAATTCCGCCTTTGACAGGGCAATTGTATCAGACCAAGCGATTCTCCAGCATCATCGAGCTGACCGCGGGCATCTTCGACAAATATGCCGGGCTGGTCTACCTTGCACCTTGCGGCGTGGTGGTCAGGGCCGTGGCGCCGTGTCTCAAGCACAAAACTGCTGACCCCGCCGTGGTGATGGTGGATGCGGGCGGGAGGTTCGCGGTGAGCCTGCTGAGCGGTCACGAAGGCGGGGCCAACGATCTCGCGGTGAGGGTGGCCAACATCATCGCCGCGGAACCGGTGATATCGACCACTACCGAGGCGCTCAAGACCCTGATCGTAGGCATCGGCTGCCGCCGTGGAATGGCCGCGGAAAAGATTGTCTCCGCGGTGAAACAAACGCTGGATACAGCGGCTCTGCCACTCGATGAGGTGAGGTTGCTCGCATCCGCGGACGTCAAGGCGGATGAAAGGGGCCTGCTGGAGGCCGCGAGAATATTGAGAATCCCGCTGAGGTTCATAGCATCTGATGAGATCCGTTCGCTCGCTCGCGATTTCGAGCGGTCGGATTTCGTCGAATCGAAGGTGAACTTGCCTGCCGTGGCTGAGCCGTCGGCCTTGCTTGCGGGGAGGAGGACGCGATTAGTAATTCCGAAGACAGTATGCGGCGGAGTGACCGTCGCTGTGGCCCGGGAAAGCTGTTTGTGGTCGGAATAGGTCCTGGCGGACCGCTCGATCGCACGCGACGGGCCGAGGATGCCATTACGGAGAGCACCGTGGTGGTCGGATACCGGCGCTATCTCGATCTGATCCAAGATCTGACTGCAGGCAAGGAACTCGTCTCTTCAGGCATGACCCAGGAGATGGAGCGATGCCGGGCCGCGCTTCACCGTGCCGCTGCAGGGGCAACAGTAGCGCTCATCTCTTCGGGCGATCCGGGTCTGTACGGCATGGCCGGCCTGGCGCTGGAGCTGGCTTCGCGAGAACGGATCTCCGTACCGATAGAGATCTGCCCCGGTGTGACGTCCGCGGGCGCGTCAGCCGCGGCGATGGGCGCGCCGCTCATGCTCGACTTCGCAACCATAAGCCTGAGCGATCTCCTCGTCCCCTGGGAGACGATTCGGCGGCGTCTCGAAGCTGTGGCCTCAGCGGATTTGGTGGTCGCACTGTACAACCCGAGGAGCAAGCGGCGGAAGAGCCAATTGGAGGAGGCCGCGGTCATCTTTCGGACACATCGACCCGGAACCACACCGGTGGGGATCGGGACCGCGGTAGGAACGGCGGAAGAGAGCATCCTGCTGTCGGATCTCGACCGTTTCCTGGATGAAGAGATCGGCATGAGGAGCATCGTCATTATCGGAAACAGCTCTTCCCGTATTCTCGACGGCCGCTTCGTCACACCGCGCGGGTACAAGGTATGATTCTTCTTCTCGGGGGAACCAGCGAGACTGCGCCACTGGCACAGGAACTCGCCGAAGCGGGTTTCCGGGTTCTCGTCTCCACGGCCACGGACGTGCCGCTCGACCGGGGGCAACATCTGGACATACGATTCCGGACCGGAGCACTGGATGAGGACGCTATCGTGGCCCTCATTACCGAGCAGGAGATCCGGGCCGTCGTCGACGCGTCGCATCCGTACGCGGCCGCGATCCGTACGAATGCCAGGAGAGCCGCTGAGAGGGCTGACATTCCGTATTTCACGTGGGTGCGGCCCGCGTGCATCGAGGAGCACACGAAAGTCCTTGCGGCCGAAAACCACGAGG
>JACRDG010000082.1 GCA_016218715.1 Desulfomonile tiedjei | reverse complement strand
GCGACAGGCCCAACTCCCGCAAGGCGTCCATCGCAGCACCCAACTGCCCGATCCCGCCGTCGATGAGGATCAGATCGGGCAACGGCCGCTGGTCCTCCTTGACGCCGGAGTAGTGGCGCAGGACGACCTCATGCATGCTGGCGAAGTCGTCGGCGCCCTCGACGGTCTTGATGCGGAACTTGCGGTACTCAGAGCGTTTCGCCACGCCGGCTTCCCAGACCACCATGGAGGCGACGCCCTGGTTGCCCTGGATGTTGGAGATGTCGAACCCCTCGATGCGGGTCGGCGTCTTCTTCAGGTGCAGCAGCTTCTGGAGTTCTTCCACGGCGGCGCGCTCCGTGGCTTCGTCCCGCAGGTGGTCCTTCAAGGCGGCGGCGGCGTTCTCTTCGGCCAACTGCACGAGGTGGTGCTTCGTCCCGCGTTCCGGCGCCAGCACCTGGACCTTTTCCCCTTTCCTCTCCGACAGCCACCGGCTGATGAGATCGGCTTCCGGCAGCGCGAGCGGCAGCAGCACCTGCTTCGGCGGCATAACCTCCTTGTTGTAGAACTGCTCGATGACCGACCGGACCAGTTCCTCATCGGGCGTGTCCGCCACCTGGCCCCAGTGGAAGTCCTTGCGGCCGACCAACAGCCCGCCCCGGACGAACAGCATCTGGATGTCCGCGGCCGCGCCGTCCCGGGCCAGGCCGGCGACGTCCTGATCCACCAGCTCGCCCTGGGCCACCCGTTGACGTTCGAGCGTGCGTTCGATCTTGAAGATGCGGTCCCGGATGCGCGCGGCTTCCTCATAGTCTTCCACATCGGAAGCGGCCTCCATCCGCGCGCGGTAACTCTCCAGGAGCTCGGTGTCCCGGCCCTCCAGGAACATCCGGGCCTGCCTGACGATATCGCGGTAGTCCTTCGATGTCTGGTAGCCGACGCAGGGTCCCAAGCAGCGCTTGATCTCGTACTCGATGCAGGGACGTTCGGCCTTGCCGTCGATCTCGATTTCGCAGGTGGCCAGGGGAAACACCTTCCGGATGACGCGCAGGGTCTCCCGGAGCGCGCCCGCGGGGACGTAAGGGCCGTAGTAGAGCGCCCCGTCGTTCTGGACCTTGCGGACGATGGTGAACCGGGGAAAGGCCTCCTTGATCGGCAGGCGCAGGTAGGGGTAGTTCTTGTCGTCGCGCAGGATGACGTTGAAGCGGGGCCGGTGCCGCTTGATGAGGTTGTTCTCGAGGATGAGGGCCTCCAACTCGGACCGCGTGACCATAGTCTCGATGTCCGTCGCAGACGAGACCAGAAGGCGGTTCTTGGGGGTGAGGTCCGCGCCCTTCTGGAAGTAGGAGCGGACCCGGTCGGCCAGGATGTTGGCCTTGCCAATGTAGAGGATCTCCCCGCCCTTGCCCTTCATTAAATACACGCCGGGCTTCTCGGGAATGCGATCGAGCTTGGCCCCTATATCCCCTTCCACTCTAGCGGTATCCGACGGCATAAAACCTAGTGTAGACTAGAGGCCTCGGCTCGACAAGGGAGGCCAATCGAGTGGGTGGACAGTCGTGGCAGATCGGGCGTGTGTACGGCATCCCGTTGCGCGTCCACATCTCCTGGTTCCTGGTCTTCGCGCTCGTGACGTGGTCGCTGGCCCGCCATTATTTCCCCGCCGTGCTTTCCCACCGGCTCCCTTGGCAATACTGGAGCCTCGGGGTCGTGGCGGCGCTGCTGTTGTTCGCGTCGGTGCTGGTGCATGAGCTCGGCCATTGCCTCGTCGCCCTGCGGTATCGGGTTCCGATCGCCCAGATCACGCTGTTCATCTTCGGCGGCATGGCGCAGATCAAGCGCGAGGCGCCGACGCCCAAGGCGGAGTTCCTCATCGCCATCGCGGGCCCGATCGTGTCGATCATGCTCGGCCTCGGCTTCTGGGTTCTCGCCGAGCTGCCGGGCGCACCCCCGGCGCTGGTCGCCTTGTCGGAACACCTCCGGAACATCAATCTGGTGCTGGCGATCTTCAACCTGGTGCCGGGGTATCCGCTGGACGGGGGGCGCGTGCTCCGCGCGGGGCTCTGGGCCTGGTCCAAAAACTTTCACAAGGCCACGCGTTACTCGGCGCGAGTCGGCCAGGGCTTCGCGGTTCTACTGATGCTCTTCGGGGTCTATGACGTGGTCGCGGGGCTGGCGATCGGCGGCGTGTGGTTTCTCCTGATCGGCGCCTTCCTCTATACGGCCGCCCACAGCACCCACCGGCAGGTGTCGTTCCAGGAGTCCCTGACGGGGCTCTGCGTGGGCGACGTCATGACGACGGATGTCGTCGCGCTCGAAGCGGGGCTGACCCTGGATGAGGCGGTCAACAACTATTTCCTGCGGTTCGGCTTCGGAGGCTTTCCCGTGGTGAACGAGGGGCGGCTGGTGGGGATGCTCTCGCTCAAGGAGCTGAAGGCGATCCCGCGCGAGCGGTGGAGCGCCCTGACGGTCGGCGAAGCGATGGTTCCCCACGGATACCAGACGGAGATCCACCCGGACGAGCCGATCACCGCCGCGATGGAGCGGATGTTCCACGACGACCGCGGCCGGCTGGTGGTGATGGAGGATGGCAAGGTGCTCGGCCTCGTCACGCGCTCCGGCATCGCGCGCTTCCTCGACCTGCGACAGCGCTAGAGAAAATTCCGACCAAGGCTGCGATTACTTGCGCCCCTCTTTGAGTGTGTAATGTATTAATGACTAATAATGCTTGCCCCCTCAAGTAATGTCAGGAAGTCTTGGTTGCATCGGACTCTCAAGAACTTTTGCTTCTCTTGCCTCTTTAACCCTTAACTTCTCAATCATTCCCTCGCATGGCAGAAAGACAAATTCCTTTCCTTGCTTCTCCTTTTTTAGGAATCCCTTAGTTGCTAGATGAAGGAGGTCTATCCTTGCAGTTTGGTAGACAATTCCATGATAATTTTTATGTTGTTCAATGGTATACATCGCATCTGGATGCCGAATGGCATGATAGATTAAGGTTTTCTGTCTCGCATTAAGTCCACGATAGCTTCGCAAGAGTTCATTATAGCGAGATATTTCTTTTTGTTTCCGATTTACATACAGTCGTAAATCCATAATGGCAAGCGTGATTGCCCTCAAGTTGTATTGCAAAAAATAATCTAAATCACCTTCGTCAGTTTCGGTGTAAAGATAAGCTCGTGCATATTGTCCAGGCGCACGTAGAAAATACCTAGAGATTGCAAGATACTCGAACAATAAATACCTTCGAGACAGTAGATACCAATACATCAAGGCACGTGCGGTTCTGCCATTTCCATCCGTGAAAGGATGATCGTAAGCGAGTTGAAAATGAATAATGGCGCCTTTGATCACAGGGTGGATCCAATGCTCACTGTCATTGTCATTTGCGAATTGACAGAGTGTTTCAATTCTTTGCGGCAAAGTTCCAGCTAATGGTGGAACGTGAACTGTTTCATTGTTATAACTGACAATGATGTCGTCTCGCGTTCTTAATCGGCCTGCCTCAGTGGGGTCCAGCGTCTTTTCTGTTACAAGTTGGTGGATGTCCATTAACTTCTCTGGAGACAGCTTCATCTCTCTATTGGACCGGATGTATTGCATGGTTTCCCAATTATTTAAGATCATCTGTTCATTCGTATTGGCAGGTTTCCTTCCTGATCGCAGCATCTCTTTCGCAACCTGTCGTGTAGTAGCAGCACCCTCCAATTGGCTTGATGCAATAGCTTCTTCCATAAGTGAACTGATGATATATTGCTCTTTAGGAGGCAAGCCTCCCGGGTGGTCAGTCGTAATGGTTCCCCCCGACCACAGATCAATCACATTCAATGCCCTTAACATTGAATCAGTAATCCAATAAGAGAATAGTTTGGCTTGCTTATCAGCCAGTGGAAGATATTTCCTATTTACGCTTCGTCCTAGCTTTAAATAGCCCCATACTGCTTCATGGCTTAAACCTGATGGCATAGTCCAAT
>JACRDG010000081.1 GCA_016218715.1 Desulfomonile tiedjei | reverse complement strand
CAGGGGGGGAACCTGAAGAATTGGAGGCAGCGGACTTATTGAATGTTGAGGATTTGCAGACCCTTCTTGCCCACTTCTGCGATGCGGTCGGGGTTGCCTCGGCCATCATAGATCTCAAAGGAAAGATTCTGGTGTTTGCAAACTTCTGCCGGGCTTGCACCGATTATCACCGCGTCGGCAAAGTCTCCTCTCAACGCTGTGTCGAAAGCGATACTATATTGGGCTCGAGCCTCGAGGAAGGTAAAGATTTCACGATATATCGGTGCAAGAATGGGATGACGGACGCGGCTTCGCCGGTGATCATAGACGGGAAGCACTGGGCCAATGTGTTCATCGGCCAGTTCTTCTTGGAGGAACCGAATCTCGACTTCTTCCGTCGTCAGGCTCAGGAACACGGTTTTGATGAAGACGACTACCTGACTGCCATCAAGGAAGTGCCAATGCTGGACGAGGCAAAACTGCCCAGCATTCTCGGTTTCTTGTCAGGCTTCGCCAAGATGGTGGGCTCCCTCTCGTTAGATCGAATTCGCGCTTCACAGGCCACCGAGGACATAAAAAGGAGGGCCGAGGAATTGCGCCGCAGCCAGGCCGCTGCTTTGAGTCTGGCCGAGGATGCGGAAATGGCCCGCAGCGAGATCGCGCGATACAGGGATCATCTGGAGCAGTTGGTCAAGGATCGCACGGAAGAGCTGCGAGTTTCAGAAGAACGCACCCGGCTGCTCCTTGAATCTGCAGGCGAAGGGATCATCGGCGTGAGCGTAGACGGCAAAATGACCTTTATTAATCCTGCGGCTTGTCGGATGCTCGAATACTCGCCCGATGAATTCGAGAGCAAGGAGCTCCACAGCCTCATTCACTACGCTCATGAGGATGGTTCTCCCTATCCGCGAGAAGACTGTCCTATGCACAAGTCCATTTCAGGTGGAACCGCCAGCCATATCGACAGTGAAGTGCTGTGGCGAAAAGATGGCACGAGTTTCCCCGTAGCTTATTCCAGCAACCCTGTCCACAAGGACGGCTCTCTCGTTGGGTCTGTAATCACTTTTAGGGATATCACCGACCGCCGCCGAGCTGAACAGGCACTTGCAGAGAGTGAACGCAGGACCCGCACAATTTTGGAGACCGCCATCGAGGGAATCTGGATGGTCGATAACGACGGCGTCACTCAGCTTATTAATCCCGCTCTGTGCGGAATCCTGGGCAGGCAAGAGGAAGAAATACTCGGCCATCAAATCTTTGATTTCGTAGATGAAGAAAACCTTCAGATCTTTCTACACCAGCTTGAACTAAGAAAGAAAGGCATATCAGGGGCCTATGAGATTTGCCTGCAAAGGCCGGACCGGGTGAACGTGCCCTGTTTGTTCAACGCCACTCCTCTTCTTGACGAAAAAGGAGGTAAAAAGGGCTCTTTCGCGCTCGTAACCGACATAACCGCTAGAAAACTGGCCGAAGAGCAGGTGCGTCGCGCCAAGGAGATAGCTGAGGAAGCCACCAAAGCGAAATCTGATTTTCTGGCCAATATGAGCCACGAGATCAGGACCCCTATGAATGCGGTGATTGGAATGGCACACCTGGCGCTTCAGACCGATCTGACCCCCAAGCAGGCGGACTATCTGAGGAAAATACAGCGCTCCGCACACTCACTCCTGGGGATCATCAATGACATCCTGGATTTTTCCAAGATCGAAGCAGGTAAGTTGGAGATGGAGTCGGTGGATTTCAGTCTGGACGAAGTCCTCGACAATGTATCGACCGTGGTGGGAGTGAAGGTTCATGAAAAAGAACTGGAGTTCCTGATGGATACCCCGCAGGAGGTGCCCCTTGCCCTGGTCGGTGACCCGCTCAGGCTGGGGCAGGTCCTGATCAATCTGTGCAATAATGCTGTGAAATTCACGGAACTGGGTGAGATCGTTATCTCTACCAAGTTGCTGGAAAAACAAGACGAATGGGTCATGCTCCAGTTTTCTGTTCGAGACACTGGCGTCGGCCTGACGCAAGAGCAGCAAGGGAAACTGTTCCAAGCCTTTAGCCAAGCGGATATGTCGACCACGAGAAAATACGGAGGGACGGGCCTAGGGCTTACCATCTCCAAGCGGTTGGTCAATTTGATGGGAGGGGAGATCTGGGTCAAAAGCGAAGCCGGAAAAGGGAGCGAGTTCATATTCACGGCAAAATTCGGGTTGGCCGGGAAATTCTCAAGGAGGCACCTGGAGCCATCGGTCGACCTGCGAGGAATGCGGGTTCTGGTGGTAGACGATAATGCCTCCTCCAGGGAGATTCTGCAGTCTCTGCTGGAAACTATGACTTTTCAGGTAACCGTTGCAGCTTCTGCCGAGGAGGCGATAGCTGAGTTGGAGAAAGAAGCCGAATCCCACCCCTACAGGCTGGTCGTAATGGACTGGAAGATGCCTGGTATGGACGGTATTAAAGCATCCGCTGTGATCAAGAGGCATCCGAGCCTCCTTCAGAAGCCCAAGATTATCATTGCGACGGCCTATGGTCGTGAAGAGGTCATGCAGAGATCCGATAAGGTGGGGGTCGACGGCTTCCTCCTTAAACCCGTAGGCCAGTCCGTGCTTTTTGATTCCATCATGATCGCTTTTGGGAAGGAAGCGCAAGAGGGTGAGGCCGTGGCGCGAGTGAGCGGCAAAGATGAGGAAGAGCTGAGAAAGATTCGTGGGGCAATGGTGTTGCTGGTTGAAGACAATGAAGTCAACCAACAGGTTGCTGAGGAAATTTTGCAGCAAGCCGGGTTGGTTGTCCGAATTGCCACCAATGGCAAAGCAGCAGTGGAGATGGTCAAAGCGGGGGATTTCGATGTGGTGCTCATGGATATACAAATGCCTGTGATGGGAGGATTTGAGGCTACCCAGGAGATTCGAAGGGATGAAAGATTTAAAGACTTGCCGGTCATCGCCATGACCGCCCACGCCATGGCGGGTGACCGCGAGAAAAGCCTTGACGCTGGCATGAACGATCATGTGACCAAGCCCATTGACCCCTATCAGCTCATATCTGCACTGGTAAAATGGATCAAGCCGGGCTATCGGAAGATGTCTGAAGCGGTGCCCGAGTCGTCGAGTGAGAGCAAGGAAGTGGAGGACGTCCTGCCTGCTGAATTACCCGGCATTTCCATAGCATCCGGTCTCAGACGGGTAGCCGGAAACAAGCAGCTCTATACGAAGCTCCTTTGCACCTTCAAGGACGGACAGGAAAGCGCAGCTGAGCAAATCAAGGCTGCTCTCCAAGTGGACGACGTGGAGACTGCAGCCCGGCTTGCTCACACGGTAAAAGGTGTCTCCGGAAACCTCGGTGGAGATAATCTATACCGGGCCGCGGCCGAGTTGGAGAAGGCCATCAAGGAAGGCAAGAACGTGGATCTCCTCATGGCAGAGTTCGACTCTCAGTTAAGAGTCATGATGGATGGGATAAAAATTGTCGAGGAAAGACTGACTGCCCAACAGAAACCTGAGGATGCTGGGACGGAGGTGCGGGTCGATGAGGAAGCAGTAAAAACTCTGCTCCAGGAAATAAGTCAGCTTCTGGAGAGCGACCTGACCGAAGCCATGAACCGGCTGGAAGCTTTGAATCGCCATCTGGCGAATTCACCGGTTCATGAGGAATTCAAACGGCTGGAAAAGCAAGTCGAAAGCTTCGATACGGACACTGCTTTGAAAACCATGGAAACAATTGCCAGCAAGCTAGGAATAGAGCTATAGGACGGGAAAACATGGTGGAATACGGGCGAAAACTCAAAGTCCTGATCGTGGATGACACGCCGGAAAACATCCAGGTGCTCATGGAGACGCTGAAGGATCAGTATACCATTGTGGCAGCAATCAACGGAGAGAAGGCACTGAAATTGGCTGTGGCGGAACCGAGGCCGGATCTCATTCTTTTGGATATCATGATGCCAGGGATGGATGGATATGAGGTCTGCCGTAGACTCAAAGCTGACGAGCAAGTGCAACACATCCCGATCATCTTCGTAACGGCCAAGACTGAGGTGGAAGACGAAACCCAGGGCTTTGAGCTCGGCGCAATGGACTATATTACCAAGCCGTTCAGCATTCCTGTGGTAAGAGCGAGGGTAAAAGCCCATCTGGAGCTAAAGATACTGCGTGACCTCGAGGCAAGTCAGCGGGCGAAGCTCGAAACCGTCCTTGGGATGCTCAACAGCGAACTTGCTGAGGCTGCCGATTACGTCAAGTTCCTTTTGCCGCAGCCCATCACAGAGGGACCAGTGATGGCAGACTGGCGCTTTGTGCCATCAACTACCCTTGGGGGAGATTCGTTAGGGTACCACTGGCTCGATGAAGATTCGTTGGCGGTTTACCTGATCGACGTATGCGGGCATGGTGTGGGAGCAGCACTCCATTCAGTGTCTGTGCTCAATGTTCTCCGTTCCAGGAACTTGCCGAATGTTGATTTTAGAAGACCGGAACAGGTTCTCGCTAGCCTCAATGCCGTTTTTCCCATGGATGAGCACAGGGACATGTATTTTACCATGTGGTACGGCGTGTACAACCGCCTGTCTCGCCTCTTGACCTACGCCAGCGGAGGGCATCCACCAGCCCTGTTGATCGAGGATATGCCGGGGAAGGGGTCAGAGATTCGAGAACTGAGAACGCCGAACCTATTTCTGGGTGCGCTGGAAGGCATAGATTTCAAATATGACGAGCTTGAGATCAAACCTGCGGCTAGACTCTATGTCTTTAGCGACGGCGTCTATGAGATCATGAATGAAAACGGTGTCTGGTGGGAGTTGGACGGCCTGAAGGCCTACCTGGGAGATTCAGGTGATAGGGACAAATCGACCATGGACGATCTATGGTCGCACGTACGGCAAATCGCAGGCTCAGAAAATCTTGAGGATGATTTCTCTGTTCTGGAGATAAGGATACCCTGAGAAACGGGCACCATAGCTTCACTGAGCGGATCTTCTCCAGAGCATGGTTACATATAGATTGAATCGTTCGTTCCTTCGGCGCCGAGGCTCCTCAATCTTCCTGAGCGGACGCGTACCATAAGGAGGCACAAAGATGCTGCAGAGTGAGAAGAAACCCAAGGTTCTCATTGTGGATGATACCCCGGAAAACATTCAGGTCCTCATGGGCACGCTGAAAGATCAATACGCTATCGTAGCGGCTATCAATGGAGAGAAAGCCCTCAGAATGGCGGTTGCAGAACCGAGGCCGGATCTCATTCTCCTGGACATTATGATGCCCGGAATGGACGGGTTCGAGGTGTGCAGCCGGTTAAAATCTGATCCGGAAACTCGGGACATCCCGGTCATTTTTCTTTCCGCCCTTGATGATACCGCCAATAAGGTAAAGGGGTTCGCGACCGGGGCTGTGGATTACATCTCCAAGCCTTTTCAACCTGAAGAAGTTCATGTGAGGGTCAATACTCATCTGACTATGAGCCGTTTGAAAAGGAGTCTTGCGGAGAAAAACGAGGAATTACGGGCGTACAGCGAAGGGCTGGAAGAAAGAGTGAAGCAGCGAACCGCAGAATTGGCGTCGTTGAACAACATCTATGAGCGCTTCGTTCCCAGAGAGTTCATCGATTTGCTGCAGAAGAATAGTATTCTCGAAATCCATTTGGGTGACCAGGTGAGCCGGAACATGACCGTCATGTTTGCGGATATCCGGGGATGGACCACCCTGCTGGAAAAGATGACCCCAAAGGAGGCGTTCAGTTTCATCAATGCCTATCTCAGACGAGTGAACCCTGTGATCAAGGACTGCAATGGGTTCATAGATCAATACTACGGCGATGGCGTGATGGCGCTTTTTCCGGGAACATCGGATGATGCGGTAAGGGCAGCCGTCCGAATGCAGGAGGCTGTGGCCGAGTACAACAGGGAACGCGAGAAAGATGGGTTTGGCCCCATCGGAATTGGAATAGGGCTCCACCGTGCCGATCTGATGCTGGGCGTCATCGGTAGTGAAGATCGCATGCAAGGGGCCGTGGTGGCGGATGCGGTGAACCTTGCCGCACGAATCGAGGGTTTGAACAAGATGTACGGCTCCTATGTCAGCCTGAGTGACGAGACTCTTTCTGCGATGAAAGAATCAGACCGATACAGGCATCGCTTCATGGACAAAGTGCGTGTAAAGGGAAGAGAAGACGCGGTCACTGTTTACGAGGTCTTTGAGGGTGATCCTGCAGGTCTTGCCGAGCTTAAAGATCAGACGAAACCCGAATTTGAGAGCGGCATTCAGCTCTACTATAGTAAGAAATTTTCGGAAGCCAGCGTTCATTTCAACCAGGTGCTGGAGAAGAATCCTGCCGACCTGGCTGCCCGAATCTATCTGAAACGCTGCGCCAACTACATGGTGAACGGAGTTCCGCCCGATTGGACAGGAGTGGAAACGCTTTTTGAGAAATAGAGAAACCTTATGTGTCTGATCTCAATCAATGCGGCAGCCTGAAACCGATTCATGGCCATAGATGTGTAATAATTTCAAGTACTGTCTGATTTTGTCCGGTTCCGTTTGATCGAGTTGCTTTTCGAGAAAGCGCCGGCAAGAACAAATGTTCTCAGCTGCCAGATGGTCTTGGCACAATCACTTAGAATGTGATGGATCGTTGTGCCCCACAAGCCTTGCTGTTGATGAGACGCAAGCCCTTGTCTCTTGTATAAATGCTCACGAAAGGAATGCGCACATCCCAGCCGCGTCTTCACCTCCAGGGGGCGTCCGGTTGGGAGCCTTTACAACACCGCATGGAAAAGCGCAAGAAAGCGGGCCGATCTCCCTGACGTGCGCGTTCATGACTTGAAGCACACGTTCGGCCGTCGGCTCCGTGCCGCTGGCGTCTGCTTCGAGGATCGTCAAGACCTGCTTGGGCACAAATCTGGTGCAATGGTCATCTTGTGAAAACAACTTAAACATCTGCGGGTCGCGTAACTGGCTGGAATTTAATAGGAGTTCTGGAGCCGGGGAAGGGGATTGAACCCTCGGCCTGATGATTACGAATCATCTGCTCTACCGCTGAGCTACCCCGGCGCCGCGGACAGGTTTCATGAAGTGCGTTCAACCATAGAACAAGAGGCCGATCCTGTCAATATCCAGGCTCAAGAGGCTGGGGTGACAGCCGCGGGAAAAGGTTTTCAGCCTAGGAACGCTATCGGTACAGGGATAAACGTCAAGATGAACAAGAGGACCGCCAGGTAACCGAGCAGCCGGCCTGAAGGGTCCAACGGAGTGTCAGGGTCGAGCGGGGGAGGGTGCCTGAGCCCGACAACCAACGTTATCGCGGCAAACACGAGCCATCCCAGCCAGAGCATCAGCCCGAGCGGTATCAGGAACAAGAACGTCAGCACGGATATAGTTCGCGCCCGTCGCGGGCCAAACAACGCGTAGATTACGTGGCCGCCGTCAAGCTGCCCCATTGGCAGGAGATTCATTGCCGTGACAAAAAGCCCGAACCAAGCGGCCAAGGCCGTGGGGTGGAGCATAATATTGGCACTGGAGGACAAATGCCCGAAGCGTACGAGGCAGAGTAGCTCCAGGACGATCGAGGAGCCGAACACCAACCCTTCCCGAGCAGTCTCTTCGGCAGGCTGCACCTGTGAGAGAAAGAGCCCGGCCAACAGCAGCGGAATTGCCACCGCCGCTCCCGCAATGGGGCCGGAAGCCCCCACCTCCACCAGCACTTTCCGATTCACAATCGGCGAACGTATCTTGATGAATGCACCGAACGTGCCCAACGGCCAGATGGCGGGCAGGAAGTACGGCGGCGACACGTCCAGCCGATGTCGCCTTCCCGTGAGAAAGTGCCCCATCTCGTGCACGAGGAGAATCGTCATGAGCGGCACGCTGAAGACCCATCCGTTCAAGAAGAAATCGAACCAGGAATGCGCGGGCTCGTCGGAATAGTATGCGCCCACCGCGGTAGTCGTGATCGCTGTGAGCACAAACAGCCCGATATTAATCAGCCAGGGTCTCGTCCTGATGGTAATCCTCCATGCTGTCGATTCACCTCGCGCCGCAACCTCAGGCTACCAGGTTACTTGCCTGGCTGGTGTTGTTCCTGCACGGTTTCGTTCGGTCAAAACGTGTCCCCCTGTCGTACGCCGGCCGCGGTCCGCCTGAGATGAATTGGCTCGTTGAACAGAGGATCCGGCTGGGCCACGCGAAGGACCTCTTCCACCGTGGTGCCTCGATTCAACATCTTGCGGATCGAATTCTCCCACAGGGTGCTGAATTTCTTCTTCTTGGCCATCTCCTTCAGAGCGTGGATGTCGGGCTTGTCGGTGATCAGTTGGGCCAAGTCGTCGTCTACTGCGACCACCTCGTACACGCTCTCCCGGCCGTAGTAACCGGTGTCCCGACATTCGTGGCATCCGCGGCCTCTGTTGAGGAGAATCCGTTCAGGCCCTTCAAAATTGAAGCCTCTCTGGTTGAGCTCCTTTACTGATATCGAATACTCCTCGCAGCAGTGCGGGCAAATCTTTCGGAGCAGACGCTGGGCCATTAGCCCGATAAGGGTGCCGGAAAGGAGAAAACTCGGTACGCCCAGATCGAGCATACGGTTGATCGCGCTCAATGCATCGTTGGTGTGGAGCGTGCTCAACACGAGATGGCCGGTGAGCGCGGCCTGAACGGCCAGAGACGCGGTTTCGGCGTCCCTGATCTCGCCTATCATAATCACGTCCGGGTCCTGGCGCATGACGTGCCTGAGCATCGGACCGAAAGTCATGCGTTCCGTCGGGTCGTGGAGCATGCTCACCGCGGGCATGATGCCGATCTGATTGAAGTTTTCAATAACCATCTCGATGGGGTCTTCGATAGTGGTGATGTTCTTCTCCGCGACAGCCAACACCTTCAGGGACGAATAGAGAGTCGTGGTCTTGCCGGAGCCGGTGGGGCCGGTAACGAGGATGATGCCGTGCGGGCGAGTGACGAAGCCCTGAAAACAAGCCAGATCCAGAGGGGTGAAGCCAAGCTCCTCTAGGTCCATGAACAGGAGGTCCGGGTCCTGTATTCGGCAAACGGTCTTTTCGCCGAAAGCCGTGAGTACGGTCGAGACGCGCACCTCGACTTCGCGATCGGTCAAATTCAGCTTTATGCGCCCATCTTGCGGCCGGCGCTTCTCGGCGATGTCCAACTGCGCCATCCCCTTGATGCGCGACGTGAAAGCCTGGTGCAGCGCTGCAGGTATCCAGTCGACCTCGTGGAGGATGCCGTCGATGCGCATCCGGATCAAGCTCTTGCGACGCTTGGGTTCGATGTGAACGTCGCTGGCACGCTGAGACATGGCGCGACGGAACATGACGTCCACGGCAGTACGGATGTTCTTGTCGGTGTGGGAGATGTCCTCAAGACTCTTGACCTCGGCCAAGCGCTCAAGGTCCGAGAGTTCCTTGAAATACTTCACGTGCTTTTCGGCCGCGGCCTTGATCGAGCCCCTGAAGCCGTGGAACTCAAGGATGATCTTCATGATGTCCGACTTCGGCGCTATTACGATCTCGAGGTCTTTGCCGCTCACCCGTGAGACATCCTGCAGCACTTCTTCCTGGGACGGATCGAACATTGCAACACGGAGCTTGCCATCGCGTTCGTCTACGGGAATCAGAAGGAATCGATCCACGAATTTGTGCGGCAAGACACGGGTGACGAAGTCAGGGTCGAGGTCCAGGGGCTGGAGCCGCATGAAGGGATAGCCCAATTCCTTGGCGATTATTTCCATCACCCGCGGCTCATCCACGGTCCCTCTTGGGCCGGAAAACTTCATCCCCGCAATAATCTCCACCGCGGTGACCTGATGGGCGTGAGGAACCGAGTCCTTGGCCTGTCGGGCTCGTTCCTGGGCCAAGCGATCCCGAATGTAAAACTCAGCCTCCTGAAGCTTCACGAGTCCCTCGTCGTCGAGCAACCCCGCCGCGTGGATTAGTTCCGCGATCTCCTGAATGTCGTTGTAGACGTCCACGTGATTCCTTCAAAACCAGGGTGGTTCCTGGTGGGCTTCCCCCCAGAGCCTTGGTGAAGGGCAGGCCATGACCAGGCAGGTAGGTGTCGATTGTTCCCGGCGGGCGAGGCGCGAGCCGATAGTCGTCAGCCACTTACGATTCTATGATAATTGTTGGCCGGCTGGGAATCAAGAGCAGTTTGATGGGGCAGATGAGCGTTCCATCCAGGAACCTGGTCTCAGCCGGTCCCTGGATGGCAATGCTTGTCCGAGCGGTTCGCCTTTTTCGGGTTACCGTACTTTTTCTCGGAGTTCCTTTCCCGTCTTAAAAAAAGGCAGCTTCTTTTCCGTGACCGCGATCTGGTCTCCGGTTTTCGGATTTCTGCCCGTGTAACCTTTATACTCTTTCACCATGAACGAGCCGAATCCCCGGATTTCGATGCGATCTCCGATGAGGAGTGCATCGCCCATGGTCTCAAACACCAGGTTTACGATATCTTCACATTTTCGCAGAGGAAGATCCACCTCCGTGGCCAAGGTGGTGATCAGATCCGATTTGTTCATGGAAGATTCCTACCTCCTGGTTTCACTTGGCTTTCTTGACTCCATCCCTGAGGGCCTTCGCCGCCGCGAAACGAGGAACTTTCCCCGCCGGAATCTTGATCTTTTCCTTGGTCTGTGGATTGACACCCATACGGGCCTTTTTCTTGGCCACTCGGAAGGTGCCCAACTCTGCTATACGAATCTTGCCGTCTTTCTTCTTCAGCGATTCGTACACCGCTCCCACGAGGGACTTCAGTGCTGCAGCGGCCGATTTCTTGGTTATTCCCGCCTCCTCGGCCATACGGGTTACTAGATCCGCTTTGGTCATTTCCATACCTCCTCACAAAACCTAAAGAGTTTCAGACAGTTAAGCTGACAGAAAAGGATTGCGCTATGTTATTCATACCGACTTGATTTGTCAAGAGAAATTAGACCAAGAAAAGTAGGCTCGCTTCTTTTCACGATGGCAGCAGGCCTGGCATGACGAACACTTTAAATATTGATAACAAGAAGTTACAGTTGATCGGCCTGCAAAGCTTTCCTGCGGCGAAAAATCGCGCGTGCAGCTCGGACTGCGCGGCAGGGGGCGGGAGGGAACGACGATCGCGCACGGCCAGAGCAAAACGAAATGACGGCTTGAGCCTGCACTCGTGGCTTGACTTTTCAAGGAAACGGGGCTAAGCGCATGGGTGCGCGGTCGTACATCGGCGAGAAAGGCTCGGAGGTTTGGCGCATGAATGAGGGTTCTCTCCTGGAACATCTTGAGGAGATTGCTCTGCGGCTCGGAGTTGAGCTGAGATACGAGAATCTCGGTGCAGGCGGCATGAGGTGTGACGGAGGGTACTGCCGGGTCGCGGGGAGACCGATGATCTTGATCAATCGCAAGGATTCGCGTCACCGGAAGATTCTGATTCTCGCGCGATCTCTCAGGAAGCTGGATCTGGAGGGGATCTTCATACCCCCTGCCATCCGGAAAATCATAGAGGCTCAAAGCGCTTGAGAAGCATTCCCCAGACTCCAGAAGACGCGGTACCCTCGCCAGAGGAAGACTTTGACCGGCAGAGGCCTTGTTGCTCGGCAGGGTAGGGGAGAGGCGGTGGCAGAAGGAGAAGTCTCGACGAGATATCCTGCCGTCGTTTCAGCTTCCCGCGGTTTTCACGCAGCGCCACCCTGGGAGCCTCTCCCGAAACTCCAACATGCCCCTTGCTCCTGTTACTCGGGTAAAATTGCCAGTGTTCTCACGGCAGACCACGGCTCCCAGAAAATCTGACAGACCAGGGGGTTGGCGTGGTTGCCTTTTACCCGTATCCTGCAAATCGACCGGCATCGTGGCAAGTAATCGGGAAAGCATTGCGTTGCGCAAAAGCCTCCTGGACCCGCCGGTATGGAATCCAGCCAGGAAGGGAGCGCGAGGGCCGGGACGATGCTGGAAATGCTTGGTATCGTAATTGATAGCCGCCTCGGGAATTTTCCTATCCTGGAGCGACTGCGGCTCCACGCGGAAAGGCTCCTGGCTGCCTGGATCTGGAAATCGCATTTGGATCCGGCCTTTCCTCTGATCGTCTGCCTTGTGGGGGGAACGGGCACCGGCAAGAGCACGCTGTTCAATTCCCTGGCTATGAGCCCGATAAGTGATGTCGGCAGGAAGCGGCCGTGCACCCTTCGACCGAAAATCCTCGCTCACGAAGACGTGGTCCCCGAGTTGAAGTCCTGTCCTTTTTTCCGAACCATGACCGAAGCAATGCGCTCGACCGGTTGTACCGACGAGGTGATCGTTGCACACCGCGATCCGGAATCGGCGGGTGTGATCCTTGTGGACACTCCGGATTTCGACAGCGTCGAACGCGATCATCGCCGGATGTCCGAGGATTTCTTCCTCATCAGCGACGTGATCATCTTTGTGACGTCCCAGGAGAAGTACGCTGACCAGGCCGGCCATCAAGTGAGCCAGCAAGCGCTCGAGTGGGGCAAACGCACGCTGTTCGTGATGAACAAGTCCTCCTCAGACGCGGCGTACGAGGATTTCGAAACCAAACTCAGAGCACTGGGACACGCGGCGGAGCCGATCAGAGTGGACCGAGTCGATTCGTTTCCCCTTTCGATCCCCGGTCTTCGGGAGCGCTCTGCGTTTGCGGTCCTCTTTACCCCGCGCAGGCACGTTGACCAGGATACGCTCCAGGCTCGCGAGTTGGCGAATCTGAAGGAAAGGACCGCTGCAGCGCTGGAAGAGCTGGAAAATGCGCTTCAGGGGGAGGTAAGGAGAATTGCGACTATAAGCAGGCGGATCAACTTATTGGTTTCCGATATCACACAGGAAATGGACACGCGTCTCGATGCCATCCTGTCGCAGGACGCAGAGGCAAGAGTCCGTGACCGCCTGCAGGAACTGCTTCGAAAATACGACATCCTCTTCGTGCCCCGTCGCATGGTGCGTGAGGCCTTCAAGAAACTTTTCGACACGATTGTTGACATAGTTACGAATGGCGTCCGATCGGGTCGAGAGGACGCGGAGCGGGCCATGCGGTCGGAGGACCTGCACGCGGCCAGAGCTGCCGTGCGCCTGGAACCGGTCGAAGCGGCGGTCGCCAAGTTGAACCTCAAGATTGCCGAACTGCTCTGCTCCGACGCTGCCTGGGACGATCTCTGCAAAATTGTGGGGAGTGAGGTCCCAAGATGGGATCGACAGCAGATCGCAGCCCTCTATGATGACGCTTTTCCGGGAGTCGAGCAGCTCCTGGAGGACGAGTTCCAGCGCATCCGCGAAGGGCTCTCCACATCCGATGAGGTGAAGCTCTACGGCTCGTACACCCTGTGGGCTCTTCTCCTGATCACGGTAGAGGTAGTCGTCGGAGGCGGATTGACCTTGTTGGACGCGGTTCTGGGCACGGTGATCGTTCCGTTCATTCCCAAGTGGGTGCTCGATCTGAAGATCATCGATATGCTCCGGGACATTGGCAAGCGGGTCGATGGCCAACATAGAAAAGCACTGCGAGGAATAGTGGAGCAGCAGGCGAAACAGTACATCACGGTTTTTTCCGGCCTGGTTCCCGACGAAGCGGGAATCCGGCACCTGCGAAAAGTGAGGCAAGATACCGGCGTTGCAGCGCGTGCCCGTTGACTTGCCCGAGAAGAGCATTATTTCTAAGATGCCGGGGCGTTACTGAGGAAAGCCGGCGGGCTTGCATTTCCGCGATCGTGAACGAAGTCCTTCCGAGTACTAGGGCATACGGACAATTGAGAAGGAGATTGTAATGAGTGTAATACGAAGAGTCGTCTCCATGATACCATCGATCATGGCGGCGGCGATCCTGTTTATCATACCTCTCAAAGCGGACGCGACGGAGGGTAAATTGAAGCGTTTCATTCTGCCGAACGGTTTGGAAGTCCTGGTTGTACAGGACCATGCGCGAAAGGTGGCCACGATACAGCTCTGGGTGACGGTGGGAAGCGCGGACGAGCAGGACTCCGAGCGCGGTATCAGTCATTTGATCGAGCACATGGCTTTCAAAGGAACCGAACGCAGAGGCGTCGGACAAATCGCTGCCGAGGTCGAAGCCCTGGGAGGTGATACGAACGCCTACACGAGTTGGGATGAAACGGTTTTCCACATTACCGTTCCATCGAGCGCCACAGCGCAGGGGCTGGACATCCTTACCGACGCGGTGCTGAGGCCCTCGATCGATGCTCAGGAACTTGCAAAGGAGAAGCAAGTCGTCATCGAAGAAATCCTGGAAGGAGAGGAACGGCCCGAGCGAGTAGCCTCGAAACAACTTCTCATGACAGCCTACGCGCAGAGCCCTTACCGATATCCGATTATAGGGACGAAAGAACAGGTGGCAAGCTTCACGCGGGATGACGTCCTCGCGTTTCGCAAAAAATGGTACGTGCCGGAGAACATGTTCCTCCTCATCGTGGGAGACGTGAACCCCGACCAATTGCGGCCCGAGATCGAGAAACTGACCGCGGATCTGAAACCGGTCGGCTTCTTCAGGCCTCCAAGACCCGAAGAACCGGTCCAGAAGGAGATGAGGAGCTCCTTGATCCGCGATGTGAACTCCCGTGAGACGAGGCTCCGCCTCGCGTTTCACATCCCTTCCATGAAGGGGGACGACGTCAATGCCCTCGACCTGGCCGGGGACATTCTCGGCGCTCGGGAAAGCTCACGATTGGTACGGGCCTTGAAGAAAGAGAAGAAGCTTGTCAATTCCATCAGCGCCTATGCCATGACGCCGAAGGAATCCGGGATCATGGTCGTTTCTGCGACCCTTGACGCGGCGAACCTTGAGCCGGCTACGAAGGCCATTGTGGAAGAACTGACCCGACTCGCCGCGGAACCGCCCTCAGCAGAAGAACTGGAACGGGCGAAGATTCACATCGAGTCACAGCACCTCTACGCGGCCGAGACCGTCGAAGGCAAGGCCCGCAGCATGGGGAGCTTCCGGGCTGATGCCGATGACCCGTTGTATGGGTCGAAATACCTGAGGTTGAACAGCCTGGTCGCTCCTCCGCAGATTTCCGAGGTGTTGCGCCGGTATGTGGGCAACCCCAACGTCACCGTGACCGTGCTCATGCCCGAGAACGGACCGAAGGACGTTCGCATCGAGAAATTGACGGAAATCGCCGCCACCCTGGGCAAATCAACCAAGGCGGCGGCCACGGGGGCTGCCCGGGCCGAGGAAGCAGTGACCGCCACGCTCGACAACGGCATCAAGGTGGTGCTGGTCCCCGACGACTCGAACCCGGTGGCATCGGTGAGGATCGCCTTCCTCGGCGGCAAGCGTTTCGAGAGCAAGGAAAATGAAGGGATCATGAACTTCATAGCCCAGATGCTGGACAAAGGTACCCACAAGCTCTCCGAGGTGGAAATCGCACGCCGGGTGGACGATATGGGTGGCCGGTTGTACGGGTTCTCGGGTTATGATTCATTCGGCTTTACTGCGAATTTCTTTAGCCGCAACCTGGACAACGGGCTGAAGCTCCTGGCCGAACTCTACACCGACGCGGCGTTCCCCGCGGACAAGATCGACCGGGAACGGGCGCTCATCATCAACCGGATCAAGACCTCACCGGACCGGCCTGTCACATACACCATAGAGGTGCTGAACGGGGTGCTGTTACCCAATCACCCGTACGGGTTCGTCAAGGAAGGAACCCTTGCCACGGTTTCCGGCCTCACCCCCGAGGACCTCAGAGTCACCTACGAACGATTTGCAGTTCCGGCAAACACCGTGATCAGTGTGGTGGGGGACTTCGACCCCAAGAAGGCCATGAAGAGCCTTCGCGAGCTTTTCGGGACGATTCCGGCCAAGGCGCTGGACACTCCCAAGGTCCCGCGTGAGGACCCTCCGACGAGCGTCCGTGAAAAGGTGGTCCGCATACCTCGGGCCAAGGCCCACCTTGGCGTGGGTTTCCCGGGAACCACGCTTGCCAACAAGGACCGGTACGCGCTCGACGTGCTCACCAATGCGCTGGCAGGCATGGGCGGTCGGCTGTTTCGGCAACTCAGAGACAAGGAATCGCTGGCGTACACTGTGACCTCCTTCGACAGGCCGGGCCTCGACCCGGGCAGTGTCGTCTTGTACATGGCATGCGACGTCTCCAAAGTAGACCGTGCGCTCCCGGGTCTGATGAAACAAATTGAGCTGGTCCGCCAGAAGCCTTTGGACGAGCCAGAGCTGCAGCGATCCATCACCAACCTTGTCGGGACCCATCTGATCGCGTTGCAAAGCTCCTGGTCCCGGGCGGAGAACACTGCCTTGAATACGCTGTACGGTCTGGGATATAATTATGACAAGGAGTACATCAAGAAGATCAAGGAAGTGAAGGCCGAGGATGTGCTCCGGGTCGCACGGAAGTATCTGGACCCCCAACGTTGTGCGGTGGTCAAGATCCTGCCCGAAGGAAACGAGAAATGAAGGCAATCGTTCACCTCTATTCGGCAATCGGTCGAGATTGCGAAGGAGGCGATTACACATGAACGGAGGCACCGGCTGAAAAGAGACGCTACTCTGATCGCAACCGGACGGGGGAGCTGTTGAACGCGGTTTCCGGTTCCCTAAGAGGCTTGAAATCTTCCCAGAGGGCCAGGCTCGAGCGGCTGGCCCTTAAGAGAATCCCGGCCAACAGGGTGATAAGCCAGGAGCTCGCTCGGCGGTTGACCGAACTCTCCTTTGAGATTCGCAGGCAGATAGGACTCCTGGTCGATCGCAAGGGTAATATTCCGCGGGTTCTCGTGGGTGACGCTCGTTCTATTCTGATACCTCGACTCGAAGACTGGCGCGTGGGCGTTGGACGGCTTCGAGGGTTGCGGCTCATTCATACGCACCTCAAAGACGAGCCTCTCAGCCAGGAAGACTTGACCGACCTCGCTCTCCTGCGTCTCGACCTGGTCGCGTCTGTGGGGATGGACGAGGCCGGGCTCCCCACCGTCGTGAGGATCGCTCACCTACTCCCTCCCAATCCTGCAGGAGAAGTGTGGCAATTACTCGAACCGTTGCCTCCCTCGTTGCTCGATCTCGATTTCGGCCTCTTCATAAGATCTCTGGAAGACGAAATCTACCGCTCGGTGGGAGCCCACTCGGTGGAAACGGGCAAGGAACGGGCCTACCTCATCGGTCGCACCACCGGCAGGTCATGGGAAGTGGAGGAGTCACTCCAAGAGTTGATGGCCCTGGCGGATTCGTCCGGGCTCGAGGTCGTGGGAACCTCGGTGCAGCACCGCAACACCGTTGATACGCACTTTGTGGTGGGAAGAGGGAAGCTGAAAGAGGTCGTGATCGACGCGCTACAGAAAGGTGCGGGCCTCCTCGTGTTCGATACGGAGCTGAGCCCCGCGCAGGTGAAGTCCATCGCAGATTTTACCGAACTCAAGGTGATCGACCGTTCACAGCTCATTCTCGACATCTTCGCACAGCGAGCCAAATCGAGTGAAGGCAAGATCCAGGTGGAACTCGCTCAGTTGAAATACGCACTCCCGCGGCTTGCGGAAAAAGACGATGCCCTGTCGCGGCTCACCGGTGGTATCGGCGGTCGAGGCCCCGGCGAGACACGACTCGAGATCGATCGCCGACGCATTCACAGCCGGATTGGTTTGCTGGAAAAGCAGATCCAGCAGCTCTCCCGGCAACGGTCGGTTCGACGCCAACTGCGCCAGAGGAGGAGGATCCCGATCATATCCATCGTGGGTTATACCAACGCGGGAAAATCGACGCTCCTCAACGCTCTGACCAAGTCGAATATATTGACCGAAGACAAACTCTTCGCTACCCTGGATCCCTCCAGTCGCCGCCTGCGCTTTCCAAGGGAAACCGAAGTGGTGATTACCGACACCGTGGGATTTCTCCAGGATTTGCCCGAGACGCTCGTGGCAGCCTTCGCTGCAACCCTAGATGAGTTGGCCGATGCCGACCTCCTGCTTCACGTCATCGACTGCGCCAATCCGGCGTTCGAGACTCAGATGCAGGCAGTGGAAAAGCTCCTGGAAAAGCTACGCCTCAACGAAATCCCGCTGATACGGGTGTTCAACAAACAGGACCTCGTTGCGCCGGAGATCGTGGAGAATCTCTGCGCCGCCTACCAGGGGGTCGCGGTGTCAGCGCTCAACTCAAAAACCTTTCCGCCTCTCATTCAAAGAATGGAGGATGAGATCCTTCTGTCTCTCGCTCGTGAAGCGGAGACCACCGACGAACCACAGCCCGTCTCTCAGGGAGTTCAGGTATGAGAATCTCGACTCGCAAGGAAGCAGTGCAACTCGCGGTCGCGGTAGTACTGCTGGCCTGCACGGCACTCGGAATCGTCTGGCTATGGCGTGCGGGATATCTTGTCTGTCTCGTGGACGACGCGTGCGACGTTCTAGTCGGGAAGGATGAGTTGCGGATCTACGTGCAAAGCTGGGGCAGGTGGGCACCTCTTGTATTCATAGCGATCCAGAGCCTGCAGGTGGTTTTGGCACCAATCCCGGGTGAATTGACCGGGGCAGTGGGCGGTTTCATCTTCGGCGCTCTCCCCAATGTCCTTTACTCCACAATTGGCCTGACCGTTGGTTCGATCGGAGCATTTGCCGGGGGCAGGCTTATGGGCGCTCCCCTTGTTAAGCTGGTGGTGTCCCGAGAGACTTGGGAGAGATTCCGTTTCCTGACCGAACGAAAAGGGACGTTCATCGCCCTGGTCCTGTTCACCATTCCGGGTTTTCCCAAGGATGTCCTCTGCTACATCCTCGGCTTGAGCCCCATGGGGTTCTTTCCCTTTCTGATCGTGTGCGCTGTCGGGAGGCTTCCCGGGACGATCATGCTGAGTTACAGCGGGTCCGCCCTGTACGACGAAAACTGGCTGGAACTGGTCGCCTGGGGCGTAGCGTGCGGCGCTCTTCTCGTTTTGGTCTGGCTTTGCCGCGACAGAATCAATAGATGGATTCACAAACACGCCGGGCATCACGACGAGACGGAACGGCCTCCGGAAACCGGCCTCCCCTCGGCGGACGACGTTAAGCGCCGAGCGGCGAACTGAGGCCCTGGCCTCGATCGTACGAAGGAGGCCGGATCATGGGCTCGGAAGGTTATCTCCTGATCGTCTATCATACCCAATCCGGCAATACAGAGCAACTCGCCGCGGCGGTTGAGGAGGGGGCGCGATGGGTCCCTCAGGTAAAGGTCTCGAGGCTCCTTGCGGCTCGCGTCGACAGCCGCATGCTGCGTGAATGCTCGGTCCTGATCGTTTGCAGTCCCGAGTACTTCGGCTACATGGCAGGAGCGGTCAAGGATTTCTTCGACCGGACCTATGAACAGACGCGGGAGTTCACCATCGGCAAACCGTATGTGGTGGTCATCTCAGCGGGGAACGACGGGACCGGCGCGTTGACGAGCATCGAGCGCATCGTCGCCGGCTATCGCATGAGGAAGGTCCAGGAGCCGATCATCCATCGCGGGAAGATCACCCAAGACGCTCTCGCCCGGTGCCGGGAATTGGGGCAGACCCTCGCTGCCGGCATCGACCTCGGTATCTATTGATCCCATCACATGTCCGGTTGCCTGTCCGATTCGTCCCTTTCATCAAGTCGTAAACCTTGTCGCCAATTCCCTGAGCGAGGAGCTTAACTCCTCCAATCCCCGTGCGGCTGATTCCAGTTGGGAGATTCCCGTGAGATTCTGCTGCACTGCCTGCTCGATGCCGACCATGGCTTGCGAGACCTGGTTGACGCCGGCAAACTGCTGCTCGATGGACGAATGAATGACCTGAGCAGCCTGGGATGCCTCGACAACGCTTCGCGTCAGAAGGGCTATCGATTCACCCGCCTGACCCGACTGTGAGACTCCCGCAAGCACCGCATTGGTGCCTTGTTCGGCAGACATCACGACCGCGTTTATCCATCGTTTGGTCTCGTCCAGAATGCTTCGGATCTGATCGGTCGCAGCTTTGGATTGATCCGCAAGAGATTTGATCTCCTGGGCCACTACCGCAAAGCCTTTCCCCTGTTCTCCGGCACGCGCTGCCTCAATGGACGCATTCACCGCCAGAAGGTGCGACTGATCGGCAATGTCCTGCACCGAGTCAACGATGTTCTCGATGGCTTGACTGTGTTCATTCAATCGCACTACCGTGCTGCTGATGTTTTCCATATTGGATTGGATGTCATTGATGCGTTGAATGGTTTCTTCCGTCGCGGTCTTGCCGGTATCCGAAATTTGCGCCGTGCGTCCGGCGCTTTCGACCACTTTGCTCGCCTGCTCACCGGAGACCCGAGCGGCCTGCCGGACCTCCTCTACCGTTGCGGTCGTTTGAGTGATTGCAGCGGAGGTTTTTGACGTGCTTGCAGCGAGTTGGCCAATAGTTGCCGCTATCTCGGCAGCCGAGGAGGAGAGTACGCTCGCTCCTTGCAGCACTTGCTTGGTGTAAACACTCAAGTTGGCGATCATTTCGTTCAGGAGTTGGCTGAGCCGACCGATTTCGTCTCTTGATTTGACCTGCAGCCGCTTTGAAAGATCTCCTTCCGCCGCACTTCCGGCAAAATCGACCGCCTCGAGCAACGGTCGGGTAATTCTGCCTGAAATGACGAAGGAGATGACACAAGACAGGCCGATCACGATCAGGCTACCGACGAAAACGACTCGTCCGCTTGCCTCAGCGGAAGCATTGGAATCGTTTTTACCGGCCATTAGTCGTTGCTTCTCCGCCTCGATGAATTTGGAAATCAGCTCTTGAAATCTCTCGACGTACTGCCGGTCGAAATTAATGCCAATGATGGCTTTCATCTGCGATTCAGATTCGGAGCCTTTCAGCAGCCGCCGCACATCGATAGCGGGCATGATGGCCTTGGCGATCCAATCTTCGACAGCCGATTGTAGCTCGTTTAGCATTTGTATCTGGGACGGGTCTCGCAATGACCCCTTCAGCGCATCCGACGCCTCACGTACACTGGCACTCCGGCTCTCATATTCTTTGAGAAAAGAGTCCTCCCCAGTGAGCAGGTAACCCCGCAGCGTGAATCCCATATCAACCGCTGCCTGGCGGATATTTTGAGCTTTCTCGATAACTCCGTGAGCATCGTCCACAGCCGAAATGGACGTGAGGAGGGACTGTAAGCTTAGATAGGAGAAGTAGGCCAGAATCACCATCAGACCTATCGGCAGCAGGTTTCCGAGGAAGATCTTGGTCCTCACGTTCATCCGGACTCTTCTCATTGATGCCTCCGAATAGTCTGAGGTGCCGCCCTTCTGAGTACGCGGCATATCTCGAGTTGAAGGCTAGCGAGCCTTCCTGTGAACGAATCGGCAGAACTAGCGTCGACGTACAGCGAGGTGCTCCGCTTGCTCTCAGATCGTGGCCGAGAGTGTCGGTGGAGCGAAGATGGCAGGCGGACGCACATCGCCACGGTCCAGAGCTCTTGGCAAGTTTCTCCGCTGTTCCGGGGGTGCTCCTCCATAATGTCAGGTAGCTTGCAGACGAGTACCGCTTGCATTGGGTCTTGGGGCCGCTCCATTGCGACAGCGAAGCGGCAATCGACTTCACTGCCGGGCCCCCGAAAATTAGGAGCATCAAGCCGCACCAGTTTCCAACGCAAACGACAGAGGGAAGGCTGTGACACCCTCGCTCTCGGACCAGCCTATGATTTTGTGCCATGAGTTGAGAAAGGTCAAGACAAAACGCGAGCAGTTTGAGGCAATCGGCTCAAGGACCCGCCTAAAAGGCCGGCGATTGACCGGTCTTCGTTAGGGGCATAATCCGTCCGCGTGAAAGGAAACGGCTACCCTGGCTCAACAACCCTTGGGATTGTGTAAGCCGGCTAACCGACGGGCGCCATATTTGACCCCGCCCCGGAAGGCAGCCTCGATCTCCATGACGCTCACTCCGGTCCCCGTTGCCAGCTCTTTGTTCCTCGGGCTCTTGCCTACTCTAAAGTAATACTCTCGAAGGTAGTGGATGACGCGCCAATGTATTGCTGACAGGCCGCTCATGCCAGCAGCTTTGGCCATGTGTTCCGCCAGCGCTTCGCTCCAGGCGTCAGGGTCGAATAAGAAGCCTTCCTCGTCGAAGTATACTGCCTTTCCGTCGACCACTTCCATCGTGTACGGACCGGTTACCGGCGTGGCATTTCGTCCCAGAGGGACGCCCCCTTGCTTGCCGGCCGAGGCCATGGCATTCACTACGCGCTCGGGAGTGGCCGGCAGGTCACAAATCCGGGTTCCTCCAGTGGCATCCTGAATAGCCCCCATGATGGCCGCCGGGGTGGGCAGAAGCACAAACTCTCCCACTCCCACGGCGCCTAGAGGTCCTTTCTCGCGGGGAGTTTGGAGCAGGATAACTTCCGTGTCGAAGGCGGTTTTCGTTGACGGAAACCGGAAAGTGGCCCAATCCGTGGTTTGGCCGTGCACGTACTCTTCACGAAGAGCCATTCCGGCTCCCATATCCACGCCGCCTTCTATCTGGCCTTGCACGACCATCGGATTGATGATCGTTCCGGGGTCCACTACCGCGGTAATCTTGATCACCCGGACGTTCCCGGTCTCGCTATCTACCTCCACCTCTGCCATCTGAGCGCCATGCACCCGCGACTCGAACGGGGCGCCTTGGCCGGTCTTGGGGTCCAGGAAGGTTGCATCCTGCACGCGGGAGCCCAGGTATCGGGTTGACTGCCCTGCTGCCACCATCTCTTCGTACGTGCTCGCACCCACTGCGGCCATTGCTGAAGTCAACACCTCAATGGCTCTGACCATCGCGCCGCCGCTCATATACGTTACCCGGCTGCCGGAAGCAGAGCTTGAGTCGGGAGTGCGGTCCGTATCGCGGCACACCAGCCGGATCTTGCTCTGAGGAATACCGGTGAGATGGGAGGCGATCTGAGTGAGCATGGCATCGTTGCCTTCACCCGGGTCTGCGATTGAGCCGAAAACGGTCAGTCCGCCATCGGGCATAAGCTCCACAGCCACGTTGGATCGGTCCGGCCCTCCTCGTCCGATACCGAAGCTGCCTCCGGCTATGCCCACGCCGCGTCGCATCCGGCCATCCTTGAAAGGGAGAGCCTCTTGCACAGCCCGCTTGTAATGAGGTCGCAGAGCTTCGAGGCAGCCGGGATAAGGCCACTCGTCCACTACCTGCCCCGTGGAGATCGACTCGCCCGGTTTGATCGAATTGAGCAGACGAAAGTCGAGACGGTCCATTCCCAACTCCGCGGCAAGCAGATCCATGGCAGACTCGAGGGCGAAGTTCACCTGAGGTGGTCCCGCTCCCCGGGCTGCGCCTCCCCAGGCGTTGTTGGTGTACACCAACTTGCCGAGGGCGTTGACATGGGGGATGTTGTAAGAGCCACTAAGCATGTACAGGGCCCTGATGACGATCGACTGTCCCGCGGACGTGTACGCTCCGTTCTCTACCGTGAAATCTATCGTGTAAGCCGTGAGCCGACCCTCCCGGTCTGCTCCCAGGCGCACGTCCATCTCGAACGGATGACGCTTGGTGGTGATCATCATGGACTCGGCCAGACTGCACACGTACCGAACCGGGCGCTTGAAATGGAGGGCCGCAGCAGCAGCAAGCCCTTCGGCAGTGATGTCCATCTTCATGCCGAATTGTCCCCCAACGAAGCCTTGCTCGTAACGCATGTTGTCCCAGCCCAGAGCTTCCTGCAACTGCATCAGGTGGTAATGGATGTAAATGCTGCGCCCGATTACCACCAGTTTCTCGTCCCCTCCGCCTTCAAGGTACGCAAGAGAGGCTTCCGGTTCCAGTGCCGCCTGGTGAATGAGCTGAGTGGTGAACTTCGCCGTGACTACGGTTGCCGAACTCTGGAGCGCGGCCTCGGCATCCCCTTTGATCTGGGGATGGGTAAAACACTGGTTGGGGATGCCATCATGAACCTGTGGACTGTTCTCGGCCAACGCTTCCGCCGGGGTCATCACCGCAGGGAGGGGATCATATTCCACCCGTACGGCATGGGCGCCGGCTAGAGCCTGTTCTTTGGTCTCCGCCACCACCAGGGCCACAGCATCCCCGAGCACATGCACTTTCCTGTCGCAGAGCAACGGCTGATCGTTCTTCAGGCGGTTCGAGCCTCTTATGTCCTTCGCAGTCATCACGCCGATCACACCGGGCATCTTTTCAGCAGAGGAGGCGTCTATGGATTTGATCACCGCATGAGCGTGGGGGCTGCGCACTGCCGCCAACTCGAGCATTCCGGCCATGCGGAAGTCCGCTGTAAACCGACCGGTGCCGCAAGCGAGCAGGAGTGCGTCCGGTCGCGGGAGAGAAACGCCGATCACTCCGTGGGCAGGGTCCGGTCGAAGCTGGTCCGGCGAGGTTTCCCCGCGCAGGAACTTCCCAGCCAGTTTGACTGCCTCGATGATTCTCGTGTACCCGGTGCAGCGACAGAGGTTGCGTCTGAGACTGGACTTGATCCGCTCCGAATCAGGATCGGGATGGCTGTCCAGGAGCGCTTTGGTAGCCACGATCATCCCGGGAGTGCAGAAACCGCATTGGATCGCGCCCGCCAAAGCGAACGCCTCCTGGATCGGGTGCGGTCTCTCGGGGGTGCCCAGCCCTTCGATGGAGACGACATCGGCTCCCTCCAGATCGACAACCTTGGTGAGGCAGGAACGCACCGCCTTGCCGTTTACCAGTACGGTACACGCCCCACACTGCCCTTTGCGATCGCAGGATTGCTTGGTGCCGGTCAGGGACAGGTCATCGCGGAGCAGATCCAGGAGAACCCGCTTTTCATCCACGGCCAAGGTACGGGCTTGCCCGTTGAGGGTTAAACTGACTTGCCTCATGGTTCGTTCCTCAGCATCCTGATCACGTTTCAGCAGGGCATTTCTCGATCTTGACGGCACACACCTTGTAATCAGGGGTCTTGGAGACCGGGTCCAGGGACGTCCCCAGCAACACGTTCGGATTGGCCTCCATAAAATGGAAATCCATGAATAGGGAACCCGGCGGGACTATATCCCCGGGTCTGACGGGTGTGACAAGCTCTCCTCGCCTGGATATTACCTTCGCGGAATCCCCGTCTTTCAACCCCAGCTTCTCAGCATCGGCAAAGCTGATCTGAGCGAACGGCGCCGGGAACTCCTTGTGCAGCGTCGGACAGTTCCCCGTCATCGTCCGGGTATGATAGTGCGCATACCGGCGGCCCGTTGTCAGCAGATACGGATACTCGTCGTCCGGCATCTCCTCGGGAGGCCGGTAATCGATGACACTGAACATTCCTCGGCCTCGGGTGAACTTCCCTTCGTGCAGGAACAAGGTTCCCGGATGATCGGCCGAGGGACAGGGCCATTGGATTCCGTCCGCCTCGAGCCGCGCGTACGACATGCCACTGAAGATCGGCGAGAGACTTGCCATTTCGTTAAATACCTCTTCCGGGGAAGTGTAGGTCATAGAGAGGCCCATTCTGGCTCCGAGTTCGCAGAGTATATTCCAGTCCGGGAGGGTCCCCGGAAGAGGTTCGACTGCCTTGCGGACGCGTTGCACTTTCCGCTCGGTGTTGGAGAAGGTCCCATCCTTTTCAGCCCACGAAGCGCCCGGGAGAACCACATGGGCGTGTTTCGCGGTTTCGGTCAGGAAGATGTCCTGAACCACGAGGAACTCAGCCGAGTCCAGGGCACGGTTTATGTGATGCGTGTCCGGATCCGCGAGGGCCGGATTCTCTCCGAAAATGTACATCCCTTTCACCGAACCGTCGATAAGCCGATCCATCATTTCGGGGATGGTGTAACCTACCTTGTCCGAGAGCTTCGCGTTCCACGCGGTCTCGAATTTCTTGCGAATATTCTCGTCCGTCACCACCTGATATCCCGGAAAGACGTTCGGCAATGCGCCCATATCGCAATGACCCTGCACGTTGTTCTGGCCCCTCAAGGGGTTGACGCCTGAGGAACGCTTGCCGATGTGACCCGTGAGCATCGCCAGGTTGGCCAAAGACTTCACGTTGTCGACACCGTGCGAGTGCTCGGTGATTCCCAGGGTGTACAAGATGGTCGAGCACTCGGAAGTGGCATACAGCCGCGCCACACGCTCGATCTCCTCAGGAGGAACGCCGCATATTTGGGACGCCTTTTCAGGGGAATACTTCTCCAGATGCGCCTGAAGCTCCGCGAATCCTTCGGTGCGCTCGGAAACGAACTGCGGATTGTGCCAGCTATTCTTCAGGATCACGTGCATCATCCCATTGAGGAAGGCGACGTCCGACCCGAAATTCAACGGCACGTGTATGTCGGCTTGCAAGGTGAGCTGGATCTTGCGAGGATCCACCACAATGAGGGTGGCTCCCTTGAGCTTCGCCCGGAAAACTCTGTGCGAGACGAGCGGGTGAGCCTCGGTTGTGTTTGAGCCGATCACCAGCACGCACGAAGCGTCCTCGATCTCCGGTATCGAATTGGTCATTGCACCACTTCCGAATGCGGCGGCAAGACCTGCCACCGTGGGCGCGTGTCAGAGACGGGCGCATGCATCTACGTTGTTGGTTCCAAATCCTGCCCGGCAGAATTTCTGGAGAAGGTAGTTCTCCTCATTGGTGCACCGGGCGGACGAGAGGAACGCGACGCTTTCGCCTCCATGCTTTTCTTTGATCTCTCTGAGCCGCGAGACGGTCACATCCAGGGCCTCATCCCAGGAGGCTTCCTGGAGGGAGCCGTTCTTGCGCACAAGGGGTGTTGTCAGCCGGTTCGGGCTGCGAACGAACTCGTGGGCATTCCAGCCTTTGATGCACAATTTGCCCTGATTCATCGGCGCCGTCTTATGCGGCATCGTGCCGATGAGGTTCCCGTCCAATACTTCGAGCAGCATCTGGCACCCGCACCCGCAATACGGGCACGTGGTCTTCACAAACCGATAATCCATCGATATCTCCTCAACACGAATTAGACCGTTCTCCTACGCTACCGGTTCGGGCTCCCTCGCCCGTCCGGACGTCAGAAGGACTGTTTGTAGGCAAACCTGGACGCTTATGTCAGGTTTGACATAAGAGAGGACGAGTGTCAAGACCGTTCTCCCAAGATTCAGAAATCAGGTGACAAACCGAGGCCTCCGGTATTTTTGACCGGGTCACTATGCCGACCCGCCGGTCCGCCAAAGACGGTAATGTCAGGGCTGGGAAGCAGTTGTACCGCTGTCAGTGAGTCTCTATGACATCAATGGGTTCATATCCGGTGGGCAGCGATCTTTCCTTTCCATCTAACCCAACGCATGAGGAAGGTAACCCACAAAATCCCGATGAGGTAGGAGAGGGCCACGTCGCTGGGCCAGTGAGCGGCCAGGGCAACCCGAGCAATCCATCCTGCAGCGAGAAGCGATATGCAGACGACCAGGAGAGCCCATCGGAATCTCCCCGGTCCCTTCGTCACGGCCAGGACAGCCAGAAAGCCGACCGTCGCTGCGTAATTGAAAGCGAAGATTGATGGGAATGCGGACCCGGAAAGCGTGCCCGTGACCTGGACCAACTCGGGAGAAGGTCGCGGCTGAGCAATGACCGGCCCAAGCAATTTTCCCAACAGAGCCAGGCCGATGAAGGCCGCAAGGGACAACAGACTAGCTCGCCATCCTGCAATTTTCCAGGCAAGAGCGAAGGTAACAGCGATGAGAGCCAAGATCCAAGGCATTGCCGCTGTCGAGGACAATACCTGTGCCCAGGTTTTGGATTCCGGCAGCAAGGACTGAATAAGCAGGGTAATGCTTACATCCCCCGGAAAATAGGGGACATACTTAAGCAAAATGGTGAGACAAACGGCCACGGCAAGCAGAACCAGCCACACGATCTCTTTCGTTCTCATGGTGACCCCCGGGTTTCATCGCACTGAAGCGAATGGAAAACCTCCAGGAGCGCCGATCCGGTCATCCGTTCCCGTAATCCTCAATTGGCCGGACCGGTTCGCTGTCCACGTTGTGCCAGCTCAACACATCGTCCTTGATTCAATCGAAGCGCACCCCACCCCTGGAGGGATCGCTCTCGTCCTCATAGACCCCGTCGCTCCGGACATCCTGCCTCGTCCCGTGCAGCAGGTCCCACACCCCCGAGTCTGCTAGCGGGTCGCAGTCCTCACACGTGATCGCCGAACCACACACGACGTCAAACTCTTTGTCCCATTCAGTGAACATGGCCGACCTCCTTGACACTGAGAGAACCCGTTTGACCTGTCTGGAAGAGACTCGTTTTGCTCCCCTGCCTCGGCACGGAGCCACATGGAACGCTACTGGGGAGAAAAAAACAAGAAGGAAACTCATTGCCGAAGGACTACAACCGTTCAGAGAGCCCCGTAAGGGGGACACCATCCTCTGCATTCGCGAACACGACCCCAAAGGCGTACCACACCCTTATCCCCCAAATCTTAAGACAGCCGGACCTTGGTCAAGTTTCAAACCGTTCGATGGGAAAAGAGGAGCGCTGGTAAGTGTTCAGCTATACGGGGCAACAGATCGACGTTGTTGATGCAACCACACGCCGGTGGTCTCGCGTCGTCACCCCGGGGAAGGCCGCGGTCCAGGAGATATCGAACTCAGCGAAGCGCGGGACTGGATTCCGGCCTCCGCCGGAACGACGGACAAGGAACTCCCCTTCTTCATGGACTGGGTGCACCACTCACGTGCACCGCGCGTGAAGATTAGTTACGACCGCTGAAATGTTGCCCTCGCGGTTCCCAATGGTCGCGTCCTGGAGCCCATTAGGGTCAAACCGTGTCCGTCATGCGCTCCAGCATAAGAATCGGTCCGTCATTCCTCCCCGGTCGCCATCACCTGTCCTGTGCCGAAGGAGACTGCCCGGCTGCCGTCCAGCTCGGACATGAGCATCCGGTGCAGATCGAGCCACCTTTCCCCCATGGCTTTTGCCAGTCCTTTGTAGAAAACGCGTCCACTTCGGGCGTGCGCGTCGAATACCCGCTCCAGTCCGGCTCGGTCGATCTTCATGACTTTCGTGGGTGCAAGGCATTCCGCGGTGGCCGAGTAAGACCCCCGTCCGACTACACTGGACCATCCGAACGACTCGCCGATTCTGTTAACCGTGTAGTGCGATGACGGTCCGTCACCGATTGTGAGGGCTACTTTCCCTTCAACCAGAAGGTAGAAGTGCGTCGCCGGCGCCCCTGTTAAGAAGAGAACGCTCCCTTTCGGGTGGGTCTCTTCGGCTGCTATTTCGGAGATGTCTGCGATGGCTTCCTGCCTGAGATCCTTAAACATATCGCTCTTTGGCAAAAACATGGGGCCCTCCTTCGCAGAGACGGCGTCACCGCTCCTGCTGCAACTTACGTTCAGACGCGTCCGGCCCTAACGATCAGGCTCCCTGCCGGCTTCGCACTAATATTGAGCCATTTTCCGCAAGCGACTTTCCAGCTCGGCGATCTCCTCGTTCATCATCTTGAGGGATTGATCGAGATCGTCAGCAGTGGCTACCAGGTACAGATACTCTGTTGCCCCCGTATTACTTCCTCTGAGCCTGGATCCGGCAGCTTGCCGAAAAACCTCACGGCGGGCCGGCCGGGAGAACAGGCTCACCAGACATCTCCTGAGCCACAAGCCCACCCATTGGCGGCAGCTATGCCCGGATGGCAAATGCACACTCGTACCGAGCGATTCAGTTAGGCCTATTTCAGTCACTTCCGTTGCTCCTTGCGGCGAGCCGAGGATCAACCGTCGTTCCAGAAACCCTCCCCCACGCCTGTCGAGTTACCCATGCCTTCCCCGAGAAACTCGGCTTAGAGCCGCCGCTGGTTTCTCCTCACCGCGGCTCTGATACCGAAGGCGATCTATTTCCCGCTTCAGGTGTATCCAGTTACGGACCTTCCACCTGAGCAGCCGGGGTGGGACCGACCTCGGCACACAATCCACCGCTCCCACGAGCAATTTCATGAGTTCAGCGTCTTCTTCTGGACGCTCGGCTGCGACCACGATCAACGGTATCTCAAGAACTTCAGACCCATTGGTCAATGCGTCCAACAATTCACCTTTTCCTGCATGAAGGCAAACATGGTCACACAAGACGAGATCCGGAGAATCGGTCTTCAGAAAGTCCACCGCGGCCTGACAGGTCGTGACGATTCGAACCTGGAACCCATTCCTGAGGACCCCTTCAAGGAACCGGGCTCCTCTTTCTTTGTCATCGATGATGAGTACCGTGGGTCGCGCATTATCACTTATGACCATATCCACGCCTCTCCCATTGTGAATCCATCCGATTGTGTGTGCTCGAGGGTGCAGTTGCCGTTCGCGATCCAACCTTGGTCCCCTCAGGCAGACTTGAGATCGGCCACAAGGAAACCGGCTCGCATGCCCTCCGCTCTATCGGCATCGGCCCCATCCCTCCGCTGCTCGATCCCCTTGCCGTGCAACCCCGCCAGCTGCACTGCTGCGAGGACTCCCACTCCGCTAAGCAGTGTGGCAGCCTCCGATTGCCTCATATTGTATTCGAAGTGTTCCGTATAGGTGTGGCCAGGTCCCAGCAGGGCCTTCAGACACTCGTAGGACCGCGTCCGCCAGTGCAGAAAAGCCGCTTCATCAAAATTGCTTTCCAGAACATGCCAGCCTGCTTCAATCAAAGCGTCAATTTGCGCTTCGAGCGTCATTCCTGAATCTCCTTACGCAGCGTCATTACAGCCGTTTCCTCCGCGATCACGTACGACGGTCCGAACCGGCAAATCGTGCCAAAAAGAAATCGACCACACTCTGTTGGCCGTTCTCTCTCGCCCAGTCCAACGCAGTGGATCCCGAATGGTCGATGTGGTTGATGTCCGCGCCGCTTTGCACGAGCAGCTTCACAGCCTCTGCATTCCCGAGGGTCGCGGCTACCATCAGAGCACTCCGGCCGGCCGCATCGCATGAGTCCACCACAGGATTCTTACGCAGAATCAGGCTCACCAGTTGCGGATTTCCCGACAGGCAGGCGTACATGAGGGGATTCAGTCCGGACTGGGTCTCTCTGACGTTTACGTCCGCGCCGTTGGTCAGAAGGAACCTCACGACTCCCGTCCGGTTCCATTGGCAAGCCACCATGAGGGCAGTTACGCCCTGCAAGTTGGCGAAATTGATGTCCGTCCCGTCGGCAATGAGTTCGCGCACTCTTGCCAAATTTCCTTGCATGGCCGCCTGTATCAGACTCTCACCTGGCATCCTGTTGCCTTTGGTTCTCTTGGCCCGAGCGCCCCGGACTCGCCCGTGCAAACAAGTCGGGGAGATCTCGGCCGCGAAACTTCCCAGGGCGCTGAGGCGCATCTGGTGTAATTCCCCCCCCTGGTTATATCCCTACAGCGTCAAGGACTTCCGTGAACTCCCCGTTCTCTCTCTTGAGTCACTCCTCGACGCGGCTCGACCCTTTCCGGCACACATCTGTGGAAGCGGTAAACCGGACAGCTAAAACACATCAGCACCGGGTCGCCAACCAGCCGGCCCGTGCAATCAAAGGTGGAACCTTGGAAAATTCTGTCCAGAGGTGCCAATCTCCTGCACCTGAGATTCTCGGTGTTTCCCGTCTTAAAGGCCGGGCAATCCTCCCGGAGTTCCCTGTGGCAGTCCTTCACTTTCCAACACTCCATCGGAGGTACCTCCCTGGGCTGTGTGCGCGGAGCAGAATCAGTGATCAAATTATGAAATGTACGCCGGACCCCCATACGGAAGTCGATCTTGGAGACCTTGTAATGCATTTTTCATGCCCATGGGCCGACCTGCGATTAGTTGTGAAGATTATTTAGACATTATAGCCAGTTAGTGGGATCGATCGGGCAGCGGGAGATGTGGGGGAGTGATGGAATGAGGAGCGGCGGGAGCGGCAAGGCGCACTATCTAAATGGAGATATCACATAATACCAAGTGGTTATACATATTTTGGGTGTCTTAAGATAAGACAGGGAGGTTTCAGCATGTCTTATCTTCGGGCTTCTTTCCTATCTTCTTGAGATATCTGTAAAAAGCGTCACGTGAAAGATCGAGCAGGCGAGCGGCCTCCTTCTTGTTCCCCTGGCAGGTGTCCAACGCCGCGGTGCACAAAAAGGTCTGGAGTTCCTCGGTGCAGTCGCGGATGCTCTTTCCAGGCACGTACCTTATCGTGTGGGACCACTCATGGTCCGTGGGTTTCGGGGCTGGCATGACCACGTTGAAACCGCCGCCTTCCCAGAGGATCAAAGATCGTTCGAGCACATTGCGAAGCTCTCTCACATTTCCGGGCCAGTGGTACCGCGAAAGGGCGTCGACGTGACGGGATCCGATCCGAGGGACCACGGTGAGCTGCATTTCAGCGGCCAGCTTGCCCACGATTTCTTCGACGAGCATCGGTAGGTCTTCCAGCCTCTCCCGCAGGGGAGGAACCCGAATCGGGAAGACGCTCAGCCGATAGAAGAGGGGTTCCAGGAAACGTCCCTTGTCAACCTCCTCCTCCAGGTCTCGGTGCGTGGCCGCAATGAGCCTGGCATTGACTCGAATCTGTTTCTCTCCTCCTACTCGCACGAAGGACTGGGTGTCGAGAAAGGTGAGCAGCTTGGCCTGCAGCGGCAAGTCGAGTTCCCCAATCTCGTTTAAAAGAATCGTTCCCCCTTCCGCGAGCTCCAGGAGGCCTTTCTTCATTCCCGCGGCCCCGGTGAATGCCCCGCGCTCGTGACCGAAGAGTTCCGATTCAGCCAGTTCTCCAGGCAAGGCCGCGCAGTTTATCGAGAAGAACGGCCCATTGGCCCGCCGGGAACGATCGTGCAGCCACCGAGCGAGGTAGTCTTTTCCGCTTCCACTCTCCCCTTGGAGCACGATGGTGCTATCCGTTCGAGCAGCGACGAGGGACTTGCGCAAGGTGGCTCGCATGGCCTCTGACGGGTAGTCCAGCCCACCGATAGGGGACTCCGAACCCACCTTCTTGCGTTCGGTGATGTTCCGAGAAATGCAGCAGATGCCGATAATGTCGCGCGTACGGTTTCTCAGCGGGACCAGGGTGTCGTGGAAGGTCATGGAGCTGCCTCGCACGTACCTGATCTGCTCGACCTCCAGCGACTCGCCGGCCAGCACTCGGGTCTCCCGTTCATTCAATTGTCTTGCAGTCTCCTCGTCATACAGATCTTCAGAACGCTTCCCGACAATCCTGGATGCGGGAAGGCCGAGCAGTTTGCACGTGGCCGCATTGACGTGAGTGTAGGCAAGCGAGTGATCCTTTATGAATATGCTGTCCGCTGCGCTTTCAAAGACCGCCCGAAAACGCTCCTCGCTGTCTTTGAGAGCGTCTTCAGCATGTCGGCGTTCCGCAATGTGGCCCCATTCGCGTAGAGCCCGCTCGGCCGCGCGCGGCATATCGAGAAAGGTCGCATCGGACTTCACGACATAGTCGAGTGCTCCTCCCTTCAGCGCTTCAACTGCTGCGGCCTCGTTCCCGTGGCTCGTCATCACAATCAGCGGGATTCGGCGGTCTTTTCCGTGGTGCCAAACCAGTTCGGTACCCTTTCCATCCGGCAACTTGAGATCGGCGATGACGAGATCGGGAATCGAGACATCAAGGTTCTCTCGCGCCTCACGCAGATTCCGCGCGACCGTGACCGCATATTTTTCCGCGCCGCCTTCCTCGAAAGCCCGACTGATAAGTTCGGCATGCGCGTCTTCGTCCTCAACCACAAGGATTCGCAGCGGCGGTCTCTGCCCCCGAGGATCCATAGTTCCTCCCTAGTGGTCTCAGCCTTCGTCGTCGTCCGCCTCACTCGGCGGTTTGCGATTCCAAGCCAACCAGTAGAATCCGAGGTCATCCATCAACTTGCCGAATTTGTCAAAGTCTACCGGTTTAACCAGGTAGCTGTTCACATGGCGGTTGTACGCGCCAGTCATGTCCCGTTCCGACTCGGAAGTCGTCAGAGCCACGACGGGAATCCGTCGCAACTCCCCGGAGGCCTTTATCTCTTTCAAAACCTCCAGACCATCGACCTTCGGCAAGCGCAGGTCCAGGAGGATGACGTGGGGCCGCGGGCATGAGCTGGGATCCGCGTACGCATTTCTCTGGAACAGGTAATCCAGGGCTGCTTCACCGTCTGCGACGTGGAAGATCCGGTTAACCACCCGGTGTTCCTCGAAACTTCTCGTGATAAGCTCTGCATGGTCGGGATTGTCTTCAACAAGCAATATGATCAAAGGTTCTCCGTCCATGAATGTCACCCCTGCTTTGTAACGCGTTCAGTTTTTTCCGGAAGCGAGAAACAGAAAGCGCTTCCTCGCCCGAGCCCTTCAGATTCCACCCAGATCCGTCCGCCGTGCACCTTCACGATGCGTTTGACGATGGCGAGGCCGATGCCGGTTCCCTCGGTCTGCTGTTCGAGTCTCTCGAAGAGACCAAAGATCTTATCATGATATCGTGGATCGATCCCGATACCGTTGTCCTTGAAGCAGACGACCGTCTCGTCACTCCCGCGCCGAACCTCGATCTCAACTCTGGGATGCGGTTGGTCTCCCATGAATTTGATGGCATTGTCAAGGAGGTTCTCCACGACCTCGCGCAGGCGAGCGGCGTCCCCATAGAGGACAGGAAGGTCTTCGGCCACGTCCACGGTTACCCTCGTCTCGGCAATCCGGCCGGCCAATGTTTCCCGTGCTTCTCGTACAAGAGTGTCAAGGGACACGTCCTGCGGAGGGTTCACGATGCGACCGATCCGAGACAGCTCCAGCAGTTCTTCCAGTAACTGGCCCATTCTCTCCACCGCGCCGCGAATCCGTGCGGAGTCGGCCTCAAGACGTCTGAGGTTTCCTGAGGCCACGTCCCGCTCCAAATACCCGAGGAAGCCCTTGATAGTGATCAAGGGGCTTTTCAGGTCGTGCGAGACGGTGTAGGTAAAACGCTCCAGTTCGGCATTCTTGGCTTCCAGTTCCTGTATCAGGTGCTCCCGCTCTTTGTCGGCTCGCTTTCGATCGGTGATGTCCAGGGAATATTCGATGACCTGTGCAACGTTTCTCTCGGAGTCGAAGATCGGATAGGCGTGAACTTCGACGTTTCTGGCATTGCCGTTTCCATCATAGTGAACATGCTCGACAACAGCCGGTTGTCCGGTTCGGCGAACTTCATCCAGGGGACAGGGATGATCCCTACCGCCGCAGGGTGCGTTCCTCCCATGCGTGAGGGAATAGCAGGTCAGACCGTCCGAGACCCGGGCGAGCTTGGCTGCGGAATTTGCCATCTTGATCGTGTAATCCGCGGCATCCGTGACGTAGAAGGGATGATCGAGAGACTCCAGGACCGTCTCCAGAAAATCGTTTTGCTGCCTGATTTTCCCCTCGGCCCGCTTGCGCTCCGCTACCTCGCGGGTGAGTTCTTCGTTCAACTCGGTCAACTGAAGGGTACGGCTTTTGACCTGGGCCTCGAGATCCTCGTGCCAGTTCTGGACCCGTTCGATCATCGAATTGAACGTGGAAGCCAAGTTCCCGACTTCGTCCGCGCTCGCCACCGCTGCTCTGGCATCGAGGTTGCCTGCCTCAACGTGCCGAGCAACAAGAATAAGGTCTTGAATCGGGCGAGCTATCCTGCCCGCGATCAGAGCGGCCATGACCGCGGCAGCCAACACTCCGAGCAGGGAGATGAACGAGGCACGGAGCCATCTTCCCTTTACCGGCGCAAGAATTTCGTCTTTGTCAACCTTGACCACGAGGCCCCATCCGGCGTTCGCTGCTACTCTGACATGACGATAAGCGGCCAGGACCGACACGCCCCGATAGTCCAAGCTGCTTCCGACACCTTCCTGTCCCTGGGCTGCCAGTGTCGCTGGCTGGGCCTTGTTTTGGTACTCCAATATTTTGGCTTGAGTCCCATCCGGCAACGGATGCCTCAGGGAGGTTATGATTCTCCGGTCTTGGGTCACCAAAATGACATCCTCAGTGTCCCCTAGGCCTCCGCCGGTGTACAGAAGCGGTTTGATGAACCGGTCCTCGTCCACATACATTATTACCACGCCGAGCACCCTTGGGGGCGCAGGCACGTCAGATGCGGCTTCGTCCAGAATCGCCCGGGAAACCACGAAGTAAGGTCTGCCGGTCGCAGGAGACTTGGTGACGACTACCGAAGCGCTGTCTTGCACCTTCAAAGGGGCTGTAAAGAACTCATGGCCGGAAACGCGGTCACCGAGATCCGCCTCTTGAGTAGACGCGATGACAAGCCCTTCGTCTGCGTCGGCCACCTGGATTTTCCGATAAATTCCTTCGGATTTGGTGACAGTGCGAAGCGCTTCGGTAAGGATCTGGCCAGTCTTGTCCTTGAGCAGATCGGCACGCAGGGCCTCTCGCGATACGCCGAGGCCTGCATTTCTGCGTGTCACGTCACGAAGCTTCCTGACGGACGAGACAACAACTTCGCTGTACGCGAGGGTCCTCACATCGCTCCGACGCTCCTGAAGCCAGAGCAATACGACTTCCTTCTTGAGGTCCGCTATGAAGCTCAATTGTCTCAGAACCAGGTCCTGTGCGTCTCCGGACGATCCTCGATCGGGAGTGAAGGGGAGTCCGAACGTTCTGATGAAGCTAACCGAGAGCAAAATCACCGCGAAGAGCACGCCGAAAGCGAGTGCCATTCTTGTTCGCAAGCTCAGACGTTCCACGAGCGATCCACTCCGTGAAGAGTAGGGCAGTTCCTCGCTGGATCTGGATTCGTCGCTCATCTCCCCGTTCCTAAGGCCGGAGCCGGGCTGCTGTTCGGGCTCCGCTGCGGTCGATGGAAGACCTCGTAAACGCAATGGCACCAGTCTCCTCTGAAGCGATGCACCGACACACCCCAAAGGTCAGACTCGGGCTGCGAACTCGTATCGAATGACTCTCATAATAAAGTGAAAATTCAACCCACGAGGCAACCTTACCAGATCCGGAAGGCGAGTGCAAAGTCGGTTATTCGCCAAAAGATTGGCTGTAGCCTTTCACCGGACGCACCACGCAGAGGCGTGGAAGCCAGGTGAAAGGTTGCCCCTGCGGTGCCTGATTGACAAGGGGGTGCACGTTCCCTATCATACCGATCTGCCGTCGCTGGCAGAGCCCGCACTATAAGTATGAATGGAGCCGGAGACGTCTCTCCTTCCCTGTCAGCGGGAGTTCATGGCTGCCTCAGGCCCCCGCTGAGAGATGACGAGAAGCCGATGAGTGGACGTGGAAGTCGCCTGGGAATCATCATTATCGGTCTGTTGGCTTCTCTGTACATCGTTTCAGGCTGGATGACTCCCAAGACGTGGGATCTGGACGTTCTCGACGGTTCGTGGGAATACGCGCTTAGCATAGGTTCGAGGCAGGGAGAATTTGTCGGCAAGGATTTCTTCTTCAACTATGGGCCACTGGACCAGCGATTGGCGCCCTTGATAGAAGACGGCGAGAAGCCATCCCCTTTCTACTACGCCATAGGGACCGTCTACCTTGCTCTGTTTCTCTTCGCGCTGAGCCAGCTTATCGCGATCATCCCGGTCTTCACGTGGAAGCACGGGCTCCTGGTGGCAGGCCTATGCGTGTCTTTCGCCGGACTTGGTTTCTCCGCCGATCATGGGAGCCTGGACTGCTCGTTCTATTTCTTGACCATCCTCCTCTGCATGTCCGCTTGTGCCCAGGACGACTTGAATAAGAGAAAGCTGCTCTTCTACGCTCTTCTCGTTGTGGCAACAGCGGGAGTGTTGATCAAGTTCAGCATCGGTTTCCACGCGTGCATGATCGCCTTGTTGGTGGCTTGGTCGTTTCATTCGACCACCAGTTTCAAGGAAGTTGTTTTGTCTTTGTGCATCTGCGTTCTTGCCGGTTATGTTTTGTTTTTTCTCTTGACGGGTTCGTGGAGCTTTCATGATTATCTGTATGGCGGTTTTTATTATTCCTCTCTCTATTCTGAAAACTGCGGCATTCACAAGCCGTGGGGAACATCCGATTGGCGCTACGCCTTCGGGTTAGCGGGCTGCCTGAGCTTCCCGCTCGTTGCGATATTGGCCGGCCGTTCCGATCCCTTCAAGCGTGACTGCCGGGTCGCGCTGATCGGGACTGCGGTGATAAGCGCATTCTTCTTGTTCAAGGCCGGTTTTGTCCGGGCCGATCAACACACACTGATGGTGTACCGAACGTTGCTCCCGGTCTTGATCCTCTTCTGCGCCATCGGCATGCGAAGCATAGGTAGGTCGTGGCTTTCCGTTGCAGCGGTGGCGGCGGGATTTGCGATCTTTATCGCCGGATATCAGTACGAACTCAAGCTGTTCGGTTCGAGTCTCCCCAGGGAAGTAGCAGAAGAATTGCGTGGTTGGCGAGATGCCCCTATCCGGATCGTGAACGGGATCGTGATGCTGAGGGATGGATACGCGGACCAACGTTCCCGCTTATCTGCTGTCCTGCGCGCGGCCCCCAATCTGTTTCTCTATTTGAGCAAGCTTGACAACACGCAGAAGGGAACTGCTTCTCGCATTACATTTGTCCCCTGGGAGTTGATGTTCCATTCCATGACTCCCAACCTCCGATTATCCATCCCGCCGGCTCTGCAGATCTACGCGGAGGCCACGACCTGGCAAGCGCCGGAGCTCGTGGACCGCTACTTTCGCGCTGAGACGAGGCCTGACCTGATCGTCATCGGCAACGGTGCGATCGACGGTCGCAACTCCGTTGCCGAGTTCACGAACTGGCTCGGCTTCCTGTACCGGGACTATCGTCCTATCGCCAGCCTGGACGGATACACAGTGCTTCGACATTCCGGCTCTCCGAACCCCGACAGGGAGTTCGAGTGCGACGGGACGGGGCCGGGGCTGTTCTTGAAAGCCAGAATAGGATCGTCTTCAGTTGTCCATGGCTTGGCCCATAAGCTGGTGGCCATGCTCTACAAAGCCCCGGAGTTGGAGATCGTGATCGATTACGAGGATGCGCTCGGCAACACGAGAAGCCTGATATGCAGGGGTCTTCGATCCCAGCTCCAACAGGGAACGTACCTTTGCGACGTGCCGGTGGGTAAGCTCCTGGAAGAGATGAATAACCGGTCGCTCGTCGATGGAACTCGCGTGATTACACGGGTCCGATCAGCGAAGCTCGTTCGGAGCCCCGGCCTTCGTAACCTCCCTGTCGTCCCGGAGGAGGTCCCTATTGACGTCGAGTTTTGCAGGCCCCGAGGTTTCCAATGGCTGTGACAGCAGGCTGCAATCCAAGGAACAATTCTTGGGGAACTCTTTTGTGGAAAAATCTTATTGTCCCCCTCGGTGCTTCATGAGCAGATTCGTAACAGGCTCGTGCCCTAACCTAATCGACTTCTGCAAAGGCGTTTCCCCGGCGTGTCTTGTGTTCGGATCAGCGCCTTTTTCAAGCAATAGTTGCACTATTTCTGTATGTCCATGTGCCGCAGCACCGGTGAGAGCAGTCCAGACGTTTTGCGCGGCCTGAGGAGCGTCCCCCTCCAGACTGAATGTCCACCTCGCGTCTGCATTCGCTCCGTTATCGAGCAACACTCTGACCACATCTACATGCCCGCGATCAGCAGCGCCCATAAGTGCCGTGTATCCACCCGCGTAAGTTTCATCCACATGAGCCCCTTTCTCGATCAGGAGTTTGACCACATCAAGCTTTCCAGCCTTTGCTGCAGACATAAGGGCCGTCCAACCTATCGAGGCTGTGTTTACGTCTATCCCATGTCGGATCAGCAGGCGCACGGTTTCAATGTGTCCTCCCCTGGCCGCGACGTGCAGTGCTGTGTAGCCGTCATCCCCTGCTGCGTTGATGGTTGCGCCGGATCGGATAAAGCCTTCGACTTCCTCATTGTTGCCCTTTGCGGCCGCCTCGATCAATTCTCGGTTCAGATCGTCGTCCGCTGATGCCACGCCAATACAGTTGATCAGGAAAAGGCAACTGATCGAACACACTGCCCCGATCACCGCCACTCGAAGACAGAAAGGCTTCAGCATGCTTTTCACCCTGTCCTATGAATCAGGCCTTGAGGGGCTACACTGCCCGTGGACTTGACAGGCTACAGACCAAAACTGGAATCATGAGCCGGTCCGGCACTTCCTGTGTCTTCGGACCGCTGCCAGGTCAGGACATAATCCGTCTGAACCCGCCAAGATAACACGACGGCCCCCCGATAGAGCTGAAAGATACGAGACGGTCGTCACGTTACCGACGAAGCAAGTTCCACCCTTCTTTTGAGCGTACCTCGCAGCGGCCTCCCGGTCAAGCGTGATCTTAGCTGTTGTACCTCACGGGAACAAAGATTGGCGCCGCCGCTCATAGAGCTGGTTGCGGAAAGTTATGATCGTTTTGGGACGATCATGATGCTAGCGATCTGTGGGAATTACCTCTGGCGAGGTAAATGTAACAAAAATAGCAGAAGATCAATCCCGTAAACCACTCGCGATTTCGTGCTGTTATTGCCAAACCGAGGTTTTGCAGCCGGCCCTGGAATGCGAATCGGTATGCCATGCCTTTCGGGCTTCGCACTCTCCCTAGATCTTTCGATCTGCCAGGCAGCCGTCACTTCGTCTGCCGTTTTCTTCTCTTGGCCTGGATCTCCTCTTGGATCGAGGCAGGATCGCCGAAATAGATGCAGTGTGCGAGGCAGAAGTTGTCAGCGCACGCGGGGATGAGCCCTCGATCGACCCTATGGTGGCACATATTGCATTTGAAGGCCTTCTGATCCCCTTCATCGAACCAAATGCCGTCATACGCACACGCTTCCAGGCAGTTCCGACATCCTGAGCACCGGTCCGGATCGAGGATGACGACACCATCGTCGCGCCGGGTGATGGCCTCCTCAGGACACGCGGGAACGCATGCTGGATCGTCACAGTGTTGGCACACGTTGACACGATAGCGGTAGTCTTCCATAGCGCCACCCTGTGTCGGCCCCTCTTCGGTGACGTGCATGAACTTGTTCCTGAATTCATACTCCTGCCCGCAGGCCACCTCACAGGTTCTGCACCCCCAGCAAGCCTCATGATCTATGACGAGAGCGTGCTTACTCATCTGACGACCTCCCTGACGGCGATTCCGGGTAAATTCGGCACAGCAGCGTGCGAATCGCGGTTCCGCCCATGGCCGGGTCACAATTCTCATAGCTGTTGTCTGTCAGCATGTTCACATTCGATTCCTGCCATCCACGGGTTGCATCCTTGGATTCAGGGAACCACCAGCCGTGCTCCGCGAAGATGATGCGAGGATCCATGCCCGCGAACAGTTTCGCTCGCTGCCGAATCTTGCCTCTCGAAGACTCGATTACGACCCAATCCCCGTCCTTGATCCCCTCTTTTTGCGCGGCCTCCGGGTGGATCTCGACGACCGGTTCCTTGCAGACCTCTCGAAGACACGGGATTTGGCGTCCCTCCGAGCAGAAGAAGACCGGTATCCGCCGGCCGGATACGAGAATGTACGGATATTCCTTGTACACCTCCGGTGCACTGTACAGGCTTCCCGGAGCTTCCTGGTATTGCGGCAGCGGATCGTATCCCATCTTCTCCAGGACCGACGAGTAGATCTCCAGTTTTCTCGTCGGGGTCGAAAAGCCTTCTGTTTTGTATTTCCGGTACTTCAGCTCGCCGCGAATGTAATCCATCTCTTTGAATTGCTTCCACGTGATGCCCATCGGTTCGAGGATGTGGTCGAGGGCCTGTTCGAAGTCGGGCCACCAGTATTCGCCGATGCCGACCCGGTGGGCCAGGTCGTTAAGCATCTCCTGATCCGATCGGCATTCGCCGACCTGGATTACCTTCCGCCTCGGCAGGATGTACCCGTGACGTTTCCAGAAATCCGCGATGTAATCCATCTCGAGCCACGTGGCTGCGGGCAGGACAATATCCGCGAGCGCCGCGGTCGGGGTGATGAAGAAGTCCGAGACGGCCATGAACTCGACCTTCTCCAGCGCCCGGTGCACTTCCGCTGCGTTGGCCCGGGTGACCACAGGATTCGTGCTTATCAGGAAGAGCATCTTCACGGGATACGGCTCCTCATCAAGAATGGCGTCCCAGACCTTTTTCGGATTGACGATCGAGAAGCGGGCCGCGAGGCGGAACCTATCGCCGCCGAGACGCTTGCCGAACTGCTCCCGGCTGAGCATCCCGTGAGCGCCGAACGAACTTACAGTCCGAATATTCGGCGTTTGAAACAAGACCTGTCCGCCGGGGACGTCCAGGTTACCCGTGATGCCCATGAGCGCGATCAAGCTCCGGTCGTTGTTGGTGAGGTTGGCCTGCATTTCCACCCCAACTCCCCATTGAATGGCAGCGGGCTTGGTGGTGGCAAACAGCCGGGCTGCTTCCGCGATCTTCTCTTTCGGGACCCACGTGATCTGTTCCACCCGGTCCAACGGCCACTCCTTGACCCGTTCGACGAACCGCTCCCACTCGTGCACGTAATTCTCGACGAAGTCTCTATCGTAGAGCTGCTCCTCGATGATGACGTTACACATGCCAAGGGCCAGGGCGGCATCGGTCGTGGGCCGCAACCGCAACCACAAGTTGGCCCTTGCGGCAATACGCGTGAGCCTCGGATCTACCGCGATCAGCTTGGCTCCTTCATCGAGGGCCACCGAGAAGGGCTCTCCTTTGTACGAATCGGGATTGCTGAAGACCGGGTTGTTCCCCCACACCATGATGCACCTGGGGTGGTTCTCGTAGTCCACCACCGGATTCGACCCCGCGGTAATGATGGTGGTGGCGAGACGGGGGCCGTAACAGAAATGTCCCGCGGTCAGAACGTTCGGACTGCCGAGCACGTTGGCAAACCGATAGATGGCCGCCTCGTTGTCTCTCCCCGTGCCATAGCCCATGACCACCGATTCAGGGCCGTAATCTCCCTTGTAGCGCAGGATTTTGTCAGCAATAGTGTTCAGCGCATCGTCCCACGACATGCGTTCCCATTGACCGCTTCCCTTGGGACCGACTCGCTTCACCGGATAGGTCAAGCGATCCGGATGATAGGCTAACTGAATCGAACCCAAAGCTTTCGCGCAGAGGGTGCCGTGGTTGATAGGGCAATCCGGGTCGCCGACGATCTTCTTGGCCTTGCCGTCCTTGACAAAGACGACGACACCGCATCCCCCGTGGCACATTCGGCAATGGCTCTTCACGGCCGAATCGTAGCCGTACACTTCCATTTCGCGAGCCACGTTGCAGTATTTGAAATCCGCCATGTCAAATTCTCCTTTTCGGGGGCGGTTGTTCGCAGTTCTGTCCGTCTCGATTCGGCCTCGGGAACTGAGGCTCCGTAGCTCCGTAGGATGCGGTGAGCGAAACGAACCGCATCTGTCGAGAGAAAACCTCGAACGATGCGGTTCCCGTTGGTCACCGCATCCTACGCCTGCTACCAAGAAAGCGTCACCGTACTTGAGCCATGGCGCACGAAGAGATCATGGTTTGGACGCCACGTGGGTACCTCCTACCATCTGAGAGAATCCCTGCGCGGCCTTCGTGACCTTCGCTCCATATCGAGGGGCCAGGTCCTGAGGGAACGTACCGATGACGGCCAGCGCTCCGATGACCTTTCCCGATGGACCTTTTACTGCGGAGGCCACCCCGTGAATCCCTATCTGCATGTCGCCCAGGTCCACAGCAAACCCGCTCCTGCGGCATTCGGCAATCTCTCGATCCAGGCGGTGCCGGTCGAACTTCGATGAGCTGCCGTGAAAGTAAAGCTTTGCGCTGCCGAGCAAATGCTTCCGTTCGGCTTCGGGCAGGAAGGCGACTATCGCCTTTCCGTGCGCTCCCCAGGTCAGAGGAAATCGGTGGCCGAGTCTGATCGTCACGCCAATGTCCCGGCTCCCCTCATCTTTGGCCACCACGAACACGTGATTTTCCGAAATGAGACCGAGAAACGCGGTACTGTTGGTCTCCCTTGAAAGCTCGCGTAGAAGCGGAGCCGCGACTTCGCGCACATCGAGGTTATCGAGGACCTTGCTCGCCAAAAACAGCAGACCCGGACCGAGCGAGTAGGTCTTGCTGTCCGGAGACCGTTGCACGAACGCGAAGTGCTGCAGAGTGTTCAGGATTGCGTACCCTTTGCTCTTGTGAATTCCCACGCTGTTGCAGATGTCCGTCAGAGTTGTCTTACTCGGCTGGCCCTCAGCAAGGGCGAGGAGGATTCGCGAGGCCTGCTCCACCGCGGGAACGAGCGACGAGTAATCCGCCTTTGTTTGGGCCGGATCTTTCCTGGGTGGCATCGCGTCATCCTCGGTTTGAGTTCGCTAGACCGAATAGAATTCTGTGAACAGAATATGACAGCCGCGTCCAGGTGTGTCAAGGAAATTCTCTGGGCCGGGCCGCCTTGACAGCCTGGTGTTACTATGTAATATTTTTTGGGGAGGGAAGAAGGTCAATAGCCTCCGGGGGAACGTACTGTGAAAAGAGAAAAGGTCGATATCATTACATTCAAGGTCCCTGAATCGTTGAGAGATGCTATGAAAGGGATTCCCAACCGGTCCGAATTCATTCGGACGGCAGTGGTCGCGGCCCTCAACAGTGTATGCCCGCTCTGCAAGGGTACAGGGGTGATCATGCCCAGCCAGCGCCATCACTGGGATCTGTTCACCGCGGACCATCATTTCGAAGAATGTGAAACATGCAGTGCCATCCATGTGGTGTGCGACCGGAGCCCTCGGGAAGTCACGAGCGGCCATGATACCGATTGAAACCAGACCCATCGGACGGGAAACGGTTCACGGAGGCGATGTCCAATGCGTAAAGGTTTTGCTAGCCTGCTCCTACTAACGTTCATTTCTCTTTGTGTCTCTCTGCCAGCCGCCGCAGAAAATCCTGCAGGCAAGGTCAACGTGTTTGCCAGCATTCTCCCGGTCGCCTATTTCGTGGAACGCGTGGGCGGACCAAATGTGGACGTCAGTGTGCTGGTCGGTCCCGGACAGGACCCTCACACCTTCGAGCCCACGCCAAAGCTCATGGCCAAATTGGCAGGAGCTCAGATTCTGTTCAAAGTGGGATTCCCCTTCGAAGAGACGCTCGTCAAGAAGGTCGGCCCAATGTTTAAAAACGTGCAGGTGGTCGATCTCCAGCAGGGAATACAACGCCGAACCATGACCGAAGATGAGTCAGAAGGCGAGGAAGGGGAGCACGGGCACGGCAAGGATCACGCGCACTCCCACGAAGCGGGCGACTTCGACCCCCACACGTGGCTCGATCCGCAACTTGCAAAGATTCAGGCCGGAACCATTGCTGACACGTTGATCCGTATCGACCCGAGCCATCGGACGGATTACGAGAAGAACCTGAGAGACTTTGTCAACGACCTGGATGCAGTTCACGAGCAACTGACCAAAGCCCTTGCCCCGGTGAAAGGCAAGAGTTTCTTCGTCTTTCACCCCGCGTACGGCTATTTGGGCGCCGCGTATGGTCTGAAGCAGATTCCTGTGCAAATCGGAGGGAAAGAAGCCACCGCTCGGCAACTTGCACGATTGGTCGAACTGGCCAAGGAGGACGAAGTCAGGGTCATCTTCGTCCAGCCCCAGTTCTCCAAGAAAACTGCGGAAGCTTTGGCCGCAGCCATTGACGGCGCGGTGGTCCCTCTCGACGATCTGGCGCGAGACTATCTGAAGAACCTCCAGGACATGGCGGCCAAGCTTGAATCCGCTCTCCAGGCCCAGAAGAAGTGATCGTTGTGAAAACACAAGGCGGGACAGGCGCACCATGAACCCAATGAATGCTCCGGCAATTCTCATGAAGGATATATCGTTTTCCTATGACGGAGATCCCGTGTTGGAAGACGTGAACCTCTCGATTCCGCACGGCGATTTCGTCTCCATGGTGGGACCGAACGGCGGGGGAAAGACCACGTTGCTCAAACTTATGCTGGGTCTGCTCCGGCCTTCCCGCGGTGAAGTCCGGATGTTTGGGGGGCCCCCGGAGGCAGCCCGACCTCGCGTCGGATACATGCCACAGTATACGCAACTGGACCCGCAGTTTCCTGCAACGGTCATGGACGTGGCGCTCATGGGGCGCCTCGGTCATGGGAAGCCCTTCGGTCGGTATTCTCGGCAGGACCGGGAGATCGTGGCCCGTGCGCTCGATCAGGTGGGGCTCTGCGATGTTTTCAGGAAGCCCTTTTCCTCGATCTCAGGCGGACAGCGCCAGAGGCTGTTCATCGCCCGCGCTCTGGCCTGCGAACCGGACCTGCTGCTGCTGGACGAACCCACTGCCAATCTGGACGTGGTTATGGGAGGCGATCTGTACGAACTGTTGCGAACCCTGAACGAGACGCTGACCGTGGTTACGGTTTCCCACGACATCGGATTCGTCTCCACCGTGGTCAAGAGCGTGGTCTGCGTCAAGCGCAGGGTTTTCATGCACCCAACGAGCGAAATTACGGGAGAAATGATCAACGCACTGTATGGATCACCGGTGCGCATGGTGAGGCATAACGGTGAAGAGGGGTGCACTTGTCACAGTTTCTAACGGACGTGCAACAGTACGCCTTTCTCCAACACGCGGTTCTCACGGGGATTCTCGCGAGCGTTGCCTGCGGCATCATTGGAACGTACGTGGTAGTTCGGCGCATTTCGTACATCGCGGATGGTATTGCCCACTGTGTGCTGGGCGGTATGGGAGCTGCCCTTTATCTTCAGAAAGTATACCATTGGAATGAGGTGGTCCCCATCCACGGCGCTGTCGTCTCCGCGTTGATCGCCGCGGTGATCATCGGGCTGGTGAGCCTGTGGGCACGGCAGCGGGAGGACACCGTGATCAGCGCCCTCTGGGCGGTGGGGATGGCGGTGGGGATCGTCTTCATCTCCCGTACGCCCGGGTACAACGAAGACCTGATGGGGTACCTGTTCGGCAACATCCTCATGGTGTCGAGCAATGACCTGTGGATGCTCGTGGGCCTGGATGCGATCATCGTGGCCATGGGACTGTTGTTCTACAACCAGTTCCTCGCGGTCTGTTTTGACGACGAATTCGCGCGCCTCCGTGGCTTGCCGGTAGAAGTGTTCTATCTTCTCCTGCTCTGCCTGACGGCTCTGACAGTCGTGGTCCTGGCAACGGTAGTGGGCATCGTCATGGTCATTGCGATGCTGACGCTGCCGGTGGCTATTGCCGGACAATTCTCAAAGACACTGTGGGGCATGATGGCGGTTTCCACGCTTCTCTGCGCGCTCTTCACCACATCCGGTTTGGTCATCAGTTATGCCCCTGACTATCCGGCCGGCGCCACCACCATTATCCTGGCAGGAGCAGCCTATCTGGGTGCCACCACGCTGAAGTGGGCCCTCGGCCGAGGCAAAGGGTGATACGGCGTTTCGCTCGGAGCTCTGCGAAACGTGCTGACCGGCGCCTGGTTCTTCGACACGAGCCATGTTAGAATACGCCGTCATATGCACCGTCGCGATAGTCGTGGCCGCGCTCACGCTCTTCTCGGGGTTTGGCCTGGGAACTCTTCTGATGCCGGCCTTTGCGCTCTTCTTTCCCATCAATGTCGCAGTGGCCGCTACTGCGGTCGTCCACCTGGCGAACAACCTGTTCAAGGTGGTGCTGGTGGGCAAGCACGCGAATGTCCGGGTGGTCCTCAGGTTCGCGGTCCCCGCAGCTCTCTTTGCCGCGCTTGGAGCCTTTTTCCTGGGATACATAGCGGATGCGGCGCCTCTTGCGGAATACAGCATCGGAGGCCGACGATTTGAAATCACAGCAGCCAAGCTGGTTATTGCCGCTCTCATAGCCATATTCGCGATCTTCGATTTAGTCCCCAGGTTCGAGAATCTCGCTTTTGACCGAAAGTATCTCTCCCTCGGAGGTGCTGTTTCAGGGTTCTTCGGCGGCCTGTCCGGCCTTCAAGGGGCCTTGCGCAGTGCTTTTCTCGTCCGAGCGGGCCTGAGCAAAGAGCAGTTCATCGGAACCGGAGTGGTTGCAGCGGTGGTGGTGGACATCTCGCGACTCGTGGTCTACGGAGCCACCTTCTTCTCCAAACACCTGACCGCAGTAGGTGGGCACGGGGAGAGCGGTCTCATCGTCGCGGGGATATTGGCTGCAGGGCTCGGCTCGGTCATCGGCGTGCGATTGCTGGACAAAGTGACCATCAAGGCGTTACAGATGATCGTGGGGGCAATGTTGTTGCTCATGGCGATAGCCCTGGGATCGGGCATCCTGTAATTTGAGAAAATGTCTACGAGGTTTTGCAACCACCTCTAGGCGTCGCGGCTCTTCTCGGTAGTTGTGCTTACGCGTTGGTGGTGTATACTCTCGATGCAATTATAGCCTGTCTTTTTTTCATTGAACGGCACACAGCATCTGGAATTATCGGCATCATGGGCTTCTTATTCTTTCTGGCGGGGGCGCTCCTCAAAACTTACTTGGATTTGAGTCATTAACGTCAATTAGTTTCTTCAGAAAAGGCCGCACACGATGTGCTTCCAAGCGCCGTGCCAGCCAATAACCGAGTCCTGAGAATAGACCGAAGAATAGACCGATCAAGAGAATCACTACCCATTCGGGGGGTGCGGTAACCTTCACAAGCGTCCGTAGCAACGCGGCGCCGACCCACCAAGAAGCAAGGAAGACCAAGATTGGAACAAACGAGAGCGCACTGAATGCTTCCCTACACGCCTCGCGAAGCAATCTCAGTTGGTCGTCTTTGCTGAACGCAGCAAGCTCGGGGTATGACTTCGTGGGAGTGATCAAAGTGCCGCCGCCATTTGAGGCCAAACGTACCACCAGTCCAATCAAGGATCCGATTAAAAGGGCACGAGTCATCGGCCATAGCTCCCAAAACTCGCGGAGGAAAATTTCTGGTATGTTCATGGGAGTTCTCCCAACGCAGCTGAACGAGGAATTATTCGGAATCACGCGGCGGTCTTGCCATTTTGAACCTCTTGGCACCCCCGAAGGGCGGCCGGGGCACCTCGCGTGACCCCACAAGGTCCCGGTTGAGTGTCCCATGCGACCCAACGCAGGCAAAAAGCATCGCCACGTTGATGAAGAGGTCCCTTTTATCCTTGATCTGAGCGTACTCCACCCTCCGGCACTCCGTCAACCGTTATTTCCACTCTGGTCGTTACCCGAACACAGCTCGGTAGTACCGGGCCAAGGGGAAAGCTGAAGCCACATGGACTTGCCACCTCCGACCATGATACGCCACCTTTGCTCCGACCTTGATCAGGCGCTTGATGAGCCATTCTATCGACCTTTTGACCTCTTCGCCCATGAGGTAGAACTGCCGGAGCATGTGAAGGAGGTTGTACGCCAGGACCCCCATGAGCAAACGGGCCTGGTTGGCGGCGAAGCGACGGCAACTCGTCTTGTCCCAACGCAGCGTGTTCTTCCCCTCCTTGATCCGGTTCTCAACGTCCCCGCGTCCGTTGTACACCTTCACCACTTTCCCGGCAGGCAGCTTGGAATTGGTCACAATGAACCCGATCCTCGGGAAGAGTTCTCCGGCGTGCCATTCGATCTTGGCGACCACTCTTCGCTCCCTCTCCCAGGTCTGTGCCTGGTACCGGAAATCAACCAGCCTTATCTGAATCCCGCTCTTGGGAGGTCGTCCCACGGGACGCGTTAGATGCGGGTCGATGAGTCTGTTCAGCACCGCATTGGCCGGAAGCCTGATGAAGTACGTGACCCGCTCACCCTCGCAATACTCGTAAACCTCAGGGCCGGCAAACGCCGCGTCCCCCCGAAGCCAGAACAGGATGAATCGGGATCGATACCGCTTTACAATCGGATCGAGGAACTCCACAACGCCATCCGCTGAATGAACGTTGCCGGGCCTGAGCCTGGCCCTCAGGCAGTCTCCGTCACTCGTGAAAGCGAACAGAGGATGAAAGCAATTCTTTCCGAAGTGACCGTTGAACGCCACATGCTCTTGCTTGCCGTGCGCCGGGTCTTCCGTTGAATCAACGTCCACGATCAACCGCTGCTTCTTCTTGCGCTTCATGAGCGCGTCGTTGGACCTCGTCAGGGCGGATTCGAGCGCATTCAATCCATCTTCGGTTCCCAGAACATCATTCTCAAGCCTCGATAGCCTGGACTGACCAGCCCCGGCCTCGTCGCCCTTGCCTATGGCGAGCCGAAGAGCGGGATCAATTCGCAGAAAGTCGGCATCGTTGCAGTCCTCATACCCGGCTGCCATCTGATACACCCTCTGCCGAACCATTTGAAGCTGGGTGTGGTTGCTATGAACCCAGGATCTGGTATCCTCCAGTTCACTCTCGATTGGCCCCAAGATCCCGAAACGATCGTCTACGGCCCTCAGCAACAGAAAACCCGTGTCCGAGGTGATCTTTGCTCCCTGAAAATCGATCATGATTGAACGGTCAAACTCGGGGCGAATTGTCTCTCTTTCCTTTTCACCATACCCAACCATCCGGTCACCCTCTATAACGGTCAATTTCATTCACCATATCAGATAGTTGACCGGAAGAACATCCTTTTCTTTGTTTACTCGCCGAATAATCCGGGGTAATATTGCGATCGGTTTCCTTTACATGTATGAACAACGGTGCCTATGCTCTCACGGGACAGTTTCAGACCGTGCTCGGGGAGTAGCATGCGGCGCGATTGAGCCTTGGTCACTGCGGATCATGGTTTGGGTTCTGCTGGCTTGGCCAGCAGTGGCACCCGACGGGAGTAACAACATCGGAGAACAAAGGCATGCCAAGGAACAAAGCGGCCGTATTCTCACGGACACTGATAGTTGCTCTTCTCTCGATTCTTCTGGTTCATCACAGCAACCCCTCCGGTCTTTCTGCCGAGAACAACAGGAGATGGCATTGGTCTTCTACCCTGTCTATACACAATGGCTGGCGCCTTTTGGGAGGCCAAGCTGATGGGACCATCAGGCACGGAACGATTACGGCCGAGTTGTACGACGACAATGGCTTCCACGGTATGAGTTTGAGGGGATCTATTGACGATGATGACCTCACCGTTACCGTGACAAGGCATGGAACAGATGACGAACCACAGGGGCTTAACGGGATTATCACGACCTTCGGGGATGGTCGTTCAAGTATGTTGGTCTTTGAAGACTACGCTGGCGGCTTAGTCATTGGATTAACGAGGGCTTAGAACTTCCGCGCGGGTCGATCCACGAGCCCTTGGCACCTGTGATTAGCGGTCGCACCGTTACTGCTCGCTCGGCATCGAATCCTCAGGCTCGGTAGACGGCAGGGTGAGGCTGAAGGTCGTGCCTTCGTCCTCGGACGTTGTGAAGCTCACCTTGCCTCCCAAGAGGTCTTCTCCGCACAATTTCATGGAAAACGTTCCTATGCCGCGGCCCGCGCCGGTCTTCGTCGTGAAATGCCTCTGGAAAATCCTTGGTCTGACGTTCTCGGGTATGGGCAGTTTGTTCCAAACGGAAAAGGAGACAGTCTTCTCGCCCCGATCTATCCGGAATCTTACCTCTCCATTTGTGTCCGTTGCTTCGAAGGCATTGGTAAGCATGTTGACCAAAACCTTCAAGAGCAATGAATAATCAGTGTTGACGCTCAAGTCCGGAAACGGGACGATAATGGTAAAGGACTTGCTCTCGGCAACGGGATGGTTGGCAAAGACATTCCTGATCCCCTTGACAACTTGCCCCGTCGTCACTCTCTGCCGCGCCAACTCGTACCCTTGATGCTTGGTGTCGGAGAGAACTCTTTGGATGGCAATTTCATTCTTAAGCTGCACGGCCAATTCACCCAGGATCTCCACGAGATCCTGATCGCAACCGTCCAGAGTCATCAGCTCCGTGGTGCCGATCACGCCGTTCAGAATATTCATGATGTCGTGGAAGAATACCCGCTCCAGCGACACCCATTTCTGTTGCGAGGTTATGTCCTGCAAGAAAAGCAAGAGAAATCGACGTCCGTCGAATTTGATCGGGACGCAGCGCACCTGGAAGCAGACGTCAATCTCCTGTCCTTCCCGTTTCACCGTGGCCGCGCACGTTCTTTCAGTGGGTGTATCATTAGCCAGTGTGGTGACAATCGCTATGGCCGCGCCGCAGGACGAACATGCTATCGCCGTTCCACACCCGCCAGGCCCTTCATCCGCATGCACGCAGTATATGGCTTCTCCGGGTCGCAGCCCCAGGACCGCAGAGGTATCCTCAATGCCCAACATTTCCAACAATGAGGCGTTCACGGCCAATATCTGACGGTGTTCGTCCAGAATGGCCAGGAGGCCGGAGGTGAATTTCAGCAGGCCGTCGATTACCGGATTCCGGCTGACTATTTCAACCTGTTCGCGGAGTTCCTCGTCGCTGCATCGTTCCGCAGGAGCGAAATAGGTATCCATGGTGAACCTCGTGGAAGCTCGAAAACCAAGTTCTGTCTTCTTCTCCACCTTACTCCGCCTCAATTCACCGGTCAATCCTGATGTCGGAACCACATGGTGATGAGCGTTGGCTTCTCCCGGGCTTTGCCGGCGGGCATATAACGGAGGGGACATGAAGTCCGGAAATAGAGCGGTCGGCCGTCAGCAGCGGTCCTCGCATATTCTCATATCGCCGGGCTCGCAATGCCCAGGTGGGCAGCATTCAGCCGAGAGCGCCGGTCCCGCTGCGCGATGAACCGGATGGTCAACCTCTTCGACGCCAAAAGGATCACAGCCGGTGGCGGGACTCACGACTGCGTCCGCCTCCATCCTAGCGACGTCGCCTCGTACCGATTCGAGCACGTTCGCTGTGGCGGAATCCTCTGCAACAGCTCTGTCTTGGAGGTTTCCGACCGGGTGCTTTCCTTCGACATTCTCCCCCGCAGCCTCCTCCGATTCCGCCTCTGCTGAAGCCTTCTCCCTGAGTTCCTGTGCCGCGCCCCGGAACATAACGGTGCAAATATACACGCACAATATGGCCACAGATCCCAGGATGACGACTGTTGCAGGAAGCGAGTATCCAAACTCCTTCAACATGACCGAGATGGCACACGCTGCCGCGGTCATGCCGAAAACGAGGCGAATCCCGTATCCCTTGACATACTTGGTCGCCACGGTCCCTATCTGGGCCCCGACCGCAGCTCCCGTCAACATGACCATTACTGCCAGGACCTCGATCCGGCCCTTCACGCCGTAGGTAAAGGTGCCGTACAGACCTGAAATCATGACCTCAAACAAGTCGGTCCCCACCGCAACGTGCGTCGGGAGGCCCACCAAGTGAACCAACGCAGGCATGCGCACGAGTCCGCCGCCGATACCCAGAAAACCGGCCATGATCCCGCTTAGGAAGGTCACCACCACCGGCAGCCACAGGGAGCAATAGACGCCGGAAACCGGGAAATGCATCATGGGCCGGATCTTGATGTCGTGAAGGCTCTTGTACCAGGTGAACCCTTCGACGGGCTCGCCTTCCGGGATCCCCTCCGCCAGGTTTTGCATGGCCTTGCGGTGATCCGCGAAGACCACGAATGCCAGAGTCAGCAACAAGGCAACGTAACACCAACGAACCACGGGTTCCACATGGCCGATGCGGTCCAGCCATATGACCAATTGGGCGCCGCACTCGATCCCTATCACCGTTCCGAGAATCATGATCGCGCCGAGTTTGTAATCCACGTTTCCGAATTGGGAGTGGCGGTGGGTCGAGATGATAGACTTGCCCGCGGTATGGGCAATGTCAGTGCCGATGGCCATAGCCATGGGGAAGCCGAGGATGTTCAGAGCAGGCGTGACCATCCATGCGCCGCCCATGCCGAAGAAACCGCCGACCACTCCAACCGAGAAGCCGATGAGGAGCAACACGGGCCACAGGACGTGTATTTGGGCCATGGGCATGTAGAGGTAGAGCCACTCCATGGTCGTAACCCCTCGTTATTTCTCGGCATCAATGCTCCCCGGTCTCTCTGGATGTCAGGTCAAGCCCGATGAGTTTGAGTATCTGGTCCGTGAGAATACCCAGCAAAGCGCCCCATACGACCGTTAGAAGCGTACACCACAGCCCGAACATGACCGGGCTTTTGTGGAACTGACCTATCCAGAATTCATCCAACCGAGTCATGGACTGGATGCCATTCGCCGCAGCGACACCCATACCCAGAGCGATCGCGCATGCGAAGCTGAGAACGGTAAGTGCAAGAATATAAAATCGATTCATCTCCCACCACTCCGTGATGTAGGTGTCCGGCCTTGCGCAGACCCCGTCATCTCACACCCCAGCCTAGTCCGCCGTTTTCCTCGCGCCCATGTTTTGAGTATATGCACTCCCGCTTGCGGATCAAAGTAACGCAGCCGTTTACCGGGACGAACTCGGCCTCTCGAAATCACGATCAAGGGCTGCAAATGAACTCCCTCGTACGGGGACGCGGTCGTTACAGCCCGACCGGGTTTGAACCTGACGCTAACCGTTAATGCCAAGGCTTACCATTACAGGCGCAAAACCTCATTCCGTTCCGTATAGTCGCCAGCCGCTGGGTTAGGGGAGGCGAGCCCTTGACAGAAATCCCACACGCTGCTTGCAAATGTGCATCTGAACTAGAGTTCTGGTGTGGATGTGGCACGCCTCCCTTGCCGTGATCGCTTCCGAGTCTCTCCTCTACTAGGCTGGGTATAACAACCAGCGGCTCAAAAACGACGGGGAGTCAGTCTTATCATGTAGATGCACAAGTGAGGCCGAGGATTCACTTCCGGCAAGGAATAAGATATAGCTTGAAGGGTGGTGAAGTGATTGGCGGTGGCGTACGGCTCGCTCCCCCTGAACGATTCACGCAAACGTTCGTCCTTGAGGGCGGTTTTGCGCTACAATCAATCCGGAGGCATTCGCTGGTTTGTCTGAAAACCACGAGGATCTATCGCGAGCCCTCACGGTGGTGCGCTCATGATCGAGATTGACGGGTCACTCTATTCGGGAAGCGGAACGCTCCTCAGGTATGCGGTGGCTCTGGCCACGTTGACCCACCGACCGCTCCACATGACTCATATACGGGCCAAGCGCCCCAAGGCGGGGCTGCGCGCGCAACATCTTCACGTGATCACCGCGTGCGGGATACTTTCCGACGGCCTGATCGAAGGCGGGGCGGTGGGATCGCAGGAAATCCTTTATCGGCCCGGCCCGGCTATGCGTTCGGGCGAGTTCCGAGTCGACATCGGGACGGCCGGCTCCGCAACCCTTGCAGCGTGCGCGCTGATTCCTCCGTCGCTGTTCGCGGAAGGCCCCTGCAGGTTCTCAATTGTGGGAGGACTCTTCCAGGATTTTGCACCGAGCTTCTTCCACATGGACCGGGTGCTGCTTCCGCTCCTGAGATCCATGGGCGCAAAGGTGAAACTCCAGATGGTCAGGCCGGGCTACTACCCGCAAGGGCAGGGGGAGTTGATCCTGCACGTGAATCCTGTATCGAAACCGCTCAACCCTGTCGACCTGGTCCAGCAGGGATCGGTGGAATTCATCCGGGGTGTGTCACTCGCGTCTCATCTACGTGATCAGAAAGTGGCGTGGCGGATGGCAGACACGGCACAAAAAATTGTGACACGCCGCGAGGCCGCCCTCGAAATCGAAATTCTGGAAGATACGCGTGCCGTGCAAAGAGGCGCAGGGCTCACGATCTACGCAGCCACGGACACCGGGTGCATCCTGGGGTCGGACCGCGCGGGCAAACTGGGCAGGAGGGCCGAGTCAATCGCCGAGTTCGCGGTCGAGACGCTGTTCGAGGATCTGGACACCGGAGCCACGGTAGACCGCCATGTGGCCGACCAGTTGATTCTCTTTGCCGCGCTGGCCGGAGGGACGTCCCGCTATCGCGTCCCGGCGGTGACGGATCATGTGAAATCGAATCTTTGGCTCGTGGAGAAGCTTCTGGGCGCGTCCAGTCATTTCGAAGGGCCGGTCCTGCACATTCAGGGGATCGGCCACCCGGGCACGTAAAACGGAGCTTTCGCCGCGCGCGGGACAGGGGTGGCGCCCGCCGTGTCGCCTTCCCCTGTTACGGTGGCCCTGCAGCAAATTCCTAAGGGATGCCATGCCCAGCGGCGGATTCGCACGGCACCGGCCCGTCAATTCAATCGATCTGTTCCACCAGATAGCTTTGGACGCCCATCTGCTTGACCTGATCGAGCTGAGCTTCCAGCCAGTCGATGTGCTCCTCTTCCTCCTTCAGGATGTGGTCGAGGAGTTCACGCGTGCCATTGTCGCCAACCTCGACGGCAAGTTTGATGCCTTGGTTGTACGATTTGATGGCATCGAATTCGGACTGCCAATCGTTCTTGTGCTGTGTTTCCACATCCGGGCCGATGTTGATCTTCTTCAACTTGCTCACGATGGGGCGGCCTTCAAGGAACAGGATGCGTGCGATGAGCTTCTCCGCGTGTTTCATTTCGTCGATGGCCCGCTTTTCAACGGCCTTATGGAGTCGCTCGTACCTCCAGTTGTCACACATCTCAGCATGGACCATATACTGATTGATTGCGGTCAATTCGTCGGCCAAAAGATCGTTGAGTTTGTCAAGTATCTTCTCATTGCCTTTCATTTCGTCCCCCTTTTTCGTGTCCGGTTAACGGTCATTCATTACACGAATCGAAATTACTGGCAGCCTCGTCATCTCATGAGGCTCAATGCTCTTGAGCGCCTCTTGGAGTCTGTCCAGGCGCTTGAAGACCCACTGAATGCCCTTGGCCACAGCCGAGGGTATGAAGTATCACCCTCCTTTCCTCCACAGTTTTGTCACTTATGTCTCAGGATACTGCACGGTGGTCTACCTCGTCAACCTCCGAGGACGGGATTTCACTCCCCCGAGGGAAGCGCGAACGAGTCAGTAGAATCACCTCGGCTGTCGGTTCCGACCGCGACTTGCGCGAACCGCCCTCAGGTTCGACCCGAGGCTTTGCAGGTCACTGCAGAAGGGCAGCATCAGGCCGGCAGAACTCCCTGTCCTGGTCCCATTTCTCCCTGCGCTGGAACTCGGTGACAGTCATGAAATGCCGGGACTCCTGCAGTACCAGGGTGATGCCACTCCTGACGAGGTGCGTTCCAACGGACTACACCTTTCCCATGATCAACCCTCCGACAGGAGGCAACTCGGTGCCGCAAACCGGTACCAACGACGGATCTTGTGAGTCTCGAGGAGCCGTGGGAGAGTTCCTCGCTCATTAGTGTTCTTCCTGCGTTCCTTCCCGCAGTGTCTATGTGAGGAACAACGAGGTTGTCTTAGACGCGATGCGACTTGGGGTGCCACGACGGTTGGTCGGCATTCGGTGTCAACCCGGTCGGCCCGGCATCGACTGTCCGGCGAGGTCAACCCACGAGCTTGACCGGACGGATGCTGGCTGGTGTGTCTCTTGTGGCCTTGACAGGCCCAACCATGAGTGATATGGTCACTCCACAACCGGGGATGTAGCTCAGCGGGAGAGCACCGCGTTCGCAACGCGGGGGTCGAGGGTTCAAATCCCTTCATCTCCACCAAGAACACAATGGATTAGGTCATGTTGCCGCATGACCTTTTCTCTTGTACCCCGCCGTTTGTTTCCCTTTTGTTACCCTTCGGGCCTGATTCCTTACTACGAGCCACAAAAACCTTGGTCTCTCCATGGTCGAAGGTTATCTTGTCAATGGCCTGGAGAAGCTCTTTATCACCGATGTAGCCGTACCTGTCGTTGACTGATCTTCCTTTGAGCCAATGACCCATGATGCTCTCGGCTATCTGTGGATCGACGCCGGACCTCCGGGCATTCGTCCGCCATGTGTGACGGAGATCATGAAACCGAGGCAGTGGGTCCTTAAACCCCAGAGCCTTGCGGACACGCGGCCACACGTTTTTGAAGCTTTCTGGGTCAAGGTCACGGAGGCCCTTTCCGTCCTGAAGAGCAAAGACCTTACCGCTCAGCAATGCCGGGCCGTCAAGAACGTCCTGCAGGATCGTGACGAGATCCTTGTGGATAGGCACCCGTTTCCAGTGACCTTCTTTAGTGTCTTCTGGCCCCAGGTAGACCATGCGTTCGGACAGGTTCATCTGTTTCCGGGTTAGCCCCAGGATCTCGCCCTCCCTCATTCCGGTATGGAACGCCATCCAGAGCATGGGCTGATACCAGGGTGGGCAGCGGTCGGCTATCGCCCGGACCGTCTCCACGCTCAAATAGACCTGCCGTTCCTCAGATTTCTGAGAGAGGTTCTTGACCAGTCTCACCGGATTGGCATCCGCATACCGCTTTTCAACCAAGACCTGAAACATCTTGGACAACGTGCCTTTCTGTCGATTCACTGTTGACGGGGCCGCACCTTCCTCTAGGCGCTTCGCCATATACTCCTTGATCTCAGGCACCCAGATGGACTTGACCAGGCAGTCTTGCCCAAAGTGCTCCACCAAGTGCTCTATGCACTGTTCATAACGTGGGCGCTCCTGACAATCGTGGATCTCAGGATACTTGATGAAGATCTCGACGGCCTGTCTCAGGGTCAACTCGCCTTTTGCCACAGGAGCCACGAAGTCCGCCAGTGCCGGCGGGAGTTCCCATTTCTGATTCGTAAACATACGGATGCACGTCTCTCGCGCTATCGGGTCAAGGCCCTCATAACTGCCTGTGCGACAAGCTCTCAAGACTGCACCCTCGATCTGATTGGCTTCCCGGGCAGTGTTCACGTCCACCCGGACGCCGATTTTCTTGTCTTTGAATGGTTTAAAGTAGATGTAAAGCGTCTTTCCTCGCTTCGTTACCATGAGCGCATCTCCTCTCGAAGCGCTCTAACCGACGAACCCTCAGTTGATTCTACCTCCTTTCTTCTGGGTGGGGAGGGTATCCGGGTCGCCGGCTTTCTGTCAACGGTTTTCGGTGTTCCATGCTTCTTGCCTTCGGCGAAGGCTCTCAGGTCTTCTTCCGTGAACCGAATAACTTTGTCAGCAATCCGAGAGTATGGCAGACGGCCTTGGCGCGTCCAGTCCAGAACAGTCTTGCGCTTGACATGAAAGTGTGCAGCGACATCTTCCGGTGTGAGTAGTCTTTCGAGCATCAATCCTCCTTTCAGTTCTGGCCTTCGACAGCGGCATCTGTGATGTAGGGTGCCCAGTCTTGGTAACCAAACACGGTTCCCGGTGACAGCCCCAGTCTCAGATCGAGATCGTACGCTTTCAACATAAAGAAGATGGAGTGCCCGCCGTCGTGACTCAAGACATCCTGGGTGATGTTCAGGGCGCACAAGCCGTCGATATCCTCTAGTCTTGTCCTTAGTCGTGAATACAACCGCGTTACCCAGAAATCCCGGTATACTGGGTTGCTGGCGAGGAACTCATCGTATACGTGCAGGATCTCGTGGACCAGGGTTGCGTCGTCCAGATGGTCTGGGTGGAGCGTGATCGTCCTGAGCTTGGCTTGACAAGTGCCACAGTCGTCCATAGCAGGATCGATCAGGAAGCGGAAACCGTCGAGTGGTGACCCGTCTATCGGAGAGGTCAGCGGCATTCCGTTGTCATCGCATATCGGCTCATCGAATCGGATGTCTGCAAAACACTCCGCGTCCAAGTCCAGGGCGCGGTCTTGAAGCTTGCTCTCTTCCTGTGTGCATGATCGTGCCCACTGCAGGTAGAGGTGCTCCGCCGCGTCTTCGGATGCCTCACTCAACTTCTGGGCAAGCGCTTCGCCTCCCTGTATCTTCTCCTCTAGTTCTCTCTCAATATCCACACATCCTCCTTTCCGCTGTGAGCCGCACCTCGGGTTCGAACGTCCGGTGTCAGCAGAGCGACGGCGCGCGCTTCGGGTGCAGCCCAGTTTCAAATCGAGATTTTTCGAGTTCTTGAATCGAGTGTCAGTACACGGCCCCCCGGTAAGCGGGACCGTTCATGGATTACCCAGGCGCTTGCCTGCGGCACTTTTGGAGAGTAGTCCGACACCTCTTGGTGAGATATGAGGATATTGCTATATCCTATCTCGGCAGGTTTGTCAAGCCCCCCCGGGGTGCGTGCCGCACAGCCCTCTAAAACAGGGTTTTTGGAAGCATATTTCTTGCTCTGGCTCGGCAGTATAAATTTCTAAAAATTGATATTATTAGACAAAAAAAGTTTGGCCACGATCTAAGCCGCCGTAACGCCTCGCCGGAATAAAAGTTGTTGCCAAGTTCGTCGACGGGCGCTAGAACTGGGGGCACACAAGATGTGCCATGTGTTGACTAGGAATATTGTGAGTAATTCCGATGGCTTTCGGAACAAGTCGTGGAAGCATTCTAGACTCTGCTGGCGACTTACCGGAAACCAAGAAGAAATGGTCATGGCCCAAAAGAAAACCGCCCAGGTGTAAGCTGAGCGGTCCTTTTGGAATCTTCCACCACCCCGCTGGTGCGGGAGGGCTTCGAAGAGAAACCAAACTTGGTTTATAATGCCAAGCTCTTTGTGTCAAGTCATTTTAATAACTAAAGACAAGTATTTAGAATGACGAGACAAGCCACTCCAGCCCCAGCTTAACCGAATGGCCTTGAGGAGGCATGATGACTCAGGTCAAGGATTCGGGGCGACCACCCAACCGATACATACCGTCGCGGTTTCGAGTGGTATGTCGAGCGATCTGGCTGTATCTCGACATTGAGATAATCTGGCCGGACTAGTAATCTGAAACCAGAGCGGCCCTCACGCGGCCGCTCTTTCTTTCATGCTCGCTTGGCGGAGTACCGGTGACCGAGCATTATGGTGCGAAAGATGGATACCGAATTCACCGATGAACTGATCAAAATCCTGTTGCAACCGTCAATTCAGGGCCTACTAGGAGCGACGTTTACCATGATGGCAAAATGGCTTTTTGTTGACTGGTTCACTAAAGGATATTTCGCCCGGCAGCGACGCTCACTCAGATCTTACGAAGCTATACTTGACTCTGTCTCAGAGTGTTCAATGAGGTATTATTATCTTGTGCACACGAATTTTATCAATTTCTGGTACGGACGAGAACCCACCAGACCAGAACAACGCCAGCATTATTACAACCTTAGGGATGGCATCCTTGAAGAACGGATTAAAATTCATCACAACGTCAACCGGTTGGATGACAAGAGACTAACCGAGAAACTGACTGCCTGGGAGAAGAATATACAGGCCCGCCTTGAGAGACGACGCAAGGAACTAAACGAGGAACCCACCTCGGAAGAAGACGATCTCGCTCTCCAGCAACATCCCGATACTGAAGTTTTTGGTTACCTCCGCGAGAAGCTGCGACGAATGGCCAGATATGATTACTAGGAGTGTCCCGGTGGGCGCTCCGATGCCTACCTCCGCGTCGCCGTCAAAACCTTCGTACAAAAAGATGCCCGAGGCAAGGAGAGACCTCGGGCGAACCTAAATTTGGAGAACACAAATTGAGTGATTGCTAACACATAGCCCAACTCGACCCGCCCAGTGAACTCGTGCCGAAAGTTTCGCCATGAACTATCATCTGCGTGTGGACATAATCCTTAACGATATCAGTGATATCGCGCTCTCCGATTTTCACGTCAACTTGAACCTGTGGAGCTTCAACGTGGACCTGTGGAGCTTCTGCCGGGGCGGGGGTCGCTACTGACGGTCCCGAACCCATCGGGCTCGCGTATTCCGCTGCGGCGGCCTGTTTCGATGCAATCGGCCCGGCGGTGGCACCTTCCGGGACAAGACCGGCGAACGGGTCAAAGCTGGGTGTCAAGGCTGCTGCGCTGTCCGTGATCGAATCAGAAAGAGCGCCCGCTGCCTTCCCGGGCAGGCTCGTGATCGTGCTGGCTGCGCTGGCGGCGCGCTCCTTGATAGATGACAAGCTCTCTGACAAGGATTTCCCGAGCGTCTCGACCTGCTTGACGATCTGGAGAGAGCTATCGATTGCCTCGCCCCACACTTGCGGGATGCCGGTCACTGCCTGCAATAGATCCTCCGTCTTCGCCGGTTCATAATTCTGTGGCAGGACGCCCAATTTTTTGGAGACGTTCGAGGCAAATGCGGCCACCATGTCAACGGTACCAGCGTATAAACCTCGGGCGAGGCCCTCCCAGGCGAATCGTAGCGCCGCATCAACCTGTTCATCGGAGGTCTTTGCCGACGACATTGACCAGAACATCCCAGCCATTTCCGCTCCGGTACGGTTCAAAGCGCCACCCTCGCGGGTGATGTTTTGCCAGAACGCGCTCATGCCCTCCGTGAGCCGGGCGCTGGTGTAAGCCGTGTCCTTGCCCACCTCTTCAAGTCTGGCTTTTGCTTCGTCGAGTGTCTCGATTGCACCGGAGGCATCCGAAACCTCCCGGGCGGACTTGAGGAAGCTGGGAGACGTGAAGGTACGCAACTGGCCTATAAATTCCTTCGTAATTCCAAGCCTTTCGACTATGCCGATCTTTCGATCCTCGGTCTTCTTGATGAGCGCACCAAGCTCCCCGAGAGTGCCGAACGGGTCCTGAGAGAGTTTCTGACGAATGACGGGGGCCATGCTCTGAGCGAGCTGTTTACGTTGTGCGTTACTCAAATTCATAAACTTCTCTGCCACAGCGGGATCGCTATGGCCGGTGAACATAAGCTTGGCCAGATCTGTGGTTTCACCCTCGAAGATCGACTTCAAGGCTCTACTACTGCGCTGGCCGGTGTAACCTGCTGTCTTCGCAGCTCCCAGGACGCCGACAAGATTTTCGAGCTTCCAGCCGGCCTGGAGCATGGTTGGTAGACTATAGGAAAATCCATATTTAAAATCTTTTCCCCATGCTGAACTTACTTCGATGGCTTTCGTCAACTGAGCTGCAATCTTCTCGGTCAAGCCGGAGTACGACTTCTGCCCAGTATCGTAGCTCTCGCGCTCCTTGGCGCTCATCTGCGCTTGTACAGCGTGGACAGCGCCCATAAGCGTTTCCGCTGCCTGGCTGGCGGGCATCTTCGATGACGCCCCCAGGACCAGAGAGGCTTGTGTCATCTTGCCGAGTTCCAGTAGGCCCTTGTTCTTGAATGCCGGGTGGTCTATGGAGAAGCTGCTTCCGGCTTCGGAATAAGCTGACATATAGTCTTTGATCGTCGATCCGGCCGGATATTTCCTGGTGAATGCCTGGGCCTGTAGCTCAACCGCGGTTCGTTGTTTCCGATCCAGACTGATGGCTGCGAGGTCGCGCAGCTCCGGGGCGATCTTCTCTCGCTCTGTTCCAAGGACCATATTACCCATAGCCCTCGATCCCGCGCTGGCAGCGGCCGTCAGCCCCATCCATCTGCCCCAGAAACCAGTGGCACCCATTCCCCACGGGCTTTGTGTGCCACCTCGGACCACTGCCGCTCCTTGTGGCGCTCCGCCCGGCCCTGCCCCACCAGGCGGGTGCATTTTAAGGTTGGAGAGGTGTTTCTGGAGTGCGCCCACCTTAGAGGACACGGCATCGACCTGCTGACCGAATTGTCGAGCAGAAGTTGAGAGCCTGTGGAAGCCATTCGTGTGGGTGCCGGAGAACAGCCCGCCCATGCGAGCCGTTAAGCCGGAGAGCTTGCCTTCAAAGCGGGCAAATGCTGCCTCAAGCGTTTGCAGTTGCGAAAGAACGCTCGGGGTGCCAGAAATTGCTAATTCGATACCAATCTGTTGTTGCACTGTGCTACTCCTAACTAAATGTCATGTTATATCGGGTGTTTGCGGGATTTCCGCCGGTTGCTTACGAAGGTGGGGCAGGCTAAAGATTCGATGTAAGATAGACCAAACGCGCTGCGGGAGGTGCGGCCAGCCGCGCAATGCGAATAGGAGCCCCAGGACGGCAAGCCCGACAAACTCCGGTGAGTCGAGCCTAATCATGCCGCCCTCCGCGATCCGTGCGCCTGGACGAACGCGGCGATGGCCATCAGGGCTCTTCTCGGGTCCGTGGTGAGTCGTGTAACCAAGGCGCTTGGCAGTGAGTAGGTGTGCGTGATCCACGCACCTGTCTGTCGCACAGGCGGTCCCGGGAGGTTCTTCTCCAATGCACGACAGATCGTGACCCTGGGCGGGAAGTACATCTTACGGATTGCAGCGAATAGCTCTGCTGGTAGGCATACGTGAGTTTCCACGATCACACCTCCATCTCGGCGATTATTCGCTCCAGCCAGCGTGCTGGCTCTGGAACATCGCCAAGCGCAGCGTCGAGCCCGTTTGCGAGCGGTATCTGGACTATGATGTCAGTCCGCGCCGGTGGCTCCCATGTTGGGAAGCGTAGCCGCTTTGCCTCGTAAGACAGCCCTGAGAGCTGTCTGTGAACCTCTTTAGCCAGTAAACCAAGAGGGAATGTCCGGTAGGCTTTGGGATCGGTTTTTGCAAGCTCGGTGAGTCGCTCCCACTTGGCCATGTCCACGGTGATTTCGATCCACTTCGTACCAGCGGGCAGGAGGGCCTTGTTTTTGCGTAGTAGACTGCGAATGCTTGCTCTCACTAGCTCTTCGGCGTGTTCCTTGGGCATCTTTAGGCCCTCGGGGGTAAGGAAATCATGGCGAAGCTGGCGTTCACGAGGGCCATAGTCCCTCTTTCCACGTAGCTTCCAATCATCCGTGGCTAGCTCGGCCGGAATCTGGTTTGCGATTGCAGCGTTCATAGAGTCGCGGTCGAGACCATTGTCCTGTCCACCCAGTAAGCGATTGAATAGGGCGTCGCAATTATGATGTTCGTTCATACTCAGAAACACAGTAATGAAATTCATTTTTTTACCTCGGGGAGAGGTGATCCGGCTTCTGGAGCGAAGTCGGTGGAGCGGGTCACTGAAACATAGGGCCAGATACAGCCCCACGACCCAGAGCATCGCCATCGGGTAGGATATCAGCCAGGTAGGATCACTAGGCATTGGCGGCCTGTTTGTTTGCGAGTGCAACAGAGAGGGTTTCCACGATCTCGTCGGGTTCCTGATCAAACAGCTCGCAGACCTCCCGGTCACTGAGGTTAAGGCCGTACGTCTTGTTGACCTCTTTGCGAATGGCTTTGATTTCCTTGGCGATGCGCTTGCCTTCGTCCAGAGCGTATCTGGCGGCCTTGATGCCAGGTTGCCACCCATCGACCCAGCGCCATTCGAGTTTGCAATAATCAGTGAGGAAGAGCGCCACGCCATGCAGGCGGGCTGTGATGGTGGTCATGTTCTCGCGCTCGCTGTAATATCCGGGGAAGCCGCAAAACAAGGCACAGTCCCAGATAAAGCCCTCACAGAGCGCCCAGTAAGCCAGGGCGGGGTAGTTCCACGTCAACCAGAGTAATTCCTTCATGGTTACCTCCCGAAAACGTCGCGGGGGTCGTGGACCGGGGCCGCGGGTTTACGGAACAGGTTGCTCTGAGGCTGTTTGAGCTTGCGGGCCATGTCTGCGATGGTCTTCTGATCGATGTGCGATTCCAGGGCGGTTAAAAACTCGGTGAAGGCACGATCCTGGCCATAGTGGCGGTTGAACTCGTGGTAGAGATTTTGCAGGTTCATGTTATCGATTCACCTATCAAAATGACAATAAGCTCCCCGATGTAGCCGAGGTGCCGTTACGGAATCACGGTCGTGGTGGCTGTGATGCGGCCGCGTGCGCGTTCATTCTCGCGTTCGCTATGCTCGCTTGCCTCTCGATGCCTCTCCATGGCGAGCCGGTCAAGACCGAGGGCATCGTAAATGCGGCTCTGGCGGGGGCGTTTAGCATTGATCATGGTTCGGAGTTTGAGCATGAGGTTATCGACTGCGGCCGGTCCGAGGCTGTCCAAAGCATCGTAAAGCTCATCGGCGGCTTGGTCTCCGAAGGCATCTGCCAAGTCGGCGAGGACTTGTTGCGCTTCGAGTTTGCTATACATTTTTGGTGTGTCCTTTCGGGGAAACTGGGTTCGAAAGATGGGGTGGTATCCAAGTAGTGGGTAGATGGGACCCGTTTGTATATTATTTCGACTACGGGGGTGGTTATGTAACGATATCAGTTTGTTAAAGGTGCCATGGAGGAAAAGATCTCATGTAAAATTGACACTGGCGGGATTGCACGCCCTCTGGGAGAGACCGGCGGTGCCCTTTTATCGGCCTGGGGGGTGCCCCACTTGCTCGTCAACCAGCAACCGACTCCCGTTCGCTACGCGCCTGCGCGCTCTCGTCTGCTCTCTCAACCATCGTTTCAACAACCTTGTCGCAACCGCGTTGAATGATACGCGCTCACCACTCATCCGCATCTCATCAATCAACTGCTCAATTTCACTGGCTAAACTGATGCGTACGCGCACCGATTTGACTGTCGTCTCTTCACGCCTGGGCCGCCCCGGCTTCCTGGCAAGCTCCGAATATCTGGGTGACCAGCCCGCCGCTCGCCTGTGCTCGTTATCCATGAGCGCTCCGTGTAGGTGGGTGCCGTTCATGCTCTGTCCTTGTCTGTGATCGATCTAGTGAGTGGGTGGGTGGTGAGAGGTAGGAGGTTCAGCCCTCGAGGTTATCCTCGAGGGCGGTGTCTCGAGCCGCCAGCTCGACGGCGAGGTATTCCTCGAGGGTGCCCCAGTAGCTCGAGGCTGTGTCCTCGAGGTTGCCCTCGAGAGCCTCGAGATCCTCGAGATCGTCCTGGTCCTCGAGGTCAACCTGATCGTCCAGCCACGATCCAAACGCGTCCTGTCTGTCGGGTGGAAGCGCCTTAATCATCTCAGCGAGCCGGTCGAAGTCATCCTTGTCGGTGTCGCGTTGACAGTACCGGTCAGTACTGTCAACGCCCAGGTCATTTCGAGTGTCATGCGGCATGTTGATACCTCGCCACCCAGGCGACCTGAGTGTGTGCCCATCGCCCCCCGCTCTTACTGGGAACGCCGCGTCCGTTCAGTTCCTGAGCGATGCGGTTGAAGCTGTGGCCCTGGGCGCGCTTTGCTACGATCTCGGACCTGATCGCCTGTTCACTGGCGTTCTCGATCAGGACGCCGCTCTCTTCAACATCCCAGCCAAACGGTACGCGTCCAACGCGCTCACCTTTGGACTTCTTTTGTGCGAGCGCAGCCTTGGTCCGCTCAGATATCAATCGGCGCTCTCGCTGGGCGAGGCTGGCTTTCAGGGTCAACAGGAATTCATCGTCGGCGCTTTCCGACCTGACAGCCTGATTCTCTGTTACGATGTGCAGCTCGACGCCACACTTCGCCATGAGGGCCACGGTCTGAAGGCTGTCAATGGTGTTTCTGAATATCCGGTCGAGCTTGTAGGTGACCACGTGCCCGACCTCGTGGCGCTTCACCATGTCAAGGACACGCGTCATGCCGGGCCTGTGGTCGATGTCTTTTGCGGATATTCCTGCATCAGAGACGATCTCAACAAGGTCAAGGTTATTCGCTTCACAGTAAAGCCGTATCTGCGCCGCTTGCATGTCCAGTGACACACCCTCACGGCCCTGTTCCTCTGTGCTGACCCTGCGATACCCGATTGCTCTCATGATTCGAAACCTCGTTCACCGTTGTTGTAGTACTTGGACACCCAGATCGTAATAAAGATCCGCGGCTTCTGTCAAGCCTTTTCTGGCATCTTTTATGGATTCTATGTGTCCGATCCTCGCGCGCGGAACTGTGCTGACTGTCAACCTACTGGACATATTTTAATAGTGTTTAGTTTGGTGTTGCGAACGGCAACGCCGCAGGCCAGGCTGGGAGCCGGAAGCCTCGATGCCGGATACAGAGCGCCCTTTATCACCCAAGCGCAGGTAACAGACCGTTATTCCACTGGTTTAAACGGCTTGTCGGTGAGGTAGCTTCGGCAGGATTCGAATATATCAAAAAACAGTAGCATCGCCTCGTTTCGCTTCGTTTTCTTGAGTCCATGAATACTCACACCACGAGTACCGACAACAACGCGCCCGATCTTCACCAGCGCCTCGGCTTGCTGCTGTATCACCCTGAACCAGCCTCGCTGAATCGCACGATCCAGTAGATCGAGCCGCCCGCTGAACTTGCCGTCCAGTGTCCAAAATGTGATGCATGGCGAATCCGTAGTTAAGCAATGCACGCGCCAGCCCTCAACATCCTGTGGACGAACCCACTGGTGCCACCTCATGTAACCATTCCTGAAAGCGTGAAATCGAAGCATTGCTTGCCGGCGGGCCATCGTCGCCTCCGGGGTGACCGTCTTGGTCACCTTCTGGTTTGGAAATATCGACAGCGGTTTGCTTTGCCGAGTTTTCTCTAATGTTGCCATATCCTATCACCTCATTCGCAATTTGTTCTATGTCACCTTTCACATTAACAGCCAGGAACGTCCTGCCCTCGCAATAGACCTTCGCAGCATCCACAGGAGGCGTTCTCAGCCATGATCTCCCGACCGGTAGACATGCGCCCACCACTCCGGGAATCCTTCGCAGATACACGAACGGGGCGTCCTGGGCGAAGCACGCCTCGCGTGCCCTGGTGATCGCTTTCGCCCATTCGCCTGTCGCCGGGATCTCATGTGCTCCTGACTCAAGCCTCGGTAGCTCATGTTTGGCCATCGCAAGCCCTGGCACCCAGTTCGACCAAATACTCGGCGGCTGCGCGTGGATCGCTACAGTCGATCACCGTAATCGAGGTCGCGGTGGTCCACACGTTCTCGCCAAGACTCCACTGGCGAAGGTGCCTGACGGCCTGGGCAGCTCGGGTACTAGAGAACACGACGCCCGCCGGGAGTGTCAGCTCAACGCAGGAACGATGCCTGTAGACACAAGGCGTCTGGCCGTGCTCCCGATGTCGATTGAGTAGGCTGCGGGCCTTCGGCATGTCGGTCGAATCGTCGATCAAATAGTAACTGCCGCTGGCGGTCTTGATGGTTGCCGGCCGGCCCGGCGCAGTGAGCTTGTTGATTGTTGCTTGGTCGATTGTCTGTCGTTCCATTTTGTCGTTGTCCTTTCGTTGCTGTGGGTCCACACAGGGACCGTGGTTATCTGCCGATGGCAATCCCCACACCTGTGGGGTTTGCCACTTTTCCGCGGTTAGTTCCGAGAAGCTCTGCAGTTTTTCCGGCAGACGGCGAATGAGATTTTTCAATACCCACACCTGTGGGGTTTGAAACTTTTTCAACGCCACACCTGTGGCTTTGAAACTCTCGCTTCGTCGATCACCGCCTTCTGCTCGTCGATAGGCCGCTGTGCAAACTCGACAGCTTCTTCCCGGGGGACGAGATCTTTGCGGATCGCCTTCAGTAATCTTGGGTCGGCGTTCCGCATCCACCCTCGCGTCTCCTCATACGCCTTATTGATCGACATCTCCCCGGCTTTAACGGCTTCCTTTGTGGCTTCGTTGGCATTATCAATGACGGTGTTGGCGCGCTTGACCTTACGTTCCGAAACACCAAGTTGCTCTGCGTTTTCCTCAACTGTCGGGGGAAGTTTTGGAACGGTGCCAAGTGGCACGGTTCCATGTTCACTATGCTGATTCCCTGTATGCTGACCACCTTTACGTCGATCTCCCAACGTCTGAATACAACTCAGTATCTGATCGTCGGTCAGGTTGCGTCGGTTGCGCTGACACTGGATGGCGTAGTCGAGAGCGGCGTCTTCGGTGGGTGACAAACTTCCGGTCCCGGGACCATAAGTTCGGAGGTAGTTTTGTAATCAGCCTCAAGTGGGGCCAATTTGCCCCGGTAACCCGAGAGCCTCACTTGGGGCTTCCGGTGAATGATCGTCCGGGGAATTAGCCTGATCTCCGGCTAATTCTTTTCCTGGTCGCCCAAAGATTCTTGTCGGCAACGGGCTTGTCGATTATGAGATCCCCGTGATGGGGTCAATGGTGGAGAAGTCGAGAGCAAGATTCGGGTCGGGTCGTCCATGGTGACCAAAAGCTCCTGTTATACTGTGATATCGGTCACATGAGGCCATTCTTACCGTCAAGAGGCAAAGCTGAGTTACTAGAAAAGTGGACCAGGTGGACCGAAAAACCTAATTTCCGGGTTTTTCTCCGCGAAGAGAGTACATAGGAAAAAAACCCGGATTTCTGGATATTCGGTCCACACGGTCCACACTTTCTGCCATCAGCTTTTTACCCTTGTTGCTCACGATGAGCCTATTCCTTGTAAAAAGCACAGGTTGAGGCGTTTCGTTGCTTACGGTCACAGGTAAGCTCATTGTCGCACCGCCTGCATGACTTAATCATCGGATTCCCATCATCCCGAAGATTGATGCCGACCCAGCTTTTAACCCGAGCATCACGCGGTCCCAGCTTTTTCTCGACGATCTCGGAACGCCCTCGGAGATCCTCATTGAACTTTTGCTGAGTCAGTGGTTTGCGAATGTGGGAATTCTCGCAATATGCCAGGTATCCATCGTACAGCTCACGCTTCGGAACAGACAGCGCTGCTTCGATCTCACAGCACTCCTCCAGGAATTCATTGAGCAGGTCGGTAGCGTCCCGATAGTCTTGTACAGCCAAGCTGACCTTCACAGGAGGTTCCAGCCCGCCATGTTGCCAAGCCTTGCATCCCTCCATCAACCAGTTCAGAATTCCCGGGGATTCCTCAATCAGTGCTTCATAGAGATGTGGGTCGCAATCGCTACCCCGGAATTGCCGCTCAAACGGGATGAGGATAACGCGTCGCCAAAAACCCTCGCTCGTATCCCTCACAGCGGGCCGTTCATTGGCGCAAAATATCAGCTTTCCTTCAGGTCTGAATTCAAAGAACTCCCGATGTAGAAAGCGCGCCGTTATGGCATCTTCTCCGGTAAAGGTCTTGATGACCCCAGCGTCAAACTTCCTGCTTTGTGGCTCACTTGCCACGACAAGCCTTGCTCCTCGCAACCGAGCCAGGTCATTCCGAATGCTCCCACCACCCGTTTCCATGAATGTCTCAGCAGGAGTATTGACCGCATAGTCACCCAGGACATGAGCGAGCGTTCTCAGTAGTGTTGATTTCCCGTTGGCTCCTTTACCCCAGAAGAAGGCCCAGACCTGTTCACTTGTCTGTCCGGTCAGTGAATAGCCGAGCAATCGCTGAAGGAATGCGACCATCTCGTCGTCACTGTTCATCGCCTCATGCAAAAACTTTTTCCAGCCCAGGCAGTCCGCTTCTGGGTCGTATTCGACCGGTGCCAGTTGCGTGATGAGGTCGTTGTCGGAATGCGGGTACAGGTTGCCGTTGCGGAGATCGATGGTCCCGTTCTCACAGTTCAGCCGCCACTTGTGGGTATCGAAACCATCTACCTTGACCGATATTCCTGGCTCTGAAGGTAGAAGCTCGATCATTGACCGGATACGACCGGCCCGCTGAGACGCTATGGCGTGCTTTGAGAGGCGTTCAAACTCCTGGCCACTGTGCTCGGCGGCTTCGAGATACATGTGCTTAACTGTCCCTCTGGCCATGCCCATCACTTCCGAGCACTCATCGGGCACCCACCGCTTGCCATCGTACACCAGCCACCCGAGTGACTTACAGTATCGGATTCTGTCCCCGTAGAGCTTCGCCATACGCTGCGAATTCCCGCAGTCTGTCAGTGCAGGGTCCGTCTCTGGGGCCTGTTCCGCCGGTTGGTATTCGGGGGTGTCCTTGGCAAGCTCCAACAGCATTCGCTTGGCTTCGTCCAGGCCATGCTGCTCGATGAAGTCAGACACGTCACCTTTCTCGGGCAGGCCGGGAAGTTCGATGAGCCTCACGGAAGCGGCAAATCCTTGAAGGCTCAACGCTATGGCGTGTGCATGTTTTCTGCCCGTGTCGTCATTGTCGGGAATCACGAAGACGGTCTTGCCTCGTAGAGGCTCATGAATCCCATGATCTTTACAGAACTTCGGCCATTTACCGCCCGCTTTGTCGCCTCCCATCGGGGCCGTGGTTCCGCACAGGCCCATCCGGGTGAGGTTGTTGGCGTCTTTCTCGCCTTCAACGATCCACACCTCATCGGCCTGTATTACCAACGGCAATTTGTAGAGCACCAGGCGAACGTGATCCATATTGGCAACTTCCTTGCCGTCCGGGGTGACGCGATACTGGCGAAAGGTCTTGTCAGGGTCCCCGTCCTTGTTAGTGGTGCGGTATTTTCGACTCTTGTACACAACATTTCCATCCTCATCGTGATAGTCATACGTGTCCAACAGCTCACCCAGATTTTGTTTGCCATTCGTAGACAAGCCAGCTCGCTCCGATAGTTCACGGAGAGCCTGGGCGAAGTCCACGTCCTTGCTGCGCTGATAGAGGCTGAAAATGTCGAAGTTCCTTGCCCCGTTGGTTCCGGGCGTGCATCCCGCATGACAGAAGCCGTGGTCCTGGTACACCGCGAACGATGCGTTTGCATCATCGTGGAACGGGCAATAACTGTTGCTCTCGGGCCGGTAGCGATCCGGGTAAAGTTCTCGGAAGAGATCATCAAAATGTATCGCATCCTTGACCCTGGTAATAGTTTCTTTGTTGTGGTTTACTGCTGTCAAAGCGCTTTTCGTGGAACTTTCCACCTCTTCGGGGGGTCTAATTGGAAAGGACTTGACAACAGGTTCTGGGTTTGGTACAGTGTTTTTAGTATCCATGATATTGAACAAAATCTCCTTTTGTTTCGATCTCGACCTCGGTTGCCGCCGGGGTCATGTTGTTTCTGGGCCTTGAAACATCAGGCCGGGTCAGTTGTCACATAGTATGTGAGCCGGGTCATGTTCAGCCCGCTCATTCTCCTCCGTCCGGCGCTTTGGAGCGATTCCAGGCGTCGGAAACACACGCACACATCAGATACATCGCACGAAACCAGCTCCCACACAGAGCTGGTTTCGCTTTTTCTAGGCATGTTGTTGCCTCTCGATACGCTGATTCTCGGCGTCCTGTTGTCTCCGCATCCTTCTGCAGCGCCGTTCTCGATCCCAGAACTCGTAACACTGCCTACACAAGGTCGTTAGGTAATCCAGGTTGTAAAAGTCGCTCCACGCCTCTGGAAGGTCGATGTGGATGATGTGCAGATCGTGCGGGGAGCCACACAGCCTGCACATTTCGTGATCGCGTTCCTTAGCTCGCCTGCGCGCATCTCTCCAGCGAGGGTCGAGGTATCTCGGGTCGGGGTCGTCCGGCGGACGCTTACCGGATTTCGAGGTATAGGTGTACCCAGGACGCCAGGAGTGTTGGTGCTCAGGCATCGTCCGGCTCTTTCGGAGTCCTCCACCTGGTGTTCCATTCCAGAACCTGATCCGGGTCGAGCAAGTACTTCTGGGTACCAGGCATCTGAATCCACGGCGGTCCCTGGTGCTTTTTGAGCAGCCGGCAAAAGGTCATGAGGCACATACCGCAGAGTTTTGCGGCTTGCGAAGCGCTCAAGAGTTCATTCACAGGTTTGTCGATTGTCATAATGGTTCCTTTCTTGTTTGAGGTTGATCTGAACAATCATAACACACCAACACGGTGTCACGCCAGTCCTTTGCAAGTCCGAGCTAGTGTGTTACATAATGCCTTGGTGTTATGAGATGTTATCCCAAAAGACTCAGCCCGTTAATTATACGACCTCTCTCTCAAATGAATGTTCCCTCCATGCCCTCGCCGTTCGTTCCGGTCTACCTATATAACCGATATCCAACGATGTTCTGTGTCGTGAGTATCAGAAATCGCCAGGCTACCGGCAATTGTACCGGGAGCTGAGGTCCACGATTTTGGGAAGCATGATATCGTTGACGATTCAACACGCCACAGACTTCAACGACCGCCATAGTGCAAGAAGAGTGCCAATGATATCGTGCCAGTTAGCTACCCGATGGTACTGTGAACCTTGACACATTGGGCTTGTGTCCGCGAGCCCCCCGATACTGTTTTATGCGCGCTCGACGTGCGCGCTTCCTGATGGTGAGGTGGCTTCCAGAGCCTGCTCTGTGAGGTGTGGCCCACACCACACAGCTCCATTACCGGCGAAAGGCGGGGGGCTCTCGGAACATCCTGGTATGACAGCGCAAATGGTAACTGTGGTCGGGGGCCTCACGGTCAAACGATAGAACGCTCACCTTGTAACTGACTGGAATGACTTCGAAGCTAATAATCTGATTGACACACAATGTCCCCCGCGCGACCCTGTGCCTCGTTTAATGTATAAATTTGATCAGGGAGGTAACGTGGAAAGAGAAGAACTGAGAGACAACCACACCCCGGCCGCAACCGCCCCAGAGGTCCCGGAACACCTGCAAAAACTGGAGAAGCACGCCTTCGCGGAGCTTGCAACCGCTCTGGACAATCTCCACGATGTCACCCACGACTACGATGCCAGTGACATCGCCCTGGCCGACGCGTGGTCATGGTTCAGGCGGGCGAGGCGGATGCACCACATGGCTGCCGCTGCCGTCGATAATTGGGATCAAGATCCGGCGGCCCTGGCTTGGGTACGGGCACAGAACGCGCTGTCCGGGGATCAAGTGGAGATCGATACCGGCGCGCTCGTGGCCTGCCTGGACGAACCGGAGTCACCATGCGTGCAGTAATCCTCATCGTGGTGTTACTCCTCCTGGCCGGGGTAGCCTTGGCGGGTGGAGATCGAGAGGTCCGGGACGCCAACGGCCGACTGATCGGTACCTGGCACGACCGGCCAAACGGGATTGCTGAATTCCGGGATGCAAATGGAGCGCTGCGGATCGACAGAACGCGTCGGGGCAGTGACGCTGTGTATCGAGACAAGAACGGACGTACGATCGGGACGGAGCGGGATCGATAGACCACCACTCCTGAGATGCCATGAGGGCCGGGGACTTCCACCCGGCTTTTCTGTTCTACCCCTCACCCATCTGTCACCTATCCAGTCGGGTCTATTCGGCCCAGCATCAGAGGCATCATGAAAAGCCGTCACGGTTCGTTTTGTCTGGTATGCGTCTGTTCCAACTCAACTATTCATCAATCGGGCAAGTAATAAATTTCCGGAATTGCATCCCCATAGGCGTTGGTCCCATGTGGCATTCCCATTTTTCTTTGTTGCTCTTGGTTACAACGATAGCCAATAAACCGCGACCGGCCAAATCTCGTAACAAGAAATCGAAAACTTCCACTTTCGGATCGAGTTGAGGAAATACCGTATCCAAATCTGGAAAAGGCGGGGCGAAATAGGGCGACGGCAGGCCGTGAGGTTGTTTCTCCCAAGCGCCAGACCAACCCCACGGAAGGTTTACCCGGTTCATTATTATCAGATGCGACGGGGTCAGAACATCAATCAGGTCAATAAACAGTTGCTGCATGTCCTCGTCAGGAGGTCGGGGAGAAGCGCAGTTCAGCACCGCGTTTCTCAATGCTTCTCTCTTTCCTTCGCGATGGTCAGCTACCGCCACCCGAGTCGCCTTAACAAAGGCCGTGACAAATGCTTCATTACGAAAAACGCCTTCAACATTGAATCCTTCAAATTCCTCCTCAAGCCGCTTGAGCCCGCGATAGCAATAGGACAGCCACTCGTCGCGCCTTTTGTCTAATGGAGCTGCCACAAGGGTAGCAAATAGCTCCGTAGCTGGCCCTCCCACGACAGGAAATGCCGAGACCGCGCCCTTCGCAATTCGATGAACCCCGTCCCAAAAACTGGGCGCCAGGCTGTCAGGTGTGCTTGCTTCAACCATTGCTCGCCTCCGTTCGGCTACACGATAAGATGGTAGACCCGAATTATGCGGCGGTCTTGCCATTCTCGCTATTCTGGCACCCGTGAGAAGTGGGGAGATTGCTCGGCCGACCCGAAAAGGTGTTCACGGTGTGTCTCACACGACCCGAAGCAGAAAGACCGTCGTCACGTTGACGAAAAACACTCTTCATCTCTGTCTCTGAGCGTACCTCACCCTCCGTCACTCCGTCAACCATTGTCTTCACCAAACTCGTCAACCGAACATAGCTCGACAATGTCTAGCCTATCCGAACCCTCACACCAGCGCTCCCAGCCTGCCTCTCAGGCTGACATCGTTCGAGGCTTCGTGAGAACGTCGTACAGTCACGACTGGGTTCCCGGCTACACCATTCGTGCGTCCTGGGAATCGCACAGCGGGGTGGAGACAAAGCCGGTTTGTGGTGAGAGCAGGTCGGTCACCGGTGCAGGCACAAATCTGTCCATCGCGCAATGGGTTTCCGTGGAGATCGGCGTCGACGCAGGGATTCTGCCGAATTCAGCGAGAGGTGCCTTGGAGTTGCAGATCCCACACCCGACCGGCAACTATGGGCGGGTAGCAAGGCGGTCGTATCCAGTCAAGGTTTCTGGCCTAAACCCTTCATGTTGCCATCTGGGCAGGTGCCGTGGGTGGCCCTGATCGTCCTTCCATAGCCGTTCTAGGTCTGCGGGAGTGTTGACAGCAAGTAACTTCGCAATCCTATCGAAATAGGCCGTGGAAACCGATCTGGCGAATAATTCAAATGGCCCCGTGAAGTCGTGTGCATAGAGTAGGGTCTCTGGAAACCACCTCCCTGATCCTTCTTCAACCTCTGCCCGTATGAATGCGACAAGATCCGCCTGCATCACATGATTCCAGTCGATTCCTGTTCCACTGCATCGCTCCTTTAGTAGGTCAGCTCGAATCGATAGCCGCCGGCCACCTAATCGTCTGTTACGTTCGGCTAATGAATCCAGGTGGCTCCGAAACAGTGTGAAGCTAGCCATTACTGGTCTACCGTAGTCTGATTCCCCCGGCACGTAGTACCGTTGCGCAAGCAAGAACTTGGCCTGATCGAAACGTTCATGCTTCAAAAGTATAGCCAGAGCGTATAGGAACAACTCATGTATTAAGAACCTAAAATTTTCTGGGCTTTTACCCCTCCATCGCTGGGCCTTAACCTGCACGCTCATATAGGGTAGCAGGCTCTCTAGCAGGCGGTGAATTTTTGTTATGAATTCTTCAGTTGATGAATACCGAGCCACCGCAATTATAAGCTGAATGACTTGATTACGATATGGGATAAACTCTGAAATATTCTCAATTAGTGCTTCATCGAACTCCTTATCGGCTTCCGACAGACTAAACCGTTTCATTCCTGACACAAAAAGACTACAAAAATCGTCAAAGGCACCAAGCGCGTTGGTCTTATGATTCTTTATCGCGTCAATGCACCTTGTGAAAGCCGCAGTTGTCCCTAACGAAATGTGCTTTCCTTCAGACAGGTAGGATGGCATCGCTCCAAGTTCAGGTTTGACGTGAGAAGGCTTTTCAAATATCCACCGCAATAATCGCTCAGAGCTCTCTGCACGTCTTCCGTCCTCACTAAAATCGATATAGATGTGCGACTTGTAATATGTTGGACAAAACGGTTTCCCGTCCGGGTCTTTTTCACGAATGATAGCCACAAACTTGTTTTGATCTTGCTTCTCATAAACTTCTCTTGATATAATCTGCGTCTCGGTTCCAACGCCTCCCGCCCGGCCATCGGCCTTTTCGGCATACACCTTATCGCAAATCATTATTACCTTTTTGATCTCTGGGTCAATGACCATCTTCTCCATGAAAGCCACAGCGTCGTGCCCTTCCCTGAGATCCCATTTGTCTAGCATGGCATCGACGCCGGCCTCGCGCAACTCTGTGGCTAGGTCTAAGACCCATTTTTCATGTTCGGGGCTTGACCAAGAGTATGAAATGAAAAGCTTTGGTGCCTTCATTTGATCACATCTCCCCGGGTGTTGCTTAAGATCCGACCGGGAGCCTAATGCAGCGGGAAGGCACGGTCAAGCAAAATGTCGCCTGTCTGCCCAACCCCAGACGCCTTGCCGGCCCGATGATTACGAAACATCAGGGCGGCCCAGGTCGCTGAGACAGAGCGTTCGAAAGATATCGAGTAGTTACGATGGTGGGAGGTCTGGCGGGGTGCCCGGTGCCGTGCGGATCGGGATGACGGAACCGAGCGGGGCTTATGTGGTGGGTGCGCGGAAGCGGCGCGGGGGTCGAGGCCTTGTTTCCTTTTTGTTACCCTTTTTCGAAGATCGAGGCAGATCGAAACGGATCGCCTGACAGACAACATGTTCAAAATTACTGAGGGTTCTAGGTTCGAGCGTTGAAATGATTACAGTTTGTTCGCGTTCGCAACGCGGGGGTCGAGGGTTCAAATCCCTTCATCTCCACCAAGAACACAATGGAATATCAGGATGTTGGATTGGAGCCCGGCATCCTGATTTTCTTTGGGATCGCCCTTTTGTCCGCCTTTTGTCCGCATACTTCAAAATCCTTTCATCGGCCAGCCACGACGATCTCCGTTTCGCCATGATCCACGGTGAACAAGTCGATGGCCAGTGTGCAACGTCAGGGAAAATGGGAATCGAGGGGGGATTTTTTTAGTGGAGAGTTTGGGACGTTGAGAT
>JACRDG010000011.1 GCA_016218715.1 Desulfomonile tiedjei | reverse complement strand
GCTTTCTTGAGCATTCCCTGTTCGTAGCAGGATTCGAGGTTTTCCCAGTACCTGTTCCGTTTTTCAGGGTACTGTAAGGGTTTCAAGTTGGCTCTCACCACATGGGCGGTTCCCGAGAGCCCGGCTGCGAGAAGTTCGGTCGCCACCCGCAGATGGGGGGAGAGGCTCCGGGATGACATTTTGCTCAGTTTCCCTACCCAGTCCAGACCTTCCGATGCCTTTTCCATCACTCGCATCGAGCAGGTGATGATGTCGAGAAAGGCTGCCTTGCTCGCCGCACGATCCGGGTCTTTCCTGGTACTAGAAAATCGGAGAAAACACTGCGGATCTTCCTCGAGCATCCTTTTCAGATCGTTGTGTAGGCTCTCGATCTCCTTTTGCGCGACAGCGAGGGCTGCGTGGGATTGCGCCTCCACATTCGGTCGGTTCAGCTCGATGAGGAGTACCTTGAAGAGAAGCGCGACGCCGAGGCTCGCAGCATATGCCGCAGCCGCGCCGCCAGCCGGGACCGTATCGGACGATACGATCTTTTCCAGGAAGTCCACTTCACACCTCGAAGGCCCGGTACGACCAAGCCGACGAAATCAATCATACGTCAGCCCGTGTGTTTTTTCCATACCAAAGTGTGATACTATGCATAGTAAGAGGCCGTTGCGCACTGCAATGCCTTCCCGAAGACGTAGTACGACGACTGAATTTGCCGACCCGGTGCGGGACCGGAACGACCTGGCACGAGAGACCCGAGCTGGAAAGTGCACAGGGGTCGTGAATGGAAAAATGTCTTGATTTTATAGGGGAATGAGCAAATAATGAGCCCTTCGGCCCGAAGTTGTCTCGGGCCAAGGTCTGCCGCGAAAGGTAGGAAATGCGATGAGCAGTAGGATGCGAGCAGCGCTGGCCGTCCTGGGAGCCTGGCTGATTTGCAGCTGGATCATTGTGGGGAATGTTTCCGTTTGCTCGGCTCAAACTCAGCCGTCGACCCCGGCCGTGGGCGAGGTTCAGTTCGTACCGGAGGTCCCGAGAACAGGCGACAAGCTTCAGGTCAAGATTCAACTCACAGGTGAAGCCGTCCGGGCAGAGTTGACATGGTCGATCAACGGCCAGGAGGTCGCTCGCAGCGATTACTATGGTGATGGAAAGCCAGTGGTCTTCGACAAACCCCTCAAGGCCGACGACACTGTTCTCGTGAGCATAACCCCCTTCGATGGCGGCGGAGATACGGGGAGGATCATTGAAAAGAAAGTGCTGGTCCGCAAGGCGCTGCCTGAGATCAAACTCCTCTCCCAGTCGGTCCAGAACCAGACGTACGTTGCCAAGGTGGAGGCGAGCGATCCCGAGGGCGGTCCGATTAAGTTGATCCTCGAACAAGGTCCGGATGGCATGAAGCTCGACGAAAACGGGAACATCGAGTGGAAATTGAATCCCGATATCTCCGGCAAATTCACGGTGAAGGTCAAAGCTCAGGACGAGAGATCCCAGGCGACCGTTCTCACCTACGAGGTGACGATCCGCTGGCAGAAATAGCACCCCGCCGGCTTCTCAATCCACCCACCGGACAAACTCCTGCGGTCCCACCCGCGGCGATTTGAACTCGTTCACAGCCGCGGTGGGATCCGGGAATCCCAGTGCCACCGCGAGTAAGAGGATCTTCGATTCAGGAATGTTGAGATGATCCTTGATCTCGTCCTCGTAAGCCTTGACCAGCCCGATCGGACACGATGCGAGACCGTGCCCTGCCGCGGCCAGGATGAGGTATCCCGCGAACAGACCGATGTCGGTCATTCGCTCGGGGCCGAACGAGTCATCCAGGAACAAGAGAGCCACCGCCGGCGCTCCGTAGAAACCAAGGCTCCCTTCGTTGACGTACCCCTTGAAGTCATATCCCATTTGTTGAATCAATGGCCCCATCAGGTCCGCACATTCCCGAGCCCTGGCCATGAATTTATCCGCGAGGGGGCGCGTCGATGCAGGAGCGCAGGTGAGCGACCGTTCTCCGAACGCGCGCAGGAGCCTCCGCGATAGCCGCTTCCTCTCCTCTCCCACGACCATGTGGACTTCCCACGGCTGCATGTTTATTGCCGAGGGCGCATGGGAGGCATCCAGGAGCACCTGTTCCAGTAACTGTCTGGAAATAGGTTCATCCCTGAAAGCCCGCACGCTCCTGCGTCCTCGCAGGGTGTCGAGCAGATCCATTTGGAATCTCCTTGCTTGGAAGCCGGTCCTGGAATCCTGCCATGATCCTTGACCGTGCTACTCGGGGAGTATCCGACGCGTTGGCAAAACAATCGGCGACCCTCAAAAAGTCTGACAGACACGGTCCCTTGAAAAAAGACCGTGAAACGGGTATAGATCACCACGTATGCTCGAACCGGCGTTGTGCGAGGAGCATTCAGCCGGTGCTCCAGTTCCGTTGTCATCGAGGAGGAACATGCCTCAGTACAAAATGCCGCGCCTGATCTTGAGCGCTGCACTCATGGTGATCCTGGCGTGCGGCAGCGTCTTGGCAGCGGACTTTGCAGACTATTTCAAGGCCGGTCTGGACGCCGAAGATGCGGGGAATCTGGACGACGCGCTGAAGTACTACTCTGAAGCGATCAAAAACTTCCCCTCGTCCGCGCGGGCACTGGCCAAGAGAGCTGAAGTATATCTCAAACGAGGAGATCCTCAAGCAGCCATCAAGGACCTCGTGGCCGCGGTCAGAAGCGATCCCGCTTACGAAGCGGCTTTTACGCGCCTCGGTTTCGCGTACAACGCGGTCAATCAATACGAGAAAGCCCTTGAGGCCCTCGATATCGCGGTCAAGCTGGAACCTACTTCCTCCGAGGCCTACAATACCAGAGGCTTTGCATTCAACGGAAAGAACGATTTTGAAAGCGGCATCAAAGACTTCGACCGAGCGATTCGTCTCAATCAACGTGACGCCCGTTATTACAACAACCGAGGATTCGCGTACAACTCAAGACATCAGTACGACCAGGCCATCGATGACTTCAACCGTGCCATCCAGCTCGATGCCAAGAACGACATGTTCTACAACAACCGCGGGGTAGCGTACCTGAGAAAAAAGGAGTTCGACAAAGCTTTGCTCGATCTGGACAAAGCCATTGAGCTCAACTCCAAATCCCTCTCTGCGTACCACAACCGCGGCATGGCGTACAGCGGAAAGGAGCGGCACGAAAAGGCGGTGGAAGAATTCAGCAAGGTTCTAGAAATGACCCCGAACTCGCCTGTCCTGTTGAAAGATCGAGGCACCGCGTACCGAAAGCTTGGAGAATACGAACTCGCTCTCGCGGACTTTCGTAAGGCCATCGCGGAGGACAAGAACTTCGCGCCCGGTTATGCGGGCCTAGCGCTCCTCCACGCGCTGGCGCCCGAGCCGCCGATCCGCAATCCGACGCAAGCCCTGCGAATGGCCAAGAAAGCGGTGACCATCACCGAGGGAAAGAGTCCCGACATGTTGGAAAACCTTGCTGAAGTCCAGCACGCGCTGAACGACGACGCAGCCGCGGTCGCAACTCTCCGAAGAGCCCTCTCTATGGACCCGCAGAATAAGGAATACCTCGACCTTCTCGCCAAATGGGGAGGCGGAACCGCCCGCGCGGTGACCCCGACCGCCGGCGAGAGCGTTTCCGGACCCTTTACGAACCTGTGGTGAGCGCTCGACCTCGTTTTCAAGAGAGGACACCCGTGTGAGCATTCAACCGGACGCGGTGGCGAAGTACGTCCAGGAGCACGTGCGGCTCGGGATTTCACCCAGGGACGGGCGCCTATTCCCCTCGACCGCAGCGCGCTTCGAGAAGGCACTGTCGCTCCTTCCAGATGAGACCCTGGAACTGTTTCTGTCGGGCGCCAGGTCGCTCACCATCCACGTCCAGGCAGACCCGGAACTCCCGCTGGGCATGAGAACCGAAAGCCGCGGATCGGCCGCCAAGAGTGAGTACACCATTATCGTGTACCAGGAGCACCTGGGCTGGCCGGAGGACCTGTTCATGGGGGCTTTTCTGCGAGAGTTGGGGCATGTGGTAGCTGAACGGCCGCCGGAACCGGAATGGCCTACCCAGCGCGGGGAGCGGGCGCGATTCAAAGAATTGCTGGAGAACCGCGCGGATGCCATGGTGTGGCGATGGGGTTTGAGACACTACAGCATTCGGCACATCACCGCCACGTATCCCAGCCACCGGGTGGATCAGATCCTCGCGGCCATCGAACAGGTTCTCCTGGACGAGTGTGACGCATAGGACGGTTCGTGCGCCGGTTTGCATCTAGGGCACGAGAAACGATGCCGATCCGTGGAATAGCGCACCAGGAGGGTCGGCAACGACCTGTCATAAACCGCCGGTCTCGTCCAAACGAATGACCTTGCTCAGGCGCCTCACGTGACGTTCTTCCGCGGTAAAGACCGCGGCAAGGAAGGTCCGAACAATCTCTCTGGCCAACTCGATCCCGATGATGCGTGCGCCGAGGCACAGGACGTTCATGTCGTCATGCTCGACACCCTGGTGAGCAGAGTATGTATCGTGGCAAATACCCCCGCGCACGCCGTGCAATTTGTTGGCCGCGATGCAGGCTCCTACGCCGCTTCCACAAACGATAACACCGCGATCCACCTCGCCGGTCTGGACCGCACGACCCACCGCCGCTGCAAAGTCCGGATAATCGACCGGGGCCGTGCTGAACGTCCCCAGGTCGATGAGTATGTGCCCGGAATCCTTCAGGAAGTCGAGAAGCTCTTCTTTGAGGGCAAACCCTGCGTGATCCGAACCGAACGCTATTTTCATCGTTCCCTCCTGATTAGAGCCATTGCTCGAGCCGTCACGTTGTCCACAGAGAAGCCGTACTGCCTCATCACCTCGGGACCGGGTGCCGATGCCCCGAACCGATCCACGGAGACCGAATCGCCGCGGTCGCCCACCCATCGCTTCCAGCCAATCGACGAGCCTGCCTCGATGGACAACCGGGTGGTGACTTCCGGCGGCAGGACCGCATCCTGGTATTCTTGAGGTTGGTCGACGAAAAGCTCCCAACACGGCATCGACACAACCCGTGCGTGAATACCTTCTCCGGCTAGTTTCTCCTGGGCTTGCAGCGCGAGGCTCACCTCGGAACCGGTGGCTATGAGGAGGATGTCCGCCTTGCTTTGGCAATCGGAGAGCACATAAGCCCCCTTCTTCAGACCGTCGGCACGAGCGAAACGCTCCTGGTCAAGTACCGGAAGCTTTTGCCTGGTCAGGATGAGGACCGTCGGACCGGTGTGCTCCAACGCCACCTCCCAGGCCACAGCCGTTTCGTTCGCGTCCGCGGGTCTGACAACGCGCAGGTTGGGTATGGCCCTCAGGCATATAAGATGTTCCACCGGTTGATGCGTCGGGCCGTCTTCCCCCACCGCGATACTGTCGTGGGTAAAGACGAAGATGGAATGGATGTTCATCAGGGCCGAAAGCCGTAAAGGAGGCCGCATGTAGTCGGCGAACACAAGGAAGGTCGCCGCGTACGGTATTACTCCACCGTGGAGTGCCATGCCGTTCACCGCGGTCCCCATGGCGTGTTCCCGAACGCCGAAACGGATGTTCCGCCCCTCGGGGGCATCGGGCCCCTGATCCGCGGCCCCGGCAATGAGCGTCTTGGTGGATGGTGCGAGGTCGGCGGAGCCACCCACAAGATTGGGGACTCGTTTGGCAAGGGCGTTCAAGACTTTCCCCGAAGCGGCTCGCGTGGCGATGGGCCCGTCTTCCGGCTTGAACAGCGGGATTTCCGCTCTCCACCCTTCGGGGAGTTCACCCGCGAACAGCCGCTCCAGCTGAGCTGCCTCGGCCGGGAACTTCTGCGCGTATTGGGCGAAGGTCTTCAGCCATTCCTCTTCATGCTTTTGACCGACCTCCTGAGCCGAGCTGAAGCAGCTCACCGCATTGTCCGGCACGAAAAAGCGCGGCTCCTGCGGCCATTTGAAGAACTCCTTGGTCGCGGCGAGGGCCTCTTCGCCGAGAGGCTCTCCGTGCGCGCTGGGGCTCCCCTGCTTTGGGCTCCCGAAACCGATGTGCGTGCGCACCGCTATCAAGGAAGGCTTACCGGTTTCTGCTCGAGCGTTCTTGATTGCGGCTGTGATCGCCTCGAGATCGTTTCCATCAGCGACGCGCTGAACATGCCAACCGAGCGCGGCAAAACGCGCAGCCACGTCTTCCGTAAAGGTGATTGCGGTGCCCCCCTCGATGGAAATCTGGTTATCGTCGTACAGGTACACGAGCTTGCCCAACCTCAGATGGCCGGCCAGCGACGCGGCCTCGGAAGAGATCCCTTCCATGAGGTCGCCGTCGGACACGATCCCGTACGTGTAGTGGTCGATCACCGGAAAGCCCGGACGGTTGAATTGGGCTGCAAGGAAGCGTTCAGCGAGAGCCATGCCGACACCCATGCCGAATCCCTGACCCAGCGGTCCCGTGGTGCACTCGATTCCTCTGCACGGTTCGTACTCGGGATGGCCCGGCGTCGTGCTCTGCCACTGGCGGAATTTCTTCATGTCCTCGAGAGATATGTCGTACCCGGTGAGATGGAGGAGCGCGTAGAGCAGAGCTGACCCATGCCCGGCTGAGTGAACGTACCGGTCGCGATTCGGCCAACAAGGATTGCGCGGATTGTGCTTCAGGAATCGCATCCAAAGCACGTAGGCCGCGGGCGCGGCCCCCAGCGGAAGCCCGGGATGGCCGGACTTCGCTTGTTGTATCGCGTCAATGGACAGCATGCGCATCGTGTTGATGCACAGTTCATCGTGTTGTCTCTGCAAATCGGTCATAAAGGCGATCCTCCCAGTTGTACAATAAACGACGCCTCGCTTTCGGGGGCGGGAAAACGCGGACGCGGCAGAAAAACCACGATCAGTTTTCTGCCGCGATGACGATGCACTGACGGGGGGAGATCTTACCTAATTTTGCGCAATTTTTCACGGCTTCTTCGCGCCGAGCGATGCCAACATCTTGTCCGGATCGCTCGTGGGCACGCCGCATTGGTACTCGACGCACACATACGCGGTGGCCTTGCCGTCCAGGCTGAGCTGATCTCGGGTGTACGGTGCAATGCCGGTGATTGTCGGTGCCGGCTCCTCCGTGGAACGGAATACAACTACTTTGTTCGGCACGAACGGTGTGCGCAGCTCGCGGACCATCCGCTCGGTGTCGATCGAGGACTCCCGGCCTGCAATGACCACTTCGTACGTGCTCCCCAGTCCGAACTCGAGGGCGATGAGCAGCTGCGTATAGGCTGAGGGGAACTGATTCACGCTGCCGGAGAACGCCCGGCCGATCGTTTCGGCTTTTCGTTCGAGTTCCGGGTTCGCGGTCATGCGTCCGAGCCGGAGGAGATTGAGCGCGGCCACGGAATTGCCGGATGGCGTGGCGCCATCGTAAATCTCCTTCTTTCTGATCGGCAGTTCGTGTTCGTCGTCCGACGTGAAGTACAGGCCGCCGGCGTTCGGGTCCCAGAAGTGTTCGAGGAGATGCGCGTTCAGATCGACCGCCTCGGTGAGGTAGCGGATGTCGAAGGTTGCTTCGTACAGCTCCAAAAGCCCCCACGTGAAGAACGCGTAATCGTCCGAGTGCGCGGGGAGACCCGCGTTGCCCTCGCGGTACCGGTGGAGCAACCTGCCATCGGCCCCCCGCAGCGTATCAAGGATGAAGTCAGCCGCTTTCCGGGCCGCTACCGCGTATTCCGGCCGATCGAACGCCTGTGCGGCCTTGGCGAGCGCCCCTATCATCAGGCCGTTCCAGTCCGTGAGTATTTTGTCGTCCTTCAACGGATGGATTCGTCCTTCCCGCGCCTGAAAAAGCTTGACCCGGATCTGCTCCAACCGCTTTTCCAGCTCTTGCGGATCCACTTCGACCCGTGCTGCCAGCTGCGGCAGCGTTTGCCGCACGTGCAGGATATTGTGACCGGTCAAGCGGCCGGACGCCTCTTCGCGGAAGTTGCCTCCAGGAAGTAGGTTGTACACCTGAATTGCCAGTTCGACTTCGTCGGGGTCCAGTACGCCGCGGATCTCTTCGACCGTCCAGACAGAGAATTTCCCTTCTTCTCCCTCGCTGTCCGCGTCTTCCGCAGAATAGAACCCACCCTCCGATGAGGTCATGTCGCGGAGTACGTATCTAAGGATCTCCTCGGCAGTCTGGCGAAACTCGGGCTTCCCCGTTGCCTGGAATGCCTCGGTATACGTCATTGCGAGTAGGGCTTGGTCGTAGAGCATCTTCTCGAAATGAGGCACGAGCCAGGTGTCATCCGTCGCATAACGATGGAATCCGAAGCCGACATGATCGTAGATTCCCCCGCGACGCATGGCCTGAAGCGTATGCTCGACCATCTCCAGCGCGTGCGTTTCGCCGGTACGCCGCCAGTACCGTAACAGAAACATCATGTTATGCGGCGTGGGGAATTTAGGCGCCTTACCGAATCCACCGTACTTCGGGTCATACCGCTGGGCCAGCTCGGACGCTGCTTTTTGCAGCATACCAAGCCCTGGAGCGTCTCCCGGAGAATCATCGTGCGCCTGGCTGAACGCCTGCATGACCTGATCCGCGGAACGTAGCACCTCTTCGCGTCTACCGGTCCAGATCTGCTTGATCCTCCCTGCGAGATCGAGCATTCCCAGCCGGCCCAGCCGGCTCTCCTTGGGAAAGTACGTTCCCGCGAAGAAGGGCCGTTTGTCGGGGGTCATGATGACGTTGAGAGGCCAGCCTCCCGACCCGGTCATCATCTGCGCGACCGTCATGTACGTATGGTCGATGTCGGGGCGTTCCTCTCTGTCGACTTTTATCGAAACGAAGGCGTCGTTCATTGCCCGCGCCACCTCATCGTCCTCGAAGGATTCGTGCTCCATCACGTGGCACCAGTGGCACGTTGCATAACCGATGGAGAGGAATATCGGTTTGTCTTCTGCCGTTGCCTTCTGAAATGCTTCGTCACCCCACGCGTACCAATCGACCGGGTTGTACGCGTGCTGGAGGAGATAGGGGCTCTTTTCGCGTATCAGCCGGTTGGCCTTGCCCTGTACCTCCGCGAGCGGTCGCTCCCGCGTACCTCCAGTCGCCTGCTCGTCGGTGTTCGCCATAGCTATTCCCCTTTGCCGTTCGGTTGCGCGGCGAGGACACGTGCTCTTCTCACCCGCACAGCTTTCAAAGCCGCGATCGAGGATGCGACGTGTCCGAAGCCGACGCTCCGGATTCACTTGCGGTCTGCACGTGCCGTTTCAGGAGCAGCCGTCGCCGCCTCTTTCTTTTCACAGTTTGGGGCATCGATCACTGTCAAGCAACCCGGATGATCGAAAGGAGCAGGCCCAGGCAGACGGATGATCCTTGTACCCAGATCATAGCCTCATTCCGCCATGTTGTGCCTCTTGCCGCCGGAGCCACACTGCTGGAGCCATCCCGGGAAGTCCTTCCACAGGACCTGTGGATAACCTGAGAATCAGCCTGTGGATAACTCTGTTAGTTGCCCGAGAACTCTAGGATCTCTCCAAAATGCTCCACGACGGTACAACACCCTTTATGTAGTTATGTCAGTATGTTACTTGTAAGCTTCCGAACATCCAGGACCCGCCGACAAGCCGCATGGGGACTGTCCGAAGTTATAAACTGCTGTTGATAAGTCCTTTTTCCCCGTGGCGTGGGACCAGCCACCACAGCAGGTTCCCGAAACACCCTCCGCGGGGCGCCTGCAGCAGCGTCATAGCGGGACCGAGATCCCTCCGTCCTTTCGGATTCGCCAGAAGTGCCAGAGCATCAATACAGCCAGGATTCCCGGCCACAGAATCACGTGCCACAGATAGATCCTGATGAGCGAGGCATCACCCACCTGCGCCGGCCCAAAGAGAAAGCTTGCCGCGGGCGCTCCGATCAGGGGAACGGTCTCGGTCAGATTCCGCGCGATGGTCCAGGCCCAGAGGCTCCGGTCGTCCCACACCAGCAGGTACCCGGTGAAATCGACCAACAGAGTGATCACGAGCAAACCGAGCCCGATAAGCCAGTTGAGGTGGCGTGGTCGCGCGAAGGACCCGGTGAGGAATACCCTGACCATGTGGAGCACCACGAGTGCCACCATGATCTGACCGCACCAGTAGTGCAGATTTCGGATGAAGAACCCGTACGGAACAACGTGGGCGATGTCCTGCAAAGATTGATACGCGGCCCCGACGGTCGGCGCGTAATGAAGGGCGAGAAGCAGGCCGGTCACGAGTTCGAGGACAAACATCCAGACTGCCAGCCCCCCCAAACACCAGGTGAAACGCACGGTCGCTGCCCGCTCGGGGATCCGGCGAGGATGCAGGTGCAGCACAAATGAGGTGAACGAACCCTTGGAAGTCATAACCCCTTATACCGATCCGCATGCAAAAGAGTAAGTTGGGAGGAACCTCTTTGTGCAAATCCGCGTCCCGCGGGACCCCCAAGCCCCCATGGGCGCGGACTCAAGGCGGGGCTGTTCCATCCGCCGTCATTCCGGCCTCCGCCGGGGTGACGTGGCCCGTCGCGAAGCAACTAGTTGACATCACAGGGCTGCGTCCGGAAATTTAGCGCCTATGCCCCAGATCGCTCTTTGGACAGCGCATCTGCATCAGCCGGAGCCACCGGACCCCTTCTCGATGAGGCGAATCTTCCCGTTTTCGGGATCGGCCGTGGAAAGCCGCTGGAGTGGTCGGGAAGCAGGGCCCCGATTCACATTCCCCTCGATATCGAACTCGCTCCCGTGGCACGGACACTCGAACACCTTGCGCTCGGCGTTCCAACTGAAACGGCACCCAAGATGCGTACAGCGATCGTCCAGACAAGACACCGCGCCGTCTCCCCGACGCTTTACGATCCATACGCCGGCTTCGGGTACATGCAACGGCATCTCGAAGTCGAGACGACCGAGGACCTCGCTCGAAAACTCGCGGCGCGGCTGTTTGCCGGCTGAGAAAAACAGGAATCTACCCGTGCCGAGCGTAATAGCGGAGGCGACCGCACCCGCCAGGACGAACAGGGCGGTTCTCAGAAAGGAACGTTTGCCGGGGGAAGGTGGTTCGGACAAATTCGCTGGGCTCGAATCCAATCAAGATGTGCTGCAGGCACTGAAAGAGCTTGCAGGTGCAGGGTTTCTAAAAGGAGTGCCGGAAGTAATCTGGGGAGAACCTTCTTGAAGAAAGGTTTCTCCCCAAATTTACTCTTTGGATTGCGGCTTGGTATTAGCAGCCTTCTGCTGGCGGCTTAACAGGTTTCTTGGCAGCCCCGGCCTTCATGGCGTTTTCGGCTTCGTCTTTGGTCTTGAAGGGTCCTTTGACCACCGATTTTTCATCCGCTGGTTTCTTGTCCACAACGGTCATTTTGCCCTGGGCATCCTTGACCACGTAGAAGTCTGCCGCCACCGCTACAGTTGCGAACGCAAAAGCCACCAATGCAGCCATCACCACGATCCATCGTAGCAATTTCTTCATAGTCCCCACCTCCTCGATTCTTTCCTTTGGAAAGGGTTTGCATAAACCGTGGATGCCCCCCGTCTACTTGCCGTACGGGGCCCACTTTTCGCCGAGACGAGCCAGCGCAAAGGCTGCAAGGGCCATCACCACGATGAGCCCTGCCATCATCTCCTTACTCATACCGAACAACTGCCACAAGGTCAACCTGCCGAGGGCCGAGCTGGTGGCAAAGGCTCCCCAGATGGAGAACCCCGCGGCAAACACCCAGATTCCGACCGTCATTCCAATGAGAAAGATCACGGCATCCAGTTTCCCGGAAACCACACCGACAGCCGATGTTCCCGGGCAGTAGCCTCCGACGATAAACCCCAGCCCGAACAGAACGCCTCCCACGAGTTGCGGCCACAGGTAGGTCTTCAGCAGAGAATACTCCAGGAGTATCGTGTAATCGAACAGGCCCACCCAACTGAGCAGGACGAGGCCGACCATGGCTGTGGACAGGGCGGTGAACATCACGCGTAGCACGCGCATGTCCCTGAAGTAGAAGATGTCCGTCAGGTTCCGCGCGTCGCCGAAACCCGCTCGTTCCAGCACGAAGCCAAAGAGGAATCCTATACCGACGGCGACCCAAAGACTGACGTCCGCGCCGAAAGCGCCTGTGAGATACAGCGGTCCTGTCATGACCATTCCCTCCTGACGAAGTTTGCGGCAAGGAAAGCAGTAGCGAACACGGCCATCATGAATACCCAGCTTCCTACCACCATGGTGGCTCCACCACTGAGCGCTTGGCCGCTCGTGCATCCCATGGCGAAGCGGGTTCCAACCCCTGCCAGGACTCCACCTACCAGAGCCAGCGATAGCCGAAGCCCGACCCCCGCGGTCGGCCCTCTGCCGACACCCGGCCTGAACCTCCGCGCCGTCAATACCGCGACGAGCCCTCCCAGGAACACCCCGGCCACCTGGAACACCATCCAGTTCACGAGGGGGTTCTTCCCCTCGGTCTTGTAGAAGCTCTTGTAGTAGCCATTCTGCTCCACGGCTCCCGGAACGGCTGCGTGAGCGAGCACGGCGGAGGTCCGCGCGACCGCGCCGGAAGCTCCGAGGCCAGTCCCCATCAGATAGAACGTCAGGAGAAGGACCAGTCCCAACGCCACGCCTGCGACATAGGGGTTCCAGAACCCTTCCGCGTATTCCCTATTCTTCATGGTATTTTCACCTTTCCCGAGATCATTCTTTGTCGACCGGGCGTTGCTCCGGCTTTCCGGCGGGCTCGTCCGTTCCCTTGAGCTTCGTCACGCTCTCCATCGACGGGGAGACTCCCAACGGTTGCGGAGACGTATTGCCCGCAACCAATTGCTGCCAAAGGATCGGGGCCGGATCGTTCACGGGCAGCTCCGTCGGACAGGTAATGAGCCATCTTGAGGTGATCTGGAAGATCCCCGCGACCACCACCGCGATGAGCGACAGGATTACCGCGGCCACCAATCCGGCCATGATCATGCGACCTCTCTTCTGGACGACTGGATCCTCCGCCAGGGGACTTTCGACCGGCTCCGCCGCGAGCTCCTCGGGTTTTCCTTCCTGTGATGCCACGTCCTGTGGTATCGCCTCGGCTTCGGTTCCAGGGGCTTTATCCTGTCGGTCTTCTTCCATGATTCTTCTCCCGTCGGATCAGCTTCTAACATTCCGAGCGTCGTGGAGAGCCGCTTCACTCCCCATGCGCTCCATTATCGTTTCAATCAGCGATTCCAATGCATTGACGAGCTTCAACATCACGACCCCGCGGCCGTCAGCCGTCAGAGCGGCTGTCAGTGCAGGCATCCAGTCAAGATGGTCTTGACAGAATGCCGCGGCGTCCTGGACCGAACGTTCTTCCAGAAGAAACGCGAGAAACAGAAGCAGTACGGCCACATGGTCCGGGGACTGCAAAGACTCGGCAGGCAGTGCCATGCCGAAGTCATTCAGAATGCGCTCCATATGCCGTGCGGGATCCCCGTGAGCAAGGCCGGTGGCCCCTCGCAGTGGATGGGACGGATCGTCGGTCCACGATTTGTAGACCGACTCCTCCAGAGATACCGGAGGGACAGGGCCAAGAAGCAGGGATTTCTCTTCGTTCCACGAGCGGGCGAATGCCTCGATATCCAGTTGAGCGATCGAGAACTCTTCCGGACAGATCCCCCTGAGGACCTCCGCCGCTTCTCTCGCCTCGTTCACGGTAAGAGGCGCCAGATTCCCCAGGAGCCCGGCCAGCTCCGTGGCAGCGGGAGCCAGCTCTTCGAGGCGGAAGCCGTCATCGGCACGGGGGCCGGGTTCAGCGCCAACGAACGATGGGGAAACGGTAGGTTTCATGTTTGCTCTTCGGTCCATCGGGACATTCGCGATCGCAGCATCGCTTCTCCGTCTGCTTTTAGACTATGTGCGGAGCGACTCCGGAAAAAACTATTAAGGCCCTGAGGCTCATTCCACCTACCAGGACGCAAAGGTCCGCGCCCACGACGAGCGCTTTGTGCATCTTGCCGTATTCGTAGTACTCCACGATGCTCAGGACGTACGGAACTACAATCCCCACGATTACGACCAGCGCCCAGAAATAAGGACTTAACGAACCCGAAATCAACATCGTGGCCGACGCGGCAGCTTCCACGGACCTGGTGAGAGAGAGGAAGATCAAGAGCATCAGGACCAGCCCCTCGACTGAAAGGAAGATCACGTGACCGAGTGCAAAACTGGACATGGTTCTGATGGTGGTGATGTCGATGATCGCGGCTCCGATCATGGCCACAGCCAGTCCCGTAGACATCGCGGAGGCCATGAACAACACCGGCATGGCTGGAGTGTTCCAAAACGGCACGCCGTTCACCACGGCAATCAGGACCCCCGTGTACCCGGCAGTGGCCACGGCCAGGAACCCTCCCACCACTTCGAGGTGGCGCAGGTACTTCCTGGCGTAACGCCCCACAACCGTTAGCTCGTTGAGTGCCGCGGCGTAAAGGAACGCCACCGGAATAAACAGCGACAGGATGATGACACCCCACGTGATCATGCTGGAAAGATTGCTCACCAGGTAGAATTGACGCCATGGCTGCCACAAGCCGGCCTCCAGGTCCAGGACGAGACAGGCCGTCCCGACCGCGACCAGAGGGCCTGCAGCCAGCGACCCCGCCCGGGCGAGAGTTTTAGACCAGTCCGGTGCAAGGAGATCGCAGGCGACCGCTGAGACGAAAGCGCCCGCGCCTGCTCCCGCAAGGAAAAGATACGTGACAATAAGCCATCCCCAAGCGCTCTCCGGCATCGTCAACTCCTTTTGTAGTAAATCCTGGGCCGCGTGTTGAGATCCGGTCTCAACGGTTGAGCCCGGTGCTTCGCGATGAACTGGGATACGCGACTGTTGGGGTCATCGAGATCGCCGAATATCCTCACCTGCGTCGGGCACGTGGTTACGCATGCCGGCTCGCCCCCTTTGGCCACCAGGTCGTGGCACAGCCAACATTTCACGACGATGCCCTCGTGATGATCGACGATCCGCACCTTGTAGGGACACGCTTCGATGCAGTACTTGCACCCGACGCAGCGCTCCCGGTGAACCAGCACGATCCCTTCGGGAGACGTGTAGATCGCTCCGGTGGGACACACGCTCTGGCAAGGCGCGTCCTGGCAGTGATTGCACTGGACAGGAACGAATTCCTTTCCAAAGGCAGGGAATCGCCCCTGTTCTCTCTCTTTGATCCAGTTGAACGACTGGTCGTATTTGAGCCCCTGCTGATTCTGGCAGGCGACCCGGCAGGAATGGCATCCGATACATTTCGTAGTATCAATCGCGATTCCGTAGTGCGGCATGGTCAACTCCCTTACAAATGCGGCCTCTCGAGCAGAACCGAACTCCGGCGATCACGTCTTTTCGATCCTGACGATGATTTCCGAGGACATGTTGTGCCCAAGCACCGGGTCAAAGTACGTCGGTAAGAAATCGTTGTACGAAATGCCGTAGCCGAATGCAGTATGGAGATGCCGAGAAAAGACCCCGTATCCGCTCGGCATGAACACGCAGTCCGGATGGATCCCGTCGGTGACTCTGGCCCGCGCGCGGCCTTTCCCTATGGAAGAGCTGAGCGTCATGCAGTCCCCGTCTTTGATGCCGAGGGCTTTGGCTCTGTCCGGGTGAATCCAGACCCTCCCCCAGTCGTTCATCATGGTTATTTCTTTCAGATAACGCTGGTTTACCGTTCTTGCGTGGGTCTGGTGCGCCTGTTTCCCGTGAATGAGCCGGAAGGAATGCGGGTCGTTGCGGGCAGGCATCACCAGCGGTTCTTCCCATTCAGGGACCGCAGGGAGCGCTATGTCCTGCAGCGTGGACGAGACGAATTCCAGCTTGCCGCTTGGGGTCTGGAACTTGGGCTCGCCCGGCTTCCACTCGCCTCCGACGTCGATCACGCCTTCCTTCCTCAACTGATTCAGGGTCACCCCGAGCGGTTTGAGCGCTGCTTCGTTCCACCGATCCATCGTAAAGTTGAAGAAGTCACCGATTCCCAGATGGGGGGCCATTTCGATAAGGATCTGCACCATGGGTTTGGTGTCGTACAGGGGTTTCACCACCTGCTGCCTCAGCGACACCTGCTTGGAGCTGTACGAGCTGCTGGTGTGCACCACATCGTCCCGCTCGAGGTAATGCGATTCGGGGAGCACGTAGTCCGCGATGGCTGCGGTTTCGGACATGACGTAATCGAAGCAGACGAGCAGGTCCAGTTTGCGGTATCCCTCGATGACTCTCGCGGGATTGGGGTTACTCCTCAACGGATTGTTGTGGTAGACGAAACCGGCCTTGAGCTTCCCCTGAATTGCAAGCTCCGGAATCGCTTGCGCAATCCCGACCCCCGCGGGCACCAACGGATAGCGTTCAGGATCGCCGCTGCCGTCGGCCATGGTGGCCGAGACCGCGGGAGGTGTGGGGTGAGTCTCTTTGTCGAGCTTGCCGAGCTTGGGCTTGGGCGCGAGGTAGGGGCCGCCGCGTTGATTGAAATTCCCCAACAAGCCGCTCACGCAGCCCACCGCACGCACGAGCTGCAGGCTGTTCTTGTACTGCGTGCCCATAGCACCGTGATACCCGCTGTGAACGATGGCGCTGGGAGCTGCCTCTGCCATCTGCCGGGCGAGACGGACGATCGTCTCTCTGGGGACTGACGTCTTCTCTTCTGCCCACGCAGGGGTGTAATCCTCGACCTTCTTGGCGAATTCATCGAATCCCTCGGTATATTTCTCAACAAAATCCTTCTGATAGATGTTCTCTTTGATCATCACGTGCGCGAGGGCCAGCATGAGGGCCAGATCGGTCCCTGGGCGAATTCGCACCCATTCTTGAGCAACGCCGGCGATTTCGCTGTACCGCGGGTCGACGACCACGAGATGCGCGCCCGCGTCCCGGCCTAAGGTGATGTCGCGTAGCTGCCTGAGGTGCAACCCCGCGGCAGGGTTTCGGCCGATGAAGAGGATAAAGCGGGAATTCGCGAAGTCGTGCTCGGGCTTGCTCGCACCTACCGTCAACCACCAGCCGACATTCCTGGGCAGGAAGCAGGTCGTGCCATGGGAAAACGCGTTGGGAGACCCGAGGGCATGGATGAAACGCATGAGCAGGGCAGCGTTCCCTTCAGGGTACTGGAGCATGAAGAGCGACTCGGGGCCGTGTTTTGCCTTGATCGCGCCGACCTTCTCTCCGATTTCCTTGTACGCCTGCTCCCACGAGATCTGCTCGAACCGGTTCTGCCCAACCCGTTTCAGGGGAGACTTGATGCGGTCCTTGTTGTACACCTCGTGAAGGAGTGCGTGCCCCTTTGCGCACATTCTTCCCAGGTTGTTTCCCGACAGCGGATGCCCCTCGGCCTTCCAGATACGGTCCCCTCGCGTGGAGACCTTGATCGCGCACCAATTGCCGCATCCGTCGCATAACGTGGGAGTGACGGAGAGTTGTTCGGCAGCCTTGTCTCTGGCAGCCCAGGAATTGAACCCGAGGTACGAGGCTGACAGGAGCGCCGCTCCTCCGGCAGCCGACCCAATGAGGAAGTTCCTCCTGGTGATCCCGTTTGTCTTCATAATTCCTCCGCGAGGCTGGCGTACGTCTTAAGTATACTTATATATGGATATTCATATGCTGTCAAGAGAATTCTCCACACCTTTGAGAGAAAATTCATTCCGTCACAACATGCTGTAAAAACAGAGAATTGCATCCCAGACTGCCCAGACGAATCCCCTGTCCCGCCGTAAGAGCGCTAATGCCTCAGGTCCCCCACCATTTGGCTGGTCTCTCCTAGCGAAAGTGATCCCAACCCCGGGGAGTTATGGGAAGGCGTGTACCGTCGGCTCGGATCAACTCGATCCCCGCACCCGCGACGAATTCGCCGATGGGGAAGAACGTGCAGCCTTTACGCGCGGCTGTTTCCATGATGAGGGTCAGCTCTTCCGGCTTAACCGCAGCCAGGAGCACGTAGTCTTCGCCGCCGTGCAGGACCCAATCGAGGGGATCCTTCCCCAGTTCCATTCCGGCCCGAACTAGGTCGGGAGACACCGGGATGCTCTCTTCCCGCAGGATTGCGCCAAGCCCCGAGTCTTTGCACAGATGCGCAAGATCCGAAGATAGGCCGTCAGAGACATCGATCGCGGCGGTAGCTGCCCCCGATTCGGCGAGGATGCGGGCTTCACGGAGGTGCGCCCTTGGTTCGAGGTGCGCTGCTATGAGAGAGCGCGCTGATGAGTCGTCTCTGCGCTCTCCCCGGAGAAGGAGGTCGCACCCCGCGCCTGATCTGCCGGTCGGCCCGGTGAGAACGACGATGTCCCCCGCGGCCGCGGTGTGCCGGAAGAGGACCTCCTGCGGCCGAACCAGGCCGGTCACCGCCACGTTGATCACGAGGTGCCCTTTGGAGCGCGTGGTATCTCCGCCCAGCACGTTGACAGACGATGCACGGGCCGCGTCAGACAATCCGCGGTACAAGCCGTCGAGCCAATCCAGATCGATGTGCGGGGGGATGGCAATACTGATGAAGGCGTCTCGCGGGACGCCTCCGCATGCAGCGATGTCCGAGAGGTTCACCGTGAGGGCCTTGGCACCGATTATCTCCGCCGGAGCCCAGTCGAGGATGAAATGCACGCTTTCTACGAGGAGATCGGTGGTGACGAGCAGATATTCCGGGCCGGAAAGCGACATCACCGCACAGTCGTCCCCGATCCCCTTTATCACACCTTCGGGTCGCACCATGCCCACTGGTGCGATGCGGTCAATGAAACCGAATTCACCGATATCGCCGAGCTTCATGGGCAAACCCCCCGATACACGCTACCGATAATAGTTCACCGGGCTTGAGGAGGCTCTAGGCCCGTTAAGGATGGAGGGGTCACAGTCTGTTAGAACTGCCGAGAGACACGGTCAAGTCCCCTGCCAACTTGCAGGGGTGTGCCGCTTTTGCTTGAGAATTTTCCCGACCTCTCGGCGGCACTTCTCGGCTGCTCTGCAGCCGACCCTCCAAGCCTCCCCCATCGTGATTTCAGTCGGGTTGACGTATCCCGCTGAACCTTTGCCTCTACCGTTCCGCCTCACCCGCCTCAGCCTGAGGTGCGAAGCGAGAAGTCTCTTCGGTGCCCCGGTTTGGGACTCTCCCTTTCGCCCGTCTGTGGGATCCCTTTCGCCGCCACTTTCGATGAACCCAGAATCCCTGTTCCGGATGCATGCGCAACCACCTTTCAAACAGGTCGTGGAATTGCTGGCTGACCGCGGTGAGGTCGTGTTGCCGGTCGCCGGTCGGTTCAATACGGATCTCGTTCTCGAAGACGCTCTGATAGTTGCCGTCATCCCTGCGGTACGTGCGGAGAGGGAGTACACGGGCCCCACTTTCGATGGCAAGGCGAGCGAACACCTCGTTCGCAGGGGCCTTCGTGCCAAAAAAGTCCACAAAGATACCCCGCTCGGCATCGCCCCTCTGATCCGCGAGAAACGCCACCATTTCCCCGTCGTGCAGGCATTGGAGCAGGGTCTTAACGACCCCTTTGTGGGGGTGTGCCTTGATCCCCGTGTCCTCGCCCGCGCGGGTAAAAAAGTACCGAGAGACGAAGGAGTTCTTCATGCCGGTCTGAATGAGGTTCAGCCGTATGCCGAGGAATTTGGTCGTAGCAGCGCTGACCTCGAAGCACCCGAAATGAGAATTGAGAAGGCAAATGCCGTGATTTCCGGGAAGCATCGCCAGATTGAACGACCGCGCGCCGTCGATAATAATGCGTCTCGCCATCTCGTCGTGGGTCCACCGCCTAATCCGAAAAAACTCCACTGCCAGCATGCCCAGGTGCTCGAAACTCCTTATCGCCGTCCGGTAAATCCATTGACGGCTCTGTTCCTTGCCAAAGGCTATGGTGAGGTTCTCCAGCGCGGCCTCCCGCCGGTCCGGAAGGACGACGAAGGCTACTCTCCCGAAGAACCGCGCGGTAGCCAAGGCAGCCCGCTCGGGGAGCGCGTTGAACGCCTCGTCCACCAGCCGGACCAGCAGATACAGGAAGTAATCGACGATGAGTTTGAACGTCAGTGGTCGTTGCATAGCGCGCCGCTCCATGTGCGATAGGACCAAAACGAGGAACGATCATACCAGAAGAAGCGCACAAAGGAAGCTATTACGATCAATCTGAAGACACGCTTGCAGGTATCAGGCGGCAGGCGCTAATGAGGGCAGGCTTCCCCCTTACGCAAAGTCGGTTACTTCGTAGAGCCTCACTTTGCCCTTGAGACCCTTGAGAGTTCTTGACCCGGCTCGGTCGATCTTGAAAAGGTTGCTCCCCTCTACCCGCTCGAACACCTCCTGACCGAGGAGAATCTGGTTCGGCTCGGCGGTCTTGCATATTCGGGAAGCGAGGTTTACCGCGTGCCCCAAGACCGTGTAGTCCATGCGTTCGTCCGACCCGAAGTTGCCGACGACGGCATCGCCGGTGTTAATGCCATACCGGACGTCAAACCGCAGAGTCGAGTCCCTTCCTGCGAAAGCACAGAGACGTTGGCGAATGCGGAGTGCGGCACGAACGGCCCGCATGGGAGCGTCTGCCTGCGGGAGCGGCGCGCCGAAGATCGCCATGGCTGCGTCCCCGATGAATTTGTCGAGAGTCCCTTGCTCGTCAAACACGATCTGGTTGACGGTCTTACAAAACAGGTTGAGGAGTTCTCGGAGTTGCTTCGGCTTCACCGTCTCGCAGATGCTGGTGAAGCCGACGATGTCGCAGAAGAATACTGTCGCGACCGTTTCCTTGACTTCGAGGTCCGCTACCCCCTTCAGGATCAGGTCGACCACCTGCGGAGGGTGGAAACGAGCCATGTTCTGCCGCATAACTGCGCCTTTGATTGCCTCTTCCCGCAAGCGCTCGGTCAATCGCCAGCGTTGAATAGCAAGCGCGGTCTGGTGCCCTATCGCGGTGAGGATGTCCAGATCTTCGGTTTGATAGCCACCTACGATGTCGAGGCTGTCCACGTAGAGCATCCCGAGGATCGTCCGATCCTCCCAGATGGGAGCAGCCATGACCGACCGTATACCGTCAACGATAACGCTGTCCCCCATTTCGAACCGAGGGTCTTCGAGCGCGTTGTCCGTCAACACCGCGACCCGATCCTTCAGAATGCGATTCACAATGGTCGTGCTGATCGGTCGGACGATGCCATCCGGTTCCACAGACCGCTGCTTTCGAGGGATCAGGGTCTCGCCGTCTTCGCCGAGCAAAATGGTCGCCTGGGATGGCGAAAAGATCTCGAAGATTTGGTCCATGATGTAATCGAGTATCTCGTCGAGGTCTTTGGAGGCCACCAATCGCTCGGTAATGCGGTAGAGCGTGAGCAGGTTGCGGTTAAGCCGTTCTCTTCTGACCTTGGTGGGAACGCGTTGGATCACCCCGCTCGTCTCCGAGAGATAGCTGGTGATCATGCCAAGCGGTTTGACTACCTTTTCTGCTGAATGCCGGTGCACGAACGGCTCGGGGCTCAAGCCGCCCATGTCGAGCGTCTGGGTCTGGATCTGTATCTGAGAAGGGATTTCTTCGTGAAACAGGAGGCGAAAGGGCCCGACCTGGATGATGTCCCCATTCTTTATATGTCGCCGGTTCCTGATCCTGCGTCCGTTGAGCCACGTGCCGTTCCGGCTTTCCAGGTCCTTGAGCACGAACCTTTGACGCTCCCTCATGATGAGGCAGTGACGACGCGACACCATACTGTCGAGCAGGCGCAGGTCACTCTTTTCGTGACGGCCGACGATGGTCTGGTCGCCTGCGAAGACCTGGTCCACTTCTCGTCCGTCGGGTCGTACTATGGTGAGATTGAACATTATCGATCGACCTGCGTCAGGCCCGTTATCCGAGAGTTACCGATTCCATCAACTTCATGAGGCTCTTTTTGACCTCGGTGGTGATCTCCACGATTTCGAGGCCTGACACGAAGTACCCCTGAGCACTTTCTCGCCGGCTCCACCGGCAAATCGCAGTGAATTTCAGTGGTGCGCTCTTCACGTAATCGGAGGCCTGAACAATCAGTTCTCTGGTTGAACCCTCATCGACCTTGACGCCGAAGAGTTGAACGCCTGTTTCTGATATATCCTGAAGAAGTCCGAGAAATCTTCTCGTTTGGGCATCGTACGCGGGGATCTTGAACAAGAGGTATTTGCGTCTCGCTTTACGACGATTCTCCACCGCGGCCAAAAAATCGTCTCTACTCATGGTAGACTCCGGGAACATCTCAAAAACATGTCATGGTCCGCAATTGCCCGCGGAGGCGATCCTTTCCAGCCTTTGCACCGCGTCGGGACTCTCGCTTCACCCATGATCGGTCGTCGCTTTGAAGGTCCAAAACACGGTTCAATGGGCAGACGGCCGCGTGCGGGTGTCCTTCCGTGTCGGACTTCTCTGCCCTTCATTCTTGCTCTTACGAGTACTCTCCAGTATCCGGTTTACCGAACGATTCACGAGAAACCTGAACGATCGAATCAGGTCCTTCGGATCGTCAGCCTGGTCCATCTGCTTCGCCAGGGCACGGCCGGCCTTGATGAGCGTCAATGCCTGCGCTTCCACCAGCTTCGCAAATCCTTGCGGATCGGATATCTCCAGCTCGGCGAGAACCTCCGGCTTTCTGTCGGGCAACCCTTCGGCTTTCCGGACCACAGACTTGAAATGCTCGTACCGGGTCATAATATGATGAAAGCCGTTCAACGGATCCTGCTGCGGATGAGCAAGGCTTGTGTCCAGGAACTCAGTCACTCCCAGGAGGAATCGGACCGATTCCGGATGAGAACGCGACAGGCGCTGCGTTATGTACTCCAGAACCAACTTCATGGCCACCGCCGCGAAATCGACGGTCATGTCATCCTGAAAGCGGACGCGCAACTTCCTCAGTTCACCGGCGAGCGTAGTAACCGACCGCTTCGAGATCTCCCACTCAAGGGTGAGAATAGCCTCTTGCAGTTTTCGTACGGGCGAGACAGTGCCTCTGGGTCCCAGCGCAGGCTTTGCCGCGGTCGGTGCCGGCCGCTGCACTTTGGGAGTTGGCATGGGTTTGGCGCTCGGGGGCGGAGGCGGAGCGGGCGGGGCCGCCGGGCGTCTGGCCGCGGGAACGGGGGTTGCAGGCGCAGCCGCTGCTTCGGGCGGCTTTCTTGGCTGAACCGGCGGGGGAACCGGGGCCTGTTCTTCGTAGACTGTGCGCATGTGGCGCTCAATCTCTTTGGCCATGACATCGTCATAGCTGACCGTTGCCTCCGGGCCTTCCGGTTCCCGACGGGGGGCCTTGGCGACCGGTCTCGTTCTCGTGGGTGGGCCTTCAGCTCTAGGTCGGGCGGACGGAGGAAGCGGCTCGACGGACGCTGGCTCGGCTGATTCAACGCGGAGCTGCGTGGTCTCGGGAATCGGGGTCTCAGGCTCCTCGACAAAGAGCGTATCGACGGCCAGATCTATCGCGCGATCGATGTCGTCGTTACCCGACGTCACCATCGTGTCGGTGGAGTCTTCATCGAGCGCTTCGTGGAAGGACGAGGTGAAGAGAGATTCTACGGCCTCATCCAGAGACGGACCGGGTCTGGGGCTCTTACTGGGCCTCTGGGGCTGAGCAGGGGTCGGCGGCGGGGGCGGACTCGTCTCCTCCACCGCGAGGTTCAACTCTTCTTCGCTGGGGGCTTCCACGAAGAATGTGTCTACCGCCCGGTCAATGAGTTCGTCCAGATCTTCAATTTCGTCTGCTCTGGCCATAGACCCTGCGTCTCGATTCCTATGCCCTCAGCTTGTAATGGACCGACTTTATCGTTATCTTACTTATTTCCCTGAGGGTTTCAAATACCCCCGGACCTTGTATGGCACTAGCCAGCGCGGTCGGTGCCGGATTCTTGAGCAAAGCGTTAAGATCTTCCTCCATCGTTTTTGGATCCAGCACGGGGATGACGCTCCCCTCAAGGTCTCTCTTATTGAGCTGCAACACGAGCGGGAGTTCGTCAAGGTCGAGGTTGTCTTCCGACAAGTTTTCGCGCAGATTGACGAGGCTCTCCTTGTTGGGTTCCCGCTGCACCTCCATCGAGTCCGCGACGAACACAACTCCGTCCACCCCTTTGAGCACCATCTTGCGGCTCTCGTTGTAAAGAACCTGACCGGGAACCGTGTACAGTTGCACCCTGATATTGAACCCCCGGATCGCTCCCAAGGAGAGAGGAAGGAAATCAAAGAAGAGCGTTTTGTCACCTCGGGTGTCGATGGAGATCATCTTGCCCATGAACTTGGCATTCATCTTCTGATTAATGTACAGTAGATTCGTCGTCTTGCCGCATCTACCGGGACCGTAGTACACAATCTTTACCTGAATCTCTTTTGCGCTCTTGTTGATGAACGCCATGCCTACCCCTGCCTTTTTGGGAGTTTCTTCTCCAAAACCTGAGCCACCTCGGCTATTTTCAGTCGCAAGAGTCCCAGTGACAACGTGTTGTTGAAAATGGTGACGATAATGTATTCTTCACCGACACGGCTGAAATGGAACGATTCGTTATGCCCCTTGTAGAAGAGGAGCACGAAATCGCGCTCGCCGATCAAGCGAGCAATCTGTTCGGTCGCAGCGAAATTCGCAGCCGCCACCGCAGCCAGGGAAATGACGTCCAGCCCGGTCTTGTCTCCAATACAGACGATGAGACTCCCCGCGTTGTCAATGACCAACACCGACGAGATCCCTTCTGTCATTACTTCACTGGATAAGTAATTTCGTACGTCGTCGAGGATGTCGACGCTGACCACAATATCCGCGCTTCTCCCCGCTTTGATCCGTTCCAGCATCTCCACATGTTTGTCCAGAGCGGTCTTATCGATCAAGCCTTCACCTGCCTGATCGCGCCGCGGACCGGCGAGCTGTTCCAATTTCGGAAGCTCGGTCGTGAAGGATCGGCTGAAGTCTTCGCCGGATAGTCCTCCGTTGATCAGAGCGTTGACCATTTCCGACTGCGAACTCAGTTGGGCCTTCAGCTGATGGTTCCCTATATGATGCGCCGCTGACACGAGGACATTGAGGAGCCTCGTCACATCGTGCACCGTCTCGGTTTGTAGGCTTGGGCTCGTCTTAAGATCGTCCAGCAGGTGGCGGATGGCATCGATGAACGCCCACAGGAGAGCAGGGAGCCGCCCCATGACCTCGATCTTTTCCGCCCCCTCAAAAATATCTGCCGAACCAGCATTCTGCACCGTCATTATGCCTGGCCCTCTGGCGAGACAGTCGTCGGTTGAGTCGTAACTTCCGCCGCGTCTCGTATCATGTGAATTGCATCCTTTCTGCGTACCGTTCCCTAGCGGAGGCCTTCTTGCCCTCACCTGCGCCGGGCGTAACTGGGTTTTGCTTCTTTCAGGGAATTGGCCAACCCAGGTTGTTGACGTCTAACTCTACCACAATACGCTCTTTTTGGGGAGTTTTATCGGGCCCATCGACCACATTTTCTCCCCCCTGCCTTCCGGGTCGGCCTCAGAGAGAGACCTCGGAAGAGCGGTCCCTGCGGCCTTCAGGGTCGGAAGTCGCCCCCGGCGCGGCCGCTCTGCTTCGCGGGTATCAGCTCATAATAGGCAGTTCCTCTCTGCTCTGGCGGTCGCAGATTGCTCGAAGTTGCCTTCACGGCGGGGAAGCTCATTTTGCTTCCTTGGCTTCCAGCATGCGCCTGGCCTGGGTAGCGAGGACCTGCGACACGTTCTTGTCCTTGGATAACCTCCTCAATTCTGTATCCCGCAATTGGTTGAGGAGCTTCATCGCCATCGGCAGCGGCGTCTTGGGATTCGACGCCAAATTGACTTTGATAGGATGCGATTTCATCCACTCCTTACTCCCCGCTATGATGCGCAGGACGTCCTCGCAGACCTGCCGAGATTTACTGATGTTTTCGACCTCGTTCTCCTGTATCTTTGGCGACTTGATCACCGCTGTGGCCACCATCTTGTTGCTGTCTCGGATGAGAATGTCTCGCGCCTCCTTGTTTCCCAGGAAGGCCAGTTTCACTTTGTCCGCCACACCCATCCCGAGTATTCGATGGTACAGGCTCTGGTATTCTTCTTCGGAAAGCTCCCATTCGGGCATTTCACCCGGTCTCGTGAGGCGGAACAGTTCCTCGGGCATTTGCTTCATGGCTTCCATGAAGAAGTCATTCAGATTCTTGTCAATCGTAACCGGATATCCGGCCGGTTCTTCGCGGATGATGAATCGAATCCCCGTCCAGGACAGCATACAGGCCATGGCCTTCACCGGATCGTCTATACCCTTGACGACCACGTTTTGGATACGGCTCCGATCGCGGAAGATGTCTCCGCTCCCTTCTTCGCAAACAACAGTTACGGAGACCGGAACCCGCGTTCCCTCCAATGCCGACAGGATTTCGAAAGTATCCAGCGCCTTAAGGCTGCCGGTGACCAACCGAATACCTCGGTCAGAGTCCTGACCCTCGAACGGCATCGCCAGCGGACCAGCCAAGAGCTCATCGGCCATGGTCGGATCGCAGTTCACCCGGTGGAGGTACGTTCGCAGCGTAAATCGGAACTTCAGGTCCCTGGCTTTGAGGATCTTCTGAAGAGCCGACAGTCCCTGCTCTTCTCCCGACGAAGCCCCGACCACTTTCCCCCGCTTGAAAAACACCCGACCCGTCATGGTTGGGCTTTCTACCACTATGGTTCCGGACCTCCCTCCGTGCCGGGCAGCGCGTATGAGTCCCGCGAGACCGAAGAAGCTCAGGGGTCCCTGGACCTGCATTTCGGTCTGTCCGCTGAGCATGGATTCTTCCAGTATATCGAGCTTCGACCTCACCTCCGCGTCTTCAGCCAGCACCTCCCCCAGTTTGGTGACGACGGCCGGGCACCTTTCTAAAAGCTTCCTGTTATCCAGGACAGTCTGCAGGATCTCCCGGCTCTTGTACGTTTCAATGATGTAAAGAGCTGTCTCCTCCAGCAGGTTCTCGCTGGAAGCCGCGATCTTGAGGACCGATTCTTCGCGAATGGTCTCCCGCACCAAGAAGTCCATGACCGACGGATGGAGATCCCCGCCCAGGCCTTTCCTGAAGGTAGGGATGTCCAATGATTCCAATGTCTTTTTGGCTCGCTCTCTGAGTTCCTGTGACTCGTCGTGGGACAGGTAACTCAGCAGCACCAGTTTCTCGGTGGTGGACATCGGAATCATGCCCTGGGCTGCCTTGAGGCGTGCCTGATGTTCCGTGGCAAGGCTGAGGTACTTGTGGACTGTCTTGGATATCTTAACCTTGATCGCCTTACGTACGATCGGATTGGTGTCACCCTCAAGCGCTTCACGCACGTTCTGGTCGTCGCTGAAGACCAGCAGGACTTTTTCCATGACCGGCAGGGTGATCACGTCACTGCCGTCAAACAACTCGTTGACCAATGCCAGTTCCGAGGCAATCCTGTCGGTAACCGTCACGCCTTCGTCGAGGAGTCGCATAGCCTCTATGATGAGGTTCTGCATTCCTACGTGGATGACTTCCTCGATCTCCTCGCCCCCGCGGAAGATGGAAAAAAGGGCGTTCGGCCATGCGAGCAAATGGCAGGCGGCATCCATTCCTGTCATTTCCCGCAGTTCAGCGTTGACGATCCTGCCGTTGTTGAAATAGAGGAATCCGTACGATCCATCTCGATCGAGGCGGCAGACGGCCTGCTTGGAATTCATCTCGAAGATCTCTGCGATCTCGAACAGATTCATCACCTTGAGGTGGCCTTGCACTCGCCACGATATGCTGTCCTCATGCTGGTACGGGTCTTCGTCAGGCGCGTGCTCCAGCGCATCCATCACGAGGGTCAGTGTATTGACCTTGATTCGGTTCTTGAACGGCCCCGGACCCATGTGAACGTACTTGAATGCGGCATCCCACCATCCAAACGCCGTGTGCAAGGCATCCATGCCGTCCTGACCGCCGGTGACCGCACCGATGACCTTGCCTCTCTCAGTGTAGACCGTTGCCTCCTCACCCCCCCGGTCGAGGATGATTGCGACCGTCCGGTTGTTGTGGTCCACAGATTGGATGATCTCGCCGAGTCCCAACAGACCTATATGGCCCGTAACCAAGTCCGTGTCGGTGGACACCTCTTCTTTGTCGCCGAGGCCCACTCGCTCGATCACCTTGGTAACGATTTCGTGGATGGGTTCTGGAAGCTCCGGTCGATCAGGCCGTGAGGCCCAGTTTCTTGCCGCGGGAATAAGATTTTTTCTTGCCTGTTCGGCGATTTCCTGATCCGAGTCGCGGGCGAGGTAAGCGAGAATTATCAGCGTGTCTTTCAGCGTGAACTCGGCCTGCATGGCTGCGGCCTGGAGCTTCTTCTCACGACTGGCCTTGGATCCAATGAATTTGGCCAGTCGCGGGCTGATAGTGACGACTCTTTTTTCAGGAACTGACATCAACTGTGCTCATTCACGCGAAATGACATATGAGGACACGCCTATCCATCCCCCAGATGTCGCGGCAAATGCTCTCCTCCCCGGGGAGGCAAGCGATCGCCTTTCTCATAGAGAAGCTCTCAATCCGACTCCAAACACTAGGGGTTTCAAGCGATTTTGTCAAGGTTGCTCCCCATCCCGGAGCTTGCCACAGAAGCGTCAATTCGGTATGGTGTCGCCGGCTCGTCTCACCGGCCAAAGAGAGAGTTCAGCCGGTTCCAACCATTTGGCAGGCGGGCCGCCATCTTCGACGCACGGGAGAACTCGTGACCGGTCTGTCCCCCACGTTGCTCGAACTCGCCTCTGTACCGGAAGCTCGCCAGGTTGGTCGATGGCCGAAGTTGCGCGTGCCCGTCGAGCCGGATGGCACGGGACAGGCCGGTGCGTGTCTCGTGGAGCAGCACGGTTCCGTAACGACCATGGACAGGACCTCCGGTTTCACTCCGGGACCTTGGCTTAGTGGATCTCACGATATGCTGCCCTCGAGGGGGGAGTATCCGTGAATCGATTGATCCTTGCCTGCTCACTCGCATCCCTCTGCGTGGTTGTGCTTGCCGGCGGTTGCGCGCGCAAGGTGCCGCCCCGTGGGATGCCCTTCGGATTGAATCTGTTCTTCGAGCCGCGTTCGGAGGTTCCTCAGGACCGTTTCAAAGAAAAAGGGATACGACTTGCTCGAGAAGAAGACTTTTCCAGCGCCATAGAAGCCTTCACGCAACATGTGCTGGAGGAGCCCGAAAGCTTCTCCGGTTTCAACGCAATCGGCGTTTGCTACAAGAATATGGGCGATCATGCGAACGCGATGAAAAACTTCGAGCGCTCGTTGGAGTTCGCTGATTCTCCGGAAGAACGGGCGAAAGTGCTCGCCAATATCGGCCACCTGTACTTCTCCGTCGATAAACACCAGGTTGCCATGGGCTATTACCAAGACGCGGCCCGCGAGTCGGAAAAAAACCCACTCTACCTTATCTTCATCGCGCGGACCTATTTGTACCTCGACGAACCGGATCGTGCGCGGCGAGTGCTTGCAGCCACGGAGAAGATGTCCAAGGATTTCCGGAAATACGAACCGGATGACGACAAGGGCCTCGGATCGTACCTCCTCGCGGACTGCTACAGCCGCCTGAACGAGTGGGACAAGGTCATTCAGTATCTGGAAGCCGCGATGAAGGCCAATCCATCCAAGTACGTTCCTAAACTGGTCAAGGCATGGTCAGACCAGACGAGTCTGCTCTACACGCTCAAGGGAGACACAAGACTCGAAAAGGCGATCCGTCAGTACTCCCCCGACTCGAGATAGAATTCAAGCCGCATTGTCAGACCGTTCGTTATGAAACCGCGCCGGGTGCACGGGACGCTCGGGAGTCCTGGTGTCGTTCCGCTGCCCCGGACCTTGACAAGACCGTGCTCGGTGCGTAAAGCTTTGGGCCTGAAGCACATGAAGATAGAGTTCTCCATTCCGGCCGGATTGCACGGACAACCCGGGAACTGGGGGATAAGGATACCATGCTGCACATATGGCAAGCAGCGGTCGAGCAATTCGACCAAAATCGCAATTTCGTGCTGGCGACGATCTTGTCGGTCAAAGGATCATCTCCCCGGCACGTGGGAACCCGTTTTCTCCTGCGGGACGATGGCGGGACCGTCGGGACCATCGGGGGAGGCCTGTTCGAAGCGCGGGTCCAGAGATTTGCTGAGACGGTTCTGGAGACTCGGGCATCGTACCGATCCGTGTTCTCGTTCACGGGCAAGGACTCCACCTCCACCGAGATGATTTGCGGAGGCGAGGCGGAAGTGCTCCTGGAGTTTGTCGATTCAGCGGACAAGGTGCGGGAGGACATTTTCAGACGCGTGCTCGGCATGGTCGGGTCTCGAGGCTCCGGTCTCCTCTACAGCCAGGTGGCAATACCCCTGAACGGCAAATCAGCGGAAGGGGTCCGTCATCTCCTGATCGACACTCAAGGGACGCGTACAGGGGGCTTCCCCGGAGAAGACGGAGCTTTCGCAGCGACGCCAGAGCAGCGCTTGTTGAGACCGATTCAGATTCTGGACCTCTCGGGTTCGGAACATCCTGTGCTGCTGGAGTGGCTGCATCCCGCGGGCACGGTTTACTTGTTCGGTGCAGGACACGTGGGAGTGAGCGTGGCACTTCTCGCGGCGTACGTGCATTTTCAGGTCGTGGTACTCGACGACCGGACAGGGCTCGCGTCACGGGAGCGGTTCCCTAATGCCGATCGGGTGGTCGTGCTCGATTCCTTCGAAAATGCCCTTTCCGGCCTGGGGATCGATAGTGATTGCTATATCGTGATCGTCACGAGGGGCCACAGCCACGACAGAACGGTGCTTGCCCAAGCGCTCCGAACTCCTGCCGCATACATCGGGATGATCGGGTCCCGCAGGAAGAACAACCTGATCTTTCAGGCGCTCCTCATGGAAGGGTTTACCCGGGAGGACCTGCAACGCGTGCACGCGCCCATCGGACTCCCCATCGGAGGAGAAACCCCCGAAGAGATAGGGGTCTCGATTGTCGCCGAGATGATACAGGCACGAAACGCCAAGGCGAGGCTCGGAAACGTGCAAGCGGGGCCGGCAGCCAGGACCCCAGCACACAGCCAGGCAATCCCGTGCGAACCACCTGATTCTCCTGAGACGATTTAGAGGTCGCTTGAACAGGACTGGTAAGGGGTCTTCTTTCGGCCTCCGATAGGCCTTTTCTCAACCGAGACCGCACATGTTGAATGGAAAGAAAATCATAGCCGTCCTCCCGGCATACAATGCCGCCAAGACCCTCGAACAGACCATTGCGGAGTTGGATCGGCAGGTGGTGGACGACATTCTGCTCGTGGACGACTTCAGCGCTGACGAGACCGTTCGTGTGGCACGGGAGATGGGGATACGATCGTTTCTTCACAACCGGAACTACGGGTACGGTCGAAATCAGAAAACCTGCTATACCGAGGCGCTCAAATCGGATGCGGATGTGATCGTCATGCTTCACCCTGACTATCAGTACTCTCCCAAGCTGGTACCGGCCATGGCAGCGATGGTGGTATCGGAGGAATACGATGTGGTGCTGGGCTCGCGCATTCTCGGCGGCAAGGCCAGAAGCGGCGGCATGCCGGGGTACAAGTACTTGTCGAACCGTGTGTTGACGTTGATCGAGAACGCGCTCCTCGGATCGAAGCTGTCGGAGTTTCACACGGGCTTCCGGGCCTTTTCGCGAAAGGCTCTGGAAGAACTCCCCATCTATGCAAACTCCGACGATTTCCTCTTCGACAACGAGATGCTCGCGCAGGCCCTCTTTTTCGATTTCCGTCTCGGTGAGATCTCTTGTCCCACCAGATACTTCCCGGAAGCGTCTTCCATCAATTTCCAGCGCTCGGTTGTCTATGGATTGGGGGTTCTCTGGACTGCCGTGCGCTTTCGACTCCAAAAATGGGGGATTGCGAAGTTCAAGATATTCGACGACTCGGACGCGCATATGCGGCCCGGCGGGCGGTACTATACCGAAGTGCATTAAATAATCGGCTTCTCAAGTTCGGTGTGAGGCTCTGAACGCTCGCGGCAGGGCTCACGTCCCTGACGTACTCGCCTGGTCTCGCTTCACGCTCTCGAGGAGTTCCCGCCGTGCTCTGGACAGCTCCTCCCGCGAGATGCCCTTGTCGTTCCCGAATCTTCCTCGCAAGTACAGATCCATAAACCTGGTCATACTATCCCGCGCGCCTGGAGATCTCGTGCCTATTTCATCCAAGCTCTCCTCGTGCCAAGAGTGCACCTTACTCAGAGCCCCTTTCGAGACGAGGTCGTCCATGGTCTTGAGGTACAAGGACGAAAGATCCGTTTTCCCCCGGCGGAACCGATACGCCACCAAAGCCGCGGTCAGCGAGAGAAATCCTGCCAAAATAACAAGCCACTGGAGGTACTCTGTGTTCTTGCCAAGCCATGCGGGCAACGCGACTTCTCCGGAGACAAGTCCGGTCACGCTTTCCCACAGAAGCGTCTGATCCGATCTATCGAAATAGACCACATTCCTTACCCACCGATTGTCCCAACGATCGTAAAAGTCCACGATTTGTCGCCAGAGCCGTCCAGCGAATTCGCTCCCCGCGGGAGGGGTAGGGTCGAGAGTGGTCCATGTGTCGCCACCCAGGACGGCCTCCACCCACGCATGGGCGTTCGCGAATCGTACGACGAATTGTTGAGGGTCGTCCGTAGGTTCTGAGCCCGAAAATCCTTCCACTACCCTGGCCGGAATGCCGAGAGATCGCAGCATGATGCAGAGCGCCCCGGCAAAGTACTCACAGTGGCCCGCCCGGCTCTCAAAGAGGAAATACTCCAGCGGGTCGGCGCTTTCGGGGCGAGCTGGGATGTCCAACGTGTAGCGGAACCTTCTGGCAAATCTATCGATGATCGCCTGCGCCTGGGCTTCCGGAGTTGCGCGCCCCGACGTCCACTCGCGGGCAAGTTCTGCAGTTCGTGGGGTAATGCCGTTCGTATCCAAATTGGGCGCGATCTGCCTTCGGTAAGCTGGAACCGGCTGGTTGACGCTCGTGACCCGATAGCTGGTCGAGAACAGAAACGGCGAGTCGACAACGACCTCGGCGTCATTCGTTATGTACAGGCGCCGAGGGGGGTTGCCGCCCAAGGCGCGGACCGGTAGGCCGCAGGCATAGATGTTCCTGGAGCGTAGTTTGTACGGGGTGAAATCATACTCAACCGATGCCGCGGACCTGGATCGTACAACCTTTGGCATCCCCTTGCGCGCCCCTTCCGCAACCCAGCCCTTGCCGTCGTACCGGTCGAGGACCCGTCCTCTCCAGTACGGAGAATCCGGGAGAGTTCCGCGCTTGACCTCGACGGAGAACGCGATCCGATCTCGACCAGCCATATTAACCATGTCTCGGTAACTGACTCGCTGTTCGAGTTCCGCCAGCCCCTCCGGCGAAGAAATGGCCGCTCTCAGCCCAGGGACCACGAGGAACGGCCGCGGGAGCACCACGAAGGCCGCAACCGTGAAGGCCAAGATACCGACGGTGATCTTACCGAGATGCCGACATAAGCCTCGCGCTTGCTCGTCACCCGGCTCCTCGCGGCTCAGGCTCCCCCCTTTTGTGCTCCTTGCGAAATCAAAGAGGAGCAAGGCACACATGAGGCAACCCAAATAGAGCGGGAGTATCGCGCCGAACAGCATGTGGTTGGTGAGTATGCAGTTGATAAGCACCAGCCCGGCGGTCAAAAATATCAACTGAGCGAGGTTGCGGTCGTGCAGAGGACTGAGCACCCGAGCGACCATGGTGCCGTAGGTCCAGTAGACCAGCAAGAGCGGCAAGGGAATGCTCCGTACCCTCATCAGAATGACAAGACAGACCAGGATTGCGTAAACGATGAAAGCCACGGTGGTGGCTCTTTCCGACCAGAGGTAAGGTTTGCTGTAGTCCGGGCGAGACAGTGCCGCCACGATCAACGGGAGCGTCAGCAGAATGAGGGGGTGCAGGCCGTTTTCAATGCAGGCCGAGGCAACGCTCAGACCGACGAGCGCCGTGAGGAAATACTTGAAGGTCGTGAATTGACGCGATCCCACCGAAACAGGAGAATGCACCGAGGCACCCGTAACAAATCGTCTGACTCTCTCTCCAAGAGAATTTCCTGTGCTATTGATTCCGTCCATGGCGATCTTCGGCGCGCTCCCACCGGAATTCTCCCGATTCATCTATGTCCACGGCCAGACCCTGAGAAACGCTGGGCGCTGCTTCACCGTAGGGCGCGCCATTCCATCTGGCAAGCACGGTGAGCAATTTCCTGGCGTGTTCGTGACTGCACCCCGGCTCGGTCCTGAACCCCGGTCCTTCCAGCGCGACCGGCCTTCCTGACCGAACGAAGTGGACCACCAGCGACGCGGCTCTCGATACAGCGTTCTCCGAGGCCCCAACCGGCAAGCGGATGGTGATCTCCCGCGCGCCTTCATCTGAGAGGACGCGGGACACCAGGACCCCGGTCCTTGCGGTCTTCTTCCAGTCAATCTGCTTGTACCGGTCTCCAGGGACATAATCTCGAAAGAGATAGGGGACGACACCAAAGGGATCGGGTCGTTCCAGCCCGGTTCCTATGCCTCCGAGCCAAGTCGGGATCTCGTGTTCCACTGGCTGAATCCTGGGAAATACCAGCACCGGTTGCGTTGGTCCGCATTTCCGGGAATACGTTGCCAGACCGAAAGGGAATTCCGACGACAGGACTCCGGGTTCGATGACCGCGTCACCGCGTGCCTCTATCGTGAACGACCCGGCTACTTCCGCCGAGCCTTCAGCGGGCACATAGTTGGCTGCGACCCCTGAATCCGCCCCTTTGAGAGGGCCCCCTTCTCGTATCGACAAACTGAACGATCCATACGGTTTCCGGTCGGACTTCACGAAGTACTGGATCGAGAACGGGGTCTCGGCGAATATCTCGTGCGGAAGTCGCCGGCGAACGTTGACCGCATTGAGGTTCTTCTTTGCCCATGAGCGAGACACAACAGCCAGACCGATCATCATCGTGAAGATAATGAACAGGAAGTTGTTGACCGTAACCACAGCGGCAAGGGGTATCCAGATCAAAAGGAACAGTAGGAACCAGCCGTACGGCGTGGGACGCATGCGCGTCCTGCCTTCCGGCGGAGAAACGGAGGGTAGCGCGTGAGTTGCCGCGGGCATTTCGGTCCTTATTCTCCTCATTGCCGGGCCTTCAGGACCGACTTGGAGGGCAACGAGTCATGCCGAGACGTCATAGAGAATCCGAGGAATGCTGGGGCATCGGGACGTTGGATTCTGCATCCGAGGCCGTGTTCTGATGACGCTCTCTTGGTCGACTCACCAGGAATCGCCGTTCCGAAAGCGATCATTCTCGATGCGTTTCATTGCCCTATATCGGGGCCTCTACTCCCTGGAGCAAATCCTCCAGGACCTTTCTTCGCCGCTCTCGGAAATAGCCTTCCGCGGAGCCGGCCTCGGGGATGATGCGATGCACGGTCACCGGCAGGAACACGTCGCGGAGGTCTCCCGGTATCACGTAATCCCGCCCATTCATAAGCGCCACAGCCTGCATGGCGCGCTTGAGATGCAACCCTCCCCGGGAAGAAAGTCCAAGTCTGATAGAAGGACTTTCTCGGGTGGCTCTCACGAGGTCCAGGAGGTATTCCATGACTTCCTCGGCAACGCGAACCTCCCGAACCTGTTCCTGCAGCCGTACAATAGCCGATCGCTCGGCCACGGGCTCGAGCTTCTCCGCTTGGAAGTGTTCCATGTCCTGCACGAAGATTTCACGCTCATGACTTCGGTCCGGGTAGCCGAGGCTTATGGACATCATGAATCGGTCCAACTGGCTTTCGGGCAGTTCAAACGAACCGAAGCGCTCCACCGGATTCATGGTGGCTAGGACGAGAAACGGCATGGACAGTTCGTAACTCGTTCCGTCTACGGAAACCTTTCCTTCTGCCATGGCTTCCAAGAGCGCAGATTGCGTGCGCGGCGACGTCCGGTTGATTTCGTCGGCCAGGAGGACCTCGGTAAATATGGGACCTTCCTTGAACTCGAAATCCGCGGTCTTGGGATTGTAGATGTTGACGCCCACCACGTCGGAGGGGAGCGTGTCACTGGTAAATTGAATCCTCCGGAAACGCACCCCCATCGAGCGCGCCGTAGCCAGTGCGAGCAATGTCTTCCCGACCCCCGGGATGTCTTCGATCAGAACGTGGCCTCTGGCGAGCAGAGCGGCCACAACGTGTCGCACTTGGTTGTCTTTTCCGATCAAAACCGAGTTGATCGATCGTACGAGCCGGTCTACGATATCCATAGGTACGTGCATGCGTCCTTTGCCCTGGTATGGTGCCGCGCATCAAGAATGGCGGTGCCGGTTCCGGGAAAGCTATTCATTCTCACTGCGCTCCAGTATGGTTTCACTTCTCTGCGACCTGCTCTTGAACCGCGGCGAAACGGCAGTCGAGGGTCAGCCGATGCCAAGACAGACCATAAACGGTGTCCATCCCCATGATTGACCTGCCGGGCACGATTAATCGTTTCGGAAGTTCCTGGCACAAGGTATACTAACCACGAACTTCGCGAAAAACAACAGCGCGACATGGACCGCCGGATAGGGGGAGTTTCCCGCTGCGTGACGTACTGGTATAGTAGAGTCCTTTTGGGATTGCGAGAGGGTTCCGGCCGTCCACGCGGTCTGAGACGTCCTGTTTGACCTTGCCGCAACGTTTACTGGCATCGAGTCCCACTCGACGAGGAGGTAGAGACATGTACTTGCCGCGTATTTTCAAGACGTTTATGGAGAGACACCGTGAGTTGACCGAAGCACAACTCAAAGCAGGCGAACTCGCTTCCCAGGCCGGACCGCTCGATCAGAAGGCCCAGCATCTGGTCCAGCTGGGGATTGCCGTGGGACTCGGCTCTCAGGGCGGAGTTCGCTCCCATGCCCGGCGAGCCCTGGGGGCCGGCGCCACGAGAGAGGAAATACAGCAGGTGGTACTGCTCGCCACCACCATGGTCGGCTTCCCGCTCATGATTGCCGCGTACGGTTGGATCGAAGAGGTTCTCACCACTGCAAAGTAATTGAGCCTGGGGACCTCTGCCGGCGATTGACTAACCGGGAACCTTCGATTATACCGGCAGAGGGTCGCCAAAACGGACGTCATAGAGAACTGCACGAGCGCTGCGGCCTCAGGCGGTCGGTTCTGCATTCAAGGCATTAATCTCATGACAGGTTCTGGTCGACTCATGCCGAAGGGCTATTGCGAGCGGAATCTTTCGCAATGCGCTTCAGCATACCGCGGCACGGAGGCGAGACATGGCTGACAAGCAAGATCGGGACAAGGAAAAACGTGGCCGATCGAGGGTGTTTTCCGCGGTGCTGTCGTTGGTCCTTCCCGGGCTTGGCCAGGTGGTACGCGGCCGCATCTTTGCCGGAATGTTGTTTTTACTCAATGTGATCCTCTATTTCATCCCCCTGTTTATCGCTCACAACGTCGGGTACGACGTACAAACGCCGTCGCTCCTCATTGCCGTAGGAATCTGGATCTGCTCTGCACTCGATGCCTTTCTCTATCGGAGTTCCTTTCTCGTCCTCGCACTGTTGGTGTCGTTACTCTGTTTCGGTGCGGGCTTTTTCGGAGCTTTTTTCGTCCTTCCCGGCCTGGATGTTTGAGCACGAAGCCGAATCAATGTAAGATGGAGGGCTCGATCGCGAATGTCAGGTCCCGAGCCCTGAGAACGGAGTTATGGCGGAACTTCTGAAAATCCGAGATCTTCGTACGATATTTCCTTCTGACGGGGCCATCGCGGCCGCTGTGAACCACGTCGACTTGCGTGTCCGGGCAGGTGAAACCGTGGGACTTGTCGGCGAATCCGGTTGCGGCAAGAGCGTCACGGCTTTCTCGATCATGCGCCTCGTGCAGCCTCCCGGACGAACCGTTTCGGGCGAGATCCTCTTTCAGGGAGAAGATCTCCTGAAGCTCTCAGAGGCTCGGATGCGAGCGATCCGAGGCAATCGGATCTCCATGATCTTCCAGGAGCCCATGACGTCACTCAACCCGGTGTTCCGGATCGGAGAGCAGATCGCCGAGGTCTTCCGGGTCCATCGCAAGATGAACCGCTCCGAAGCTCGACGGGCCGCGACGGAGATGCTCCAGAAAGTCGGCATGCCTTCCCCAGAGCGGCGTGCCAGAGATTATCCCCATCAGATGAGCGGCGGAATGCGACAACGCGTCATGATCGCGATGGCTCTTGCGTGCGATCCAGCGCTGATGCTTGCGGACGAACCGACCACCGCACTTGATGTCACCATCCAGGCACAGATTCTCGAGCTGATGAATGAAATCAAGACGACCAAAGGGACAGGGATCGTCCTGATCACCCATGACCTCGGGGTTGTCGCGGAAATGGCGGACCGGGTTGCCGTCATGTATACTGGCCACATTGTGGAAGAGGCCCCCGCTTCGTCGCTCTTCGCGTCCCCTCAGCATCCGTACACCATCGGCCTGCTCAGGTCGATTCCCCGGATCGACCGCATCGCGCGGAGAAAGGCCCGCTTGCATGTGATTACCGGGATGGTCCCGGACCTGCGGCATCTGCCTGAAGGGTGCACCTTCCAGGATCGATGCCCCGAGGTTCAGGCCATCTGCAAGCAGCCGCCGCAGTTGGAGCTCAAGTCGTCGAGCCACCTGGTGCGCTGCTGGATGCGAAAATGATTATCGTACTGATGAACCGCCGATCGATAAGAAGGAGACTCATATGACAGTGTCGGAACCATCCGACTACAGAATTGCCGCATCAAGCTGCTATACCAAGATCCGGTACAGCGTCCGTGTCGTGGGCGGCCCGGTGCTCAAAGGAGCCCAGGAACCTGAACTGATGGATTTTGTGACCGGTTACGGGCACGTCATCCCCGGACTGGAAAAACGCCTTGTCGGTCATGGTACGGGCGAAAGACTCTCGTTCACCGTCCCTGCGGAAGAAGCCTTCGGTCCGCGACACCAGGAATTGGTCATCGAGAAGCCGAAGTCCGACTTCCACTTTCCACCGGGAATGGCCCCGTATCAGGGCATGCAGCTCCCGCTGATCACCTCAGCCTCCGACGCGCCCGATACGGTGATCATACGAGAGGTGCGGGATAACTCGATCGTCATTGACTGCAACCACCCACTGGCTGGCGCGGCCCTGCAGTACGAATTGGAGATAGTGGAAGCGCGGCCGGCCAAGTCGACCGACGTTTGCGGCGAATGGGAGCAACAAGGCGCTGAGCACCAGTGCTGTGGGCAAGTCCCTGAAATCGTCCTCGGCGAAGAAAAAGAGTCGGAAAACTAGCGCTGTGGCCGAACGGCCTGTTATTCCGACGGAAGGCAGGTTGAGCGCCATGAGAGTATTCATTACCGGTGCGAACGGTTTCGTCGGGACCAACCTGATCCGTGTGTTGACCGAAGCGGGTCACAGCGTGACCAGCTTGGTCAGGAGTGCAACGAAGGCCGGCCGTCTTCCCGCGGGAGTCTCACCCGTGCTGGGTGAATCGACTAAACCCGGTGACTGGCAAAAGGCGGTGGCCGGGCACGATGTCTTGATAAACCTGGCAGGCACTTCCATATTCAGCCCATGGAACCCCGCGTACAAGCAGCTAATTGTCGAGAGCCGCGTGCTGACCACGAAAAACCTCGTGGACGCGATACCTGCCCAATCCGGTTCCCAGGTCACGCTCCTGAGCACCTCCGCTGTGGGCTACTACGGCTGCACCGGAGACGAAGAACTGAATGAGGACTCACCCCCGGGAGACGACTTCCTGGCCGCCCTTGCCAAGGCCTGGGAAGCCGAGGCGCTTCAGGCCAGAGAAAAAGGCGTGCGCGTGGTCATCACCCGTTTCGGCGTGGTCCTGGGCCGCGACGGAGGCGCACTGGCTCAAATGGTCCGTCCGTTCCGTTTTTTTGTGGGTGGGCCGCTTGGAAGCGGCACGCAGTGGTTCTCGTGGATACACATCCAGGATCTTTGCCGAGCGGTCTTTTTCCTTTTGGATCACCCGGAGATGGAGGGACCGGTCAATCTCGCGGCGCCGGGTTCGGTCCGGAATCGAGATCTCGCACATGCCATCGGGAAGGTGCTGCACCGCCCTTCGTTCATGCCCGCGCCGGGATTCATGCTGAGGCTCATCCTCGGCGAGTTCGCGGAAGTGATCCTGGCCGGACAGAGAGTCGTTCCCCGTGTGTTGACCGAAAACGGCTTCTCATTCAATTTCCCGGATATCCACGCCGCACTCGACAATCTGTTGCACGACTGATACCCGAACTTGCATTACGAAGACGAAAGGAAGCCCGAGGAGGAACTTCTTCACCCGAAGCAGTCCTCCTCCAGTTACTGTCGTAGGAAGTGCCGACCGAGATTTTCAGGAAAGAGGAGCGATTATGGAATTCAAGGACATCCTCGTGGAAACGCAAGGAGCAATCGGAACGATAACCCTGAACTCTCCTTCAACGGTCAATGCCTTGTCCAAGAGCATGATCGGAGAGATCATATCCGCATTGGGAACCTTGGGCGCGGATGAGGCCCTGAAGGTGATTATTCTCAAGGCGAACGGAAAGCATTTCTGCGCGGGTCATTTTCTGCGGGAGATGGTGGACGGCGATGTCGGGGGGTACCGGTTCATCTTCGAGCAGTGCAGCACAATGATGAAGCTGGTCCATCAGGTCCCGCAAATCGTGATTGCGCAGGTTCACGGCGTGGCCACCGCGGCTGGATGTCAGCTCGTAGCCACCTGCGATTTAGCCGTGGCAGACGAAACCGCTCGTTTCGCAACGCCCGGTGTGAAAATAGGTCTCTTCTGCACCACCCCGATGGTTGCGCTCTCGCGTGCGGTAAGCCGGAAGCTTGCGATGGAAATGCTGGTGACGGGACGACTCATCTCAGCCACCGAGGCTAAAGAAGCCGGCCTCATCAACAAGATCGTCCCCGAGGCCGAACTGGAGAAGGCCACCGTGGACCTGGCGCTCTCCATAGCCGAGGCGAGTCCGCTCGTGCTGAAAATCGGCAAGCAGGCTTTCTACAACCAGATCGAGCTGGAAGAACCTCGGGCATACGAGTACGCCAACGAGGTGATCACCCGGAACCTCCTGTCCGAAGACGCTCAGGCAGGGATCAAAGCCTTCCTCGAAAAGAAGAAACCGACCTGGAAGGGCAAATAATCCCAAGTCGCTTTTCAAGAAGTAATCCGGGGAGAACCGTTTTGAAAAAGGTTTCTCCCCAAATTAATTCTTCGAAAACGACTCTGGATGCATCAAAACGCAGCGGCAAGTTCGGGGACTCGCCCGATCAATTCATCTCTTCGCTGACCTGCCAACGACGGATTCATAAGGGTCGGATCCACGATCGATGGACGGATGTCGGTGAACCCAATGAACCGCAATATTAAGTCCACATACTTCGTCTGCAAATCATACGCCTGGTAGTTCGTGCCGGGCGAATATTCCCCACCCCTGGCATAGAACACCGCTATCGGTTTCCCGGTAACGAGACCCTTGTACCCTTCTTCCGGCGAAAAGGTAAAGGTGTACCCGGGCTGTATCAGGATATCGAGGTAATGCTTCAGCCTGTACGGTATCCCGAAGTTCCACATGGGAGTGGACAGGACGTACTTATCCGCTGATTTGAATTCTTCTATAAAGTCCTCGACTGTCCGCCACGCCTCTCGCTGTTCCGGGGTCTGCTTCTCACTGTGCATGACCGCGTACTTGGCGTCGATGGTATCTCCGTCGAACGCGGGAAGCTCCATGTTGAAGAGGTCCAGGGTGACGACCTCATCGTCCGGATGTTGCTTTTTGTATGCGCCGATGAAAGCGTCCGCGACCGCATTGGAATAGGATCGCTTTCCGCGAGGGGATACCTTGATATACAGGACTTTGCTCATGCTGACCTCCTCAGGCGGCGGTGTCCTTGTTCTTCGACGATGATTATCCGACTCCCCATCCGAAAGATAGAAGGCCGGTTTGGGTGCGGTTCTCTCCCAAAGATTGAAAATGCCTTGATTGGATGTAGCCCATGGAACCGATCAACCTAGTTTCGCATTTCGACCCAAAGTCTAAGATGACTATAAGTCATCATCGTGACCAGTCAAGGGCGTACGGAGAAAATTACCCGAGCTGGATCAAACAGTGCTTGAATTTCCCCACAAATCCTTTGCAGTGGCAACGCATCCAGGCTCTCCAGAACTGTTCGCATGATAATTGAAGCAGTCCATTGGCAGCAGCCTGGACCCAGGTGCGCCAAACTCCTCCGCCTGTCCGTGAATCTCGGGTTCATTGCGTGACGAGCGTATGCCGCAAGAAACGGGAGGTATTATGGTTGGGAAACCCTTCAGGCTGCCTCAGGACCGCCGCACCTTCTTGAATTCCCGAGGGGCAACCCCGAAGCGTTTCCGGAACGCAGCCGCGAAGTGGCCGAAACAAGTGTAGCCTGTGGCGGCGGCAACCTCGCTCACATTCAGGTCGCCGGCTTGGAGCATAGCCCGGGCAGTCTCCATCTTGAGCATCCGGACGTACCCAAAAACAGTGGTCCGGTAGAGATCCCGAAACCCGCTCTTCAGCTTGAAATCGTTCAAACCGACGCGCCGGGCCAGCGTCAGCAGCGAAGGCGGATCCGCAAACTCGCGGTCGAGGATTCGCCGAGCTTCCTCCAGCCGGTTGCGCTCCTCTTTGTTGCGTACGGCCGTTTCACGGAGACTCGAGGATGATACGCTTTCCAACTGGAGAGCCAGGATCTCCAGGGCTTTGCTTTCCATGAAGAGCCCTCGCGCGGGGCCCTGCAGCGGGCAGTTGAGGACCTGGTGGGCAACGATCGTCAATTCAGGAGTGAGGGCCTGCTGGATATGTCTGGGGAAGCCGTTCGTCTGACCCAGAATCGGATGGAGAGGCCCCGCGGCTGACTTCAGGTATTCCGCGAATAACTGTAAAGCCCTACCCGAAGCAATGTGCAGTTCCACCAGACGGTGAGAATCCCCGCCGGACACCCTCCACCGCGATTTCTCCGGTTGGAAGGTTCCGACGATATTTCGGCCGGGGAGGAAGTCCCATGGGTCGTCGTGACGTCCGGCTGGACGGTGCACCGCGTACCCGGAACTGCCGTCGAGAACGAGAGAAAAGAGGACGCCCGGATTCCCCGGCTCGATGTCCAGCTCCACATCCTGTCGTACGTCCATCTTCATGGAAAAGAGCCGCATTCCCGGTCGAATGGGATGCACCTCCAGCCTGCCGCTCAATAGGGGACCTTCAGCGGCGAGAGAGACCTCGTGAACGTCTCTCTCCATCGGGCCGAATAGCGCACCAAACTGCGTGAGGAAGTCTTCCGCATTCGCGGGTGTGACGAGCATCGTTGAAGCAAGCTCCCTCATGATTCCCTCCAGGCAGGCCGAGATCCGCGGTTGACATCTTCCCCTATCCCGTCAACACCAGCAAAATCCGGAACCTCGGTGCACCTCGCGTGGGCCATGTTCATGGACCCTGCTGTCTCATCGACCAGACTAACATAAGTGGGGCCTCCTCTCAACGAAGAAGACCTCCTGGCCTCTTTTCGGACAGGGCTTCTGCAAAGGCCCCATCGACGCACGAAGCCCTGCTCGGCAATACAATCCGTTTAGCCACAACAATAATCCGTCTCTGAGCGGAACCGCGTGCTCGCCGGGCTTATAGTGGGCGTGAAGATCATCGAAGACACGGAGGACAAACAAAGTGAACAACGAAGTGTGGAATTTCGTTCAGAAGCATTTGGGCTATTCGGATGAAGAAATGGAGCGTTTCAAGAGCGATCCCAGGAACGCGCACGTCGTTATGAAAGCTCCCGAGCTCATGAGCAAGACCATCGTTGCGGAGGTCGTGGAATCCCACGGCTGCAACAGCCAGCACAAAGTGGGTGACAGCTTCTGCCTGGACGGTGCGGGGAACCTGATCTCAAGCCTCTGCCCGAAAAGGATGTGCATTTACGCGGTGAGCGCTCTCAAGCACGCGGTCTTCACCGCGAACGAACTGATGTATGCCGGAGTTGACCCCAATGAAATGCGATTCAAGAGAACGGGCTGCTTCGACGTCGGCCTGGAATGCGGCGGCTGGGGCCGAGTCGTCATGGAGGTCAGGATTGAGGACCGGAAGGAATAGGACCAATGCCGGTGACTCAAGGAAGCGTCTTGTGGCGCAGGCTTTCCAGCCTGCGGCATACTTGCTCACAACACACGGCGGGTTGGAAAGCCCGCCCCACATACGGAAGGCGCGATGGAACGGTCAACTCAGCGGTATTGGGAGCAGAGTTGACCGAACCGGGCATCGCTTAGTACTCGTTTTCACAAATACAGTCACGAGTTCGGAACAACCGTGCAGCCCCGGAGGGGCTGACCAACAGTAGCCACGGGTTTCAACCCGTGGGATGAGGCGTGCAACCATTGTTCGAAACCGACCCTGAAGGGATCGACCAAGCGCGAGCCCCGGATTACGGAATTGGTGGACCCCTTCAGGGTCCAAGCCGTCTTGACCGCGGCCTTCGTTCCACGGGTTGAAACCCGTGGCTATTCACGGAGCGTCCCTCCGGGACGCAACCAACAGCGGTCGGGTGCCACCCATACGACACCGTATTCAGGAAATAGCATACTCAGGAGGACCACATGACCGACAAAGTCTACTTGGATCTGCGCGAACAGTTGGACCAATATGCAGGCGGATTCCCTTCAACCGAATCCGGGGTCGAGATGGAGATCCTGGAACGACTCTTTTCCCCGGAAGAAGCCGAGATGTACCTTGGGCTCAGCGTAATGCTGGAAACGCCGGACACGGTGGCTGAACGGCTCGGTCGTGAGCCGGACGAGGTAGCCGCGTTGCTCGAGCGCATGACAGACAAGGGGCTGATTTACCGGATCAAGAAAGGCGACACGCTCAAGTACGGAGCCGTACCTTTTGTCCCGGGCTCATACGATTTCCAGGTCAAGGACATGGACACAGAACTCGCAGAACTTTGTGACCGATACTTCGAGGAAGCCTTGGGCAAACAGGCAATTGCTCCGCATCCGCCCCTGCGCCCTGTGCCGGTGAACAAGTCCATCAATTATAAGTGGCCGGTCGCGCCGTACGACGACGTCAAGGCAATTATCGGCAGCAAAGACAAGATCTCAGTGGCACGCTGCATATGCAGAGTGCGGCAGGGGCTCCTGGACAAGGCGTGCCAAAAGCCGGTGGAGGTTTGCTTCCAATTCGGCAGCAACGCTCAGTACTATGTTGACAAAGGCATGGCCCGCTTTATCACCCACGAGGACGCGTTCGGCATCCTCGATCGATGCGAGGAAGCAGGGCTCGTGCCGCAGCCGGTTATCGGTGAGGACTCGGGTGCGCTGTGTAATTGTTGTGGCGACTGCTGCGAGATCCTTACGTCCATCAAAATGGATCCCAAGCCCGCTGAGAGGGTGTTCAGCAACTACTATGCGGTAGTCGATCCCGATGCGTGCGCGGCGTGCGAAACCTGCGTGGACCGCTGCCAGATGGAAGCCATCAAACCGGGCGCGAACGACGTGGCCGAGGTGGACCGCGACCGGTGCATCGGCTGCGGCCTGTGCGTCACCACCTGTCCGAACCAGGCCGTTTCTCTGCAGCTAAAGGCCGAACCGGAACGCCGGGAACCTCCGGCCACAACCAGGCAGTTTTTCATGCAACTGGCTTCCGTGCGAGGGAAGAGCCTTGTTCCGCTCGCCGTCATGAGGAAATCGGTGACTTGATGTGAAAAGGATTGAGCAAGGCGGGACGAATGTCCCACCTCATTCCTTCGCTCCGTGGGCTTTGAGGAGTTCTACGACTTCTTTTCGTTCAGCTTTCTGTGCATATGCCAGAGCGGGCTTGCCGTTCTTGTTCCTCGCATTGATGTCAGCGCCATTGGTCAGAAGCAGTTTGACGACTTCCCCATGACCCTGAGCTGCAGCCCACATGAGAGCTGTAGCACCGTTGTCGTCCGTAGAATCGATGACAGCCCCTTTTTCCAGAAGCACCTCGATCGCTTGCACACGACCTTCCAGAGCAGCCGCCATAAGAGCCGTTGCCCCATTCGTGGCTCGTGCGCTCGAATCGGCCCCTCTTTCCAAGAGCAGCTTCACCATTTCTGCGTTGCCCTGCCGGGCAGCAACTATCAGGACGGTGATCCCGTTCTCGGTCGCTGTGTTGACATCGACCCCCTTGTCAAGAAACAGCTTCACGATCTGCCCATAACCTTTCGCACAAGCAGCATGGAGAACCGTTCCGCCTATTCCGTCCTGGGCGTTCACGTCCGCTCCTTTTTCCGCGAGCAGCTTCACCACTTCTCCGTGACCTTCGAGAATAGCCGCCATAAGGATCGTCATGCCCCTGTCGTCCCTTACGTTCGGATCTGCTCCCCTGTCCAGGAGGGCCTTTACCTTCTCCAGATCCCCGGCCGTTGCTGCGTGCCCTAGTTGCACATCAAGAGTGTTTCTGGCCATTGCAATCCCTCCCCAGGAGAGCATCGACAGGACAAGAAGAACGGGAAGCGAGCACCTGGCAGTGACGGCGATGCAATTACGCCCCATTAAGAACCTCCGGAACAGAACCGCCGTTACATCGGTGAAACATCCGGCTTTCGATCTTGAGGGTAAATCCCCTCCCGCCATTCCGTCAATGATTAACTTGCTGATAGTCCCTCGCCCGAGGACTCGGCGGCGATAATGGTAAGGCAGTCCCGCACCGTGCGGACTGTTCGTCAAGAAGTGACAGGCAAGATGCCTGTCCCACCAAACAGCCAGTGAGCCACTGCAATAAATGGTCACCGTACGCTGCAGGAGTGCGGGACCGTATTCGTGAAAAGCCTCACTCAGGCATTTTGTAGGTGATGGCCGAGATTACCGCTCCTTGCGGGTCCTGGATCACGCAGAAGCGCCCCACGGTCGGAATGTCCGTTGGGGGGAACAATATCTTGCCGCCAAGTTCCTCGGCCTTCTTCGCGGTTGCATCCACATCGTCAACCGTGACGTAAATCCCCCACATGGGCGGCATTCCCTGGGCTTCGGGCGGTGTTTTCATGATCCCGGCAACTTCCTTGCCTGCGACCTTTACGATGGTGTACGGCATGCCCGCTCCGGTGTACTCTTCCGTGGTCCAACCGAACAGTTCCGAATAGAACTTTATGGCTGCAGGAACGTCTGTGGTCATCAGCTCGGACCAGCTAATGGCCCCATGTTGTTGGTATTGCTCGTCCATTGTTGCCTCCCTTCTTGCTGTTATTGCTGAAACGCGCCCATCTCCTATGCTTGAGACGTTTTCTGCTCACCATAAATTATGCGGCGGTCTTGCCATTTCGCAAGTTCCGGGGGAGGCCGAACGGTGGCTGGCTGGCCCTCCCACTCGGAAAAGCCGGGTGTGGTTCCCCACCATGCCCGTGGAAAGCAATACCGTCGCCAGGTTGGTGAGGAAGCCTGCGTTACCCGTTTGGAGCTTACTGCTTTACATTGCCCCTGGTCAAGGGCAATATTTCCGTTGCCACTTCACATGATAATAGCTTCGCAAATACGGATCCGCGATGACGCCGAGGGTGGATGGACACCTGCCTCCCCTTTGTGTATAGAACATTTACCGCAAGGCAACGCTTCGCGGGAATAACGGAAAAACATGGCCAAGAACGCTCTGAAATCGTGGACCCGTACCCGGGTCCGGTGCCTGGCTGGTTCCAGGGCAAATGACGCCCCATCTCGCTTCTGGTCGACGAGCGCGAGATCGAGGTTCGCACCATACTCGAATCATGGCGGGAACCTGATTATCTCTGTTTCAAGGTCGAGACGAAAGACGGCGGGGTGTACGGCCTCCGGCATCATGAATACGAGGACTGGTGGGAAGTGAGAGAATTGGGGTAATGCAGTCTGAAGCACCTTGAACGGTGCGGTTCGCTTTGGTCATCGCACGAGACTGCCGGCCTGTCCGACGTTGGCCGGAAGCACTGCTGGACAAGCCAGCAGTGGCACCCCCCGGGCAAGCAACCTTGATTTGGCCAGAAGAAATGCTGCCGACGGAGAAGAGTGGCCGGCAAGATGCCGGCCCTACTGTACAGCCAAGAGGAGATGCCCCGAGGAAAATTCCGTATTGGAGTAACCGGGTTTCGAGCTTGCCGACGCTCTTCTTCAGGTTTCGAGGCGCTTCTTCTCTTCGCTGCGGATTTCTCGTCGGAGGAGTTTCCCTACCTTGGACTTGGGCAGCATGTCGCGAAACTCGATGTATTGCGGCATCTTGTAGGCAACCAGTTTGCCTCTGCACCAGCGTATCAGTTCGTACCCGGTAATGCCTTTCACATCCTTCTTCAGGACCACGAAGGCTTTGATGCGCTGCCCCACCTTGGGATCGGGCACGCCGACCACGCATGATTCGATCACCGCGGGATGCTCCTGGAGGACTGCTTCTATCTCGGATGCGGAGACGCGGTATCCCTTGTGCTTGATCGTATCCACGGTCCGGTCGACAAAATAGAGGAAGCCGTTCTCGTCCTGACGCACGATGTCCGCGGTGCGGTACCAGAGCCGGCCGTCGATCTCGACAAAGCCCTCGGCCGTCTCTTCCGGCTTGTTCAGGTACGCCCGCACCATGCGGTCCGACGAGACGAGGAGTTCGCCGGGATCGCCGGGCTGCACCGGTTCGGTGGAGCTGGGACCGACGATCATGATCTCCTTGCTCGGGACCTTCATCCCCATACTCAAGGGCGGGTTCGGCCGATCCGTGGGGCTCATCGCGATGCCTCCACAGGTCTCCGTCGCGCCGTAGCCCTGGTAAATGTCCAGCCCGAAGCGGTCCTTCCAGCGCTTGGCCACTTCCACCGGCAGCACGTCACCTGCGGAAAAGCAGTATCTCAGCGAAGACAGGTCGTACTGATCCACGCGGTCGTGCTCCAGGATCATGCGGTAGAATGCTGGCACTCCGATGAGGGTCTTGGCACTGAGACGCTGAACGGAGTCGAACACCGCATCGAGATTGATCCGCGGTTGTAAGATCAGCGTGCCTCCTCCCAAAACCACGGTTGAGAGACTGCACGTCTGGCCCAGGATATGGAAGAGCGGCGCACCGCCGAGGATAACGTCCTCGTCCATGGGAAAGAGCGGGTTTCTGACCGCGAGCTGCTCCAGAGCGGAAACGAGGAACAGCCCATGGGTCAGAGGGACCCCTTTGGGATGCTTGGTGGTCCCGCCGGTATAGAGGATTTCGGCAATGTCGTCGGGGGCCGTCGCGGGCGCGGGCGGCTTCGATCCGCCCTGGGAGATCATTCTCCTGAGCGGCACCACGAACGGCGCGTTCTCGACCTTCCCGACCGGGACCTTGTCGGCAATGAGGCCGAAAGCCCGCTTCCACCACGGCAGCAGGTCGGCCAGATTCGTCACGATCACCCGATCGAGCGGCGTTTTCCCCATTACCTGCTTCACGTACCCGAAGTTGCGGTCTGCGCAGACGATCGCCTTCGCGCCGGTGTCGTCCGCAATGTATTGGAGATCCCGGGAGGTGTAGATGGGGCTGATCGGTACCGCTACAGCTCCGATACTCTGAATGCCGAGCCATGTGACCACAAACTGGATCGAGTTCGGAATGTACATCATGATCCGGTCGCCTTGGCCCAGCCCCAGATTCGCGAGGGACGCGCCGAATCTCTCTACCAATTCCAGGAGATCGCGATACGAGTACATCGTTCCGAGAAACGAGACGGCTGTCTTGGCAGGTTTTTGCCGAGCGGTCACGGCAAACGCTTCGAAAATGTTCGGCTGTTCGGAAGGTAACATGGTGGTGCAGGTCTCCGGGTTAAACCCCAAAATAGGCCGCTTTGACTTCAGGACTGTCCATCAGTTCCGCTCCAGTCCCCTGCATGGTGAGCATGCCGTTCTCGATGATATATCCGAAGTCGATTATCGGCAGAATCGGTCGAGCAAACTGTTCCGTAATCACGATGGTCAGACCGGCCTCCTCTCGCATCTTCACGACCGCGTCCACCAGCGTTTTTTGCATGATCGGACTCAACCCCAGGAGCGGCTCGTCAAGCAAAAGGAGTAACGGTTTCACCATCAAGGTCATGCCGATGGCGACCATCTGCTGCTCGCCACCGCTGAGAAACCCCGCTTTCCGGGTCTTCAGCCTCTCCAGGGTTGGGAAGAGGTGAAAGACGTAGTCGATGGTCTCACGGACCTCGGATCTTTTCCGGAGGTAGCCCGCAATCTTGAGGTTCTCTACGAGGTCCGATTCCGGGAAGATAGGATGACGCTCGCGGCAGAGCACGAGGCCTTTCTCGACCCGCTCGTTCGGCTGCAGTGCTGTAATATCCTCGCCGTTGAACGTGACCTGCCCATACAGGGTGATGCGTTCTCCACCCTTGCGGATTTCTTTGGTCCTGGTGTGGACGATCAGGCCCGAGACCGTGTTCATGAAGGTCGTCTTGCCGGCGCTGTTGGAGCCGATAACAGCCACGAGGCGTCCTGCGTCGACCTTCATGCTAAAGTCGTTCAACGCTACAGCGTTCTCGTAAAAGACTAGGAGATTGGTTACTTCCAGCATGCGCTGCCTCGCCTCACACCGGGTTGGGCTCGAAAGAATGGGCTCAGGGAAGAATTGCTGATCACCTAATTAATTCCTTTCACAAATACGGTGTCACGCAGAGCTGATTCCCTCCTGCCTTTCAGTAGGGCCCGGCGTCCCTGTCGGGCCATTTTGAATGACCGGCACGGAGGCCGGTCGCTACGGTACCACCGAAGACGGCCTTTGCGGTCACGGGAGGCACGAGAATTCGTGACCGTGATTATGAAACGCTGTACTGAGCGCCTCCTTACAGGTTTCTGGGCCGCTCGCTCACTCGGTCCCGAGATAGGCCTCCTTGACGTCGGGCTGCTCCATGACGTCGGCCGGCTTTCCCTGCGCGATTACCCGGCCGTAATTCAGCACCACGACGCGATTGGCGATCCGAAAAAGCTCCCGGAGCCGGTGCTCGATCATAATGATCGTCGTCCCTCCCACGAGCAGCTTTTCGATAATCGGCAGGATTCCTGCCAGCTCGGCGATGCTCAGGCCGGAAAACAGCTCGTCCAGGATGATGAGGTCCGGCCGTAGCGCCAGGCATTTCGCCAATTCGAGACGCTTGAGATACCCGTGGGGGAGACTCCCCGCGGGCTTGTACGTTACGGAAGAATCCCGTTCAAAACCGACTTCTTCCAGAAGATCCTTGGCCACCGAATCGCGGTCGCCGTACTTTCCACCCGAAAGGCTCCGCACTCTTGGGGAAAAGAGCGGAATTATCAGGTTCTTGAACGCGGGCAGCGCGGCAAAAGGGCGCACCATCTGAAAGGTTCGTGCGATCCCGAGCCGGGCCACACGGTACGGCATCCACCCGGTTATGTTGCGGCCCTGATACTCCACGAGGCCGGCGTCGGGCTTTACCAGGCCGGTTATGAGGTTTACCAGCGTGGTCTTCCCGGAGCCGTTCGGCCCGATGACGCCCAAAAGCTCCCCGGGATAGAGATCGAAGCTCACCGCCACGACGGCTCTCACGCCACCGAAGCTCTTGCTCAGCTCCTTCACCCTGAGAAGCGGTTGAGGACTCTCTGTCTGTGACGTCTCAACCATGAGGAGAGACCCTCTCTTTGTTGTTGAACTCTTTCAGTCCGTGGACCGTGCGGCAGCCCGCGCGATCCTTCACCCTTCTACTTCGACCCAGCGCTCGAACTGGTGGTACTTCCGCTGAATGTAGTGAAAGATACCTTCGGGAAGGGCCACGATGAATACCACGAGCGAGATCGCGTAGATGACCGTTCGCAAGCCACCTACCCCGCGCAATGCCTCGGAGAGCGGCACCAGGATCATGGCGCCCATCACGGAGCCCGCGAAGGTGCCCATGCCTCCAACCACTGCCGAAGCCAGCGGCAGTATCGAATAGTCGAGGGCAAAAGCCGGCATGCCCACGAACATATACACGTGAGTCAGGTAAGCCCCGCAAAACGACCCCACCGAGCCCGCAATGAAGAGCGCCTGGGCCTTGGACCAATAGATGTTGATACCGGCGCTCATCACCGCCCGGTCGTTGTCGCTCACAGCCTTGAGCACGAGACCGTAGTCGCTGGTCATGAGCCTTCTGAACCCGAACAGGCACAGCAACAACACCACGAGCACGAGGTACACCTCGACCCACTGATTGGGGAAAGACTGGATCCCGGTAATCCCTTCGGTGCCGCCGAAAAGAGCGGTCGCCTCGATGATCCGCTCGATCATCAGCGGCAATACGAGAGTGACCATGGAAAAGTACACGCCTCGTAATCTGATCACCGGCAGAAGAAGGATCGCGGAGAGGAAGCCGCCGATAACCGTGGCCAACGGAATGCTCAACCATATGGGCAGCCCCGCGTAGTGATCGAGTACGCCGGTCGTGTACGCCCCCATGCCGAAGAAGAGAGCCTGACCCAACGAGACCATCCCGACCGCGGCAATGAAGTCCCAGCTCATGGCCAACAATGCGAAAACCGCGGCGGAGATCAGCACCTTCTTCCAGTACAGCGGCAGGACCAGAGGGAGCACGAGCAGCAACAAAACGGGAAGAACCGGAGGCACCGCCACGTACAGCATTTCCCGGAACGACGTCAGAGCGAAGATGTCATCCGACCTCGCCTTGATTCCCCTATCGATTCGTTCTTTGCGTTTCCGTTTCACTACCACCCCGGTTTGTGTCGTCAGGATCTATCGTGAGCGACCGCCTATTACATGCGTTCTTCCAATTCCTTCTGCTTGCCGAACAGCCCGGACGGTTTGATCACCAGGATCAGGAGAATGGCTACGAGCGAGACAATCATCTTCCAGTGCGGTCCCAGGAACGTGTCGGTGATCATCTGCGCGTATCCTATAATGAATGAGGCGACGATCACGCCGGGGGTGCTACCTAACCCGCCGATGATGCAGACTGCCATGGCGTTGATCAGCACGTCGTATCCTTCATTCACGGAAATCGTTCCGCGAGGGAGGATGAGGATTGCCGCAACCGCTGCCAGCCCCGACCCGAATGCCACGCTGATTCCCGCGACCCTGTCCGAATTGATCCCCAAAGAGAGTGCGGTCTTCTCTTCCTGAGCGATCCCCCGGAATGCCAATCCCAACTTTGTGTAATGAGTAAAGAAATAGAGACCCACTGCGAGAAAGACCCCGACCCCCACAATCCACACCCTCTGGTAATCAAGATAGGTGCTGCCGATCATTATGCTGCCGTCGGTGAAGGAAGGGAGCGTGTACTCAAACCCCGTGAAACCCAGGTACCGGAACAGCTCCAGGATGGCCAGCCCTACCCCGAAGGTGGCGATCACCTCGGAGAGCACCATCCCTCGGACCCGAAGTAGTACGAACCAATACAGAGCCGCTCCGAGCCCGGCCGTCAGCACCACCGAAAGGGCCGCAGCGGCAAAAAAAGGAATGGCAAGCTTGTGCATCAAGATCCAGACCACATAGCCCGCCAGCACGTACATCGCGCCGTACGCGAAGTTGGAGACCCCGCTGATGCCAAAGGTCAGGCTGAATCCTAGAGCGACCAGAGCCAAAATGACGCTGTTGACGAACCCATAAATCAGAGTCACTTCAAGCATCGGGATTCCTCTCTGAGCGACCGCAAGGCCATGAGCCGGCAATTCATGGAAAGGACCGGCCTTAAGGAATGTGTACAGAGTCTCGTTGTGTAACCGTTCGCCGTCGTCCTTTCTGGGGACTACGTTTGTCCCGGCGAACGGTTACGTTTTCGTATTAATTCTATCAGGAAACTTTCGATCGCGCCACTGGCGCCCTCGCCTCATGTCCGGAGTTCGACCCAATCTTGACCTCGGTCGGCCGCGATCACTTCGCAGGTTTGATCCACCCTGGGAGTTGGATCTTCCCTTCTGCCAGCGAAGCGGGCCACACGATGACTCGCTTCCCCTCAGGGGTCCACTGGGCCACGCAGCCGGTCGCGCTTGTGGTGGGATCGTCACCGTAGATGACCTGATTCCCTTCATCAAACTTGATTCGCCCGATCACCCCGGCATGATCGGTCTTCTTCAGTTCAGCCACCACCTTGTCCGAATCGAGCGTTCCGGCCCTTTCAATGGCCGCGGCCAGGATGTGCACCGCATCGTACGAGGGGGCCGGGCCGTGTCCAGCTTCCATGGGAACGCCGTATTTCTTCTGATAGGCGTCGTAGAAGTTCTTTGCCGCGGCGTATTTCTCGGTGGGGATCGCGCTCCCTATCTCGAAGGTCGTGTTGAGGAGCCCGCCGATCTTCCCTTCGAAGGTCTTCCACGCGCCCGGTCCGGCCATGGGTGAAATGAACCCCATCTGCATAACCGGAATCTGCATGGACTGCCACTGCTTCAGGAGTATGCCGCTCTGGGGCATGTCAAACACAGGCATGATCACCTGCGCGCCGAGGGTCTTGGCCTTGATCAGGCCTGCGGAGAAGTCCGAAGCGCCGGTCGGGTAAGATTGGGTGCCGACGATTTCCCATCCCATCTTCTCCGATACGACCTTCGCGGTGAATTCACCCGTGAGGCGGGCCCAGTCCACGTCCTGGTGCATGACGAAGAGCTTCTTGAACCCGAACTCCGTCCCCATGAATCCGAGAGTCTTCGCCAGGTATCCCACGAGATATTTGGAGTTGAGGCAAACACGAAAACAGTACTTGTACTTCTCCGGGTCCCCCTTCACCTTCTCTTCAGACTTGGGGGACATTGCGATGGTTCCCAGCATGGGGACCTTGTACTTGGCCAGGAGGTCCATCCCTGCAATAAGCGCCTCCGACCGGAAAGGCCCGACCACGATCGCGTTCACCTTCTTGTCGGTGATGATCTTCTCCAGCCCGAGGAGCGCTTCCTGCACCGGCACTCCCGGCGAGGAATCCCGGAGGTCGATGGTCTCAATCTTTATCGGCAGTTTTTTCCCGCCGACGTTGACCCCGCCTTTGGCGTTGATTTCCTCTACGGCCATTTCGACAGCCCGGAGGGACTCCCTGCCCTCAAGTGCGGTGAGCGAGGTAGGGACTCCAAGTGCGATCGCGTCTGCACAAAAAGCTGGCTCAGCGCACCAGTTTGTGGAACCGATCAAGAAGATGACGGCAAGCAGCAGGATTCTTCTCATGTTATCGCCTCTCATTCCGTAGTACAGTTTTCATCCATGCGAACTGGATAGACCGCGCTTTTTCTTCGGTTCAGAGCCGATTTCCTTGCCTGAGCACCTAACATCAGGCTGTATAAGCAGGTGATTGGCACGACATATAATTGACTCTCTGCGCCGCGCCATAAGTTGTCACCGATTCCAGCTTTCACCATGGGGAACACTATAGATTCGATCCGTGAAGGCTGTAAATCCTGTAATTGCCGTATTTCTCTTCTCGAATACCGTATATTCACACTAGGGAAATCGGAGAGACGGCCCGCGGCGGAGTGGCTCGCTTTCGGCTTGCCGACAGCCCGATCCCGGTGTAAACTAAGCCTTTCGAGAGGTCGGCCTCCCAGTAGGGGTAATCCTGTAGACTCTGCAGCCGCCTAGCCAACACACCGGGATATTCTTGGACAGCGTGAAATGCCTGCGAAGAGCCGCATCGTCATAGCAGAAGACCACACGATAATCAGAGAAGGATTGCGGTCCCTTCTCACCTCCGATCCCGATTTCGAGATCGTGGGAGAGGCGGAGAACGGCTTGCAGGCCGTGCAATGCATCGAGAAGCTAAGGCCGGATCTGGTATTGATGGACATTTCCATGCCCCGGATGGACGGCCTCGAGGCGATCCGAAGGATACGAGAGCATTCGCCGGACACGAAGATCCTGGTACTGACGGTCCACAAGAACGAGGAATATATACTCGCAACGCTTCAGGCGGGGGCTGACGGGTACGCGCTCAAGTACGTCAGCCATGCCGAGCTGGTTTCGGCCATAAAGACGGTGCTGCGAGGAGAGACGTACCTCAGTCCTGCAGTGTCTCAGGTGGTGCTCGGGGGATACCTGGAGGGGAAAAAGGCCCTCAAGCGAAGGTCATCGATGGACAGTCTCACCCCGCGGGAGAGAGAAATACTCCGTCTCGTGGCCGAGGGTTACAAGAACAGGGAGATCGCCGAGCGCCTCTACATCAGTGTCAAGACCGCCGAAACCCACCGGTCCAATCTCATGAAGAAGCTGGATCTCCACAGTGCTGCGGCGCTCACCGCCTTTGCCATAGAAAACAGGATTATTCAGTAGCGGATCCCTCAGCCGCTGCCGGCCAGATCGCCCTGACCGTCGTCCCTGCGCCTTTCTTCGCCTTTACCGACAACGAGCCACCTGAGAGCCGGGTCCGCTCTTTCATGCTGGCCAGGCCGAAGCCTCTGCGTGAGGTGGCGTCGGTGCTCTTCGCGTGACAGTTGAATCCCACACCGTCATCTTGGATCGATAATTCGATCCGCCCATTTTTCTTGTGCAGGCCGACCCGTACCAGGCGGGCGCGGCTGTGTTTGGCCACGTTATTGAGCGCCTCCTGAAGGACGCGGAAGATTACGATTTTCTGGTGTTCCTGCACGTCGTCTTCTGCCAGGTCGACAAGCTTTTCGACACGGATGTCCAAACACGTTCGCTGGAAGTCTCGACAAAGCCAGCCAACGGTGGCCAACACACCGAGGTCATCCAGGATAGACGGTCTCAAGTCCATGGCTATTCGGCCTACTTCTTCGATAACGTCCTGTATGTGCGGGACAATGGTTTGCAGGGGGCCCCAGTCTATGGGAGTGGAGTTGTCGGACATTTTTCTGATGGCATTCTCCACCTCGAACTTCAGCGCGGTCAGCGATTGTCCGATCCCATCGTGAAGTTCTTGAGCCACTCGTTTCCGCTCCTGCTCCTGTGCGGTCAGGAGCTGGGAAGAGAGCGACCGCAACTGCTTTTCCGAATGTGCCAGCGCTCCTTCCGCCTGCCTCCGCGTAATCTCGAGTGCAGCAAGATTCCCCATGAGCGAGAGCGTCTCCATTTGCGATTCGGTGTAGAGCGTCTCGCTGCGGTCGCAGATGCAGAGGATGCCGAGGTTCGTCACCCCGATATTGACAGACACGGCCAATCCGGAAACCAGGCCCTCTGCATGGATCTGATCCGGGAAAGCCTGCTCGAGCTTATGGAAATAGCCATTCAGAAACTCTCCTTGACCGGTCTGAATCGCATTTCCTTCGCACTCTGTTGCAGGAGGCAGCTTCAATCCCTTGAAGTCTTGTGTCCTGGCCCCGGAAACGGTGCGGAACGGCAGTCCGGCGCGGTCGTCCCGCCGCAGGGCAATGAACCCCACATCCGCGCCCAGCAACTGGCGGCTCTTTTCGACCACCAGTGCGAGGCTCTTTTCGACACTGCGCTCCGCGGTCATGGCCACCGCGAGGTGATAGAGGGCCTGAAACTTCTTCAACTGAATTTCCAGATTACGCTCCAGCCCCACGCGACGGGTAATGTCCACCAGGGTGCCGATAACCGCGGGGCGGCCGTTGTAATCCATTCTCGAGCCGTAGACCTCCTGGTGTACGACCTCTCCGCTGCTCGTAACGCCTCTGAACTGGTAGTTGATGGCTTCCATCTTGCCGGCAAGCCGTGCCTTGAGGTGGCCTTCAACCAGAGGCCAGTCCTCGCTGAAAACCACGTCCTTCGGTCCTCTCTTGTTGATAAGGTCCTCAACCTCAAAGCCGAAAATCTCCGCCATGTGGGGATTCACATAGCGGAAAAGCTCATCCTGGATCAGATACACCCCGACGATCGATTTTTCGGTGATTTTTCTGAATTTCATTTCCGATTGTTGCAGGGTTTCCGCCACTCGTCTCAGTTCGGATTCCGCGCGCTCCAGTTGAGCCACCCGCGCGCGCATTTCTTCCAGTTCGGTAACCAACTCGTCGCTGCTTTTCTTCATACCTTTCATACTTGCGTCCGAGGGCGGAACCACGAACCGCCGGGAGAGTCCCCCAGCGGTTCGGGAAAACGGTCAAGAAACATGGCAAATACTGAAGTAGCCTTGGATCACTTCGCGGGTTTGACCCAAACGGGGAGCTGGATCTTCCCCTCTGCCAGTGCAGCGGGCCATACGATGACTCGTTTACCTTCAGGGGTCCACTGGGCCACGCATCCGGTCGCCGTTTTCGACGGATCGTCGCCGTAAATGACCTGATTCCCCTCGTCGAACTTGATTTTTCCGATCACTCCCTGGCGATCGGTCTTTTTCAGTTCAGCCACGAGCTTTTCGGGATCGAGCGAGCCTGCTCTTTCAATGGCCTCCGCCAGGATGAATATGGCATCGTATGAGGGGGCCGGGCCGTGCCCCGCCTCCATGGGAGCGCCATATTTCTTTTCATAAGCATCGTAGAACTTCTTTGCCGGCGCGTATTTCTCGGTGGGGATCGCACTGCCGATCTCGAAGGTCGTGTTGAGCAGCCCGCCGATCTTCCCTTCGAAGGTCTTCCACGCGCCTGGCCCTGCCATGGGGGAGATGAATCCCATGAGCATAACCGGAATCTGCATGGTCTGCCACTGCTTCAGGAGAATACCGCTCTGGGGCATGTCAAACACGGGCATAATCACCTGCGTGCCGACAGTCTTGGCCTTGATGAGGCCCGAGGAGAAGTCCGAAGCCCCGGTCGGATAGGCTTGCGTTCCGACGATTTCCCAGCCCATCTTCTCTGATGCGACCTTCGCGGTGAAATCACCGGTGAGACGGGCCCAGTCCACGTCCTGGTGCATGACGAAGAGCTTCTTGAACCCGAACTCGGTTCCCAGAAAACCGAGGGTCCTCGCCAGGTACCCCACCAGGTACTTGGCATTGAGGCAGACGCGGAAGCAGTATTTGTACTTCTCCGGATCGCCCTTCACCTTCTCTTCGGATTTCGGCGACATGGCAATAGTCCCCAGCATCGGGACCTTGTACCTGGCGAGAATGTCCATCCCTGCAATAAGTGCCTCCGACCGGAATGGCCCTACCACGATCGCGTTCACCTTCTTGTCGGTAATTATCTTCTCCAGCCCGAGGAGCGCCTCCTGCACCGGCACTCCCGGCGACGAATCCCGGAGGTCGATGGTTTCGATCTTTATCGGTCGCTTGCTCCCTCCGACGTTGACCCCGCCTTTGCCGTTGATTTCCTCTACGGCCATTTCGACGGCCTTCAGCGATTCCCGCCCTTCAAGTGCGGTGAGCGAGGTGGGGACCCCTACAAGGATCGGTTCCTGGGCAGGGACTGGGGTAACCGCGACCATCGCTGAGATCAGAATCAACGCTGCCACAACCATGAGCCTTCTCATAACTCAACCTCCTTGGTAATCGGTTTGGCCTATACGGTGACGTTGCACGCCGGATCCGAGAGAGCGGACGAAATTCCCGGTACCCGGCTCGTGAAAAAGAATGACCGGTACACTGCACTAAAGTATCAACGTAACCCCTTCGCGCGCGGCCTCTGCTACCGTAGCAGACCCGGAATCGTGGAGCATCGCTGTGATCCGCTCGACGATTCGGGCAACCCCCTCATCCGTCCTCCACGGATCGTGATGAAAGACGAAAAGCCTTTTCACACCGGCATCGAGGGCCAACCTGGCTACGGATGCCAGGTCCGAGTGGCCCCATCCGCGGCGGACTTCCATCTCCTCCGGGAGGTACTGGCAATCGTGCACGAGCAGGTCTGCGTCACGGCAGAATCGTACAAAATCCTTGAAAGAGCTGCCGGCCCAACCCTCTTCGAGCAGTTCGTTGTCGGTGAGAAAGACAAAGCTTCCGGATTGCTCCGTGAATTTGAATCCTAGCCCGCCCTGGGGGTGCTGCAGCATGTGTGATTCGATCAAGGTGTCGTCCAGAGAGAGATGTCCTCGCAAGAGCTTGTGGGAAGGCCGAATATGAGCTTTGAGGTCGTCGAAGGTTATCGGCCACGTTCCGTCCACGTAATTGGTGCTGAAAATCTTGCGAAGGCTATCCGGCCCCCTTTTGCATCCATCGACCGTCACCAGGGCGTGGGATTGATAGAGTGGGCCGAAAAAAGGGAAACCCATCAGGTGGTCCCAATGCACGTGGGTCATCAGCAGGTGGATGCTCAAGGGTCCGTCTCGCGCGACCAACGAGTCGCCCAGCCTCCTCATTCCCGTCCCCGCATCAATGACCACCGTACGCCCTGAGGCGAGCGTGACCTCGACGCACGTAGTGTTACCGCCGTAAATCACGGTCTCCGGACCGGGAGATGCTATGGACCCTCTCGTTCCCCAGAAGGTTATTTTCATGCTACTGCTCGGCCGTTCTCTGGGCTTATGAAGCGTGCCTCTGCCCCGGGCAGCGGAATTCTTGGTCTAGAATGCATGATGCCATTGTTCGTGAGCGTGGTCAACACGGTTTCAGGCACTTGAGTGACGGCCGTATAGAATTGCCGTCAATGAACAGGTGTGCTACTGATAGGGACGGCATTGGGATTGTTGAGAGAGCGTGATGAGTACATTCGTAGACGAAACCCCGTGGACAACTGAACTCGAAGAACTCCGTGCCCGAAACCTGTACCGGGTTATGCCGGTGGTCTCCGGGCTCCCCGGCAGGACGATCCAGGTGAACGGGCACGAGGCCCTCAATTTTTCAGGGAACAACTACCTGAGTCTCGCAGCACATCCGGACATCATTCAGGCCTATGCGCTTGGCGCAGAGCGGTACGGCGCGGGCTCGACCGCATCCCGTCTCATTGCGGGCAACGGCGAAAGTCACCGGGAACTCGAAGCGTTCATCGCGCGCTGGAAGGGGACCGAAGCCGCGGTGGCTTTCGTGAGCGGCTATCAGGCCAACGTCGGCATCCTCACCGCAATGACCGGCTGTGAAGATCTCATCGTGTCTGACGAGCTCAATCACGCGAGCATTATAGACGGATGTCGGTTGTCTCGGGCGAAGGTCGCTGTCTACCCGCATCTGGACTTGAACCGAATGGAAGACCTCGTGCAGGGGAACGGCTTTCGGCGCACACTGGTCGTTACCGAGTCGGTCTTCTCCATGGACGGGCACCGTTCGCCTCTCAGGGAAATCTCCGCTATCTGCCGGCGCCATGGCGCGTTCCTCATGGTGGACGAGGCGCATGCCACCGGGGTTTTCGGGCAGCAAGGGCAAGGTTGGGCCTCCCAACAGGGAGTGATGCCGGATATACAAATGGGGACCTTGGGCAAGGCGGTCGGAACCAGCGGAGCTTATGCAGCAGGGAGCAGACCGCTCATGGAGATTCTGATCAACCGGGCGCGCTCGCTGATCTACACGACGGCAGCTCCTCCGGCAGTGGTGTGCTCCGCGCTCGCCGCTTTGAAGCTGATCTCGTCCGAAGAAGGGGAGCGACGACGCGCGGCCCTGGAAGAAAACACCATAACCTTCAACGAACTCCTGAAGTCGATACCCGGCCATGTTTCCGCGGTCAGCCACATTGTGCCGGTGCTCGTCGGCGATTCTGCCCGCGCCCTGCGTATGAGCCGGGCATGCCTCGAGGGCGGGGTGTTTGCACAGGCCATCCGCTATCCAACGGTGCCGGAAGGCACCGCGAGGCTCCGGTTCACTCTGATGAGCAGTCACACCCGTGCCGACCTTCAGAAAGCCGTGTCCGTATTGAAAACGGCTCTGGACCAGGAAGAGCCTTGATCGGATCCATGTCCGAACGTTCCGGAACCTATCCGGGCCATCGGGAAACAATTCATGTTTGACTCTATCGAATCCGTTGAGACAGGTCTGCTGGCGGAGAATTACATCCCTGACCGCCCGCTCGCTACCGTGCTCTATCTCGCGTGGCGCCTGAAGAAGCCGCTCTTCCTCGAAGGGGAACCCGGAGTCGGGAAGACCGAAACCGCCGCGGTCATGGCTCGAGTTCTGAAAACCGACCTGATCCGCCTCCAGTGTTACGAAGGTCTCGACGCGAACCACGCCCTCTATGAGTGGAACTATCCCCGTCAAATCCTGGCCATCAAGCTCGGAGAGGAGTGTGGGGCCGACCGGAGGGAACTCGGGCGCACGATTTTCACCGAAGAGTTTCTCATCAAGAGGCCCCTGGTGGAAGCGATTCTCTCCTCTCGAGAGCGGGAGCCTGTCCTGCTCATCGACGAGATCGACCGCTCGGATGAAGAATTCGAGGCCCTGCTCCTCGAGGTCCTCTCGGACTTCCAGGTGTCCATCCCGGAGATAGGCACTTTGAAAGCCGTGCGACGGCCGCTGGTGATCCTGACCTCGAACAGGACGCGGGATATACACGACGCGCTGAAGCGCCGCTGCCTCTACCATTGGATAGACTACCCCAGCCCCGAAAAAGAGCGAGAGATTATCGCGGCACGTGTCGCGGGCATATCCGAACGGCTCGCGAGGCAGGTTGCACTCTTCATGAGACGCATCAGGAGCGAAGACCTCATGAAAAGGCCCGGCGTCTCGGAGACCCTCGATTGGGCCGACGCGCTCCTGGCCCTGGAAAAGCATTCCCTCGACGAGCAGACCGTTGAAGCGACCCTGGGGTGTATTCTGAAACACCGGGAGGACATGCTCCGATTCCAGGATCTGTGGAAAGGGGCCGAATTCAGAAGTTCCCTGCTTCGAGACGACCTCTCCGATACCATGTTCCCCGAATCCCCGATCGGTTGCGGAGGATGACGGTTGGCGCGTTTCGATGACCCTGCTGCGCTCAGGAGGCAACTACCGGCCTCGTGCAAGATCCGGGAAGACTCCCTGCCGGCAGCGGTGATCGACTTCGGCCATCTTCTGAAAGAGCAGGGGTTTGCCGTTGCGACTCCCTCGATCATGGATGCGCTGCGGGGTCTTTGTGAAGTGGGGGTCGACCGACTCGATGACGTCAAAGCGGTCTTGAAAGCCACCTTCTCGACCAGGGCCGAGGAGGGACCACTCTTCGACCGACTCTTTGCCGAATTCTGGGGAAAGATCGTCGCAAGTAAGGCTCCCGTTGCGGATGAGTCCGGTACGGCGCCACCACAAGGCCAAGGGTCCGACGGGCAGCGGGCAGGAGACGAAGTGGTCGTCGCAGAAGCGGGGGCGTTCGGCTCTCAGGAGCAAGAAGCGTGGCAGGCACGCCCCTATGTGATCTATTCGCCGCAAGAGGTCCTGCGGGAGCAGGACTTCAGGGACGTGCCAGAGGGACATGACCGCCGGATGACCGTGCTGATTCGAGAAATCCTTGCCCCGCTGATGAAGAGGCTCGGCAGGAGGCGCAGGTCCGGGCCTCACGGCTCGGTTCTCGATTTCCGGAAACTCCTCAGGAAGAGCGTACAGTACGGCGGAGAGATCTTCGAATTACCGCGAATGCACCAGCGACCCCGCATTCGGAGACTCGTTTTCCTCTGCGACGTGAGCGGTTCCATGAATCTGTACCTGCGCTTCATGCTGCGGTTTATAAAGGAATTGCAGGCCATACCGGCGAAAGTGGAAACCTTCGTCTTCGCCACCCGATTGAGTCGCATTACTTCGCTTCTGGGCAACCTTCCCTTCGAGACCGCCCTGGAAAGGGTGGGACACACGGTTCGGGACTGGCATGGAGGCACCAGGATCGGCACCTGCTTGAACGAGTTCACCGCACATCACGGGGGCAGCATGCTGGGATCGTCGACGGTGGTCCTCATCTTTTCCGATGGATGGGATCGCGGAGATTCGTGTCTTCTGGAAAACGAAATCACCAAGATACAGCTGCGGTCTCACCGCCTGATTTGGATCAACCCGTTGCTGGGAGGACCTCAGTACGAACCGACCTGCCGGGGCATGAAAACGGCCCTGCCGCACATCGATTCTTTCCTTCCCGGGCACAATGTGGCCGCACTGGAAAGGCTCGTCGGAACGTTGAGAGGCATGATGAGCTGACGATCGCAGTACGCCGTTGCATGAATAAGGTCGAGGATTCCTGTGGCACGTGGTTGCCGTTCAGCACCGCGGCCTCCCTGTCTGTATTGGTGGGACAGGCGGGACGCCTGTCATTTCTTAAGGTACGGGCAATATGCCTCCCACCTTGCTTCCCCAAATACGTCACCGTATTTGGGCCACAGAGTGCTGCAGGTTGCAGGCACCGTCCGGAGGCTTGCGTTTTGACATCACTCCGGCCGGATGCTACATTCCATGGTCTTGGCGCCGGCCGAACCCTTTGCGGGAAGAAGAGAGGGGCGCCCGTCGAACCACAGGGGGATGTTCCATGAATTCCGACCCGATACGTCCGGTTAACATTTCAGGAGTCGCCGCGGTGCCCGTCCACATGCGCATCGCCTGGCGAGCTCTGACGCTTATGCTCAAGAAGGAGAACCGCGACCTTCGCCGCGCGAACCTCGTCAGTCCTGGCGACGCGACGTTCGGTTTCGTGAAGCTCAGCTTTCTCAAGGACGCGCTGGTCAAGTATCGGCAGATGGTCCGGTTCGGTGATGTCCTGGTCATGGACAGCACGTTTCCGCCCTTCCCTTCGCCGGCCTTTGACAAGAGGATTTCTAATTACATCAATTACCTGGACGTCACGGAGGCCCCCTCGGGGATTATCTCGCTTTCTACCACGAACTGTTGCCCCTACTCGTGCGCGTTCTGCTCCACCAACGCACGGCGCCGCACCGAAGACGATCTCGATGAAGAGCTGCTGAAAAAGACCACCAAACAGATCGAAGGACTCGGCGTACCTCAGCTCATTCTGCACGGCGGCGAACCCATGTTCCGGTACGACCGCTTCCTGAGGCTTGTGAAGCATGTCAGCGACGATATGTGCCTCTGGATGTTCACCACCGGCTACGGAGTCACCCCTGAGAACGCCCGCGAACTCAAGGAGAACGGACTGTTCGGCGTGTGGGTGAGCCTGGACCACTTCAGGCCCGAGGTGCACAACCGCCAGAGAGGACACGCTGAAGCTTTCGAGAACGCATGTCGTGCCGTGGAATGCTTCAAACAGGCGGGGGTGTACACGTGCCTGTCCCTCGTGCCACCTCCCGACCTGATCGACCCGGAAAATTTCAAGCGATATTACGATTTCGCCCGCGATCTCGGTGTGGCGGAAATTCGCGTCATGGAGGTCAAACCGTCCGGCCGTGAGGCGTGCCGAGGTGTGATCCCCCACAGTCCCAGGCTCGAAAAGCTCCAGCAAGATCTCTACCGCGATCCGGCCTATCGGGACCATCCGCCTCTGAGCGGCCTGTCAACGTGGCTGGAAAAAGACCCTGCCCTGGGATGCCAGTGTCGCTTCGAGTACCTCTTCGTCACATCCACCGGAGAAGTCCAGCCCTGCGAGGCCGCGGAAATATCATTCGGCAACATCCAGGAAGAGGATTTCCTCGACATCTACCGGCGAGCCTGCAAAGCGTTTCCCAGACCTTCTACCGGATGCATCCCCATGGTGATGTACGACGAGGTGCGGAAGTACCAGGAACAAAAGGCAGAACTCTCTTCGGATCAGAAAGGCGCGATCTCCACGCGGATCATGGAGGGGTTTCGCGAGCGAGGCCGGGTTCCCGGGGCTTTCAGACCCTTCTGGTCACTGTACGAGAGGCGGGTCGAGGCGTTTCGTCGCCGCCGCATGGCATCTGCAAGGACCTGGCCTGACGAATCTTCAGCCTGATACCATTCCGCTTTTGAAGACGTAACATTCGAAAAGCCTGCCAAGGGGTTTTCCTGAGAGGCCTCCACGAGTATACATCTCTTATCGTGAAATGGTATTAATGGACCGGCAAGATGCCGGCCCCACTGAACGGCCAAGAGCAGAACCTCCAAACGAGACCGTATTGATGAATACGACTATTTCGCCCGGGAAGTCTCCATCAGCGAGGCGGCGGGGTGAGAAAGGGGGTGCCTCGACGGCACCCCCCTATTTTCCGGGTATCATTGTCAATGAGTCACTGGCGGGTGGGTCTGGTCTAGCCTCAGGAGTGCATCCACCATCTTCGTGAGATGCTCGTTCGCACCTTTGACTGAATCAAGGATGTCAAGATAGAGGGAAGACGCCTTGGGCGAGCATAACCCTTCCAATAGGCGGTCTTCGTGCGCGAGTGCGAAATCCAAGGTCATCTGAGCAACTTGCCTCTGCTGGACTGCCAAATGCCCCAGCAGCGTCGGGTTCACCGTAACGATCGCGTCGCGGCAGTGCTGCAAAACTTCTGTGAATAGGCCAATAAGCTGATCCAACTCCGCGAATGCCTTATCGCTAAATGGTATTCCATCACGGGCTTTGATGCGCGCAACATTGACCGTGCTCTCCAGGAGGTCTCCTACCCTCTCGAGACGTCCCGGAAAGAGGACCAGCGCCCGCAACACATCGCCCGTGGTCGTGGGATTACAAACCAAATCGCCGGTCAGCGTCTTCTCTTCCTGGTGGATCTCCGTTCCCAGTTGTTCACATTTCTTTAGCTTCTCAGGATCGAACATGACGAGACTCTTGTGGACGAGATCCGTCATTTCTATGAGCTTGCTGAGCATGACCAATAACCCTTCCTCCAGACAGGTCACGTTAGCAGGCGGCGACTCGTAAAGCTGTTCCAATCGGGATGCTTCGGAATCGAGTTTGGGGCTGATCAGGCGGAAAGGGTTAAAGAATACGTTTTTTTCTTTCATCGATGAGCCACCTCCTGTGGGACTCAGTTCCCCGGACGAGCCGCACACACACCCTCGAGCCATGACCGGCCGATCCTAGGGACCAAAAAAATATTGAACTTCGCGCTCTTTGCGAATGGCCTGAGGTCGTGGCTGTCTAGCAGACATCCGCTCCTAAGATACTCTCGGTCAGCTAAAATGGCAAGATAGGTTTCGCGGTGGGATAAGGGGGGCTGTCGTGTGGCGACCTCCAGGGCATTGCGCGATCGGGGTATTTTCAGGTAAAGGATGTTCCTGTCAGGCAAACCTGTTGACGAGGGAGAGGACCGGCCCCGGGTCACCTCACCCTGAACCGAAGCCCCATCGAGGAGATTGGAATATGAGCCAGTACCAAAAAACGGCCGGAGAGATTCTCGGTCGAATCCGTCGCGCGAGGCCCGTAGTTCACAGCATTACCAACTATGTCGTGATGAACTCCACGGCCAACGTGCTCCTGGCGATGGGCGCCTCGCCCATCATGGCCCACGCTCAGGAGGAAATCGAAGAAATAGTCACTATTGCGAGTTCCGTGGTCATCAATATCGGTACGCTTTCGCAACCCTGGATCCAATCCATGAAAGCCGCGGCTCAGACGGCCAAGAAGGCCGGGAAGCCCTTTCTCCTCGATCCGGTGGGCGCCGGAGCAACCAAGCTGCGGACTCGCACTGCATTGGACATCATCGATGCGGCAGTTCCTACGGTGGTGCGCGGCAACGCGTCGGAAATCCTCTCGTTGTCTTCGCAGGGTGGGACCACCCGAGGCGTCGACTCCATCCACACCCCCGAGGAAGCCCTGGATCCGGCGAGAGAAATCGCGCTTTCCATGGAGACGGTCATTGCCGTAACTGGACAACGGGACATCGTCACCGATGGGAGACGGTCCCTCGTCGTGTCGGGCGGCGACGCGCTCATGAGCTACGTCACCGGCACCGGTTGCGCTGCGAGCGTCATCATCGGCGCGTTCTTGGCCGAAGAGATGGACCCATTGGTCGCCACCGCGTGCGCACTCGCCTTTTTCGGGGTGGCCGGCGAAAAAGCGGCCTCTGAAGCGCCGGTTCCGGGAAGCTTCTGGGTGAAAGTGCTCGACGCGCTCTACACCATAACCCCGGAACAACTGGGCGCAGCAGCAAGGATCAGCCGGATATGATTCCACCGTCATCATGGGAAGTGTATCTCGTGACCGATCGCGCCTTTTCCAGGGGACGACCCACCCTGGAGATCGTGCAATCCGCAGTGCGAGGCGGGGTCTCGGCCGTGCAGCTCCGGGAAAAGGAGTTGAACACGAGGGATTTCCTCGAAGAAGGACTCAGGATCAGGGACTTTCTACGGGAACGGGGAGTGCCTCTCATCATCAACGACCGGATAGATGTGGTTCTGGCGTTGGATGCGGACGGAGTTCACGTGGGCCAGCACGACATGCCGGCAGTGATCGCCAGAAAGCTCCTCGGCAACTCACGGATCGTCGGACTGTCGGTGGAGAGACTCGACCACATAGAGCCCGATGCCGCGGCCTGCATCGATTACCTTGCCGTGAGTCCGGTCTTCCACACGGGCACGAAGACCGACGTTTCACCCCCTTGGGGGCTGGATGGATTGAGGAACGCGCGGGCTGCCACCGATCTTCCAATCGTGGCGATCGGCTCCGTGAAGATCGATAACGCGCGGGAAGTGGTGAGGGCAGGAGCAGACTGTGTCGCCGTAGTCACGGCGATTGTGTCCGCGGACGATCCCGAGGTCGCGTGCAGAAGACTGCTGAAAGAGGTGCGGGCCGGCAAAGCCGAGCGCCGCGCCTCCATGACGGATCTGCCACGTTGAGGAATCGGGACGCCGTGCCATTCCGCGCATCAGGAGAGCGCAAGGAGCACGGCGAGAAAGGTCTCCTCACTTGGCTCGCGGGGGGACTTTCACTTTTCTTTTCTTCTGCTGAGTCTTGGCCTTTGTCGCGGGCTTCTTGCTCTTCTCGTCGGCCGACACCGCTTCTTTGGCCGCTTTTTCTTCTTTCCCGACCGCTTCTTCCCGCGCCGGCTTTTCCCCGGAGACCTTTGATTCAGTCGTTGGCTCGCTTATCTCAGCGACGGCACTCTCCGGCGGTGCCGCGAACTGGTCTGCGAAGGACCTGATTTCCACGGCCAAACCGTCTACCGCCTGCGCCAGTCTGGGGAATCGAACCGCCTCGGTGAGGAGGTTGAGACAGTCCGGAATAACTCCGCGTGCGACCAGGGGCGAGCAGACAACTTCTTCCTTTCCTACAACCGTGTACCCGACGGAATGGGCAGTGCCGTACACTCCCGCCACCAGAGCCACGCACATCATGGCAACAACAAGAGATCGCATGTCCGTTCTCCCAGTTGGATTAGCAATACTTTATGCTACCAAAATTTCCAATAAAAATCAAGAGGTTCGTTCACAAGCGGCTGTGGTAGCCGACAGAGTTCGCGGTACGGTCCGCTGCGGTCGAATCGGGAGAAAGTTGATTGACCTGAGTACAAATTTGGTGCAACGTAACGGGTTGATCGGACAACGGATCTGTCCGTCCGGGCCGTCCGACAGGAAACCCGGATACGGGAGATCCACCAGGAAAGGAGAACCCGGATTGAGAGTTCTGTCAGGCATACAGCCCACGGGGGCCCTTCATATCGGTAACTACCTCGGCATGATGAGACCCATGCTCAGTTATATGGACCGGTCCGAGCTTTTCGTCTTTATCGTGAACTTACACGCGCTCACCAGCGTCCACGACGGGCCGAAACTCTCGACGGGAACACTCGAGGCAGCCGCGGACTTCCTTGCGCTGGGCCTGGACCCGGACCGTTGCATCTTCTGGGTCCAGTCGGACGTTCCCGAGGTCGTCGAACTGGCCTGGATCCTGACCTGCATCACTCCGATGGGCCTGCTGGAGCGCTGCCATTCGTACAAGGACAAGATCGCTCGGGGGCTCTCCCCGAATCATGGCTTGTTCGCATATCCGGTGCTCATGGCGGCAGACATCCTGCTCTACCAGTCGCACGTGGTCCCGGTCGGAAAGGACCAGAAGCAGCATCTGGAAGTGACCCGCGACATAGCATTCAAGTTCAACAGCACCTTCGGAGAGACCTTCGTGATTCCGGAAGCGGAGATCAGCGACGAGGTCGCTACGGTGCCCGGGACTGACGGCCAGAAGATGTCGAAATCGTATGACAACACCATCGAGATCTTTCTGGACGAGAAGACCCTGAAGAAGAAGGTCATGGGGATCGTCACCGATTCAACCCCCGTGGACCAGCCCAAGGACCCCGAAACGTGCAACCTGTTCCAGATCTACCGGCATTTCGCTCCTCCCGACCGAGTGGCCGACCTGCAGCGCCTGTACGTCGAGGGTGGCGCGGCCTACGGAACCATCAAGAAAGAGCTGGTGGGAATTCTCTGGGATTACTTCCGCGAGAGCAGGGACGAACGGGAGCGACTCATCAACGATCCGGGGCACATCAGGGCTCTCCTGGCCAAGGGGGCTCAGAAGGCCCGAGACATCGCGAAGGGTACCATTGATACCGTGAGACGCAGAACGGGGTTGATCTACTGATGCCCTCCCCCAAGTCCGGCGAAACAGACATAACGAAGATCGTGACCATCCTCAGGGACGAGGTTCGGAGCCTCGAGGTCCCCATCGTTACTGAAATATCGCGGCGGAGACGCGACCCGTTTGATGTGCTCATCAGCACGGTTCTGTCGCTGCGCACCAAAGACCAGGTGACTCGAGAAGCCGCTCTCAAACTCTTGGCACGAGCGCGGACCCCTGACGCGATCCGATCGCTCTCTGAGGATGAAATTGCCAAGCTGATCTTCCCCGTGGGATTCTACAAAACCAAGGCAAAGACGCTTATTCACATCTGCAACGATCTGGTGCACCGCTTCGGCGGAAAGGTCCCGGATGACCTGGACGCGTTGCTGACCCTCAAAGGCGTGGGGAGAAAAACCGCCAATCTGGTGGTTACGCTCGGGTTTGGCAAGCTGGGAATCTGCGTGGACACGCACGTGCACCGCGTGAGCAATCGGCTGGGATACGTGGAGACCAAGACGCCGGAACAGACCGAAATGGCCCTGCGAGCCAAGCTGCCCGCGGAATACTGGATCGAGTTCAACGACCTCCTCGTCACCTGGGGGCAAAACATCTGCCGGCCGATTTCGCCGTTCTGCTCGAAATGCGCGATACGGCCTTACTGCAAACAGGTCGGGGTTACCACGCACCGCTGAGCCGCAAATCCGCATACCAAGTAGCCGTCCAAAGAGTGACGAAAGAGACAGGTAATCCCCTGGGGTTCCGGGTGCTCACCTGTCTCTTTTGTTACTATGATAACGCTTGACAGCTGGACGAACAGAGTAGTATGTTCAAGCATGCATAAAAAGGCTGCGTTTCAAGCCATGTAAGTGTCAAACGTGCCCGTGGGTATATTGCCGCAGGCATTTGAGGTTTTGGGAGAGACTGCTGCACCGGCGCTCAATCGCGAAGCCGCCAGGATGGCAAGGGCACCGCACGTTTTTGGTGACGGTTCATTTGTGAGGGAGGTCAGGGTCCGTGAAAACCATCAGGACAGTACTGGTCTGGGGTCTGCCGCTTGTCATCATACTTGCCGTTACCGGCCAAGCGCCGGCCCAGGGTGCACCGTCTATCCTGGTTCCGGAGTCTTCGATTTTCGCCGGAGTCCGCATCGTCCCGCACGTTCAGATTGGCTATGAAAAACTGGCACTCAATTTCAATTTGCCGGCTTGGTCGAATATCCTGAATTGGCCGAATACGCTCGATCTGAAATTCAGAGACGCCAATCTGTGGGTGGGTTCCCTTGGCGCAGCGCTGGAGTTTCCTTCGGGCCTGGGTCTCGCCATAGAAGGGCAGGCAAATGCCAAGAGAAACATAACGGTGTACGAAAGAGAGGAGTTTGAGGAAGGAGGGCTGCAAGGAGTCAAGTGGAACGGATCCCAACTGCAGTGTTGGGCTCTTGACGGACAAGTCAGGTACAGGCTGCGAAACGATTGTGCGATCAAGTTGGGGCTCAGACGGGACCACCTGACACTCAACCTCGGCGATCCCCGGACGGACAACGGCCAGGCGCTGAGCTTTGATGATTCAGGGCTTCTTTTTCCACCAGATCCCACAAACACCTTTATCAGGCACCAGAGGTACTACAGTGATCTTATGTCCACGCTCTGGGTTCCGCATGTAGGGTTTGAGGTTGTTGGCCCTGGTTACCGGGGGTCTCTGATAGGAAGCCCGTTTGCATCGGTCGAATTCCAGGTTCCTGCTGCGCTCCTTTTTGATCTGACCTTGTTAACCCAGATCGGTCCTTTCCCGCCAATTGTTGTCGCCGAGTTTCTTGACTCGGAGGGTCTTCTGTACCGGGTGAATAGGCCTGCGCTCTTTCTGGAAGGGAATCTTCAATACGATTGGACCGTGCTTCCTACCTTGACGATTGGGCTGTGGGGAAAAGCCAGCTGGCTGAGCCTCAAGGGCGAGGGTCAGTGGAGTCACAACGTCCGGGAGCAAACGCTGCCATTTCCGCCATTCCAGGGCTCGGAAGCCCAGGAAAACACTGCTAGTTACACCAGACACGTGCTGGGCGGAGGCCTGTCCGCGGTATGGTCTTTCTGACCGACCAGGCTGCCACTCGTGACGTCTCTCGGTGACGTGAGCAGCCTCCACCGGTGTCACTTCGCTTGTCGCACGGCCCCGTCGGTCCCTCGCGTCTTCTTCTCGAGGTCGCGAAGAAGCTGGGAATAGTTGATGCCAATCTGTCGAGCCCTACGCGCACACCGCGCCTTCTGCACATTGTAAGAGACTATATAGCCGAGGATACTGCACGTGGCGGCTGCGATCACCGCGCCGAGGGACCAGCGCAGCACAAGGTCCCATCCGAGGTAGAGAAACGAAGAAAAGGCCTCCCAGAAATAAGCTGCGTGGAGCATCGGTTTCAGCATGGCCTGGAATGATTCCGCGCTGAGGGAGACGGACTTGCCCAGGATCGTCGATCCAAGATAGTAATACCCGTAATACATCGGGATCACGGAAATCGGGTTGTTGACCCAGGTGAAGGCAAATGCCATCGCTGTGTTAAACCCGACGAAGAGACGAAGCAACCCGAGGGCGACCATCTGCACACCGAGCGGCACGCCCAATCCGATGAATAAACCTACCGCAACCCCTCGTGCATCGAACCAGGGCGGGTTTGCCGGGGACACGAAGGGATCCACGAAGTACTTCCGAGATAATGCTGCCAGACCGCTCAGCAAGCCCAATCTCGAAGGCTTCTCGGTCTCCGTGTCGGACGGAAGAGGTTCCGGAAGAGGTGTCAAAATAGCCTCATCATCTGTCCATCTCGCCGGCAGCTTTACCGTGTGGCCCGGGCCTGCAGACGCGAGCGTCTCGGCGCCCCGCGCATACCACGCAAAAACAGAGGGCGCCTCTGTCCACATCCGAGGCGCCTCACCCGAGTTGCTGCCAACCGGGCCACTTATATCAGATTTTCGCTCGGGGTCCAAGGATCGGGACGCGATTTGCCAAAGGGGTGGCCAAGTTCGCTCGAATCGGTTATAGGCTATAGCCACCGGCCCACGAGCGACCGTACACGAGCGATCAGCCGCCGGGGTGTCGACTGCGGGGGGATGAATGACTCGCCCGCCCGTCATAGCACTCTCGGGGGCTCCGCGTGTGACCGACACCCATCCCCGGAGCAGCCCCATGGAGGGCACACGGAGGAATACTATGAAGCCCATACTGATTGAGGCGACCACCATACCGGACGCATGGTTTCAGTGTCTGTACACCCTTGTCGATGAGTCGCGCAAACCGGACGGCGCAGCGCGACGCTACACGGTGGATACCGGCTCAAATCCCGGCGCGGACCGCATCGAATTCGACATGGCGATGATCCATATCAGGCAACCGGGGGTGCGGCCGCTGCTCCCTCAGGTTCCGGAGCACCTGAACCTTCCGCCGGTGGCTGACGAGAAATACCTCGCGGAGTACATGCCGTATCTCCTGTCCGCTCAACGGGCCCCCAACGAGCACTATACGTACGGCGAGCGACTTCAGGTCGCCTGGCAGTACGTGATCGATTACTACAAGAAGCACGGGCCTCGTACCAACCGGATGTGTATGGAAGTGGGACGGCCGGAGGACCTTTTCTTCTACGACCACGAGGACGGATCGAGCCCATGCTTGAGGCTGGTGGACACGCGGATCATGGAAGGGAAGCTCCACTGGGTGGTCTATTTCAGGTCGTGGAACCTCTGGTCCGGATTCCCCGTGAATCTGGCAGGGCTTCAGCAGGCGAAGGAGATCATGGCCATGGAGATCGGCGTAGAGGACGGCGAAATCGTGGCGATCTCCAAGGGCCTCAATATCAGGGACTACAATATTGAAGTGGCTCTGATGAGGCTGCAGAAGGATCTCAAGATCTCGCTCGGCGCAAGGAAAGAATAGCGGGCGGCCGCCAACCCAGCGGCCGCACCCTCACTTCGCCAGGAGTCGTCGCTCGATTACTTCTTCTGACCCCATGGGAACTTGGTCTGTGGTTCGGCTGTCGGCGGTTCGTCTTTTCCCCAGGGGAGCTTCTTGGGCTCGGCCTTCGGTTCGTCCTGGCCGGTCACCGGAACGGGGCTACCCGGTTTGGTGTCGACAGAAGGGAAGTCACTCTTCGGGTTGACCACCGGCTGTTCCACCGAGGGCTTTATTCGCTGCAGATCTTTCTCGAGGCTGTTCCCTTCTCCTTGCCCGCGACGAGGCTCCACGGTTGCGGGTCGTCGTCTCGGGGCCGGTGCCACCGTGGGCGGTTCAGGGGAACGCGGGCGCTCGATAGTCCTTGGTTCTCTTGGTGCGGGCGCGGGTTGGCGTTCGGCCTCATCCAACCCGGGGCCGAGGTCCGGCAACTCTCCCGAATCGTAAATTTCAGGCTGAGATGGGTCCTTGTCGCGTATGGGGTCGGGATACTTGAAAGTGAAATCCTTGTCGGTAATCTCTGCGTCAGGCGGAGGATTTCCATCCCAGAAGATCTCCGCCGCGTGAACGGGAACAGCGAAGACCACGCACAGCAGGCCCAAGAGTATAAAGCGTTTCATGACACACTCCTTTTGCCTCGTCCAAAACCCCACGGGACACCAGGTTCCTCACCCTGCATTTGGACACATGTTTCGAGTGATTATATCACTGAAGAGTCTAACTGGTCAATGGTTTTGTGGAATTTGTCCCTTTCACCCCTTGGTCACTCCTATGGGCCGGATCCTGGCGATTTTCCGTGCGAGGCCCGCGCGCTGGACCACGTCCACCACGAGGCCCACGTCCTTGTACGCGTTGGGAAATTCTTCTCGAAGCGTCTTCCTCCCCGCGGCCCTCGGGTAGACCTGCCGTTGGTCCTGCAATTCACGCTCGATGGCCCTCCCCTTGGTCCGGCGGAGCGCCTCATGCCGGGACATTTCACGGCCCGCGCCGTGGCAGGCCGAACCGAACGTCTCTTTCATTGAGCCCGGGTCGCCCGCGAGCACGTACGAAGCCCGTCCCATGTCTCCCGGGATCAGCACCGGCTGACCGGTGATCCGATACGCTGGGGCCAGCTCCGGATGGTTCTTCGGGAACGCCCGGGTCGCGCCCTTGCGATGCACGCACAATTTCCTCGATTCACCGTCCACTTCGTGGGTTTCGAACTTGGCTATGTTGTGGCAAACGTCGTACAGGAGCCGAAACTGGAGTTCCCGGGGTGACAGCTTCATCGTCTTTTCCCACGTGGTCCGCACGAGATGCATCATGATCTGCCGATTCGCGAACGCGAAATTCGCCGCAGACGACATTGCAGCCAGGTATTCGTCCGCGAGGTCTGTGCCCAGCCGCGCACAGGCGAGCTGCCGATCGGGAAGTTCGATTCCCATCTTGGCCGCGCCCTTGACCATCCGCGCGAGAAAATCGTCACATACCTGGTGTCCAAAGCCCCGGGAGCCGGTGTGGATCATCAGGGTCACCTGGTTCGGGAAAATGCCCCATTGCCGGGCAGTTTCCTCGTCGAAGATCTCCTCGATAAACCCGATCTCTACGAAATGGTTTCCCGAGCCGAGGGTGCCGAGCTGATCTTTCCCTCGCTCGTACGCCCGGTCGCTGATCACGCCGGGGTCCGCTCCAGTGATCCTGCCGTGGTTCTCAATCCGGTCGAGATCGGACTCCTCCCCCATCCCCTGCTCGATGGCCCATGCCGCTCCCTTTGTCAGCACCGCGGCCATTTCCTTGCGATTGAGCCGTATGCCCCCGCGCGAGCCCAGGCCAGTGGGGACATGTGCGAAGAGCGCATCCACCAACCCTTTGATGTGCGGGACGACCTGGTCGCGGTCGAGCGCAGTCAGAGCGAGTCGCACCCCGCAGTTGATGTCGTATCCCACGCCGCCAGGACTGATGACCCCCTCGTCGAGATCGAACGCGGCAACCCCACCAATGGGGAATCCGTAGCCGGAATGCACGTCCGGCATGGCGAGAGACCGCCCGACGATCCCCGGCAGATGCGCCACGTTATAGACCTGATCCGCGCTGTCGTCGTTCTGCACCCCGCGAAGGAGCTCTGCGTTCGCGAAGATGAGGCCGGGAACGCGCATTCCCCCGGTCTTCGGGATTTCCCACCGTACGTCATCAATCTGGACGAGTTTGAAGGGTCTTGAGCGAGACATCGCGGCGCCTCCTGTAGTGGGGGTCCTTATACAGGCAAGGAATCCTGGACCCCGGAAAGCCGTTTACCATTCAGCTCTCAGGGACCAGACTTCTAGAATAGAATAAGGCAGTATGAGGCGTCTGCAAAGGATTGTTTTCTTGTCGGGGTGAGGCACCACTGCGAGTCATTCGGCCGCGAAGCAGCGTGCTCCCCACGAGTACACCACAACGAGCAGCACGCCCGCACCGGCGAGCTCGGCAACCAAAGGGAACTCTGCGAACCGCGGACCGTGCACCAGGATGGTGTAAAGCGCCAGGAGGGACTCGAAGCCAAGGGCGATCCGGAACCTTCGGCTGGAGAAGTTCGGTCGATCGGGGATCCGTCGTTCCAGACTCGGCAGCAAGAAACGCCTGACGAGCAGGAATACCAACAGGGCGCAGATCGATCCCGCGAGTACGTCCAACGGGAAATGCGCTCCCACAAAGATCCGCGAAAGGCCCACCAGCACAGCAAAGGCAATGGTGCCAACCGCAGCCGTCCGCGAGCGGGAATAGTGGGCCACGGCAACCGCAAAAGCGACGGCCGCAGCAGCATGCCCGGACGGGAACGACCCCGATCGGAGCAGCGGCCCCACGACGTGCACCGCTTCCATGACCGCAGCAGGTCTCGGGGCATGAACGAGAGGTTTGATGACGTGCACCACGGCACTCCCACCCACCAGCAGCACAACCCCCAGCACGGTGATCCGGGGGTTCTTTACGAGAAACGCGCCGGCAAGGAGGCCCAGCACCAACCCGTCCCCCAGCGTCGTAAGCGAAAGCCAGATCGGATCCGTCAGCGGAGAGTGGGTTTCGTTGAGCAGCCGAAACAAGGTTGGATCGAAAATGGAGGTCGGTACGGCCAGGAGTGCGAGTAATACAACGGCGGCTAATGGCACATCGAACGATACGCCGCCCTCGCCTATCTGATTTGCCGGCATGGAACTTGGTTCAGATATCAAAGATCACCCTGGCAAGATATCGCCGGTCTGTCTTTTCGACGACGAGCCCGTGGTAGGTCACCCCCTTAATGTCGATGTCGGGGGCTTCTTCCGGAGGCCGGACTGCAAATAAGAGGCGGGCTTTCAGGCTGGTGTCGGAGATCTGCTGGATGTGGGCTCGAGCCAGAACCAATCCGCGGGTTGTGTTGGCGAAATGAATCTCCCGTAGCCAGTCCACGAGGAGTTCTTCCGCAGAACCGGCTTCCAGGGCTAGCTCAACTTCCTTCTCGGCGGCCAAGTGCTCACCCGCGCCGAGAAGCTCCGTGAGGCCCTCGGCAGCGTGCAGGAAAAGCTCCGTGAGGTCCCTCCCCGACGCTTCCATACGGATGTCCGCTATGTGATCGAGGAATCGCCACCCCTTTTCAGTCTTGCGAGACATCCTCGTCATCCAGGTCATTCGCGTCCGATTCGTCGAGATCGGAGTCGTCGGTGGTCTCCGCGTCTTTGTCTTCGTCCTCTGAAGAATCAGCCCGGGCCACATCGACCACGTATTCATCGGCGTCCATACGCACCAGGGTTCTGCCCCTGGTGTTCCGTCCGATGGCCGAGATCTCGTCCATCCTCAGCCTGATGATCCGTCCTCCTGACGTGAGAATCAGCAGGTGATCGGCATCTTCCACCATCTGGATCGCAACCACGTCGCCGGTCTTGGGAGTGCTTTTGATAGTGATCACTCCCTGGCCGCCGCGTCCCTTCACGGGGTACTCACTCAGAGCGGTCCGTTTCCCGAAACCGCAGTTCGTGATGGTCAAGAGGGTCCCGGCACCGTCGGAGATCACCTCCATCCCGACCACTGCGTCGTCCTCTTTCATACGGATTCCGGTAACCCCTCGGGCCTGACGCCCCATGGGGCGGACCGCACCCTCGTTGAACCGAATGGCCTTGCCTTTGCGGGTAGCGAGCAGAATGTCATTACTCCCGGTGGTGAAGTCCACATCGATGAGTTCGTCGTCGGGATCGATCGTCAGGGCTATCAGACCGGAGAGCCTGGGCCGAGAAAACTCCTCGGTGGCGGTCTTCTTAATCTTTCCTTTGGCCGAGACCATCACCACGTAACCCTCGGTGCTCAATTCCTGAACAGGGAGGATCTTGCAAATCTTTTCGTCCGGGTTCAGCCTGAGAAGGTTCACGATGGCCTTGCCGCGACCGTACGGACTCTCCTCGGGGAGCTGAAAAACCCGCATCCAGTAGACCTTTCCCCGATTGGAAAAACAGAGGAGCACGTCGTGGGAGGATGCGTAGAGGATCTGGTTGACCACATCCTCACTGCCGACTCTCGTACCTATCCGGCCTTTGCCTCCGGGCCTCTGGGACTTGTACAGGCTTGCTGAAACCCGCTTCACGTAGCCTTTGCTCGAAAACGTGACCACCACGTCTTCACGAGGGATGAGGTCTTCATCCTCCATCTCTGACGGCGCGTCGAGGATCTCGGTGCGCCGCTCGTCCCCGAACTGCTGTTTGACCTCTTCGAGTTCGGCAACGATGATATCGAGGATCCGCTGTTCGGATGCAAGTATGGCCTCGAATTCCGCAATCTTCGCCCGGATCTCCGCCAATTCCTGCACAATCTTGTCTTGTTCCAGCGCGGTGAGTCTCTGGAGGCGCATATCGAGAATCGCCTGAGCCTGCACCTGGCTCAGTTCAAAGGTGTCCATCAACGCCTGTCGCGCCGCGGGTGGATTCTCCGCGGCCTTTATAAGGGCGATCACCTCATCGATGTGGTCCAGCGCGATCTTGAGCCCTTCGAGAAGGTGCGCTCGCTCCTTGGCTCGGGCCAGCTCGAAACGGGTCCGCCGCGTGACGACCTCTTTGCGGAAATCGATGAATCCCATCAGAATCTCTTTGAGATTCATCTGATGGGGCCGGCCGTGGTCCACACAGAGCAGCTGAACGCCAAAGCTGGTCTGAAGTTGGGTATACCTGAAGAGCTGATTGAGAATGACGTCCGGATTCTCGTCTCTCTTCAGTTCGAAGACCACCCGCATCCCGTGACGGTCCGATTCGTCTCTGAGATCTCTGATGCCGGTGATTCTCTTGTCTTTCACCAGGTCGGCAACCGCTTCGACCATACGCGCCTTGTTGACCAGATAGGGGATCTCGGTAACGACGATGCGCTGGTACCCCTTCCCCGCATCCTCTACCACGGTGCGGGCCCGCATGCGGACCGACCCGCGGCCTGTGGTGTACGCGTCTATGATCCCTCGCCGGCCCATGATGAACCCAGCAGTGGGAAAGTCCGGCCCCGGGAGAAACTGGATCAGGTCCGCGATGGACGCTGCGGGGTTGTTGATCAGGTGCACGGTCGCGTCGATGGTTTCGTTCAGATTGTGCGGCGGGATACTGGTTGCCATCCCGACTGCAATCCCCTGCGAGCCGATGACGAGGAGCACGGGGAAACGGGCCGGTGTGACGACCGGTTCTTCCTGGGTATTGTCGTAGTTGGGTATGAAGCCGACGGTGTCCTTATCCAAGTCCTCCATGATGGCCTGGCAGATGCGGTCCATCCGGACTTCCGTGTATCGCATAGCCGCAGGAGCGTCGCCGTCGACACTTCCAAAGTTCCCCTGTCCGTCGATAAAGGGGTACCTCATGGAGAACGGCTGTGCCATCCGTACGATGGCGTCGTACACCGCGGTGTCCCCATGAGGGTGATACTGTCCTATGACATCGCCGACCGCTCTGGCTGCCTTGCGGTAAGGGCGGTTCCACAGGTTGCCGGCCCGGAACATCGCATAGAGGATTCTGCGGTGCACCGGTTTGAAACCGTCCCGCAGCTCCGGCAGCGCCCTCCCGACGATTACGCTCATGGCGTAATCCAGGTATGATTTCTGGATTTCTTCTTCGATGCCTACGGTGGTCTTTTCGTGCAGTACAGCCAACCGGCTTTTCCTTCCGCGTAGAGTTGTCCGGTGAGCGGCTCACCGGGTCATCATGCCCCATCGTCATCTTGGGGGCCAGCGTTTACCCCGATGGACGGTTACCTCACCGAACCCGCATAGCGACCCGAGTGCCGAGTCCGTTGAACGTCAGTTCATGCGAAGGTAATGCCTTGAAATCCCAAGGCACCGCACACATTACCACTTTCAGCCAAACGATTCAACCTTGGCCCGGGCCTTCGGAACATGATAAGGTTCGCCCTTGGCATTGGTGAACACGTCGGGTGAACCGGTCAACCGACCCAGACCCCGTACTTGCGATGCACCTGGCGTACCTTTTCCACGACCTCCCGGCCCCTTTTGGTTCTGGCGGATGGGACGCGCTCCCGACGTCCCTCAACGGTGAGCACTCGGAGGACTTCCCGAACGCTCGCTGCGAGTGCCCGGTTGTCGTACCCTCCTTCCAGTGCCAACAGTATCGGTGCGCTTCTGACAGACTCGCTCAACTGGAGAACGATCTGCGTCAACCAGCGGTACGCCTGTTCCGTCAGGCGAGTTCGGCCGAGGGGATCTCGGTAGTGAGCATCAAAGCCCGCTGCGACGAGAATCAGCTCGGGGCGGTGCGCTCGTACCACCGGGCCGAGGAGCTCGCGATAGATGTGGATGATGTCGTCGTCTTCAAGCTCCTTGGGAACCGGAACATTCACATTGTAACCGAGCCCGTCTCCTTCGCCGGTCTCT
>JACRDG010000078.1 GCA_016218715.1 Desulfomonile tiedjei | reverse complement strand
GCACCGGTGAGCAGGCTCGTTGGCCTGGTCAGCAACCATCATAGGCGCCTCCCCCCGGAGCAGTCGCACCCATCGTGACGAGTGGTACCGGATCACAAGCTTAGGGGCAAGGAAAAAAAACGCGACCATGACCAGACCGAGAAGAAGCACCAGCCACTCTCCCGCCAACACGCTTCCCCCCAACGTCGTGAGGGCGAAGGTGGGCGGGATCATCCCAATCAACGTGGCCACAGCAAAGGCTCGGACCGACATGTTGGTCAATCCTGCCCCGTAACTGATCAGATCAAACGAGAAGATCGGCAAGAGCCGTGACAGGAAAACAAAGATCGTTAAATGCCGGTCCGAGCATCGCTCGCAAAAGGTGACGTCGGTCCGGAAGAGCCGGGCCAGGGCTTCCCGTCCGACGGCCCTTCCAATGAGAAAACTGAGGATCGCGCCAATCTCGGCCCCGATGACCGCATAGGCCGTCCCCAGAACGACACCGAATGTCGCCCCGGCTGCCATATCCAATGGGAGGCTCGGGATGGGAAGGATCACGACCGAGACGATCATGAGCAGGATGAACCCGAAAGGCGCCCATGGGCCCGCGGCGGTCAGCCAAGACGCCACACGTTCAGGTTTTAGGACCTCTCCGAAGTCTATCCATCGCACCGCCAAGTAGGTTCCGAAGACCAACAGGACGAGTGCGGCGATCTTGATGAGATGTCTGAGGGTGAGGGGTCGCGTCATGTGGCGAGACGAATTACTCATTGCGGCGAAGGGAGTCTTTGATGCGCTCGCGGGCTTCCGGAGAGAGGGAAGGCGGGGAAGGAGACTCGTGGCCTTCAAGTCGGTCGGGGTGGCGACGGGCCGCGTCTCTGAGGAAGAGCAGTTGGCGGCGAAACCGGTTGCACAATTGACACAGCCGGAGGTGCCACCACAGTGCGAGACGCTGTCGAAACGGGAGCGCCCGGTCCAAGGATTCAGATACGAGCCGTGTAATTTCCTTGCAGGATACCACTGCATTCCTCGCTCAGGTCTTGAGACCCATGGAATTGATTTCCAGACATCGTCTGAGACGGCTGCGCGCCCGATACAGCATCACACCTAAATTAGTCGCCGACACGTTCAAAATCTTACAAATTTCTTCACTGCTAAGGTCGTCGAGTTCACGAAGCGAAAAGGCATGCGCGAGGCGGGGAGGAAGCTCCGCCAGGCAGCGTGTGAGGACATCCCAGAACTCTTTTCGCTCGAGGATTTGGCTGGGATCCCCGGTCCATTCCTTCGGTCCGGTCGCGGAGGACTTCCAGTTTCCCTGGTCATTGAACGGATTCTCGGACCCTTCGTTCATCTGCTCGTCGTATTGAACAGGTCTTTCTCGGCTGGCCTTGTAGAAATAATTCATGATCTTGTGCTTGATGATACCGGCCAGCCAAGTCCTTTCGGAGGACCGCCCCTGATATCGGTCGCGTGCTTGAAGAGCCGCCAGGAAGGTCTCCTGGACCAGGTCCTCGGCGATGCGTGTGTCCCGAGTCCGAAACAGCGCCCACCGAAAGAGATAGTCACCGTGCAGGGCCACCCACTCCTTCGGATCTGATAGATGCTGGAGTTCCAACTGTGGCCTCAATGATTTGCCGTGAAGACCTGCGTGCCCGGATGGAACGCGTACCAGGCAAACCAGAAGGCCATCACCGACGGCATCGGCCGGCCGTCCGCGTCGGTGACCGAGGCGCTCTGGGCTCGTGGGTTGAAGAGAATGCGGACCTTTTGCCCATTGATCTGGTCGGTGAGGGGTCCCTTCACTTTCTTCAGCTCGGCGAACGGATACGCTTTGAACGCTCCTTTGACCTCGATCCCAAGCACCCATTCCTTGGGATGGTATCTCGGATCGAAATGCCTGGTGTCGAACATCAGCTCCGCGCTTTGGGCATAGCCCAGATAGGGATCCCGGTTGTAGTCCCTGGAATATCCGGTCTGTGTCGACAGCACCAGGGTCGCCGGGTGCTCTCCCCGCCATTCCTCCCACGTCGTATGCGTTAAGAAAACCGGCTTGAGCTTGGCTCCCGTGAGGGGCCCGGCCACTGCCTCCATCGAGATCTGAGACCAGAGACTTTGAGTCTGGTGGTCGTACATCAGGAGGTCGCTCTGGTACAGGAGCCCGGAGACACCGAAGGTATGCGGCCGTCCCTGCACCGACGCCTCAAACCCGATCCCGGTCCCGCAAAGTGGGCAATAGGTGACCACGACCGGTTTCCCGCCGATCGTGTCGTTCACGATCTCATGCCAATTCAGGATCTTGATCGGATATGCCTTGGCTTCCCCGCCCTGGCTGAGGCCGAGGATGCGGTCCTCATCCTTCAGGAAGCTGCCCTCACGTGCCGGTACGAAAGCTGTCTTCAGGATGGCGGGGATGCCGTCCTTTCCTGGTCCGCCCGAGACGATCTGATCCAGCGGCACATTGTGCTTGGACAGGTCGAACTCGCCCGACGACCGTCCCGAGAACCCGAGCGACACGCCCGCAATAACGCCGGCTCCGACTATACACACTGCAAGCGTGAGCGCACGTGGATCTGGAGAAAGTGGGTTCAGCCTCATGGAGTTAGGCCGTGGATCGAGATGCCGAACT
>JACRDG010000080.1 GCA_016218715.1 Desulfomonile tiedjei | reverse complement strand
CGGCCGGACCGGAAGAAGGACGTGCGATCCAGCACCTTCTCCTGGAACTGTTCCAGATACAGGTAGATGACCGGCGTGATATACAGGGTGATGAACTGGGATACCACCAGCCCGCCGACGATCACCAGGCCGAGCGGCCGGCGGGAGGCTGCGTCCGCTCCGAACCCCACCGCAATGGGGACCGCTCCGATGACCGCAGCCAGGGTCGTCATGATGATCGGCCGGAACCGGTCCATGCTCGCGTCGTGGATGGCCTTCTCCGCAGGCTCGCCCGCGTCGACCCGCTGCCGCGCGAAGTCCACGATCATGATCCCGTTCTTCTTGACGATACCCATCAACATGAACATGCCGACGAACGCATAGAGCGACGCCTGCTCGCCGAACACGAACAGCGCCAGGAGCCCTCCGACCAGCGCTGTGGGGAGGGTCGAAAGCACCGTCAACGGATGCACGTAGCTCTCGTACAGGATCGCCAGGATCACATACATCACGAAGACCGCCAGGGCCATCAGGACCGTCAGATCGCGCACCGCATCGCGGAACGTCAAAGCCTCGCCCTGCAGCGACGCTCGCATGGTCGCTGGAACCACCTCCGCCGCGGTCTTGGTGATGAAATCGGTCGCATCGCCCATGGCCACGCCGGGCTTGAGGTTGAAAAAGAACGTGACGCTCGGGAACTGGTTCGTGTGGTTCACCGCCTGGAGCCCCAGCGTCTTGTTCCATTTGACCAGCGCATTGAGCGGCACCTGCCGCCTGCCGTCGTCGGACTTGATGTAAAGGAGCGAAAGGTCGTCGGCCTTCGCACGTTCCGAGTCTGCGACCTCGAGGATGACCTGGTACTGGTCCTCGGTCTTCTTGATCAAGTAGAGGTAATTCTGAGCGTACGCATTGCGCAACAGGTTCAGGATTCGCGCTTCCGAGACGCCGTACGTCTTGGCCTGATCGCGGAGGATCTGGATTTCGATGTTCGGCGTGTGGTCGAAGTAGTCCGACGAGATGGTCATGAAGCCGGGCCACGGCCTGAGCTTCTCCATGAGCTTTCCGGCCACGGAGTACACCTGATCCGCGTTCACCCCGGAGAGGGAGAAGGCGTACTGCCCCTGGTTCTGCTGCGTCGCTCCCGTGCTGATCTGCAGGACCGGGAAGGGCCGCAGGAACGGGAAGATGCCCGGGGTGACCCCCAGCTCACCCATCAGCTTGCCCGACACCGCCTGGATGGGCGGACGCTCGTCCGTCGGTTTGAGGAAGATAAGGAGCAGACCCTGGTTCGAGGAGAGAAACTGGCCGTTCCCGGTCATGGTGAACGTCGCGGCGACGCTCGGGTCGTTCTGGATGATCGCGTCGGTCTTATCCTGTAGCTCGTGCATCTGGTCGGGAGAGGAGCCCTCCCGGGCGATCATGATCCCCCAGATGAAGCTGCTGTCTCCGATGGGGAGAAAGGTCTTCGGGATGAGCACGAAGAGTGCGATCGTTCCGGCAAGGCACGCGACCCAGGTCACGATGGAGATCCACCGGTGGCGCAGGAACCACCAGAGCGATTCCCCGTACCAGCCGAGCACGCGCCTCTCGAATCCGCCGACCACCCGTTCCGTCCAGGTTTTCTTTGCGCCCTCCCCTCGCGCGCCGAGCATCCTCGCGCACATGAGCGGCGTGAGCGTCAGTGACACGATGCCCGAAGCGAGGATCGCGACCACGATGGTGACCGCGAACTCGCGGAAGATGCGGCCCATCAGGCCGGACATGAAGACGAGCGGGATAAAGACCGCGGCAAGCGAGATCGTCATGGAAAGGATGGTGAAGCTGATCTCCTTGGCGCTGTTGATCGAGGCCTCCACGGCCCTTTCGCCGTGCTCCATACGGCGCACGGTGTTCTCCAGGAATACGATCGCGTCGTCCACGAGAAAGCCGATTGCCAGGGTCAGCGCCATGAGGGAGAGGTTGTCGACGCTGTACCCGAGCGTATACATCGCCATGAACGTGAGGAGCAGCGACAGCGGGAGCGCCACGGCCGGGATCAGCGTGTCCTTCGCGCGCCCGAGAAAGAAGAAGATCACGATCACCACGAGCACGAACGCGACGGTGAGGGTCACCTGCACCTCGTGGACCGAGCTGACGATGGTGCGGGACCGATCGTAGATCGTCGAGATGCGCACGGATCCGGGAAGCTCCGCGCCGATGGTCGGCAAGAGGTCGGTTACGCTCTTGGCAACCGTCACCGCATTGGCTCCGGCCTGCCGAAAGACCGCGACCACGACGGTGGCGGATGGAAGCGGATAGCCTCGGGCCCAGAACCGCATCTTGATCCGCTCGTCCTGTACCGAGCTGACCACCTTGGCCACGTCGCGGACGTACACCGGCGAGCCGCCCTTGCTGGCGACGATGAGATCGCCGTACCCTTCCGCGGTGTCGAGCTGGCCCTGCGGTCTGAGCAGCGAAGTGCCCGAAGGAGCGTCGAGCTGTCCCGCGCCGGTATAAGCGGTCCCGCCTTTGATCGCGGCGGCCAGGTCATCGATGGATATGTCCCGCGCCCACATCTTGGACGGATCGGCCTTGATCCGAATCGCGGATTTCGTGCCGTACACGTTTACGCGGCTCACGCCGGGCAGGATGCTGATACGCTGGCCGACCTGGGTGCTGCCGTAGTCGTAGAGCTTGCCCGCGGTGACGGAGTCGCTGGTGAGCGCTATGTACAGAATGGGCTGATCGTTGGGGTTGGTCTTGGAGTACGTCGGCGGTGACGGCAGGTCGATCGGGAGGCTCCCGGTGGCCTGCGTGATCGCGGTCTGCACGTCCGTGGCCGCAGCGTCGATACTCTTCTCGAGGGCGAACTGAAGCGTAAGGCTCGTATGACCCTGGGTACTCTTTGAGGTCACCAATTCGAGGCCGGGGATCTGCATGAACTGCCGCTCGAGCGGCGTCGCGATGTTGTTCGCCATCGTGTCGGGGCTCGCACCCGGATAATCCGCCTGAACCTGAATGACCGGGTAGTCCACCACCGGCAGGTCATTCACCGGGAGCCGCAGGTAAGCGAGCGCACCGAAGAGGATCACCGAAGCGGTCAAGACCGCAGTCATTACCGGCCGGCGAATGAATGGTTCCGAGAGGTTCATGACTTACCGCCTTCGGGTGCTGCCTCGGGTGACTTCGCGGGAGCGCGGGCCTCATCGACGTTGACTTTGGCCCCAGGCATCACGGCAATCTGCCCCTGAACGATCACGCGCTCGCCCGGCTTCAGTCCCTGCGTGACGACCACCGACCCTTCCTGCTGCTGCCCCAACTGCACCGGTCGCAGTTCCGCGGTGGAATCGTCCTTCACGACATAGACAAACGTTCCCTTGGCCGCCATCTGCGGCGCGGCCGCGGGGATGAGCACCGCGTTGTGGATCGTCTCGAGGACGAGGCGGACCTTGACGAAACGTCCCGGCCAGAAGTGCCGGTCCTCGTTGGCGATCGTGGCGCGAAGCTTCACGGTGCCGGTCCCTTCCTGGACGGTATTGTCAAGAAACGTGAGTTGCCCTTCCCGCGGCTTTTCCTCCCCCGTCGGCAGGCTCACTTCAACCTTGAGCGTCCCCTGCTGCATATTCTGCTGCACCGTGCTGAGGTCGTTCTCGGGGATAGTGAAGTCCGCGTAGATCGGGTTCATTCGCTGAATCATCAGCAGCGAACCGGTGTTGGCCGCCACCACGTTTCCGATGTCGACAAGCCGCTGCCCGGTCCGGCCGTCGATGGGGGAATGGATGTAGCAGTAAGCGAGGCTGATCTTGGCGGTTTCGACCGCGGCTTCGCTCTGCTGCACCTGAGCGTCGGCCACATCCAGCGTGTTCTTCCGCTGGTCGTAGTCAAATTGAGAAACCGATTTGGTCTGGAGAAGCTCTGCGTACCGGTCGAACTGAATCTTGGCCAGTTCCCTCAGGGCCTTGTGCTGGGCCAGGGTCGCCTCGGCCTTGAGGAGGTCCGCCTTGTACGGCCGCGGATCTATGGTGAAAAGGGGGTCGCCCTTCTTCACATCCTGGCCGTCCTCGAAATGGATCCCGGTGATTCGCCCGGAAACCTGAGGCTGGATGGAAACGACCTCGCGCGCGACGCACTTTCCGATGCTGTCGAGGTACACGGGCACGTCCTTCGCCGCGGCCGTTGCAACGGATACCGACGCTGGGGGCCGTTCGAATCCCGACGGGCCTTTCTTCTCACAGCCGGCGAGAATCACCGCCAGCAGGCAACCCGCAACAAGTGCCCATGAAAAGCGTTTCTTCATATGCATGATCTCCGCTGAACCGTCTGAACTACTCCGAGCCGTCCTACCCGAGGGAGGCTTCGGTCAAGCGTCTCTTCGGCTCGGTTTCTGGGCTCGCATTCCCGACCAGAGCACGCTCCACATCTCTTTCAAACAATCGGACAAAGGTCTTGTCGGCGCAAGGGACCAAATCACCATCGTGCCGAAAAGCGCCCGCTGGTACTGAAGGGCCAGCTCGGTCGGCGTGAAGTCGTCGCGAATCTCGCCGCGATGTTGTCTATCTTTCATTAATTCTGCAAGGGACACCCGGCCCTTTTCGAAGGTATCTGCCATTAGTCTGCGCGTAGACTCGCCCGAAAAGAACGCCAGGAGGATGTTCTGCAGCAACGTCGGACATCGATCATATTCCTTGGTGAGTTCCACGGCAAGCTCATACAGCACCCGCTCCGCCGGTTGGGTTGAATGAACCGCCTGCGTCACGAATTTCTGAATCTTTCCCATCTGGAATTGCGCAAACGACGCGAGGACGTGTTCTTTACTCGGGAAGTAGTTGAAAAAAGTTCCTTTGCCGACATCGGCAGCATTGGTGATATCTTCGATGGTGGTCGCGGTAAAGCCGCGTTCGGAAAAGAGACGAAGCGCACAGTCGACGAGCCGCTCGCGCGTTTCGGCCCGACGCCGCTCGCGTCTGGTGGGCAGCTTTTCACACGGGGAAGAAGGTTCGGGAATTATCGGATCGGTGGACGTGTTCATGTGCGGCTCCTGGTCTCGACCGTGAGTCTAATATGACCTTAAGTCATAACAGGCTTGCGGTCAAGATCGTTCTCCGCTTTTTTCGCCGAGGTACGTCGTTGGGAACCCTGAAGTGAAACGCACCGCGCCTTTACGCGTTGTCCTTCGCCATGGTATGATGCGATGCTGGCAGTCGTGGCGATGAAGGTGACGACAGTCATGGAACATCCGACGAGCAAGATCCTGATAGTGGATGACGAGCCGCGCATATGCGAACTCCTCACTCGCTGGCTCGTCGCGGAAGGATACCAGTCCGCCGCAGCGGGTGACGGTGAGGAGGCCTTGAAGCTTCTCCATAATGAGAAATTCGATCTGGTCATCAGCGACATCATGATGCCGCGAATGTCCGGGATGGCTCTCCTTTCGGCCATGAAGCCGCTGTTTCCGGACACGGCCGTCATCATGGTAACCGCTGTCGATGATAGGCAAACGGCCATCGCTGCTCTGGAAATCGGAGCGTACGGGTATGTCACCAAACCGTTCGAGCGGAACGAGATCGTGATAAACGTGGTGAACGCCCTGGAACGACGCCGGCTTACGATTTTAAGCCGGGATTACGAGCAGGAATTGGAAATCAAAGTTCGCCGGAGGACGCAGGAGGTCCGGCAGCGTGAGGAAGAGATCATCTTCCGACTGGTCTCCGCCACAGGCTACCGCGACGACGAAACGGGGGCACATGTGCGCCGAATCGGGCTGTTCGCTGCAGAAATGGCACAAGCGCTCGGATGGAATCAGGATCACGTGGAGCAGATCCGGCTCGCTGCGCCCATGCACGATGTCGGCAAAATCGGTATCCCCGACGCGATTCTCTGCAAGAGTGGACAGTTGACAGCCGAGGAATTCGAGATCATGAAGCGCCATTCGGAAATCGGGGCTGCCATTCTCGAAGGCTCCAGCGTCCCCTTGCTTCAGGTGGCCCGGGACATCGCCCTCTCGCACCACGAGAGATGGGACGGGTCAGGGTATCCCTCTGGGTTGACCGGAGACGCAATACCTGAATCCGCAGCGATCGTCGCAGTGGTCGACGTGTACGACGCGCTGGTCCACGATCGGGTCTACCGGCCAGCCCTGCCCGTGGAGGAAGCCCTGGGGATCATGCGTATGGCCGGTCGCGCACATTTCGGCCAAACAATGTTTGAGTGTTTCATTGATTTGATCCCCGTGTTTGACCGTATTCGTGAGGAAGTCCGGGACGCTCGCCCCGGCTGAGCCGAATTCCATCCCCCTTTCCACGGAGACCGACTTTTTGCCCCGAACTGCCGTCTCGAGAAACAAACACCAGCAAGCGCCTCATTCGAGGGGCTGCACAAAAAACAAGCATCTGTTTCCCGCGAGAGGCTGTCCCCTCCACTCCGTTTGGAGAGAACCGGGCAGCTATGCGGCTCTAACCGGCAATGTTTGTTTTCTGTACACGCCCGATATGTTCCCCCTCGCCACCTGATCCCGCCTCGATGGCACGCAAACATCCAATATATTGTTATTACGTATAATATCTCCAACGTATGGCTCAGGCTCGACATGGCATTGAACTTGCTTGTAGAGGGCAGAGCGTGCTGAAGCCTCGCTGGCCGGGGGCGGACCATCCGCCCGGTGACCACGGTGCAGCGTAACGCAGTTCCGCATAGCTACTGGGGCCAACGGCAGCCCGTACGACGCGAGGATCTTCGGGCTCGAGCAATGGGAGCGTGCAGAATGTGTGGCGACCATGTTCCGGTCGGAAACTGGGTCGCAGCGTATTGGATGCCCGAGACCTGAGCCGATCGAGAAGACCAAGGTTTCCGCAAGAGCCGGGAACTCATCACGAGAGGTAAGAGCCATGACGGCAGAAGAGAGGATCGACACCGGAAGCTTTGATGAGCGCACGCTATTGACGAAACAGTGTCTCCGATACGCCGAGGACCTCGTCCGGATCTATGAGGAAGAACGGGCTACGAGGCGAGAGCTGGAGAGGGTCAAGAAGCGGCTCGTCGCAGAGATAGCCGACCGCCACAGAGTTGAGGAAGCGCTGCTGAAAGGAGTCGCTCGGTAGGCCGGTTTCTCGCAGGGGCTGGTGGTACCGTCCGTGGCCGCGTCGTGTCTCATAAGGAAGGGACGAGAGGGCGAGGCTGTCGCTCTCTGCATGAACAGAGATCAGGTGGCAAGAGCCTGCATGGTGAGATCACCCGATTCCGGAAGCTCTCGAGTGAGCACAATTACTGAAAGAGCGTCTGTCGAGCGCTGAGGAGACGAATCATGATCCCCAATAAAGTCATCCACCTCCATTCGGAGCAGCGGAATGCGAAACCGACGCGAAAGATCAGCGCCGGTGAGACGGTGCAGGACATTCGATCGGGCATGTCAGATTCGGAGCTTATGAACAAGTATCACCTCTCCGCAAGAGGTCTCCAGAGTCTGTTTACGAAGTTACGAAACGCTCAACTCATAACCGATGCGGAACTGTCCGAGAGAACCACTCCCAGTGAAAGGACGGTAGAGCTGACGCTCTTTCGATGTCCGGCCTGCGGCATGCCCCAACTCTCGGAATTTGACGAATGTCCCCAGTGTGGGATCATTCTCTCCAAGTACCCGGGTACGAAGAGAGTGCTGCAGTCTCCAAAGGCCGGAGCGATCGCTCAACCCGGGATCGACCGCGTCCCGGCATCGTTGAGAGGTTCGGTGCGGGACACCTATCGCGGCAACATTCAGCGAACGGGCTTTTACGAAACCACAGGGGTAAGAGAACTGGGTGAGCTGAGGTGGAAATTCAGAACAGCGGGATGGATCCCCGCCTCCGTGGCAATAGACGAAGGAGCGGCATATTTCGGGAGTTTGGATGGGACCGTCTACAAGGTCGATACCGCCACGGGGACGGAGCGCTGGCGACGCCTTGTGGGAGCAGGGGTACACTCATCCGGCACCTTATGGGGATCGCTGCTCCTGTTCGGATGTTTCGATGGGTCGCTGTACGCGGTCGATTGCACCACCGGACGGATCAGCTACAAATTCGCGACTCCTGCTCCGATCTATTCGTCACCGGCCGTGATCCGCGGAACGGCCTATTTCGGGAGCCTGGACGGATGTCTCTATGCTCTGGATGTAGGTTCCTGGACACTGAAATGGAAATTCAAAACTGGAGGCCCCATCTATTCTTCCCCTTCCTCCGACGGCCGAATGATGTACTTTGGCAGCATGGACGGCCAGTTGTACGCGGTTGACGCAGACTCGGGAAAGGCTGTGTGGCGATTCAGAACCAGCGGCCCTGTTTCCTGCGCAGCTGCCGTAGCAGACAACACCGTCTATTTTGGCAGTGGAGACCATCGGCTCTATGCGGTCGCCGCATCGAACGGCGGAGAGAAATGGCACGTGGAGGCGGACGACAAGCTGACCTGCTCTCCTGCCGTAACTCATGATGTCGTCTGTTTTGGCACGGGAGACGGCCGCTTCTTCGCGATCGACGTCAAGACCGGTCATGAAAGATGGAGATTCGAGGCAGGCGGCCCTATATACTCGGCCCCTGCCGTCACGTGGGACACCGTGTACTTCGGGAGCACCGACCGAATCCTGTACGCCCTGGACCTGCACGCAGGCACGGAACTGTGGCGGCTGAGAACTGGCGGGCACATCTATTCCTCACCGGTCGTCCACAAGCGGGTGATCTACTTCGGCAGCGACGACGGTCACCTCTATGCGGTGAGTTGAGCATTTCAGTCACGGTCGCGCTAACGGGAAGGAAGTGGACTCATCGGAACGCCAGCGAGGACCGGCCGGCAAAATAGCAGCTCTCCTGAGGAGCCAGAAGCAGAGGAGTCAGCTTGCGACACCTTTTTTGCGGAAGATCGTACTGAGGGATGCCCCCCAACTCAGGGCGGCCTAAAGCAGGATTTCTCCGCCGAAATAGCGGCGATAAACGTACGCCACCAAACCCTATCAGAAAGAGAGCCATGCTCTCCAGGAGAGAGTGAATGGGACACGAAACGAAAGCCCGTATTCTCATTGTCGATGACGAGCCACACATCTGTGAAATCCTGAGTCGATGGCTGACTGCGGACGGTTACCATTGCGCCACGGCATTCGATGGCAGAGGCGCGCTCCGGTTGCTTGAGGCCAGGGAATTCCAACTCGTGATCAGCGACATCATTATGCCGCGAATGTCAGGCGTGGACCTGCTTCATGCTATTGTGGCCCAATACCCCGCTACAGCAGTACTCATGGTCACGGCCGTAGATGACCGAAAAACAGCGACCCTCTGTCTGGAGATTGGGGCATCCGGCTACATCATAAAGCCGTTCGAGCGGAACGAGATTCTCATAAACGTTTCCAGTGCTCTGGAGCGACGTGATGTGGCCTTGCTGAGCCAAGAATACGACCGCAATATGCAAGAACACCTCCGGCGCCACAACCGAGAGCTTGAATGTCACGAAGAAATCGTCCTGAGGATGATCGCTGCTGTGGGTCAGCGCTATGGCGAAACCCACGGGCACCTCACTCGCGTGGGGCTTTACGCGACGGTCCTGGCAGAGGCGGCCGGAGTCGGGATGACCCTGCGAGAATTGGAAGATATCGGTCGGGCCGCAGCAATGCACGACGTGGGCATGATAGGGATTCCGGACCGGGTTTTGTTGAAACCGGAACGGCTGACCAAAGAGGAATTCTCGGAAATCATGAAGCACACCGAGCTGGGGAGGCGGATGCTCCAGGGTTCTGACTCCCCCGTACTGCGGATGGCTAGAGAAATTGCCCTTTGCCACCACGAAAGATGGGATGGTACCGGTTATCCCCACGGGCTCGCCGGAGAGGCTATTCCGCAATCGGCCCGGATCGTGGCGATTGCCGATGCGTACGACTCATTAGTTCATCCTCGCCTCTATCGACCTGCAGTCCCCGAGGCAAAAGCACTGTCCCTGATGGCGAACGAGAGAGGCAAACAGTTCGATCCTCGGCTTCTGGACCGTTTCTTTGAAATTATTCCGGAGATTAGGAGTATTAAAGAGAAGGCGAGTGATGAAGCACGTAACGGACACCTGTCCGGTCTCGTGCAGGGCATGTGGCCGACCGCTGCCCCTCCACCTGGCCTTCACTGAGGCGTCTCCGGGCGCTTATTGACATTGGGAGACGAATACATTAGAAACCACTCAGTGTCGATTGGCAGGCTCAAGCGACACTGGCAGACGGGAGATTGCCGCGGTTCGATCGCAGGTTTTCATAAGGAGAAGACCGGCCGAATGCCGTTTCGGGACGGCTCTTGGCCCCGACTGGCGTGTCTGTGCGGCGATTAGCCCCATCCACAAGAGGATATGAGGAACGTTATGCAGGAAATAGGATCAGGTTCCAACCATCGCGTCGCAATTGACCAGTCAAAGAATCGAGTGTACATGCGATTCTCCGGTGACATCCTGAGCTCTGAGGCAGTCTCAGCATTGCCGGATGAAGTGAAGGCCGCATGTGCTGCGTTGAAGGTCGGATTCACATGCTTGGCGGACTTTACGGAAATGAAGCTATTGGGGCTGCCCGACCTGGTGGTAAACGTCCAGTCCACAATCATGGCCGCAGGTGTGCGGAAGGTAGCGTCGGTCTGGAGCGAGGAAGGTTTTGCCAAGTTCCTGGTCGATTCATCGGCACAGAAGGTAAGTAGCGGGGCCTACGAGGGCAAAAGAAAAGTGTTCAAGAATGCGGCAGAGGCCGAGTCGTGGCTGGACGAATGACGAGAGCCGATGGGACAGCGGAACCGTTGGAAGCTTGTTAGCCGGCTGCCACATGCATTTCTGATGAGTCCCGAATCGATGCGTTGTATTCAATGCGCTCCGCTATAGCCTAGAGGGTGGCCGCAGACGATGGTCCTGGCGGAAGAGCCGGACCTTTTGTTCTCCCGAGGCACCGCGGTTACCCTTTCCCGAGCGAGGGGCCTGATCCTGAGAGCGGGTCACGCTCGACACGCGCGTTCATCACCTTCACACGAAACAAACCGTCGACCCGTTCAATGATATTCAAGCACCCATAGTCCTGGCCGATGCGCAAGAGATTCGCCAGAGGCAGCCCGAGCACATGGCACAGAATGACGCGGTTGACCCCGGCGTGTCCCACGATAAGTTCGCGGCCATTCGCGCGGCGAACGACCTGCTCGAAGAAGGGAACGACCCGAGCAGAAAGATCGGAAAAACTCTCACCGCCAGGTGGACGGTACCCCTCAAAATCCTCGCCCCGCTGTCGCCACGCATTGGGGAAGCGGGCCCTGACATCGTCCCTCGCAAGGCCATCCCATTCACCCAGGTTTATTTCTCTCAGGGGACGGGCAACTTGCACACGACTGTTCGTCCCGTCCGCGATAATTTGGGCCGTTCTCAACGACCGCATCAGGTCACTGCAGTAAATTGTGCCGAACGCGCAGCCGGCGAGGACGCTTTGCCACCTTTGGGCTTGGAGGACCCCGTTCTCGGTGAGTGCAAGGTCGATGTGACCGACAAACCGCGTCTCATAGTTCCGGTCAATCTCACCATGCCTCAGTAGGTAGATTTCCCTCTTGTGCATCGTGCTCTTCCCGCGGCGGATCCGAGAGAAAGCTGTCGATGGGCTTGCCCAACATTTCTTCTATCCGCCTTTGGAGCTTCAGTGCGTTGGTCAGCCTCGCTGTTATTTCGGCCAGGGTGCCCGGATCGTTCGAATGGCGATCGAGGCGTTTCTGAAAACGTTTCCTCAATGAGACGACAAGATCGCCCTGGACGAGCTTGTCGGACAAACAAACGACGTCCCTCTCGCAGACAGGCCGGTCACCCGGGACCGGCGAATCCATGTGAGCCTCCACGATCTCCGCAACCGCAGGGTAGCCCAGATCTAGAAGAATTCCTGCTGCAGTCGCGGCATGATTCGGCCGTCCCCGCGATATATCGTGCAGCAGCCCCGCGGCAACAATCAGCTTCAGGTTTAGCCGACTTCCGTGTCTATTCAGGGCTTGTCCCAGGCGGAGAGCCAATTCCGACACCCTGCTGCAGTGACGCACCAGACTGCTCTTCACGGAGAACCGTTCACGCAACAGTGCCATGCATTCCGCTGCCGACGGTATGTCATAGTCCTTCCACTTGGCAAGAGCTCTTTGATAATCCGCTCGCGTGTCCATGTCCAGCACCACATGCTCGTCCGCCACAGGGACCTCGGCCGCGTCCGCTTCCTTCTGCCTCAGGAGTGACCTCAGACCGCCGTCTCCGCTCCACAACAAGATCTCCTCGGCATAGCCAGCCGAGATGAGAGGCGGGTGTCCTCGTCTTCCCTGAAAGGTGGGGTACGCAATACTTTTCCCCGAAGTGCGGTATGCCTGGATCAGGTCAAGGACCGTGTGGTTCCTTACCAGGGGAATGTCCACAGGAAGCAGAAAGAATGCATCCGTGTCCGGCCCCAGGGTCGCAACCCCAGCCGTTACCGAAGAGAACATGCCGTCCTGGTACCTGTCGTTCAGAACCCATCCAACACCCCATTGGTCGAGCAAAGGGACGAGGTCCGGCGCACGGTACCCGACTACCACCCGAACATCCTTGGTGGCCGCAGCCTGGAAGAGGCGAATCACCCGCTCCAGTAGAGTCATGCCACCCAGCTCCAACAGGGGCTTGAAGTCCTGCATACGGGATGAATACCCGCCGGCAAGGATTATGGCAGTTATTCGGTCTCCATTCACAGCGGGCCTCGCTCGGAGCGGGCTTGGATCAGCTCGGCCACGATGCTGACTCCGATTTCTTCGGGAGTTTCAGCGCCGATGTTCAGGCCGATAGGGGAGTGAATCCGCTCCAGATCCCGGTTCGTGAAGCCTTGGCTCAGTAGGGAATCGTACAGTCTCGCTCTCTTTTTCCTGCTGCCGATCATGCCGATGTAGCCCGCGTCGGTCTTGAGCACCTGTTGCAATACCGTCTGGTCGTGCCTGTGGCCTCGGGTCACGATAACCACGTAGCTGTCACTATCGAGCGCGAGTCCGTCCAGAGCGTCATCGAAATTCGGGATGACTTCGACCTTGTCGGCCGCGGGGAAACGCTCTCTGTTGGCGAATTCGGACCGGTCGTCAAACACCACCGTCCGAAAGTCGACGAGACCGGCCAGGGATGCCACCTGCTGGGATACGTGGCCGGCTCCAAACAGATACACCGTTCCCGGGAAAAAGAACGGCTCGACCAGGACACGCTGGTTTTCAATGGCGAGCATGACGGGGTAGCGCTCCCCGCCCGCAGCCTTGGCGATCGTGTCGATCCACCGGGTCGGACACGAGAAGTCGCCGTACACGGATTCATCTTCCAGCACCAGACAGGTCTGGATCGGATCGAGTTCGTCCTGCATCGCTGGTCCGAGAATCTTCACGAGATAGCTCTTGCTCCGGTCCTCGAGAGCAGTCAGCAGACGGCGAAAAATGAGTGCGTTGGACGGGCTGGCAGCCACATATTCGATGAGCACTTCCAATGCTCCTCCGCAAATAAGATCCGTTCGCTCCGCGTTCGCGCCGGTGAGGTCAAAGGCTCTGATACGGCTCTCGGTTGTCTCGATGACTTCCGCTGCCGCCTTCTGCACTTCCGCTTCCACGAGTCCGCCGCCTATGGTTCCGATCGAGCGTCCATCAGAGGAGATGAGCATCTTTGTGCCCGCAGTGCGAGGGGTGGAGCCAACGTGCGTGAGGATGGTGGCCATGGCAAAGCCTTCCCCTTGTTCCAGCAGCGAGCAGATTGCGTGCACGATCTTTTTCATGGGATCTCCTGAGCGCTCCTTTTATCCTGAATGGCTCTTTGGTTGCCTCAGCAGTGGGCTGACCGTGCAGTCTAACTGTCTGAGATTCATGGTTGAGGCATCGTTTCCAGCCGCCTCAATAGCGTGCCGCATGGGCAAAGCTCGGTCAAGAACCTGGCCCCCAGGCCGGTGCGGTACCGAATCAAGGGCATGCCCCTCCGGGTCAGCGTGGTGAATACGAGCTCGCCCCACGTGTCGGGGGGGTGAGGCTTTCCCGATGCGGGGTCCACGATTTCGAGGTACAGGTCGGCCTCACGCACATGGTGGCCCACATGAGCATGGCAATCAACTCCAGCCCCTGGACACATCTCCGCGGTTCCAAAATGGTGGAACACGTCGCAACCCCAGGCATCCCGCAGTCGCTGCACGGCTGACGGCAACCCTTTCTCGGAAGTGAGCACCACGCTCTTGACTCTGCCCGGCGGCAGGGAACGGCCATCCCTGTGGTCGACCAAGCTGAGCACCTGCGCGGGGACTCCCACCATGATGTCGATCTCCCGTTTCAGAATATCGCGCAGAGTGTCTCTGGGGTCGAGCACTGGGCCACGTACGATCCCGGTCGCATCGATTCTCTCTAAAGCGCGAACGAGAAGGTCTCCCACGCTGCCGGGCTTGTCCCCTCGCATGAGGATCAGGACCTTATCACCCGGGCGGACAAATGTGGAAAGTCCGTGGTGAAAGAAGTCGATCGCCAGTTCCAGGTCACTCTCGGTGAAATACAAACGCTGTGGCTTGGTCGCCCGCTCGGCAGCCTGCAAGGTTACCACTCGCTCGATCTCACTTTGAGACACACAGAGGAATTCCGGCCCTCGTCGCTCAAGATCTCCCGGAGTGGTAAAAGGGAACTGCTGCAAATCCTCAAGGCGGCTCAGGGATTTCGTCGTCACCTCAGAGAGATCCCGGCGGTAGAATGGACTCCTCGCCCTGGCGTATTCAATCGTATCTCTCAGTTTTTCCAACTGGTAACGTTTGACGTCAGCCGGGGAGAGTTCTCCGGCGAAGGTATCCCGAAAGATTTTCGCAGCGATCCATGATTCCAGCGGCGTCTTGTCCATGGCTCACGGTCCCGTTCGGTATGGGGATCGGCCGTCCGAGTCGGTTAGGTTGTAAGCGCAGAAAGGGATCAGCCTACCATCAGCGGAAACGACATGGATGCAGCAGTCCCGCAATCGCTCCAAATCGAGATTCCACGCGTCCTGGAAGCACATGCCGGAAATGCAGAGCATGTGCGTGCGGGCCCGTTCCAGCAGCACGCTCCATTCGCCGAGGGAGAGCTCCGTCCCTTCCTCGGAAGTCGGACTGGCACCCGGCGCTGCCCAGTGCTTTGACACGAACGCGCGGGTCTTTACCGCCCCCTCTTCGGCCTTGAGAGGCCGGCAGCATGAATTGCTCGGTTCGTGCCGCGTCAACGCCACGGCAGCTCCATCCGGCATGACAACGAAATTGCCGTGAAACGAGCACAGGGCGTTCTCGCACCCCGGTGGCTTGAAGCAGGCGACAGCGATCAGCCCGGAAGTCTGCTCTTCGACGGATCGGATCAGTTCGGGCAGAGTGAGCCGATCGGCATCCAGCGGAGGCCTGGGGTACCTGCCGAAATAGCTCACGGGCTGAAAGTGAACTCCACGCACCACGGAGAGATTTTCTATGGCGAAACGAATGATATCCCCCAACGCGTTCGCGTTCACTCCCGGCACCACGGTAGGGACGAGAACAACAGCCAATTCCTGACGCATGCAATTATCGATCGCTTCCAGCTTTGTGCGCAAGAGGCGACTGTGCCGCAATGTATCGTATATGCTGTCGTCGGTTCCGTCGAACTGGAGGAATACCGAAGCGGCCCCTGCTTCTTTGAGGCGCTCCACGAACCAAGGATCGCGTGCTAGCCTCAGTCCGTTGGTATTCACTTGGACGAATGGGAAACCCATTTCACGGCCCAGTGCAACGATTTCGGGCAAGTCGTCACGCAGCGTTGGCTCTCCGCCGGAAAGCTGGATGTTGCACGGATGCCCCGCACGAAGAGCTGCCTCATACCACGATCTCACCACGCTCAGGCCCGGATCGACGGCCCCGGCCGCGCCCGAATCCGCGAAACAGTACGAGCAGCGCAGGTCACACCGTTGGGTCACCTCCAGCAGTGCCGTACAGGTCTGTTGCCGATGGTCGGGGCAGAGACCGCAGTCGAACGGGCATCCTTGCTCGCGTCTCGTTTCGGGGGCTGAGGGAAAAGACGGGATCTTGGGGCGGACCCACTCGGTATGAGACGGCTCTCCTCGCCAGAGCACTACGTTGAACTCGCCGTGGTCAGGGCACGTCTTCCGAAGGAACACGTTGCGCCCCTCCGCCACTTTGAAGGCAGGTATCCTGGAAAGGCATTCGGGACACACGCTCTCCGTTTCAGAGAGCACCACGCGGTCCTCGCCGTGCATCACCTGCCCTCCGCCAGGTCAAAACCATTCTCGACCAGCAGCGATTTCACCTTTTCGTACGTCTCGACCACGATGCCCGGACACCGGGCCGTCTGGTTTGCTGGATCGTTGTCCAGGATGTCCCTGCAATGAATACCGCCGTAACACTCGGAATAATGGTCGGAGAACCATTCGACCAACTCGCCGATCATCAGGTTCAAACGCGGATGATCTTCTTCCTCCGGAGTTCCTCTACCGGCATAGAGCGCGAGGAGGCAGGCGCCGCCCGTCAATACGCCACAGACATCTCCTGAAAAACCTACGCCGCCGGCCAAACCTGCCATGGAGCGTATCAAATCGGGGTTCTGTTTCCCCTGGGCCTCAAGCCCCAGGGAGAGCAGGATCTGACTGCAATGAAATCCTTGACCTGCCAGCTCCAACATACGCAGGAGTTCATCCATTACGGCGAATCCTTTCCTGGCAGCCAATCTTTCCGGCGACCTTGTGGGCAATGAGGAGGAAATAACCGGGTTTTACCTCGGATACGGCTCGCTGAATTTCCCCGGGGTCCACGGAGTCGGAGGCCGTCCGAAGCCAGAAACCGTTCATCGACCCATAAGCAAAAATCAATTGCACGGCAAACTTTGTCAGCAGATCCGAGTGGTCCTCCCAGAGGTCCACGCTGAAACCGTGATCAATTATCCTCTCGACGAGGCGTTCGCGAGTAACTGCGCCTCGCACGCAACAGGTGCTGGGGAGCTGGAGCAACCGGTCGGCGCAATCGGGATTCCTTGCATACACGTCACTTACGATGAGCTTGCCGCCGGTCCGCAGAACCCGTCGGAATTCGCCCAATGCTCGGTCAGGGTCAGTCATAACGGAAAGGCTGCATTCGGCCAGTAATCCGTCAGCATAATCGCCTGCAACTGGAAGATGCTCCCCACGGGCTCCAACGAGCTGCAACGCGGGGTTACGAGCGCTACCGCGATCCAGAAGCAGAGAAGACGCGTCTATCCCTGTGGCGACAAACCGGTGGACATCACTCAAGTAGCCGAGCGTAAAGCCCGTTCCGCATCCTACGTCCAGCACCCTGGAGCCTGGGGGAAGCTGGCACCAAGCCAAAGCCCTCTTCGTCAGTTGAATCCCGCCCGGACGGATCCCCTCCGCGGCCCCATGAGTCGCCGCTATCTGCTCGTATACCTTATGGGCGCAGGATTGCTTCATTCCGCTTATTTGTCTTCCAGCAGTTTCTCGACTTCCGCCATCTCCCCAAGCGCCAGTCGCTCGGGGACGAAGACCAGTCCGCAGCTGGGACATCTCGGCAAATCCACGGGATATTTGCTCCCCATGTATCCCACCTCAACCTTGGCCAATTCGAGGGGCCCGCCGCACTTGGCGCATTCCCATCTCTCAGCCTCACGAGGGTCGACGTGATTGCTCACGACTTGCGTTCCTCCATAATCTGCATCCGGTGACTGTAGGCGTTGTGCACGGTGAAACCGTCCGCATCGGGGGAATACTCGACCCAGTAGGTGACGGTCGTTGGCGTGTGATGTGCCAGAAAATGCCCCGAATCGTGAGCGACCAGCTTGGTCCCTGATTTTTCGGCCCACGCGATCACCTTTTGCACGTCTTCGATCAGGATCATTCTCTGTTCCATCAGCGCTCGGACGTGCTCGGAAATATTGAGCCTAACAGCGTTCTGCTCTTGCCGTTCGTCCACTTCTTCACTCCACACTTCCGTAAGAAGGGTATTTTTGAGCCGCGCTCGGTTCTCACGTCTCTGAGAATAGTCGGGGCTCCTCCGTGCCGGCTCGTCGAGCCCTTCCGGACCGAAGATCAGGTCCAACAGGTGCCAGGACGGTTTCCCCTTTGCTCTGAAACGGTCGCGGCACATCATGCAGTATGCCAGGTAATGGTCTGGACTCGCAGCGACTCGCCGTTCAGTGACCCTGTCCGCAAGTTCGCGGTTGGAGAAACACATCAATCCGCCGTATCCGCAACACTCGGTTCGGTCGCGGCTCAGCGGCAGTTCTCGAATTTTGCACCCTAGCTTTCGGAGGATGCTGCGGACGCTGTCTTGCATGGATTTCTCGTGCCGCGACGTGCAGGGGTCGTGGACCGCCACCGTCACCGACTGAGGTCTGAGGCCCCGGGCAGGCAATTCGAAGCGGTCCAGCACATCCCAGACGGACTGCACCGGAACGTGCGGGAGACGAGTCTTGAACACCGAGTAACAGGTAGAACAGGCGATAATGAGCTGCGCCTTCCCCATTTTGGCCCATTCGGCCTCGAATTCCGAGATAACTTCTGCGAACGCTTCTTCGCGGCCGGCCCAGTCTGCAGGAGCGCCGCAGCAGCGCAGCATGAGGCCGACTCCACCGTCCAAGTGTTGCGTGAGGTAGGCGTACGTCTTTCGTACGTTTCCTGGGGATGAACCGCTGAGTTGGCAACCCGGAAAAAGGACAAAGGCGCTGGAGTTCATTCCAGGCTGATGGCGGGTCAGGGCGCTCTTTTCCCCGTTGCTGAACTCCATGTCGAGCAGTGCGAACTCATGGGCGGAAGGCGGCATCTTGCCTTGCGTCACCATGGTCCGGCGAGCCTCCTTGCAGACCTCCCCCATGTGAAGATCTTCCGGGCACACCTCCTTACAAAGGCCGCATATGCTGCATGAGTTGATCAGCTTGTTTCCGTGACGCTGCCCCATGACTATCGAGAGATTGTTGTAAACCTGTCGGATGTATTTCTTGGGATATCCCTTGAAATCGGACAGGAATTCGCAGACCTTGACGCACTCCATGCACTCGCATTGGAGGCATCGGCCTGCTTCACGCGTGGCCTCGTCCTCGGAATACCCTTGTTTCCGGTCGGCCATCGGAATTCGGTCAAGAGGCTCGACACCGACGGTGCTCGTGAACAGTCGGGTGTCGTACGACCCTTCGTTTTCTCGCGAAGCGGTCAGCGAGACTCCCTGCAGGAACCGGTCGATGGAGATCGCGGCTCGGCGCCCGTCGGAAATCGATCGTATGGGCGAGTAATTGGCCCTCCCTCTCACGACGCTGCCACCGGCAAAGACCCCGGCCATCCCCACGTCAAACGTCTCAGTGTTTGCCGAGATCAGGCCCGAGGAGTTCAATTCCACGCCGAGTCCTTCCGGGTTATTTCGTCCCGTCCCCAAATACACTGCATCGAAGTCTTTCAGGAGGTCGGGAATCGACAAATCTCCGGCGCCGGCTGTGTTAAGACGGACATCCACTTGGAGGTTCTCGAGGACCTTGAGGTCTCGGGCAATGACGTCGCGTGGCAGCTCGTATTCCGGATATTCCCACACGGTTCCGCCGAGCCGGTCCGCTACCTCAAAGAGGACGATCTGATACCCTTTCTTGGTCAAATCCAGCATGGCAGTGAGGCCGCTCAAGCCTCCGCCGATCACAGCCACGCGTTTGTTCTTGCGCGGCAGGACAGCCACCTTCGCGTCTCCGGCCGCAGACCATGCCAACGCCGCCCGCTCCAGCGCTCGGATGGAGATGGCCTCTCCTACCTCTCTGCGCTTGCATACCGGCTCACAAGGATGATCGCAGATCCGACTGATGATCCCGGGAAAGGGAACGGACTTGTGGAGAATCTTTGCGGCCGCGGAAAAATTCCCCTCACTCAGCGCCGCGCACATGGCTCGAACGTCCACATGCACCGGACACGTGGCGGTACACCAGGGAGCCCATTCCTGAATGCAACGATTTTCCAGGTCTCGCAGTTCCCTCTGATCCATGGGTGTCTCTCGAACTGAGGAATAAACCAGTATTCGATTTCACAAATCGGTCTCGCTTGGAGGCTCTGTTCTTGGCTGTTCAGTGGGGCCGGCATCTTGCCGGTCCATTAAGAAGTAACAGGCAAGATGCCTGCCCACCAAGACGCCCAAAATCCGCGACCGGACTTCTGAAATGGTGTAATAAGCGTTTGAGAAGTTCGGGGAAAGCCCTTTGTGCTTAAGGAGCTTTCCCCAATACTGTTTGCCTCGGTTGATGATAACGATTCATCGAGGCTATGGGAAGAGGGCCGGCAGCCTCACCGGCCTCGATCTGCTGTGCGGACGCATCGTGCGCGCCTGCGCCCACAGCCTCGTTGACCGTTTCGAGATGCCGTTCACTTAACAGCTTTCAGCCCGGCCAATACCTTCTCGGGGAGTGCTGGCAGTTCTCTGATGCGCACCCCCGTGGCGTTGAATATGGCATTGGCCACCGCCGCGTGCGGTGAGGTCGACGGCAATTCTCCCACGCCTGCCGCGCCGAAAGGACCATGCTCCCGAGGCGTCTCCACGTAGATGATAGTGAAGTCATCCGGGATGTCTTTTGGGAATGGGAGGCCGCAATCGATAAGACTGGTGTGCTTCTTCAAATCCTCGAAGTCTTCGGACAGGGCCAGGCCGATCCCTTGGGCTACTCCGCCGTATATCTGTCCATCGACGACAAGCTTGTTGTTGATCTTGCCGATATCCGCGGCAACCGTGAACTTCTCGACCTGCGTCTTGCCGGTCGTGGTGTCAACGGCCACTTCAGCCAGGAACGCGCCGTACATGTACACCGCGAACGGATTACCCTGTCCGTTCTCATCGCACGGAGTACACATGGACGCGGTCCACTTCCCTGAATACTTCAGGGGAATGTTCTCCGCCTTCATTTCGTCGTATGTCCGGAACTTGCCGTCGGACTTGCGCATCGCGTTCAGAAGCATATCACACCCGTTCTTGATCGCGTTGCCGGTCATCACCTGCTGGCGGCTACCACCGGACGGTCCGCTGTTGGGCGTGATGGCTGTGTCGTTCATCACCAGCTTTATTTTGTCGGGAGCAATTCCCAGCGGTCGCATACCCTCGTGGCAGGTTCCCAGAGCCCCACTGTCAGCTCCCTGCCCGTGGTCTTCCCACGAAGCAGTGAGTACGACGCCATTCGGGGTAAGCTCCAGTGTCACTTCCGACGAATCCGGCCCGTCAAGGCCGCAGCCGTAGACGCCTATCGACACTCCGACACCCTTCTTCTTCTCAGGCGTGGATTCTCTCTTGGCTCGTTCCACGGCCGCCTTGTAAGCTGGGCGGAGTTTGTCCAGCAGCTCGGGAAAGCTGAAAACCTCCGGCGTCTGGCCCGTCGGCGTGGTATCGCCCGGTCGGTAGACGTTGAGGTACCGCAACTCCAGCGGGTCCTTCCCCATCTTTACGGCTAGTTCGTCCATCAGGGATTCCGAGGCCAGAAAACTTTGTGGGGAGCCATAAGACCGAAACGCGGAGCCCCACGCATGGTTGGTACAGACTGTTCTACCCAGGCCTCTGATGTTGGGAATGCCGTATCCGGCCCCGATAAACTGGGCCCCACGGACGGTGAGCAGGTCGCCGAACTCCGAATACGGCCCGTGATCTACGATCCAGTCGCTTTCCATGGCGATGATCTTGCCGTCCTTGTCCGCGCCGTACTTGAGCTTGATAAAGAACGGAGAGCGCTTGCCCGTGTACGTAATGTGCTGGAAATAGTCATATTTGAGCGCCACCGGTTTGCCGGTCGCAAGGGCCGCCACACCTACCAGCGCTTCCATGGTTGGGCTGAACTTGTACCCGAACGTCCCGCCGGCCGGATTCTGCACGACCCGCAGCTTCTCGGGCTCGGTGCCCAGTCCCGCGCAGATCATGGCATGGTGCAAGTGAATGCCGATGCTTTTGGAGTGGATCGTCAGGCGACCTTCCTCGTCAAAATAGGCAAAACCGACATCCGGCTCTATGGTCAAGTGGGGTTGTCTCTGCAGGTAGTAGTCCCCTTCCACCACATAGGCCGCGGATGCCATGAGATCCTTTGTGTCCGCCCCTTTGGCCCTCTTCTGTTCGTAGTAGACGTTGGGGGTTCCCGGATGGATTTCGATCGCGTCATCAGCCATCGCTGCAGGAGCACTCATGTACGCGGGCAGCTCTTCGAGGCCTATTTTCACCTTATCCGCTGCGGCACGTGCGTTCGTTTCCGTATCCGCGGCCACGATCGCAATGGCGTCTCCGAACTGAAACACCTTTTCGTCGCACAGGATGGGACGATCCCACCCATCGCCTTTGTTCGTCGGGAAGGTGATGAGGCCTGAGATGCGGTTCTTCCCCTTCACGTCCCTGTGGGTGATCACTTTCTCCACGCCGGGCATCTTTTCCGCTTCGGAAGTGTCTATGGAGAGGATCTTCGCGTGGGAGACTTTCGCTTGCACCAGGGCGAGATGCAAGGTTCCCGCAGGCATCTTGCAGATGACGTCTGCTCCGTAGTCGCAGGTTCCCGTAACCTTTGCCACGGCCGAAGGTCTTGGGCAGCTCGTTCCCCAGATTCTTCCGTCAGCGGGGATTTTATAAGCCAGCTGTTGCGCGGTCATCTCTCCGCGAATCACCTTCGCTGCGTCCATGACCGCGTCGACGATCGGCTTGTACCCGGTGCAGCGACAGGCGTTACGGTTCTTTTGGAACCAATCCCTGACCTGCTCTCTCGTGGGATTGGTGTTCTCGTCAAGCAGTGCCTTGGCCGAGACGATGAAGCCCGGGCTGCAGAAGCCGCACTGCGCTCCACCGTGAACGGTCCAGGAGAGTTGGAGTGGGTGGAGGTTGTCAGGCGTGCCGACGCCTTCGATCGTGACGATGCTGCTACCATCCTGGACCCTTTTCATCTTGGTAATGCAGGACTTGACCAGCTTACCGTCCATGATAACCGAACAAGAACCGCACTGGCCTTTGCCGCAGCCGACTTTGGTGCCGGTGAGCCCCAGTTGCGCGCGCACGACGTCTGCCAGGGTGGCTTCCGGGTCTGCGACGACCGTCTTGTTGATCCCGTTGAGATTGATTGTCCTTTTGATCATTTCGGCCTCCTTTCCATAGCGAGGGATTCTCCTAAAAACTCAAGATCCAACCTAACTATTGCCGACTCTTGTCGAACCAGCTAACAACCCATAATATCGACGGAATCAGTTCTTGGAATAGTCTCTCACGACGTGCATGTTGTCGCTTTTGTGAAGTGCTCTGAGAGGGTTTTTCCGCTAAGCTCGCTCCGGGTGTCCGGACGCGTCGGGGAACGATAATCCTGAGCCGCACTTGTTGCCCGAAAGCCGTCCCCACGTGCTGCCTTCTCCCTAAGACTTGTCGTCGATCCCGTACAATGGTCATCGTTTACAGGAGCCCTGAGAGACTCGCTCGAATGGGCTTGATGAAAAGAGGAGAAACACTGAGGAACGGCTTTCATCGTACTCATGGCCGATTGGGGTGTCAAGATTTATTTGTGTCTCCTTTGACATATGTGCCCCCGTTGACATAGGCCGAGACGATGTGCTCTCCCTGCCTGTCCACCGGTGCAGACCACTTGGTTTTACTCGGGTTTACTCCTCACAGATTCCAGGCCGTGCCCACCCACCATCGTCATCTGTCAGGCAATCCAAGTCCTTCGATGACAGCCGCGACCCCGCATCTCGCGCGCGGCCATTCCTACCCCGCAGCACCCGACGACACCCTCCCCTACGCGTTCGGATGCCGATGTGTGCTGTCGCTTATCCGGGGATGTGCCGCGGTCTGAGGAAGGCCGCGAGGGGATCATCGGCGAGGAGTTTGAGGAACTCTTGCTGATACATGGGAAATTGTTTGGACTTGAGAAAAGCAGCGCGCCACTCCAGCCGCAATCCGCCGTGCGCCAGTGAGGACGCGCAGATTTCGCCCGCAGTCAGGAATCTCTGCACGGACCAACGAGGGAAGAGAGCCACCCCGAATGGCCGGACTGCCTCGAACTGTTTTGCAGGGGGCTTGCACCCTGGCCATGATCTGCACTTCACTCAGCAACCACCTCGTGGCCGGCGACATCACGCGGCTGGATTCCATAGCAGGCCGATTCGGCAAACCCGTCCTGCCCGGAGAAACGCTCACAATTATCGGCTACGGCTCGGAGGATGAGAAGACGGTTCCCTTTGCGGTATTCAACGCTCACGGGAAGGCGGCATTTCGCGATGGGGTTTTCACGATCAAAAAGTGAAATACCTCAGAAGGCCGCCTGACACGGGCAACAAGCCTTACAAATGCCAAGGAAACTGGTCAAATCAGGTTAACGCAGCATCATCGGCACTCGTCGTGGTCAAAGCGGGCGTGAAACGTATGCGGCGTATTCGAAGCCCGTCAAGACTCTTGACGGTAAACCGCCCCTCCTCATGATCAATTGATTCCCCGACCTTCATCATACGGCCTGCCTGGGCAAGCATGAATCCGGCAACCGTAGTATAGGAATGCTCCTCAGGTATATTCAGTTTCAGACGGTTGTTTAAATCTCGAACGGTCAGCGTGCCGTCAAGCAAGTACCTGCCGTTGTCTTCCACTATTTTCACATGCGCGGCCTCGTCAGATTCATCAAAGATCTCGCCGACAATCTCTTCAAGCAGATCCTCAAGGGTGACAATCCCTTCGATCGCGCCATATTCGTCCACCACAACTGCCAAATGGTTCCGGGAGGCTTGCATCTGCCTGAGTGCGGTGCTGATTTGAATGGTGGCCGGAACGAACTTGGGAGGGCGAACCAGCTTTTCGAGGTCGAAGTCTTCGGCGGGCGCTTGTTCGAGATAAGGTTCCAGGTCTCTACGGTAGAGAATGCCGACGATGCCGTCCAACTGGTCCCGGTAGACTGGTATGCGGGAATATCCCCACGTGCGGAACACCTGCTTGGTCTCTTCAAGCGTCGCTGTCACCGGCAAGGCTTGAACCGCACTGCGCGGTACCATTACCTCGCGGATTTCGGCATCGGAAAACTCGAACACTCCCTCTAACAATTTCTGTTCTTCCTTGTCTATGGAGCCGCTTTGCCGTGAAATATCGATCAGATGACGCAACTCCTCCACGGTATACACGGAAACGTGTTCGGACGAGGGATGGAGGCCAAACAGCCGGACTGTGCGGGCCCCAGCCCAGTCGAGCATCCGTATCGGCCAGCGGAACAGCTTGTAGAACAGATGCATGGGCCAAGCGATTGCCAGGGCAATCCTTTCAGTCCGCTCAAGAGCCATTGTTTTGGGAGCCAATTCCCCCACAACGATGTGTAAAAACGTAATGACGGTAAACGCCAAGGCAAAGGCAATGGTGTGTCGCAGGGTATCTGAAACCCGTTCCCGGAGAGGAGCTTCCAGCAGACTTGCAAAGGCAGGCTCCCCTATCCAGCCCAGTCCGAGCGAGGCAATGGTAATGCCGAGTTGGCATGCGGAGATGTAGATATTCAGGTTGTCGATCAGTTCAAGAAGCACCTTGGCACGAGTGTTGCCATTCTCCGCAAGTACCGCGATCCGCGAACGGCGCGCCGCGACCAACGAAAACTCGGAGGCGACGAAAAAGCCATTGGCGAGTACGAGTAGCAGAGCTATGCCTATATATGTAATGCTCAGAAACATGACCTTATCATATCGGCTCTACAAACATCTTGATTGAGGTTTTTCTTGGCTGAAGTGTCTCCCGTGTCCCATTGTCTCTATTCGTCAATATAGGCGACGGCTAGTCAGGCGTTCCTCGTTCGTCGTCGGGAAAATACCTCGGGGCCAGAAGGACCGGCATGCTCTTGGCTCTTTCCTCGATTTCGCGAAACGCATCAGACATTCTCTGTCTCTCCTGCCAAACGAACACGATGCCCTCTCTTTTGATCCTACATCAACTTCGGGGGTTTTGCTCGCAGTTCCGTGCGGGCCATCCTCAATTTTTCCCGTCCGCGTTCGATCTTGGCCCAATGGGCCTTGTTTCGCCTCATTCAGGACATATTGTTAAGGTGAGACTTCGAGAAGGGTTCTCCTGGCGGCAGTCCGCGGTGAACGTCCCGGCAAGTGAGCGAGAGGAGGTCCTCCGGCAATGCAACCAATCCCCATTATCCGACCGGTACAAAGAACCTCAGACTCTCCAACGCTGGCTCATCGCAACATTCATGTGGTCACTCCGCTCTGGAAGTCACCGTCCTTGAGCGCTGCGATGCGGGCTCCGGTCTATCTGAAGATGGAATCGTTTCAGCCTGTCGGGTCGTTCAAGGCTCGAGGAATCGGACTTGCGTGCCAAGATAGCTGGGAAGCCGGTGCGAGCCGTCTCGTCGGCGCCTCTGCCGGCAACGCGGGCTATGCTATTGCCTATGCCGGACGAAAGATCGGGATTCCCGTCACGGTTGTCGTCCCCAAGACGACCCCTTCGTGGCTGCAAGGCCTGGTCCGCGGAGAGGGTGCAACGGTCACCGTACACGGGGATTCGTGGGACGACGCCCATGCGTACGGGACCCGGTTGGCCGAAGAGGAAAACGCTGCGTACATCCATCCGTTTGACGATCCCCGGGTCTGGAAAGGTCATTCCTCCATCATTCACGAAATCGCGGACATGGCGGTGAGGCCCGGAGCCATCGTGGTGTCGGTCGGCGGCGGCGGTCTTCTCTGCGGCTTGCTGGAAGGGATGCACGAAGTCGGGTGGACAGACGTCCCTATCCTGGCGGTCGAGACCGAAGGTGCGGCCTCCTTTGCGGCTGCTGTTCGGGCCGGTCGCCTGGTGACGCTGGACCGCATCACCTCAGTCGCCACCACCCTGGGAGCCCGGAGAGTAGCCGCTAAAGCGCTTGAGTGGACGACTCGGCACTCGATCACTCCCTGGCAAGTCACGGATCGAGAAGCTGTTGACGCGTGCGTGCGTTTCGCGGACGAGCATCGAGTTCTGGTCGAGCCCGCGTGCGGGGCTTCACTCGCCGCGGTATACGGCAAGGCAGCGCCGTTGGAAGGGCTGAGGCCGATCGTGATCGTTGTTTGCGGGGGAGCGGGGGTGAACCTCGGACTTCTGGACGAGTGGAAGAAGATGTTGGGCTGAGGAAGTCCAGTGAGGACCGATACTACTCTTCTATGGCGCCCCCCAGGATGCGGAGATGCTGCCGAAAGGTGTAGGCCGGATCGCTCTTGCGTTTCTCCAGGTATTCTTCCAAGCGAAGCTGCTCGCGGAGCGTCTCTCCATCCTTCACGCAAGCCGCCTGGCGCCGTTCGGTCTGCCAGATCGTTCGCGCGGTAGTGAGCACCTCGTCAAGATGCTGCCGGGCCACGAATAGCACCCCATCGTCATCTGCAAATACGGCGTCTCCCCGTAACACTTCACACGGCCCCACACGAGCCGAAAGCAGGGCCCCTTGTTCTCGTGGGTCCAGGCGAACCGGCCCTGCCGAGCATGTCCCAAGGCTGAATACCGGGAAACCTATTTCCCTGAGTTCCGCGGTGTCCCGATGACAGCCCCAGACGATGATGCCGGCCAATCCGGACACCTGGGCTTCCAGCACCGTGAGGTCGCCCACGCAGCCTTCGTCCGATCGAGCGCTGTTATCGATGACAAGAACGTCTCCAGGACGAGCATTGTGCATGGCTTCGAGGAAGATATCCACACTTCCGTAGTGTCTCGTCGGAAGTGCTTGTCCCCCCACGCGGCTGCCGGCAATGAGGGGCCGAATCCCTCCCGGGGCCAACCGAAGCGGAACGCCAAGCCGAACGCAGGCATCGGCAACGAGCGGGGTCGACAGTTCGCTAAAAGAGTTCGCCAGAGCCTCGTTGTTCATCATCTATCCTTGGGCTGCTCCTGCCCGGCACCCGGGGTGGCAGGCTGCTCGCCGAACGTCACCGAGCGGAGGAAAGCCCTCATATCCGCTTCCACCTTATCGTAGACTCCGTCTGTCGAATCGCAAATCACTTGAACACCCACGGCCCCATGGCGCAAATGTCCCACGAGAACCTTGTGAATGGCACCGCTGTTGTATTCGCCTTCGTACCCGACCGAATTCTTATGTGCGAGGCTCCCATCCTGGTGACCGATCGTCTTGTTCACTTTGAACGGCGCGTGTCCCCGTAAACGGGTCGAGTACTGTATCACGTCCACTTCATCCGGCACCGACTCACCGACAATAGCAATCACGGGACTTATGGCGTTGCCTGCGGCGTCCCGGATCGGGGTGTGTTCGAACATGACCACGTATTTCTTTGATTTTTCGTCCATCCCGTTGCGAGTGAGTTTCCATTTCGCTGGGTCCGGGGGAGTAAAGTTGACCGTGGACCCGTACGCGGTGAAGGAATCTTGTGCGTGTGCGACGAATGCAAAGAGAAAGAAGGCACAAACAAGTGCAACGAACGTTTTCACCATGTCTCCTTTGCGATAACCAGTGGTCAGCAATGGCCGAAGCGTACCACATTCCACAGGCCTGGTCCACCTCTTCGTCGGTGAATGGGTAGGACGGCCTCCTGAGACAGTTAAGCGATCGGTATCCGGTCCCGAAATTATCACTGAAAACGCTCAAATCGCGTCTGATTTGTGCTCGTCCTCTTCGTTGAATCTGGGGACGGTGATCACGCAAAGCCTGTTCTCAGCAGTTGCTTCATTCACCTTGTGGTGGGTTCCTCTGGGGATCACGCACAATTCGTTTTCAGAGAGATGCTCGGTCCATATTTTGTTGGCTCGCGGATCATAGAGCTTCAGATGAAGCGCTCCATCCAGGACGAAATAGATCTCCTCAAAATTATTGTGATAATGAGCTGTTGTCGGCTTTATGTCGACGGCTACCGCGATGTTTAGGCTGGGATATTCGTTTCCGATAAGGATTTCCCGAATCTCGCCGCAAAACGGCGACTCTTTGACGACATGGTCGCTTAGGTGTTTCACCAGCATTCCAGACCTCCTCGGAATTCAATGTCGGTTATCTCCTCATTCATTGGCAGGATTCACCACCGGCCGGCACATGTCAATCATGTCGCGGCATTGAAATCCTGTTGCGATTGGTGTCCAACAAGTGTACATTGCCCTGGCAATCTCATGATCTCTCTTCATATGTTTGAACGGATGGGCATCATCCCATGCCAGCTATACCCTTGCCGGAAATCAACTCTATTCCTGGCTTGGCCGCGCTGCCGGAGCCTTTCCAGGAGTTGATTTCCCAAGGAGAAGCACTGATCTCGGTTGACCCCGGAGGCTCGATCATAGGCCAAGACAGGGCCAACGACGACGTCTTGCTCGTGGTGTCCGGCCATGCCAGCGTTGTCCTTCGCGACCCGCACCTGGCGAACATCACGGTAGACACGTTGGCACCCGGAGACATTTTCGGTGAGATTCCCTTCTTCACAGGGGTTCCATGGATTTCTGATTCCGACCTTGTCGCAGAGGAATCCTGCCGTGTCTTGAGGATCCCGGCTTCCATATTCGAGAGAGTGTTACGTGATGACGGCGAATTCTCCGTGAGGGTGACCAAGCGACTGGTCCGCAAGATCATGTTGCTGAATCGTTCCATTCTCAGTGCCAAGCTCAGGCGCAATTCACTGCACGAGGTGATCAGCAGGCAAGAGCACCTTTTCCCCGATCGGGTCATAGGCGAACACGTGCGGAAACGGCTGG
>JACRDG010000077.1 GCA_016218715.1 Desulfomonile tiedjei | reverse complement strand
TCCAGCTCTTCATACACGTGAGCCAGCACGTTTCTAAAGCGAGCCATGCCCACCAACCTGGACGAAAGCTCCCGGGAGATCAGCCCCATCTCCCCCAGGACTTCCAGCCGATCCGCGCCCTCGGGCGGCGGGATGCGACCCTCCAGGGCGATGAGGAGAGCGGCCAGATCGATCACGTCCTGAGTGATCTTGTACAAGCGGGCAAAGGCGAACTCCTGCAACATCTCATCGGCCAGAAACGCTTCTCGGGACACCGTGCCGATCCGGGCCGCGAGGCCAGCTTCCCTCCGTTCCAGGGAGGCCAACTTGCGCTCAACCTTTCTGAGTGTCTCTTCAACGCCCATTTTTTTGACCTCGAGGAAATCTTTGAAGGGAGAAGACGGCGGCTCGACCAGCATGGCCAGCTCAGCCAGGCTCAGGGCCCCTTGTCGTGGCTCGGCCTCGTACAACACTCTGGCATCGCGCAGGATCTCGTAGGCCAGGGTCGGCTTGAGGCGCGGCGAAAATAGATGGATATCGGCCTCCCGTGCCGGGAGGAAAGCCTGAACCTCCCGCTGGACGCGCAGGGGATCGTCGCCCTCCGGACCAAAGACGAGAAGATCGAGATCTGAGCCCGCTCCAGCGTCCCCCCGCGCTCGGGAACCGAAGGCGACAACGGCTGTGATCTTTCCCATCCTATCCGCCCTCACTCCCGAGTATAGGGTCTCCTCCCACCTCGATCAACCGCCCCATTCCACACACCAGGAGATTCACCCCCACCCGCCGCCCCACACTTCTCACCCCACCCTGCCGCCCCAAATCCGACAGGCTCTCAGGGAATCGGAGCCCCTTTCTCTTCAATCTCCTCGGGGTTACAGACCTTGATCTCTTCGATCGCCGCCCCCTTATTCAGGTCGGGGTCCGATTGGATAAATCTCAAAGCGGCTGCTGATTTCTCCGGAAAACACCGCGATTAACGTTTCCAGCTCTTCGTTGGATATCTCCCCTATGTTTCGAAGCCTGAAGAAGTTCGAAAGGACTTCCGTGATGGTTACATTTAGGACGATCAGTTTTACATCTGGCAGGGCGAAGATACGATCGATTACATCAGACCCCCTCTCTCGCTGATAACGCTTGAACAGAGCACTTGTGTCAAAGAAATAGTATTTCAATCACACTTCTCGCTCTTGAACAACATAACGGTAGAGGGAGCAGCTCACCTTCGCCAGTATCCGCCTGGCATCCTCCCCGGTAAGGCCCGGTTTGCTCTTCTCTCGCAAATGCTCGACCAGCTTCGCGTGCTCTGCCATCGCATCGGCCTCTCCTGTCATCTCGCCAGGATAACTTCCGGCCTTCCCACGCCTTCCCCTCACCATTCCTCTCACCCCTTTCAGGCCTTAAGAGCCACTACTGTGAAGAGTATACGGTCGCCCTGCCCTTCGATCAACCGCCCCGTTCCACACACCATGAGATTCGCCACCACCCGAGGCCCCACATCGCTCTCCGGGCTTACCTTCTCAACCGCTCACCGGCCATGCCGACAAGAACTTTCACCAACACTCTGTAAGCAGCCCCTTGAAAGGGACGGATTTTAATAGCCCTGCAGATCCACAAACATCGCTTCCACCAACTTGCATCGCCCGATACTTTTAGTGCCATTTGGATCCAAACATCCGATTTTCGCATCGCCCACTCCCGGCATCTGGCCTGCACCACCGACGGAAATTCTCGCTCGACGGCTTCGATAAACTGGAGTGTCCCCAGGAGCACCGGGAGAGGATTCCTTGCGCGGCTCCCAGGCAATTGCCGGTAATAACCAAGGGGTTCGCTGATGTACTCGACCGGAGAGGCGCTCGAAAGCCGGAATAGCATATTGTAATCTTCTTGAAACATGCGGAAGGCTTCATCAAAACCGCCGATCCGATCGATACACGCGCGCCTGATTAAGGGAGCGTGAATAGGAATAAAGTTGCCCAATAAAAGTTCGTCATGAATCCAGCCCGTGAGCTTTCGTCGCTCATACCGAAATTGTTGAGAGCAGAGCCCAGTCACGCGTCCCGTCTCATCTGTCAGATAAATGTCAGAATACACCCATCCGACTTCACGCTTCTCTTCAAGCACGCGGAATTTTTTCTCAAGGCAATCAGGGGTAAGAAAGTCATCAGCATCTAAGAACAACACGTACTCGCCAGAAGACCGGAAAAACCCAGCATTCCGCGCAGCAGCAGGTCCCAGATTCTCCTGCCGAAGATACGTTACACCTCCGGCATATCGCGTCAAAACCAGGCGCTCAGTCTCATCAGTAGAGCCGTCGTCAACGACGATCAGCTCAACACCCCCAAGCGTTTGAGCCAGAACGCTCTCGATAGCTTGGCCGATATAGCGGCCTTTGTTATATGAAGAAATGATTACGCTACCTGTCACGACCGTAACGCCCTGAGCCGCGTGACAGAAATTCTCTAGCGATCCGAAAGGCAAACTCTTCGCTCTCCCAACCTGAAACATTAAGCCTCCGGAGCATAAACGGATCCCGCCCTCTTCGATTGATCCCAGTTTCAGTGGAAAGTCCATAGTGATAACCTGCGGACTTCGCAGCCATGCCGATGGTGTCGGGGACGTCGGCCCTATGTCCGTATGGATACGCAATAGCCGTCACCGGTATCCTGAGTCGTTCTTCCAGAACGCGCCTTGACTCCGCGAGCTCCCTTGCCAATTGATGACGAGGCAGACAGCCAAGTCTCGGGTGCGTGCATGTGTGAGACCCGATGTGCATTCCCGCACGAACCATATCGAACACTTGATCCCACGACATCAGGAAGTTCTCTTCATTCGGTGGCCCATCTTCGACGCCGGCCATCCGCGACAACTTGGCCAACATGCGCTCTTTTTCGTCGCCGTAAAGATCTCGAAGGACAGAAAACAAAAACAAAAAAGTGTTCTTACGGTCTGTTGGAGTTGTGAGCGGGCATCGTGTCTGATCGAAAAGCAATGAATCCATTGAACAACACCTGATAATCCGTTCCAGCCGATGCCACCAAAACTCTTGCGGTGATCCAATTCCATCCGTGATTAGAAGGAATGAAGCACGAACGTTAAACCGTTCCAGGATGGGAAGGACGAACTTATGATTATCCTGGTAGCCGTCGTCGAAAGTAATCGCGATCTGCCAGGGGCTCGAAAATATTCCCGACGCAAGTTCTTCCACAAGCTGCGGAAGGGGCACCACCTGATATCGCTCACGCAACACGGTAAGGTGCCGCTCAAACTGAACGGCACTCATCGACGATCCGTGGATACTCGGCCCCGGCTGAGGCATAACCCGGTGGTAGAGAAGAATGAGCCCTCCGGGTCGACGGAAAATGGGAACCCCTGAGAGAGCGAGAACCATTCGTCGCCGAAGCCTTCTCGCCAGCCGGGGGATCAGCATCTGTTCGCAGTACCAGCTCTAAGGTAACGCGGTGGAAGGGGGACCAGAATCCGCCGCTGAAGGAGTCGACGAACTTCCGGAGAAGACACGCCGTTGCGCGCCGCTTCGAGAAGTGCGATGTCAAACTCGACACGGGGAGGCAGAACAACTTCCAACTCGGGGTAATCACGACGATATTCCTGAGGCACCTCCAAGGTTAGGAGGAACCGATCGGCTTCACGGCACGCATGATAGAGAGGATTAATTTCCAGCGCCTTGGCTTCATAGGGTTCAGCAAACGTTGAGTGTCGCACAAATACCCCCTCACGCAGCGTCGCAATCATGCTGAAGGCCGGGACGGAAGCCAATTCTTTATCCGTCGGCTCTTGAGCGAGGTCGAGGGGACGCTCAGCGATATAGTCGTCAAGGAGCGTCCGTTCGGAAAAGAACTTCGGCGCGCGAGATTCAAAAAGATTGCGATAAGCCCTTGCCGGTAGGGGATGGCTCCCTCGGTAGCTGTGCGGCCACAGCGGGTTGTGCAGATGAACGAGCATGATCACGCCCCGCTCATCCACCGTTCTAAGCAGTTCACGCGCACACCCCCACTGTCCCTCGATGTCAAAAAACGCGTCAGAACAAAAGGCATATGTAAACTCCCGTTGACGGAAAGGGAGGGGTAAATTCGCGCTACCGCAGATAAACGTGACGTGAGGAGCGAGAAATCGCTTACCTAAGTATAAGAGGAAAAAAAACTCGTCAAAGCCAATCACTGTTGTATGATCTCGATGCTGAGCCAACGTGCGCGTAAAATGTCCAACCCCACAACAAAGATCAAGTAACAACCCGTCGCGCCCTACCACGCTCATGAGCGCAAGCCCGGCGACGAAGGTGGGATCAGATCGCCGGTAAAAAAAGTAATTGAAGGGCCCAAGAGAGGACCATGCGGATTGGCGAAAGAAAAAATATAGAGCTTCCTCAAAGGTACACGCTGAATTAACTATCGAGTTTTTCACCCGCGCATGCCAATAAGTTTCGATCGCCCCGACAAGACCTCGTAGCCTCAACAACTCTCCCGTTCGGAATAGATATCTGGCCCCACGACTTCTCGGGAATGGAGGCGCAAGGGCAGCGAGGAGTGCTCGCTCCGGCTCACCGCTCTCGATCAGTCGAAGCAATGAGACAGTCTGCCTAGCCGGTTTAATGATCGGAATTCCCCCAAGGACTGGAAACCGATGCGACTCGGAGGAAAGGATTCCTACCTCGATCTCCCCCTCCGCATCAGTTTTGAGACACCTGTCAACCTTCAGCGGGGTTCCTGAAAACGGGCACTGGAGAACTTTGAGAGCCTCTTCTCTCATTCCCTGCGTCGCTCAATCACGCGCCGAATTCCAAAACCCCATCCCGCCTAAGAGGGGCACATCCTCATGGGCCAACATGGCGCGACACACCTCATCGAGAATCTCGTTTGCCCCAGGTTTGAGCTGGTCGACGGATGTCACCCTGAACTCTTTCCCTGCCTTGTCCGTCCACCCAAAGGGCACGGCCAAATTTCTCCAGAGATAGAGGCTTTTCTTAGCCAGGAGTCGCATCTCCTCATTCAGAGCAACCGGCTCTCTCATGAGACGGCCCACAACAGCACAGAACTCGTCCGGCGATGACACATCATATGTGAACCTCCTCCCACGGTACTGCGGGTTCCCGCACAATACTGTCGGCCTACCGACTGCCACGGCTTCCATTCCTAGTGTGCTCGTGTACACGAGGACAAGCGTTGACAGTTCAATCAACACATATGAACTTACCGGATCCTCAGGAGGGATCACGCGGATATTGTGAGGAAGCACCGGGTAGAGGCTTCCCACCACTTCGGCAACTTTCTTACGACTCTCCATCCCTGGAATGCGAACCTCGCCAGGATGTGAGCGGATGATCAGTTGCCAATCCGGGTGTTTCGCAAAATACTCGACACAGCACCGAATCCAGTCAAGTTGACTCGTGAACGCAATATCTTTGCCGACGTTCATCAGATCCCAAGAGACGCTCGGAAACGCTACGGCGATGGGGCGTAGATCCGTCAGGCTCAATCGCCTTCTCATTTCCTCAGGATTTTGGGGGCCCCCATCGGTCACCCAAAGATTGGCCCTCGGACGCCTACGGGCATGCAGCAGGTCGTCGAGGGCCGCTAGCTCGCCTTCCGACGCCGGTTGAGACTGCCACCACGCCCAGACTTCCCCCACATTACCCAGATGGGCATCATCGGGCGAGACATTATGAGTTACGAAGTGGTAGTCTAGGTCATAGCCGCCCAGGGGATCTCCCATCACCTCATAGCAATACACCGAAATCCCGGCCTCCTTAGCAAGTTCGACGGCAATCCTCCACTCCAGATGTTTGCCGCTCAGCGCAACGAGTGTTGTGGGTTGCAGGACTTCCAGGAATCGCTTGGCTGCCTCGAGATGAATGATTGCACTGACCAGGAGTCTGCGCTTCGCATCAACCACCTCTCCGCTCGTGTCTTGTGCATCGCTGAGAAGAAAGTGGCATAGCGTTGTACGAATCCATATCCCAAGCGGGCGGCCGTTGAAAACAAACTCGTCGAGCTCATCGTCGCGAAGGGCAGCGACTACCGCGCGAGCCTTTGTGAACACACCTGGATCGAGGAAGCGGGAAAGCCCGCGCCACCTGAGGCGCAGCCCGTCGGCGACCGGTCTAGACTCCCCAATACATCTCCGGCAGACGTGATTGTCGGGATAAATGATGATCCGCCGACTACACATTGGGAGCTCTGGCAAGTCGCAAAGGATGTAGTCGACCCTTGCTCCCCTGAGCCTCAGCGCGTGTCCTAGCAACGCTTCAAACCTTAGGAAGTGAAGGCCAGCGCCCATGCTGACAAACGCCACGCGATGATTGTCACCGGATGGGAAATGCCCCTTGGCAAATGCAGCATCCAACGTTCGCACAAATGCCCGTCGATTTCTCTCGTCCCCTCGAAGTCTTCGGCGAACAGCGATGGCTGCACGCCCAACCAGCGAGGCTTTAAGCAACCTCCAACTCTTCTCGACGACATTTCGCTTCACAGGTGATCGCATTCCGATTTAAGGATTCAACCCTCGGCGGATGGCCCACACGAGTTCAAGGGGCTCGGCCGCAGAAACTCCGCAGACCCCGCCCCAGTGGGCGCTTGTCGCACGGAGCATCTCAAGGGACCTGGGGTGAGGAGACGACCGCAGTTCGCTTTCATACGCGGCGAACGCCTTGAGCTTCAGCTCCAGTGTGGTCGAGATGTCCACAAAGACGGTTGGAGTAAACGCTCGCCCGAACTGGCCGAAGCCCCAGCTCGAGGAGGGAACCTCAAAGGCATAAATCTCCTCCACCGGACTCCCCGGAACTGGGCGGAAGAGGGTCAGCGCCACCTGGCCGGCAATCCGATGGTCAAGGTTTAAGTCAGCCTGAGAGTGGGTGTAGACCACTGTTGGGCGCACCCGCTCGGCCACTGGCTGGGCGAGCCTGATGATCTCAAGCAGAGGGGTCTGATCCAGCCGCTGGTCAGGCAGCCCGAGAAACACGACCTCCTTGATCCCCAGGATGTGAGCGGCCGCTCGGGCCATCGTCCGACGAGCCTCGCCAAGTTGACGAGCTAGCGAAGAAAGGTCGGCATCGCCTGAAGTCTCGCCGTCAGCCAACATGACCACGGTAACGCTGTCACCGGCATGAAGGGCCGCAAGCGTTCCACCGCAACCGAGGACTTCGTCGTCTGGGTGAGCGACCAGCACGAGCACGCTCTTCATCGTGGAGCCCCTGCCCGCGGCGCCCGCGGCCTCGCCAGCGCTCGCCAGGCGGCTAAAATCTCGCCCTCGATACGCTCAGCGCCTCGCCCATCGACAGCGCGACGCCCCGCTTCGGACATCGCTCGCCGGGTCTCGACATCTTTCGCAAGAGCAAGTGCGGCCGCGACTACCTCTTCGGGAGCAAGCGTCGCGATATTTCCAAGGTAGCGTGCGGCTCCCGTTCGCTCAGCGAAAGGCTGGCCCAAGCCATCTTGATGATCGACAACACTAACGAGGAGCGCCGGAGTGCCCGCGGCCGCAAGCTCCAGCTTGACGTAGCCGCTGGCGGCGATGGCTAGGTCCACTTCACGCATCAGGTGGCCCATCTTCTGCGTCCCCTCGATAAAGGTTACCTTCGGGCCAGCGAACTGGCGGTATCGCTCTATCGCCCCTGCCTGGTCGAAACCTAGGACCACCTGAGTCCGGAACGGCTGCTCCTTCAGTCGATCAACAAGCGCGAGAGTCCAGGCCTCCACCTCAGGCGGCAGACACCCTCCCATCACAACCAAGACGGTCTCCACTTGGGGGCGAATAGATCGTGGCCCACTGTCACGCCTGAATGAATCATCCATGACAAAGTAGTCGGCCCCGGCGAGCCAGCGCTGCCCCGGCATCTGTGAAGGATAGTCGTCGAGCACCTGCGGGCAGATCACCACGTCAGCCTCTGAGCACGGCAGAGCCAAATCGTTGAAAACCACCAGCAGCTCGCTCTGCTCGCGGAAGAGACGGAGGAACGTGGCCGGGATCTCCAGCAGGTCCACAATGAGGATTTCGGGCCGGACATGATGAAGCCAGCGCGCCTCCGTGTCTGTTGCCACACCTTCAGGCAACTCGATCCACTCGGCGCCCCACTCCCGCCTGACCGCCCGTACACCCCCGTCTCCCTCGACAACAAGTTCCACACGTATCTCCGGATGCTGGACCCTGAGGTGGTGCGCCAGCCGCCACGCCCGAACAAGGTGCCCCCAGCCGTAGGCGAGACTCCCGCGCGTCCTGACAGCAATCGTCAAAGGTTGAACCCGCATTTATTGTGTTTCTGATCCTTTCGGCTTTTCCACAACGAGGGATGGCACGTCAGCGCGGACGGCTTTGACCTCCCAATAGAAACGCTGATCAGGATCCCCGCCTTTTGCAGTCCGAACGGTGAACCGGCCTTCTTGAACTTTTTCTTCCACATAGAGGGGAGACCAACCATCAATCGGCGTGAGCTGGACCGTGCGCTGCTCCTTCCGGGCCAGGGCCTCGAAGTAGCTGGGAAGGGCGATCACGACCTTGCCGTTGTGGAGTTGCGCTTCGCCCCGGTAGTAGACCGCGGCCTCGGGTCCTTCCAGGGCTGAATGGACAAGCCACTTCCGCTCAGGCTCGATGGGATGGGCAATCTGAAAATTCTTCAATCCGGTGACTATAAGGTCTCCGACCACATGAAGGCGGCCGTCAGGAGTCGTTGTCCCGATACCGACGTTGCCTGTGTCAGCCTTAATATGCACCAGCGGGGTATACGCACCATCAGCCACAATTCGTTTCGAAAATTGGATGTCCTTCAGAAGGCCGGCCCCGATTCTCCACGTGTCGATCCGGTGCGGCTCGGTACCATACCCAGCCTCAATCTGAATGCCCCCCGTGTCGATGAGGCTGTCGTTATAGCGGGCCTGGAAGAAGCCCGGTGGACAGGGATTAGGAGAACAGACTTGGCCCCCCCCCGTCGGGCTCGCCTGAAATCCCACCCCGGAGTTGGCAGAGACCGGTTGAATGCCAAACTGCGGTTCGTTCCACCCCGTGCCCGCCTCCCGGAATTTCAGGCTCACCTGGGGCCCCGCAAGACGGAGAGACCCGTCCGTCGCAATCTGAAGACGCATTGTTTGAAAATTGTCAGTAGAAAACTTGATTGGATAGCCGTCCGTGTCAATCCCGAGCGCGCGCTCCCCCCCAAAACCATCTCCGACATACCCTGTACGACTCCACGCATTCCCTTCAGTTTGGCCAAACTCGATATAAGCATGGGCGCCCACACCAGCACCGTTGTCGCTATCCTGAATCCTGATGACGGGAAAGGATGCGCTGAGGTGCAACTTCCGCTCGGGCCAGGCAGTTCCGATGCCGACGTTGCCGCTGTTGGTGTTGTAAATCTCGTTTCCGTTGAAGGCCCACTGAGCCAAAACGACACCTGGGAAACACCACAGGCTGAACGCAAATCCCATCGCCACCAATACCCGAACACACAGAGCTCTCTTTTCCGACACCATCATGGCACTTCTCCTTAATCGGTCTAGAAGTTATCCGAATCTCCCATCTGGAGAAGCCAACGCTCTTTGCGCAGAAGTTCATAGTCGAACGTTGGATCGATAGGTCGATATGCAAAATGTGTTTTGAATCCAACAGCCTTCAAACCAATCTCCTCGAGGACCCTATAAAAGAGAGCATTCTCGAACATCCAGCAGGAAAGGATTTCTGCTCCGCCCTGCCGCCCCACTTCGGCTGCCTTGATGACGAGCGCGGTGAAAACATCCGCTGAGAGCCCTGCAGCGCCGAATTCTACGATGTGCACATAGCGAACATTGCTCTTCTCGTAGAACTTCAGCACGGCGTAGCCGGCAAGAGTGTCCAACGTAGCCCCAGCCTCAAGCAACACGTAGCGAACCTGGGGGTTACTTGCGTAACGCCAATTCAGGTAAGCGGTAGTCCGGTAAACGCTTGTCATCTCTTCTCCGGCGACCGCTGGTACAGCCACGCGCGTGTGACGTTCATCAAACGAGACCCGATCACGAACGGCAACCGATCTGCCGCGGGAGGTTGGTAGACCCTCCAAGTGCCGCTCGAGTGCGACGATGTCAGTGATCGGCTTCCAATGCAAGAGGTGTAGCGTCACTTTCCAGATGTTCTCGTTTGGGAAACCGTAGACGAAGCGAATCCCTTGATCGCGGCAACGATCGAAGACCCGTCTTGCCACCTCCAGAATGTTGCCGGCGTAGCGATACTCGGGGTGCACGGCAGCATGAATCGCCAGGCCAGCTCGCTCCAGCGAGCCGCCAGCTAACACAAAGGTTGGCAACACGGAGTAATGCGCAATGACTATCCCCCGCACGACCGCGATCTCAAAGACAGTTTCACCGTAAGGGCCATCCTTGTTGATCCATGGCCAGAATTCCGCCTTGCGGGGATGGCCACAGATCCGCAGAAGATCCAAGATGCCGCGCTCATCACCCGGGGCGTACGGACGAAACTCGACGAGATCATGTGAAGCTTCCACCTGCCCCCTCACCCTTTCTGTGCCCGCTGCTTTTTGAAGCGATCACCATACTGGGCATCTGTGACGACCTCAACCTTCACAGGGATCTTGTAACGCGCCAGACGCCCTTTGCAGAATTTGCGCATGCGGGACCCTAGAGATTCCGCGGTCTCCGGCTCAAGAACACTGACGGCCGCTGACACGATGTTGCCGAGAATCTGGTTCGGCTCCCCACGCACAATCACATCTTTTACATTGGGCATCTCGAGTAGCACGTTTTCAACTTCGGCTGGGTACACCTTCTCGCCGCCCACGTTGATAACTTCCGATTTGCGCCCGAGAATACGAATGTATTCTCCATCGGTCTCGACCGCGTCGCCAGTATCAAACCATCCGTCAGCGGTGAATGGGTCAGGCGCGTTTAAATAACCGAGCATACTCGATCGTGTTCGGATTTGGAGCGTCCCGTTTACGACGCGAGCTTCAAAATCCCCATCGACAATCTTGATCCACGCTGAGTCCGAGTCCTTGGAACGTGAGCGCGGCGAACCGAGCTCTGTCAAGCCATACTTCTGGATGAAGCGAGCATTTGGCATAGCCTTGCGCAGGACATGCAATGTAGCCTCAGGCATGACTTCGGAGCCATATGTAACGAGCTGGAGCGACGAAAGATCATGACGCCAGCATGCCCCAGAGCCCAGTAACAGTCTGAGAAAGGTCGGTGTCGCCGTCAGGTGGTTGGCTGCGTGATGTTCGATCGCACGGCACATCTCATCGGGCTGGTAATTCTCGACGACTATAAGGGTCCCTCCACTCGAAAGGGCATAGAAGATCGAATCGAATCCAGCGATGTGGTCAAGTCGAAACAGACCGGCGGTCCGTAGCCGTGCGCGAGGCTTTTGGAATTTCCAGAGCAGGCGCTCGAGACTGTGCACGACCGCTTTTGGGTTTCCGCTCGACCCAGACGTAAACAGTACCAAGCCGGGTTCGCCGCGCGCGATTAGTTCCCTCAAAAGGCCAGTTGGCGGGCTGCACGGGCGATGAGATACCTTAACGGCGCCCCCAGCATCGAAGGCGTAAACATGCTGACCCTGCGCTATTTGAAGAAAGTCGAATCGATTCCTGTCACTAACGGGGCCAAGCGGAACGATGACTGCCCGATGCTGAATGAGAGCAATAAGAAGTGCGCATATGTCTGGGCTTAGGCCACCTTCGAGTGCAACGATATGCCCCTCACCAACACCGTCCTCGGCCAGGCGTACACGCCACTGCCTCGCGCGGCCTAAGAGTTGCTCGTAGCTCACAGGCTCAGCACGCCAGATAACGGCCTCGACATCTTCCCAAGACGCCATACGGTCAAGGAGCCACCCGATAGGCATCACATTCCTCCCAGGTATACCGTCTGGCCGGTCACATAATCACTCTCTCGGCGCACGAAGAAATCAATCACGTTTGCGACATCCTCTGGTCGGCCCAACCGCTTGATCGCAAGCCCCTCAATGATCCGGTCGATTTTTTCTTTCGGCACTGACCGAATAAGATCCGTTTCGACGGGAGTGACTCCCACCGCATTAACTGTGATGTTGAACGGCGCCAACTCTCTCGCCAGGATCTGGGTCAACGTTATCACTGCACTCTTCGACGCGGCGTAGACCAATTCTCCCTCAAGCCGCATCGGGACGGCAACCGTACCTATGTTAATGATCCGCCCGTGCCGGTTTCTCTGCATGAGGCGCGCACCTTCGCGGCAGCAAAGAAACGTGCCAAGAAAGTTCGTTGCGAAAATCCGTTCAACCGTCGACCCCGGGGTCAACAAGGCGTGGTTCATCGCTGCGATTCCTGCATTATTAATGAGAATGTCGAGCCGACCATGCTGCTTCCAAACCGCCGCGAACAATTGCCTTACTTGCTGCTCGTTCGACACGTCCACGCAGTGATGTTCATAGCCCCCGGCGCGCAGATCTGTTGGCTCTCTGCTACAGCCAATGACCGTCGCCCCCCGCTTCAGAAAGTGCTCGGCCAGCGACCGCCCAATTCCTTTCCGAGTCCCCGTGATAACGACTACTTCGGCGTCTGCTGTAAAGCTCATCCGAAGTTCGCAATAATATAGTCGGTTAACGTCCGTACAGTCCTGAACGGGCTGTGGCGTTGCGACAAGGCACGTTCATCCATCAGTGGCACCGAAACACCATGCCTCGCATGCAACGCTTCTTCGACGCTCAGCAGTAGCATGACGAGCCCCAACGAGTCGAGGCCGGCGTCGTAGCCGAAAAGGATAGTTTCTTCGGATAAATCGAGCTTAAAGCGATCCGGTTCTTCCTGGGCGAGAACGCTTAAGCAGCCAAGGAGGACTTCGACCACGTCATCACGCGTCATCAGATGACCCTTTCTTGTTAAGGCCCTACCGCCAACTTCGTGGAGCCGGCTCTTAAGCCATCCAGCGCCTCTGCAAGCGCCGCCGCGTGGGCGGCCGCTCCATGCGCGGTGACGTAGGCGTAACGAGGGTGGATGGAGAAAGGGGTAGTGTCTATCCGCTGTTCATAAGCCCAGCGATACGTATCGCAATAAAATGCCCCCAGCGTCTCAGCAATCAGCGGGAGGTACCGACGCTCCGGAATATCCTCATAGTTGAAACCCCAAGGGTGGTCCGAGGAGGAGTAAAGCCGACCTGCGCCAGCATGGTAGAACGCGAGATGAGGAGCGATCAGAAAGCTTGCGCCTGCCCGATGCACTTCCTCCACCCATTTCGCCAGGATTGCCGCGGTGGAACGCCACTGATACGGCATCGCGTCGAGACTATGAACTGAAGTGGGAAGGAACTCGCGTTTTTCGATATCCTTGATCTCGACACGATCCCGAAACCGCCGCAACCGCACTGGCCCCTGGAGAAAGTCGTCAAGGACACAGTATGTATGAAGATGATCGCGTAGCCAGCGATGGAACGAACGGTCAGTGTGCCCCGGAATCCGTTCAATCTCCCGGCGATCGTTCAGGAAGATCATGTCATTCGGATGAGTTGGCAGAGTGGTCCGAAGGAGCCGAAGGCTCCCATCGGGGTCGAGGGTGTACACTGGTTGATGAAATCGCACCGACTTGCCGCTCTCATGAAAGGTGATATTGCGACGCGGGTGATTCGTATTGAAGTGATAGATAACCAGATCAGGCTCGTAGGCGGCTAGCTCTTCGACATACCAATGGTAGAGCTGGGCGGTGCAGTAGTTCCGCGCGCTGGCGTTCATGACTTCCACCGGCCTGCCGAGAGTCTGTCTGAGCCGCGCCTCGAGCTGAGCCGCGATGGTCCCGTCGGACGGTAGCTCCCAGCCGGCGGCGGTGGTGCATCCAAACAGTTGAACACGGAGCGTGTCCGGAGGTTTCGAAGCGGAATAATTGCGGGCGCTGTGCATCCCCAGATTATTGAAGTGTACGCGATTAGGCGTCGGCAAATAGCGGTGATGAAAGACGAAGTCAAGATGCCGCCGCTGGGTCCACCCCCGCGTCGGATGGGGCTCGGTCACCGACGCCTCGTCGAACGCCGACGACCAGAGCCGGTATGGATTCGAGCGGCGCAACCAGGCCTCGGCGAGGAGCAGAAGGGCGCCGGCGGTGAGAAGCGTTCCGGTCTTGGTCACTGGCGGCTCCGGTCAGGATCGAGATACTGCTGGATGGGCTGGCGGCTGATGAGAACTCCATCCAGCCAGAGGGCGTCCAGCTCAGAGTTGATGAAGGTGTAAAGAGCGTCCGCGGGGCTGTTCACGATTGGCTGGCCGTGCAGGTTGAATGAGGTGTTGAGGACCGCTCCGATCCCTGTCAGGCGCTGGAACTCCTGAATGAGGTCATGGTAGCCAGGATTCACGTCCCGCGTGAGGACCTGGGGACGCGCCGTGCCGTCTGCGGGATGGAGGGCCTGGGCAATCTCGCGCGCGCGCTTCGATTTCGTGGGAAAGCAGACGGTCATGAAGCGGGCGTCAACATCCTTCGGATTGTCGAGGTAGTCGTGGCGACACTCATGAAGGATCGTTGGCGCGAATGGCATCCAGAAGTCTCGGTACTTGATCTGGCGGTTAATCGTCTCCACGACACCAGCCAACGACGGGTTGGCAAGAATCGAGCGATTTCCCAAGGCCCGCTGGCCAAACTCTCCCCGCCCATGGCTGCGCGCCGCCACGACGCCGTGGGCCAGCAGGCGCGCGACCAGTTTCGCGTCAACGCTCTCCTCCACGTGGAACCCTCGCTCACGCGCCGTCCGGGCCGTCTCCCGAACCGCGTCCTCGCCGTGCTCTTCCCCCAAGTACGCGTGGGGAAGCGACGGGATCGTCTCCGGATCGCGACCGCGGGCGAGAAAGTGCCTCTCGGTGAGCCAGTAAGCGGCTCCGAAGACGTTGCTCTCATCCCCCGGTGAGAGGGGAACGAAAAGCTCTTTTACGTCCTCAAGCTGAGAGAGGCGCATGTTGGCCTTGACGTTCATCGCCACGCCGCCGCCGTAGCAGACGCGAGAGGCGTTGGTTCGGCGCACCACAAGGCTCACCCACTCCATGAGACGCTCCTCCAGCATTTGCTGAAGCGCCCCGGCGATCCCATCGAAGCGATGCCCTTGGAGCCGATCCCTGAAGAAAAAGTACAGGTCAGGTGGACGCTCGTTATACCGGATCACCATCTGCTCTTCATCAAGCCTGAAGATCGGGGCAAACACCTCCAGCGAGCGGCGCACCTCGTGGGCGCTGGCGTGAGGAGCAAGCCCCATCAGTTTGTATTCGTGATGATAGGGCTTCATGCCGAGGAGCAGCGTCGTCCACTGGTAGAGCCGCCCCAGGTCGCACTCATCGGTGCCGGCTATGACCGTAAGGCCCTCCGAGGTCGGACGGGAGACCGCCGAGTTGTAACGGCCTCCCTCCCCTTCGGCGTGGATCACCACCACGTCCTTGCCTCGAAGCGGGCCGGAATAGTACGCGTGGTAGTGATGGCACATGTAGTGGGGCATGAAATGAACCCGCTCGCCGGGAACTCCGAGGAGTCGCTGGACCGCGTCGCGACGGAGGGCGTTGAACGTCTCTGAAACCGTTCCGGGCTCGGCGTCCATGTCGAGCCGCTTGAGATCGTAGTAGTGGCCGTCGGGAACCCGATCCCATCCCCCCATGATCCGGAAGTACGGACCCGGATCTCTCCGTTCCAACAGGCGCGGTTTCCAGTAACGCTCGTTCTCCTCCACCCAGTCTTTGGGGCCGAAGAGCGCCGGACGCTTGAAGAGGATGTTGGCGACGCTCGCCGGCGGAAAGGACTCGTTGATGAAAGTGACCGCATCCACCTCGTGGGGCGCGATGCCGGCCTGCTCCAGGCAAAATCTCGCGGCCTGGCAAGGGAACCCGGCGTCGTTCTTGAGGCGGCTAAACCGCTCCTCATGGGTGGCGGCGATGACCTCGCCGTCGACCATGACCATGGCCGAGGCCATGTGGACCTCGTAGAGTCCGAGGACGACAAAGTGACCAGACTTCACGAATCCATCCCCTTCCGCGTTGGTGAATCGGACTCGTACTGCACAAACATCTCCCACGACAGTGGCTCATCCGCCTCGATGTCTCGCACGGCCGCAGCGCCGATCACCACGTCCATCAGCTCTGTAGGGATTCCGGTGCCGGGTCGCTTGACGGCGATCATCGCCTCAGTCACACGCTCTCCCTTCCCGATGTCCCGCGCCGCGCAGAGGCTCCGGCGCCCGATGCGCTTCATCTCCTCTTCGTCCGCCGTGCAAAACTTGGTAGGACTCCCCAGGACCGTTTCGATCTCACGCGCAGCCTGCACGAGCGCGATAAGCTGGTCAGGTGTCAGCGAAAAGTAATGATCGGGGCCCGGCAGGCTCTGATCCACCGTGATGTGCTTCTCCACCATGTTGGCCCCAATGGCAATCGCGATCTTCGTGACCTCGATCCCCGAAGTATGATCTGAGAAGCCTACGGGGCAGCCGAACGTTGTCTTGAGCGTCTGGATTGCCCGTAAGTTGCAGCTCTCGGGCTTCGCCGGGTAGTTCGACACACAGTGGAGCAAAATTATCTGGTCACTGCCACCTTGAACAACAGCATTAATCGCTTTTTCGATGTCGCCAAGATTTGCCATTCCGGTTGAAAGGATCACCGGCTTCCGCGTTCGTCCTACCTGCCGGAGCAGCGGAAAGTGTGTCATTTCAAACGAGGCAACCTTGTAGACAGGAACTCCTAACTTCTCGAGGAAGTCGATCCCCTTCTGGCCGGAGACTGTCGAAAAGAAGGTAATACCACGGCGGCGACAATATTCCACGACAAGTGGTTGCAGGTCGTACGGAAGCTCGGTTGCTCGACTCAAATCAAACATAGTGGCGTTGTCGGGTGCATTCATCAATGCCTTAAAGTGCGTCATCATCGGCGTCTTTCGAGAGTAGATCTCTTCAGCCTCGTAGGTCTGAAACTTTATGGCGTCCGCGTTCGCCGCCACCGCCATATCCACAAGCTGCTTCGCCAGATCCAGTCTCTGGTTATGATTGCACCCGGCCTCGGCGATGATGAAGCAGGGATGGCCGTCGCCCACGGGGTGCGTGCCGATGTTAACCGTCTTCATTTCTCTCCTCCCTTGATCGCCTCGGCGTGCAGCTCATCCCAAACACGGATCAGCTCCGCCAGGGAGAAGAGGCTCCTGCGGTGCGCCAGCTTTCGATAGATCGCTTCCATCACCTCAAATTCCTCGAGTGTATCCACGGAGATCCGAATGTCCGGACGGCTCAGCCCCGGAGGGGCGTCGAGCCTGGCAACACGGTATCGGTCTCGATGGTCGTAGGCGTAAGAGTGGATGTGCTCCCGGTACGAGGGGTCGGCATTGCGAGTGTCCTCGTCCAAGCGGAGGAGGCAGTCAGCCGTGGAGACCTCGGCGCCGGCGCCAAACGGGTACGTGTAGTCGTCCAGGAATGGCGAGCAGACGTCGAGACGGTCCCGCTGGAGCTTTTCGACGGTCGACCGAATCACTTCAGGGTCGATCGCCATGTTATCCCCGCTTCCGCGAACCACGATGTCCGCCCGGTCGGACCGGACGACATCAACGAAGCGGGATAGGACATCCTCCTCGCTCCCCCGGTAGCACATCCAGCCGTGTTCTTTGGCCAGTTGCTCCAGCGGATCGTTCTCCGATTTGATCGAGGTCGCGAGATAGACAGCGTCCAGAATCGAGCACGCCTTCACCCGGCGCATGACGTGGACGATGGCGGGCTCGCCGTTCAGCGGACGCAGGACCTTCCCAGGGAGCCGGGTTGAGCTAACGCGCGCCTGAACGATCGCAATGATCCGGGCCACGACTCACCTTTCTCCGACCACTGAAACTGATCTCGAGCCGTAGGTCACGCGCTCCCGCCAGTTTGGATCACGACCGCTGAGGATGATGCTCAACGCATCCGGGCCGTGCCAGAAAAGGAGATCGAGGGCCGACAGATACGGGACGAACTGATACCCGTTCACCGCGTAGGTCGGATGCTGGTAGTCTTGGAACACAAAGCCGATGCCACGATGATGGAACTTCGAGGGGTCGATGTACCCCTTCGAGCCGTTGTTGGCCAGGTAGATCGTCGCGCCCAGCCGCTCGCAGATCTCCACCAACTTGTCATCTCTCGCGAGCTGGACGTTCAAGTGAGAGCTCAAGGCCAAGTTGTCGTGAATACCCATCTTCCCACAGAACCACCGGATCAGCCCGAGGTTGAAGTCCACGAGGTACTGCCACGGCCGCGCCAGTAGCGCGGCCAACTCATCGTAGTACATCGAAAAGAAAGGGGCGCGGCCGTAGACGTGGCGCAGCGACTTCAACATGGTGGAAGCCCACGGGGCCTCGTCGCTCACTTCGACCTTGTTGATCGCAATGGTCTGGGAAGATTTCTTGAGGGGGACAGTGAGCCACATCCATCCCGGCGGCGACCCGCTTAGGATTTTGTTTCGATTGACCCACTCCCGTCGGGGGTATTGGACATCGTCGAGCATGACGTACACATCTGCCCGGTGCCCCATCTCGAAGTAGCCGAGCCAGGGGAGGAAATTCGGCTGGCAAATGGCGACGACCTTCTCCGGATCTGGCATCATTCGAGCTGGGCGATGACTTTCTCGTACCCCATCTCCCACGGCGTGCCGGCCCAGTCCTTGCACTTCTTGCAAACACGTCTGTCGGGGATCTCATCGTTCAGGTGCTCCAGCCGATTCAACCAGTAGTGGTGGCTGTGCCAAGCGTCATACACCGAGGTCTCGGTCATCGAGCGGTACACGGTTTTCTGCTCCCAGTCGATCGGGCACGCCTTCAGGACCCCCTGGTGGTTGATGACGACGCGCCGGAAGAAATGGACGCACGGCCAGCGATGATCCCATCCGGGTAACGCGCTCTCCGACGTCTCGTTCAACCCCACGTTGGAGATCATCTCGCGGATGAGCACCTTGTCCACGAGGGGCGTCCAGTAATCGACGAATGCCGAAAGCTCGTGAATGTTCGCGCGCTGTTTGACGAAGCTCACCATGACCTTGACTGGAGCACCCAGGCGATCCCGCAGATCAATGAACTCGTGTACGTTCCGGCGGACTTTGTCGAACTTGAGTCCTGCCCGAACTTTCGCGAAGGTCTCCGCCGTCGCTGCGTCGAGAGAGAAATCGATCATGTAGAGGCCGGATTGGAGGAGCCGCTTCGATTTCTCAGGGGTCAGAAGCGATCCATTCGTGGTCAGCCCTACCGGGCCGACTCCTCGCCCGGCCGCGTACTCGATCATATCGAAGAGCTGCTTGTGCACCAAAGGCTCGCCGTCCGCAGTGATGCGAACAAACTGAAGGGGCCGCCCGGCGCACTCGTCGATGACCCGTTTGAAGAGGTCCAGGCTCAAGTGGCCCGGCTCGGCCAAGAAGTCCGGCTTGCTCCCGTTGACGTTGGCGATGGACTGAGGGCAGTGGACGCACCGGGCGTTGCAGACATTGACGACGTCAAACATGATGTACGTGGGAAACTCCGCGCACTCCGGCGATTCAAAGCCGTAGGCGGCCGGCATCTTCCGCTCGTCAACCCGCGGGGCCTCGAATGGCGGAACATAGCGCGGAGCCATCTCAGGCGTCCGGCGGACGAGCCCCAAAAACCCGGCCGTGTCCCAGCTCCATCCGTCAGATTGAGCGGCAAGGAGCCTTCGGAGCGCGGCTGAGTCCTGGCAGTCAAGCAGGCTCTCCTCGAAGGACACCTCGTGCGCCACATCGTAATGGTACTTGAAGTCCGCAGGATTGAGGCGGATCTGCTCGAGGCATTCCATGGGCGACCGAGCCGACATCCGCTCCAGGCTCCGCACGGAGATCGCACGGACCCCCGCCCCCACCGGGAGCCGACAGTGCTCCCACTGAGTGAAGTAGTCGATGCGCTCGGGATGGAACGATCGAAGTCCCTCCAGGCTGATGGCGACATCCAGAAAGACCTGTCCCCCCTCCACAAGGACGAGCGCCTGCGCGCCTTCCGCTTTGGCGTAGGCCAACAGATCCGAAAAGTCCGAAAAGCTTGTCGCCCCGGGCACGCGCCAGGCGCTGCCGGGGTCCCAGAGCACCCATGCCGGGCACACCTCGCCCACCCGCTCAAGAAGCCGGCTCTGCTCCCACAGCTCGCGAGAGCGGGGATCGGTCGTTTCCACGTCGAGAACCAGCAGCGGCTTTTCAGCCATGTCCCTTGCCCTGTTTTATGTCCAGATCCCGCGAAGCCGGCTGGTGTCCATCAGCGTATCATCCACCGGCCCCGCGGAGGCGATCCGGCGGATCCCCTCGTCCAGATCGACCTTTGGCTTATACCCGAGCATCCGTTGCGCCTTTGCGATGTCGGGAATCCTGGCGTAGATCTCGCGGCGCTCACTCCGGTCTGACTGTGCCATGGGAACAAACGAGGGCTCACTGCGGCCGTTAAGGAGCGCGATGATTTTTCTTGCCAGGTCAACCATTGAAATCGGAGTGTGCGGGTTTCCGATGTTGAACACCTGTCCGGACGCACCCTTCTCAAAGAGGGCCGCCGCGGTGCCGGACGACGCATCGTCCACATAGCAGAAGGCGCGCACCTGAGCGCCGTCACCGTAGACAACCGGGGGGCGTCCGCGCTGGACGGCCGCGATGAAGCGGGGAAGCACAAACTCGGCCTTCTGCCGGGGCCCGTACACGTTGAAAAAGCGCACGATGCTATACTCGAGACCGTAGTGGTCCGCGTATCCCCTCACGTACTCCTCGGCCGCCAGCTTCGAGACCCCGTACACAGACTTGGGGTGGTGAGTGGCTTCCTCGCTGATGGGCTGAACCGCCGCCTCGCCGTAGACCTCTGATGACGAGGCCAGCACCACCTTCTTCACACGCTCCTTCACACACACATCGAGCACGTTTCGCGTCCCCTGGATGTTCACCGTGAGGCAGTGAAGCGGCCGGTTTTCGGTCTGGCGGACCCCAAGGGCTGCGGCCAAGTGAATCACAAAGTCGCACCCCCGGACAGCGAGCGAAAGGTCGGTTTCATCAAGGATGCTCCCCATCACGTATTCGTTTGCCTCTCCGTTCGGCGGGCTAATGTCCATCGCCCGCACGATCACATCCGGGTAGGCGCGCCTCAAATGCGCCACCATCGCCGACCCTATGAATCCGCCCCCGCCCGTGACCAGAATTCGAGTCATGACTCACTCACCTTCCTTATTGCGCTGCCTATATTTCCATACCGCCGTCTCGGGATCTCCCAGACGTTCCACCTTCCATTGAATCGGCACCACGACATGCCCGCTCCGCCGCGCCTTGTACGGAAACGACGCGAAGCTCTCCGTGTCTGTGACCTCCAGGAAAATGCCCGCTCGGCGGTCAACGTCTTCTCTTCTCGGGCAGGCGAGGGACACGAGCAGCTCGTACAGGCCGGCGTTGAGGAGCGGAGCCGGGAGCATCACAGAGGCCGCATAGAGGCCGGGGCATTTGGGCCGCGTACCGACCATTTCGCCCCCCGCGTAGTTCTGCCAGTCCATCTCGTTCGTCCCGTACACACAGTCTCCGCCGCTGGTGTACACCGAACAGGCCACGACAAGGTTGCGGAGTTCCCTTCGCACGACGAACGTGACTTCGAGCCCGACCGGGTCCAGGATGTGATGTCTCAACGTGGGCTTGCCGTCGGGCCCGAGCACTCGAATCCTGAGGATTTTGGCCGGCCGTGAGGGGTCATCGGCGTACTCCACCTCGGCATGCTGCTCAACGCCCGACTGGAAGCGGGACAGGTATTCCTCCACGACCTGATGGACGGGGCCTTCCACCGAGACCCTCCCCTCTTCCAGCAGAATGCCCTTCTGGCAGAGCGTTTGCACTGCCAGCATGTTGTGGCTGACGAAGAGCACGGTCCGCCCTTCTTTGGCGACGTCGCCCATCTTGCCGAGGCACTTCTTCTGGAATCCGGCGTCCCCGACCGCCAGCACCTCATCCGCCAACAGGATCTCCGGTTCCAAGTGGGCGGCGACGGCGAAGGCCAGGCGCACGCACATGCCGCTCGAGTAGTGCTTTACCGGCGTGTCCAGGAACTTCTCCACCTCGGCGAAGGCCACGATCTCGTCGAGCTTGCGCACGATCTCCGCCTTCCTCATTCCGAGAATGGCGCCGCTCAGATAGATGTTCTCCCGCCCGGTCAGCTCCGAGTGGAAGCCGGTCCCTACCTCCAGCAAGGCGCCCACCCGCCCGCGAATCTCGGCGCGCCCCTCGGTCGGCCTGGTAATCCGAGAAAGGATTTTGAGAAGGGTGCTCTTCCCCGCTCCGTTGCGCCCGATAACACCGACAACTTCGCCCCGTTTGATCTCGAAGGAAACATCCTTCAACGCCCAAATGGCGTCGCGGCCATTGACAGATGGCTGTCTCCCCGCATGCGGCGACCACGCGCGGCGGAACGGTGCCGTCACCACACCGACCAGGCTCTCGCGCAGCGTCTTGTAAGGGCCCCGACGCGCGCCGATGCGGTAGCGCTTACCCAGGTGCTCAACTCGGATCACGGTGTCACTCATCGCAAGCAACTCTTCCTGCTGTGGGCTCGCCTATCTGCCAGCCTGAACGCCAGGGAGTAACCAGGCCGCTTTCCCGCCATTGGTGAAAGACGTCCCGCATTTCGGCGAACGCGCCCCGGTCCCAGAGCACCACCCCATACTCCAGCGCTTCAAGGAGAAGGGAATGAAACTCGTCAAACATCCGCCGCCACTCGGAGCGGCTGTATGGGAATACCTCAATGTTCCCTTCCACTAAGGGGGATAACTCTTCCATTCGGTCGATCAAGCGCTTGCCATCATCCGCTCTCAGGCCGATCATGACATCGTAATCGCTCCCCCGGGACCAGTCTCCCCGGGCCATCGAGCCGAAGAGGACGACAAACTCCAACTCTTCGCCTCGCTGTTCCAGCAGGCGCTCGAGGAAGCGCTCGAGCTTTTCCACCTCAGGGCGATCCGACAAGGCCTTCAGCAAACCGATAGACCTCCTCCGCATCTTCCAGCGCCTGGCGAGCATCGGCCTCAAAGAACTGCTCGGCAGGTGCCCCCCGGTCAAAGGCGTTGGGGTAGCGAGTCGGAATGTAGTGACGGTTGAGACGGCCGCATGCCATCCGCACGGATTCAGCCACGACCATGTGCTCCTCGATGGCTTGCAAAAGGAGGTTCAGGTTGTGCCCAAACTGCGGGCTCCTGAAATGCTCGCAGACCGCCTTCAATGCCTTCTCGGCCGCCTGCTGACAGGTGAAGCAACACCAGGACCAGTGCTTCCCCCTCAGCAGGTCAAGGCACGCGTTCAATTCGGCCTGAGCCTCTTTCAGCCAATCCCTCGCGCGTTGCGCCATCTTTTTCCTCTGCTCAGACCAGATCAGCGAAGCCTTCCTCGACGCGCTGGAAGTAGAGCGCGCCGCTCACGAGCAGCCCGAGGGCCACCAGGGTTGACACCGCCAGCATCGCGCCCGGCGGGTTGGTCCCCAGGAGCGCCCATCGAAAGCCCTCGACGACCCCCACCATTGGGTTGAGACCCGACAGGGTGCGCCACGGCTCGGGCAGGAGGCTGCTGGGGTAGACCACCGGCGTCGCGAAGAGCCAGAACTGGGTGAGAAAGGGCACCACGTAGCGGATGTCCCGGTATTCCACGTTGAGGGCCGCGAGCCACAACCCCACGCCGAGCGAGACGCCGAGCGCGAGGAGGAGAAAGCCGGGGAGCAACAGAACGGCCGCGGTCGGGACAATCCCGTAGTACAGCATCATCCCGACCAGGACGAGAAAGGCGATCGCGAAATCGAGCAGGCCTGAAAGCACCGCCGAGGTCGGCACCAGCAACCGCG
>JACRDG010000079.1 GCA_016218715.1 Desulfomonile tiedjei | reverse complement strand
TTAAAGTACCCAATGTTGGTTAAAATCCACACTCAACCCTGCCTCCAACAGGTCAATGTCACGGATCCGAATCCACGCCGCGCTTTTCATACCCCCGCCCTCCAAGAGAGAATCAGGGAGAGGGCTGCAACCTCGCGCCGCGTCCCTGATTCGGCATGCGGCATGTAAGTCCAGTCAATCTCCTGCGCATAGGCGAGGATGCGGGACTGGATGGTTTTGGGTTCGGTGGGATGATTCATCGGCTCGTCTTCCTAATCCGCCTCCGCTTGCCCCTCCCGCGAAACACCAGCCCCCTCCCATTTTGCACAGACAGCCTCAACATTGGGCACGGATGTTTCCGTGGTCCAGCTCTTATAGAACTGTGGGTTCTTGCTTCTCGGGGCCGGATCGACTTCTCGCATTTCTACCAACGCGGGCGCCTGAACACACTCACCCAAAACAAGAGCACTGCGTGGAGCAAGTGCAGGTAGTTGATCGAGAAGCTGGCCGTAGATGCCGGGAACAATCTCCCGGAAGTATCGAAGATCTTCTGGATTCTGAAGCCGGTGAACGATGAAACTATTGCACTGCGATAGCACCGTCTTGGACATTTCGCTGGGGCGCTGAGATGCAACCACAAGCCCAAGACCAAACTTTCGCCCTTCCCGCGCAATCCGCTCTAAAACCTGCTTGGAAATGGAGTCCTCTTCAGATTTCCGATTCTCTCGGATATAATTCTGGGCCTCCTCCAAAATCAGGACGACTGGAAATTCGCCGCGCCCCACGCCACTGATCGGATCACTCAATCGTTGAAGAAACTCATGAATGAGACGGCCAATTAACGCAGTGACATTCTCAAGCACCTCCGCTGTGTAACCGTATTGAGGCGGTTCACATATCTCGTCAAGCGATTGCACACTCCAGCCTGATGCAATCGACCCGATCTCTGTTTCAATAAACGCATTCATTTGCCACGTACCTCGCCGACCACTCCCGCACCACCAGCGCCCGCTCCCGCTCCAGCTCCTTGCGCAATTCCTCCTCGCTGGGCAGATAGAGCCGGTATTTCGAGACGAACAGCCGGCGGCTTTCGTTGAGGACGGAATACTTCACCACCGTATGGTCCTTCTCCGTGCAGAGGATGATGCCGACGGTGGGGTTATCGTCCTCCCCCTTCACCGTATCCTCGAAGATCCGGACGTACATATCCATCTGGCCGATGTCCTGGTGGGTCAGTTCGCCGGTTTTGAGATCGACCAGGACGAAACATTTGAGGATATAGTTGTAGAAGACCAGATCGACGAAGAACTCCTTGGTTTCGGTGGAGATCCGTTGCTGGCGGGCGACAAAGGCGAATCCTTTCCCGAGTTCGAGCATGAAGGCCTGGAGTTTACCGATGATGACCTGTTCCAGGTCGGACTCCCGGAAATCGGGCTTCCCCTTGAGACCAAGGAATTCCAGAACGTAGGGATCCTTGACGAAATCCTGGGGATCGGAGGCGAGGGGTCGGGTTTTCTCCCGCATCTCCTGGGTCACCGGGGCCTTGTCGCGGCTCATCAGGAGGCGTTCGTAGTAGAGGGAGTGGATTTGCCGTTCCAGTGCGCGGGTGCTCCAGTTCTGATCGGCGGCTTCGATGGCGTAATAGGCTCGGGCATCCCCGTTTTCGACGCGAATCAGGACCTTGTAGTGGGTCCAGGTCAATTCGCTCCGCAGTGCGGAGCGAATCGGGAAGGCGGAAAAGAACTGTCGCATATTGCGAAGACTCTGCTCCGAGAACCCACCCCCAAACTCTTTCGTCAGGCGCATCGACAGTTTTTTAAGCAACGCAACGCCATACTCCGCCCGTCCCCTCCCCCGTTGCTCTTCCTCCACGATCTTCCGCCCCACGTTCCAGTAGGCCTCGACCATGGCGAAGTTGACGGCCCGATAGGCGTTGGCGCGGGCGGTGCGCAGGATTTCGGCAACGGATCGATAGAAGTCCGGTCGCGACACACCCGTTCCGGTGGTCGCCACCGTCCCTTTGCGACTTTGCGTTTTCGCGCGAGCGTCCTTCTTCAAATCTCTAACCTCGCAAGTATGGCCTTCAGTGCCCGATCCGTTTCCCTGGCTTCATCCTCCAGCGCCTCCAACTCCTCCACGATCTCAGCGATCGGCCGGTATTCCTCACTCTCCCCCGTGTGGATGTAGCGGCTGGGGGAGATGTTGTAGTCGTTCTTGGCGATCTCCTCGCGGGGAACGATGCGCGAGTATTTTTCCACCTCCTTCCACGCAACGAAGGTGTCGGCGATCCGACCGATGGCATCGGTGGGGATGTAGTTCTTCGGATCCCCCTTTGCGAACTCCCGGCTCGCATTGAGGAGGAAGAGATGGTTCCGCCGCCCCTTGGGCTTCGCCTGATTGAGAACGATGATGATCCCCGGCGCGGTGGTGTTATAGAAAAGGTTCTCCGGCAGATAGATCACCCCTTCGACCAGGTCCTGCTCCACGAACCACCGGCGCACCTCCTTTTCCTTGTTGGTATTGGCGTTGCCGCTTCCGCGCGAGGCGGCGCCGGTGTCGAGAACCACGGCGGCGCGTCCCGTGCCGTTGAGACTCGCGAGGATGTGCTGCATCCATCCCCAGTCGGCCTTGGATCCCGGATAGCCCGCCCCTTTGGGGAAGCGGTCGAGTTCGTCGGCATCGTAATCCTTCTCCTTGAACTCGGTCTGGTTCCACATCGGATTGGCCACCACCCGGTCGAAGGTCTGGAGGCGGTTCCCCTTCCGGAACTTCGGCTTGCGGAAGGTGTCGCCGATCTGAATCTCCCCCTCCATGTCGTGGATGATCATATTCATGTTGGCCATCGCCCAGGTGCCGGCCTCGTTCTCCTGGCCGTAGAGTTTGGCGGGGGCGTACTTCTTCTTGGAACGGAGGCGCATTTTCTCTTCCAACACCAGTTCGCACTTGATGAGGAGACCGGCGGAACCGCAACAGGGGTCGTACACATCCATCCCCGGCTCGGTCTCCATAATCCGCGCCATGACCAGGCCGACCTCGGCCGGGGTATAGAACTCGCCCGCGCTCTGGCCCGAGCCTTCGGCGAATTTGCGGATCAGGTATTCGTAGCTGCGGCCGATGATATCCGGCTCCACGTCGTTCAGCCCGAGCCGTTTGGCGCTGACGGCCTCGATGAGGTTCGAGAGACGGTCCTCGTCGAGGTCGCGCTGGCCGTGGGTGGTGGCGTTGAAGTCTATCCGGTCGATGATCCCCTTGAGCAGGGGATTGGCGTCGGCGATGGCGCGCAAATGATCGGTTAGCTGCTGGCCGATCTTGTCTGAAAGGGTGCGGATGACCGACCAGACGGGATCGTTCGCGTTTTTGGGCTCCAACGGAAGGTAAAAGCGGACGAGCTTCTTGTCGCGCTTCACCAGCTTGAAAGCTTTCTCGCGCGAGCCGACCTCTTCGGCGATACGATTTACCTCGTCATCGAAGACGTCGCACAGGCGCTTGGCGAAGATGAGCGGAAGGATAAATTCCTTGTACTTCGGAGCATCTTTCGCGCCGCGGATCGAGCAGGCGGCGCTCCAGATCCAGGATTCGAGGGATTTATGGTTTTGCCCGTCGTCAGCCATGTCCACCCTGAAATATCCTGTCCCTTCCTTTTTTTTATTGATGGCCGAGAGGGAAATCCTTCTATTCGCAGGTCGAAAACCAGTATAATCAATCAGATCCCGAAGTCAACAGGGACATTTCTTTTTGTTCAAACCCCAGGAGGAGACGGTGATTATACCCTATCGTTGCATAAATTTCTCGGGTTAGACCGATCAGGCGGCCTCGTTTAACGCATTGAGGTAATGCAACAACTCTTTTTATGACTTTCTGGAGTTCACCGCCAGTGCGATCCAGACTTTCCGGAAAATACCTCTCAAAACCAATAACCACGCGGGCCGCGAGCCATTAGCTGGCCTTTTTATGCAACTGGAAGGTTAAGCTCCCAAGTACACGGGAGAGACTGCGGAAGATGGCCGTCAAAACGAGTGGCGGGCAGTGGCTTATCAATTCATCCGTGCTTGCGCGCATGGACGTTCCCTTGCCTGGCTACGCCGCACAAGAAGAATTCCTGGATAGGTATGACCTTGCGCGAACAGTCTTTGAGAAGTCTTCCACCATGATTGACGATTCCGGGCGCCTCTTCTCCGTTCT
>JACRDG010000010.1 GCA_016218715.1 Desulfomonile tiedjei | reverse complement strand
ACGCAGCCGATTCTCACGCTGGCCAACGAGGTCATCAACCTGGCGGCGGAGAAATACTCCAAGACGCTGTTCACCAGGAAGGGCGAAGGCCCGCAGCCGGTGCTGGTCAAGGCGGGGGATGAGAACACGCAGTCACGCTTTGTGGCGCAGCGCATTCTGGAATTGCGGGAGGAGGGGGTGCCGCTCGAGGAGATCGCCGTCCTCTTCCGCTCCAGCTTCCATTCCTTCGATCTGGAGATCGAGCTCTCCCGGCGCAACGTGCCGTTCGTCAAGCGCGGCGGGTTCAAGTTCATCGAGACGGCCCACGTCAAGGACATCCTGGCCCATCTGCGCGTCGTCGAGAACCCGAAGGACGCGGTGAGCTGGAACCGCCTGCTGACGCTCCTCGAAGGGGTCGGCCCCAAGAAGAGCCAGACTCTGATCGAAACGATGCTGAGCCTGGACGGGAACTGGCTCGACGCGCTGAAGGCGGCGGCTGAGAAGGGCGCGGGCGCGCTGGGCTTGCGGGACCTGGTCCGCCTGCTGGAGGACATCGGCGGGACGTCCATGGCGCCGGCCGAGCAGATGAACGCGGTCTGCGGCTATTACCTGCCGATCCTCAAGCAGCAGTACGATGATTACCCGAAGCGGACGAAGGACCTGGAGCACCTCTACACCATCGCGGCGCGCTACGGCAAACTGGATTCTTTTCTGGCCGATCTCACGCTGGAGCCGCCCGACTCGAGCCTGCTGAACGTGGATGCGGCTGGCCGTGACGAGGAGAAGCTCGTGCTCTCCACGATCCATTCCGCCAAGGGGCTCGAGTGGCATACGGTCTTCATCATCTGGGCGCTCGATGGGAAGTTTCCGTCGTTCTACTCGCTGACGTCCGACGAGGATATTGAAGAGGAGCGCCGGTTGTTCTACGTCGCCGTCACCAGGGCGAAGCAGAACCTGTACGTGTCCTATCCGGTGAACGTGTACGACAAAATCTCAGGGATGGTGTTCTCCAAGCCCTCCCGCTTCATCGACGAGATCCGGCAGGATTGCCTCGACACGTGGTCGCTGATCGACGAAGATGACTTCCGCGACTAGGCGCCTGTCTCAGAAGTCGGGTTTTGTGAAGGGCTCGGAGATGGTCGAGATAACGGCCAATGAGCGGCTGGTCGAGCGTCTGCGAAAAGGGTCCCGGGACGCGAAGCGGAAAAAGGGTGCCTTAGCCGATCACCGCAGCCGGGCGTATCGGTAGGGCAAGTTCGAGTCCTGGCCGGGGAGGGAATCTTTAAGAGCGTGGAGAGATATGAATGAAACTCGGGATTATCATCTATGCAAATGATCCGGAAACCGTCTGGAACGCTTTCCGACTTGGAGTATTCTCCCTCAAACAAGGGGATACAGTTTCAGTCTTTTTGCTCGGCAAGGGCGTAGAGGCCGAATCACTTGATAGCACAAAGTTTGATGTCATAGGCCAGATACGCAGCTTTTCGGAGACTGGCGGTTTAATTCTAGCTTGTGGCACTTGCCTCAAGATTCGCCAGTCTAAAGGATCGGACATCTGCCCGGTATCCACGATGCAGGACTTACATGCTCTGATCCGCGATTCGGACAAGATACTGAGCTTCTAAGGATATTCAGCTATGGATCGCAAGAATCACTGGGAGCAGGTCTATACCACCAAGGCGTCTGACGCGGTTAGCTGGTTTCAAGAACACGCCGAACAATCTCTACGGCTGATCCACAACACGAGGCTTGGTAAAGATGCGGCCATTATCGATGTGGGCGGTGGGGCTTCAAGACTGGTGGATGACCTTGTGGCAGAAGGTTATACCGACCTGACAGTGCTTGACCTGTCATCGGCGGCTCTTGCTGTCGCAAAGCAGCGTTTAGGAAAATATGCCGATGCTGTGCACTGGATAGAAGGCGACATTACTCGTGTAGAATTTCCCATTAACCGATTCGATATTTGGCATGATCGTGCAGTGTTCCATTTTTTGATTGCCCCAGCAGATCGCCATGCTTATGTTGAACGGGTCATGCGTGCGGTTCGCCCAGGCGGGCATGTGATCGTCGCTACCTTTGCCGAAGATGGCCCGGAAAAATGCAGTGGCCTGCCCGTGATGCGATACCAACCTGACACCTTACACTCCGAATTTGGTGATGCTTTTATGCTGGTCGAGCATGAAAAGGAAGCGCACCACACTCCGTTCGGCACAGTGCAGCAGTTTGTTTATTGCTATTGCCGCAAGGGTAATAGCTAACTCCCTCAAGATGGCTACCATTCTAGTTATTTATGGCACCAAAACTACGGCTGTCCAGTGCCCAGATTTATCCGATTTGGGGACTCATACACCCTCCCTTGTGAGGTCCAGGAAGGCAAAGTCCTAACATAAACCCTGGACCGGTTTAAGGGGGGCGGGTCAATCCTGAGTCGTAGCCGTATAGACCAGCTTGAAGAAGCTCGCGCGAGATAACGTATGGTCTACGATCGGCAGATTCTTGAACAGCCGTTTAAATTGAGTGCTCTGATGCGCGCGATTCCATGCCTCCTTGCTTTCCCAGGTTCCATACACCGCATACTCCAACGGGTTGTCGACGGAGCGGTGGGCTTTAATTTCAATGCATCCGGGCTGGTCACGCATGAGGCCAACGAGCTTGCGGTGAGTGGTTTCGAACTCATTCACCTTCTCAGGCTGGACATAAAAGTGGACCAGAGTATTGATCATGGTATCCCTCCTTCTATTCAATAGATTGTGCGGTTTTCTCGTGCTGAGCAGATGGAACTCACCCAAGTCATCCAAGAGAGGGACAAATTCTCCTGCAGCGGTATGGCGAAGTCGTGTATTCCACCGGGCAAGCACACCTTTAAGCTTGCGGCGAAGTACCAACAGCTCCGCGATCTGCGCGTCCAGGTCCATCTGCTTTTGGGTAAGCAAATCTCGGACATCTCGACATGGGGCGATCCCGGACCGGTACATCTGGAAGATCTTGGCCAATTCCGAGAGCGTGAAGCCGGCACGTTTGGTAGAAGCGATCCACTTGATGTATTCGACTGCGTGGGGATCCCAGACCCGGTAGCCGGACGGAGAACGTTCTGCAGGCGGTAGAATGCCAATTCGTTCATAGTGCCGTATGCTGTCTGGAGTGACGCCCAGCATCCGAGCCAGCACGCCAACGGTCCATCTTGTCTTTCGCATGGTTTGCCCTAGGTCTGAATTCTACACCTTGGAACGCATTCCAGAGTCAAGCGTCTTTTTCTGGCTGCTTACCAATCGGTTGCTGGACTAGTGGAGCGGGCAACGGGTCATCTATTCTTATCCAAAGAGATATGGCAATTTCAGTGACCTGATTTATCTCTTCCGGGGAGGTACGAATCTGTGT
>JACRDG010000076.1 GCA_016218715.1 Desulfomonile tiedjei | reverse complement strand
CTTCCCAGTCGCCGGTATGAGGGTACCATCCCATATAGTGGGTGGAAAAATAGAGGACCCGGTTCTCCCGGTAAAAGACCTCCTGTAAAGCGTTTCCGTGGTGGATGTCCCAGTCGATGATGAGTATGCGCTTGAGACCGTACCGTTCCATGGCGTATCGCGCCGTGATACCCAGGTTGTTGAAAATACAAAATCCTCCGGCCCGATCGTGGAGGGCGTGATGCCCGGGTGGTCGCACCAACGCAAAGCAGACCCGGCAATGCCCGGACATGACCGCTTCGAGGCCTTTGATGCATCCACCGACCGCGAGCCAGGCAGCAAGATACGTGAGAGAGCTGACAGCCGTATCAGGGGATAGCGTCGTAAAGTCGCGTTCGGACGTACTGAGGATCTGCTTTATGTAATCCGGCGTGTGTACCAGTTCCAGGTCTTCCAGCGCAGCTGGTACCGGTGCGATGGTGATGAGTCCGTTGGGGAAGTCACTGTCCAGCATCCGGTAGATGCTTCTCAGGCGGTTGGGGCTTTCCGGATGCACCAGACCCGGCTTGTGATCCAAGTATCGGAGATCGCGGACAATGGCTACGTCAAGACCCAAGAGAACACCTCGTACCTGACCCCCACGACCCGTCAACACGCAGGTTCCGGTCAATAGCCGGGAATTCGCCGCAGAGCGCTCTGACCGCAGATAACAGCCATTGGCTCACAGCAGGGGATCAGACCTTGAGTACGGGTAAGATCGAAGGGATTATGCCACGAACCGACGAGTTTGAGAAGCACGCTATCGAGCGCGGCCCAGATGGCCCACCCGAATCACCGGTGCACGAGCAACGTGAAGGCGCTGATACCTTCCTTTGCCTTCAGCCGTTTCACCAGGGCGTCTGCCTCCTTCTGAGACGAAAACTTCCCCAGGTAGAGACGGTAGGTCACCCCGGATTTGGGCCTGGCCACGGGCTTCAGGAGCACATCATACCCGCGGGATTTCCACTTGGCCGCCCACTGTTCGGCAATACGCGGCTGGGTAAAGGCCCCGACCTGCACAATGTAACTCTTGTCTCCCGATTCAGGACCCGGCAGGTCCGCCTCGGCAACAGCGACCTCCTGAGACGAAGTCTTTGCCGGAGCCCCATAGTTGGGCCCGGGTTCTTCACGGTTGCTCGGTGATTTCACGGCAGCCGCCCCGTCGGCCCTCTTTTGCGTTCCAGAACCGACCGTTCCGTCCGAACCCTGGTCAGGGGCCGGCTTGTTCTTACCTGCATCGCGCTCGTCCTGAGCGACCAGATTCCGGTAGAACGTGACTTCCGGCGGGGCCGGACAAGCATTCGGTCCGGACGTGGAACCCAATGGATTCGGCGCACAGGCAGGTCGTCGCTCGGGCCGCGCCGGGACCAGCGGACCAAAGGCTTTGCCGGCAATGGACGGGTCCTGGATCAATCGGACGTTCAACACTGCCAGCACCGCCATGAGCGCAACGGATGCGACCACCAGCAGCGTGAGTATACCGTTCTTCGGTGGTTGAGCGTCCCCGGAAATCAGCTTTCCGACCGGCCTTGTCACCGTGAAACGAGGTCTTCTCTTGAAAAAGTCCCGAACTCCCATGGCAGATCTCACATCCGTTCCGGGGCTGTCACGCCGAGGATGTCCAGGCCATTGGCCACCACCTGGCGAACCGCTTCCACCAGATAGAGCCGAGCCTTCTTGACCGAAGAATCCTCCGTCAGCACCTTGTTGTCATGGTAGTAACCGTGGAAGAGTTCCGCCAAATCCATCAGGTAGAAGGTCACCCTGTGCGGCTCCAACGCGTCCGCTGCCTCGACGATTACGTCCGGATAGTCCGCGAGGTGTTTCACCAGCTTCTGTTCCTCGGGGAGTGAGAGAACGGTCAGATCCGGATCGGTCATGGTCGCGTCGATTCCTCGTTCCGCGGCAATACGAAAGATGCTGGAGACCCGGGCATGCGCATACTGGACGTAATAGACGGGGTTATCCTTGGACTGTCTTTTCGCCAGGTCCAGGTCAAAGTCGAGATGGCTGTCACAGCGCTTGGTAAGAAAGAAGAACCGTGCGGCATCAGGCCCAACCTCCTCCAGAACCTCTCGTAGCGTGACGAACTCTCCGGACCGGGTGGACATAGAGATTTTCATCCCTTCCCGCACGAGGGTCACAAACTGCACGAGCAGGACTCGCAGCACGTCGGGCGAATACCCCAATGCGCTCACAGCCGCCCGGACGCGGGGAACATACCCGTGATGGTCCGCGCCCCATATGTCGATGAGCAGATCGTAGCCGCGGCGCAGCTTGTCCTGATGGTACGCGACATCAGCGGCAAAATAGGTCGGCTCGCCCGTTGCTCGAACGAGGACCCGGTCTTTCTCGTCCGCTTCTCCTTCCATGGCAAACCACATCGCGCCTTCTTTATCTTCGACCTTGCCCCGGTCGCGAAGTGCTTCCAAAGCCTGGACAAGCGCGCCGCTTTCGTGCAGCCGCCTCTCCCTGAAATACGCGTCGTAGGTGACGCCGAAGGCCGCGAGGTCATCCTCAATACCGCTCAGAATCCGATCGCACGCGTACTGCGCGCATGCTTCGACCGCCTCGGTTTCGGGCATGCTCGCCAGACGCCTGCCCAGAGGAGTTCCCACGAGTTCTGAGGCCATCTCGACGACATAGTCTCCCCGGTAGTGGTTCTCCGGAAACGTGATCTGCTCGCCCACGACCTCGCGGTACCGATGGAGAAGGGAGTTCCCCAGAATCTTCATCTGGTTTCCCGCGTCATTGACGTAGTATTCCGTGTCCACCGCGTATCCGGACGCCCTCAGGAGCCTGGCGAGCGTATCTCCCACCGCCGCGCCCCTGCCATGGCCCACATGAAGCGGGCCGGTGGGATTGGCGCTTACGAACTCCAGCAGCACGCGGACGGCTCTCGATTCCCTGGCATGCCCGTACGTTTCCTTTTCCTGATGGACCTGGCGCAACACGTCCTGCCAGACGGTGCCCGCGAGAAAGAAATTGATGAAGCCAGGGCCGGCGATCTCGACCCTTTCCAGCATTCCTTGACCGACAGGGAGATTATCCACGATGATTGCCGCCACTTCCCGGGGTTTTTTCCCGGTTGCCCCGGCAAGCGCCAGCGCAGCATTGGTAGCATAATCTCCGAATCGAGGATCTTTTGTGCGAGAGATCTCCAGACGAACCGAATCGAGGTCCGCAATGGCGAGCACGTTCCGCTGCGCCGCGTCGGCCACTGCGGACCGGACAAGTGATCTTAAAACCTCTTTCATAAACCTTTACCTCGGAAGAATGAAAAGACTCTTTATTACAACATCATGCAACCCAGCGGAAGTCTTTCTGGCACTGAGCCGTGCAATTTTCCCCAGATCCGTCGGTCGCTCGCCTGCATGGTGAACGTTCGCCCGAGCAGGCGTATGAATCGTTTGCCGCCGCTTACTTACGAGTTTCGTCGGATGGTTGGTCGCGAGCGCCTTCGTCCGCCTTCTGTTCCTTGAGCGCGAGGTCTCTCGTGTACTCTACGCAACGAGTGGTGGTAGCCCCATCCATGGAGAACTTCTTGTTGCAGGTTTGCCTCCAGGCACAAGTCACGCACACGGTCCTTTCTGCGTCCATTTCGTCACACCTCCGCCTATTTTTTATTTATCAATTCTAATGGTTATGGTCAAGCCATTTGATATAACTTTATATATATCGTTCTTTCTGCCCGTGTGGCCCGTATTCCGCCACACTGCTGGCGTGACGCCGGACAAAAGGGACTGGACCATTGCCATGCTTTCTGATAACACTATAAGTCAGGAGCAGGCCATGGAAATTGTGAACCCGGATAATCTACGTTTGATCCCCGGCCAAAGCATTCAGGCTATTTATTCCCCCGAACCCGGCGAGCCCGACGAGGTCGGATTCTTTGTGCGGACCGTTTCCGAAATCGACCAGGGCGGCCTGGGCTTGGAAATTCAACAACGAGCAGGCCTGGTTAAGTTCAATGATATCCTTCTCGTGCTCACCATGTTCAGAGTCGAAGGGGGGAGTGTAGAACTCTTCGACGTCTGGTGGAATTATTTTGCCAACGGCTCGGAAGAACTCTTCTCCCAGATGTCGCGCCAGAAACGATTGACCTTACATTTTTATTCCGACCTGGGAAAGCATTTTTCCGTCGGTGCGGAGAACGGCTTCCGAAAGTTCTTCCTGTCCTTGCCGGAGGTGTTGCGTGATTCCGAACCTTGGACCGAAGTGGAGTTCGACCGCGCGGTTCGAGGATTCTGCGCGCAGTCTTATCCCAAAGAGAAGCTCTGGGAGATGATCCAACTGCGCCTCGATCTGCCGTCGGATGAGGAAGAGAAGGAACGCGGCCTCAAGGATTACGAGGGCTATATTCCCGAAGAACTGCGGCAATTCTACGATTACATCCCCGGTCAGGGACACTGCATCCGGGTAATCCCTTCCGCGTTCGAAGAGAAGGCGCTGGAGGCCGACCCGAAAGACTTCTTGTTCCCAGCACCCGTGAGAACGGTACTTCGCTGCGGCCTGCGGTGGGTCAAAGGATACCCGGTCGCTCCGATACCGTTTATCCCGGGTCACGGACTGGCGGTCCCACCCGACGACACGGAGTTTTGAGGATGCTAGAAAGCGTTCCGGTGACAGCTTTCAGGTTTCCTTGAAATCCATCCCCTTGCACTCGTTTCCGCAAGTTCGGCCACAGAGTTCCGGAAGCGTGGCGGGACAGGCATCTTGCCTGTGCGTCAGGAAACGACAGTCACGCGCAGCGCGGGACTGTCCCACCGTACACGAAGTGAGGCCGCAGCGATGGACGGGACTGTCGTGGAAGAGCGACCGGCAAGATGCCAGCCCCACTGAACAGCCAAGAGCCGGTTCTCCTGGGGAGAGACTGTATTTATGAAATTGAATACTAAGTCAGAGCCTAACGTGTCGGTTTGATACGTCTCAGGTCCTCGTTGCAGCGGGCCAGATCCTTGTACAGCTTGTCTACTGCCGCGACATCGCCTCCTGCGTCGGAAGATTCCTCCAGCTTCAGAATCTCAGCCCTGATATCGTTGCAGTCGGCTTCTTTCACCACATCGGGACGGCAGGCTTCCCGGCAGACAGCATCTTCTTTCCTCAGGTCCAGGAGCTGCCGTTTCAGTTCGACGATACGCGTGCGCAGCTCGGTCACTTCCCGCACCTGTTTCGCCTCGTACGCAGACTTCAGGCGCTGCTCCTTCATTTCGAGTTCTTCCTGCAGCTTCAGCTTCTGGTTTTCCATCTCCCTGCATTCCTTGCAGGTTATCGCCGGGGCCGCAAGCGTCCAGGCAAGGACGAGCACCAGTACCATAGTCGACAGAAGTGAAAAGCGCATTGGTTTTTCCTTCTCCTGTTTCCCACCGCACGTTCCGGCTTCGTGCATGTCTGTCGCCGGGCTCCGGAGGTTCAAAAATAGTGCACGAACGACGCAAGGCCTTGAATCATGTCCGTACCCGAGTTGGAATTGTGGAGTTCGTCCCCTTTACCCCACATATTCCCGTTGGACAGGTGTCTCCACTGGATGCCGAACGAAAGGATCCCGCGGCCCGGCAGATATTTTTCAACACCCATACCGCCCAGGATCGACCAGTTCCAACGCGAGCCGGAATTTCGGTACGTCTCGGAAACATAACTCATTCCGAACCCGCTTTCAAGAAAAGTGGACGTTCCCAAGGGGCCGCCGGGAAACGTAAACCGTCCCTTCGGGAGCCAGGCAAGTTCGTATCCATCGTGGAAGTCGAGATTCTTCAGGCGCTCGAGGCACCCGTCGTAATAGAAGACGTAGGACGCCATCAACGCCATCTGGACCTCGCCGACAGCGGGCCCGCAGCGGGTAAGGGTCGGAAAACTGGTCAGCGGTTTGCTCAATTCCAGCGTCGCGTAATCCAACGACGTACACGTCCCGTACGTGCGGCCATAAGCCAGCTTCACCCGAAAGGGCGACACTTCCGTCGCGCAGGGAACGGCTGTGACCGCAAGCGGATCGGTCGCATAACCCGATGATAGCTGAGGCGCGGCTCCTTGCACGCTGCACATCGAGCATGGAGTATCGCCGGGCCAGCCATCCCAGGACAGAACGGTCGTAGAACTGAGAATGAGACTCGCCGATACGACCGCCAAACCAACCAGGCGACAAACTGAACTCACGACATTCTCCCTGAGACAGGACACATAGGTGCAATAAAAATGAAAAAATGAACGATGGACGGCTCGCTAGCACGGACGGGGGGCGCTGTCAAGCATAAAGAGCTGTTGGGGTGCTCGGTTATCAGGCAGGGATGACCTTGTAGTTTAGGGAAGGGTCGCGGGAGCTCTCCCAGTCCCCGCTCCCCTACCTTACCACGTTACTCCCTTGACAGAGACCCGGATGGTTGCTATCAGGATGATTACCCATCGTATGTTCCGCCGGACTTCCGGCTGTTCCCCGTCAAGGGGGTGGCATCGTGCGATGCCGCAACAAAGGGGGTGTACAACTCTTTGGACGAATCGCAGACTGAGCGAAAGCGAAGCTTTTCCACGTGGTTCAGACGCAAGATCGGCTTGGATCGTCCCCGCCGCCAGATTCAGGAAGTCCTTGATGAAAGTGAAGAGCGCGGCCTGATCGACGCGGACGAGGGGGAAATGATCGAAGGGATCTTCGACCTGAAGGAAACGGTCGCCCGTGAGATCATGATTCCCAGGACTCACATCGTCACTATCCCCAAGGAGAGCACGCTCGAACAAGTTCTCACCACGTTTATTCAGACGGGCCATTCCAGAATCCCGGTGTACGACCAGAATGTCGATTACATCATCGGTACTCTCAACGTGAAAGATCTGCTCCCTCTCTGGCTGGAAGAGAGTAAGGAATTCAACCTGGAACGTCTCACGAGGGAACCCTTCTTCGTGCCCGAGACCAAGCCGGTAAAAGACCTGTTGAATGAACTGAGAGGCAAAAAGTCCCACCTGGCGGTCATTGTCGACGAGTACGGCGGCACGTCGGGGATCGTGACAATAGAAGACATTATCGAAGAGATCATCGGTGAGATTCAAGACGAATACGACGTGGAAGAAGACCCCTTCCTCGACCAGCAGGACGGGACGGTCATAGTAAATGCCCGCGCCAACTTGGACGACTTCGACGAACGTTTCCACGTCACCCTTCCGAGAGGCGGCTACGACACCTTGGGCGGTTACATCATCAATTCTTTGGGTAGAGTTCCCAAACAAGGCGAAGAACTGTTTGCCGAAGGTCTCCGCATGCGGATTCTCGGCTGCGATCCCAAGAGAATCACTCGAGTGCTCGTAAGTGCCGCTTCGCCCCAGGAGGCTGAAACCGCCCTGGCAGCTCCCGAACCCGTTCCATGATCCTTTTTGGATGCGCCGCGGCGAGCGGCTTGCTGCTTGCCCTTTCGTTTCCTCCGAGCGATCTGTATGCTCTCGCCTGGATTGCGTTCGTTCCGTTCTTCCATGTGATTGAGAGCGAGCCAAGGCCGAAGATGGTGGGGGCGTACGGCGCGGTGTTCGGAGTGATTTTCTTTCTCTTGGACCTGCGTTGGGTTTACGGAACGCTCGTCACGCACGGCCATTTCCCCCCAGGCCCCGCGGTTGCCGTCTACTTTGGGCTGGTACTGTTTCTCGCCCTATTTCCCGCTTTCTTTGGTTTCCTCGTCGCGCTCGTTCGGCAATCGGGAATCAAACCGACGACTGCTGCTCCATTCCTATGGACAGGTCTCGAGTACCTCCGAGGCGTGCTCTTTACGGGATTTCCCTGGGACCTGGTGGGCTACTCCCAGGCGCACACTCTCTCGCTCATGCAGGTAGTAGACATTACGGGGGTGTACGGCGTCTCGTTTACCGTGGTCCTCGTAGCTGGAGCGGTCTGGGAGGTGCTCGGGTTTGCGGTCACCCGCGAATCCGTGCCATGGAGGACCGTGGGAAGCGCGGCCGTGGCGCTGCTCGTCGTGCTTGCCTACGGCAACATCAGGACGGGAGACTTCCCGCCCGTCGGACAGCTGGATCGGCATACAACCCTCGGCGTCCTTCAGGGGAACATTGCCCAGGCGCTCAAGTGGGACCCTGCCACCCGAGACCATACCTTCGCAACGTATGAAAAACTGGGACACACCGCGGTCGAGCGGGGTGCAAACTTCCTGGTATGGCCCGAGACAAGCGCTCCGGTTCTGTACGGCAGCCACGACCTCGATTGGAAGCGACCCGGCAAGATCTCGGAACAACTGGGAGTCCCCATGCTGGTAGGAGCCCCGTCCCTCAAAATGGTCGATGGTGAGACACAGTATTACAACAGCGCGTTTCTTATTGACGGGGCCATGATCCGGTATCGGTATGATAAGATACATCTGGTGCCATTCGGGGAGTACATGCCGCTGTCGTGGCTGCTCCCTCTCGGACCCGGCATCGCGGCGAGAGACGCGGACTATTCTCCCGGTGCCACCATGACGGTGATGCACTCCGGGAACTGTCCCCCGTTCAGCGTGCTCGTCTGCTACGAGGCCATATTCCCGGACCTCGCGCGTCAGGCCGTGCAGAACGGAGCACGACTGCTGATCAACATCACCAACGACGGCTGGTTCGGGATGAGCGGCGCTCCCTACCAGCACCTGAACATGGCCGGGGTGAGGGCTATCGAGAACAGAGTGTGGCTGGTTCGGGCTGCCAATACGGGGATCAGTGCAGCCTTCGATCCCGCGGGCCGCCTGGCCGGGCAACTTCCGCTTGACGAAGAGGGCGTCTTCACGGTCAATGTCTCTGTCCCCGCGAATGCCGGCTCCTTCTACTGTCGATTTGGCGATATCTTCGCGTGGGGTTGCTTGGGAATAAGCGTACTTATGGGGATGTCCCTTCTCTACAGCAGGTTTAGCGATGGGGCCGGCAGGATGCACGTTCCACCGCCTCCAGTGGGGCCGGCACGTTGCCGGTGATTCGGCCAACTGCGGGCTTAGCCGCTCACACGGAAGGCCCGGCAACCGGGAGAGAGGACCATGACCCCGAAGCTCAAGAGAACGCTCATAAGGGCCGGCGCAGGCCTCGCCTTTGCAGTGCTGCTCATATGGCTCATGTGGGGCCTGAAATCGGTCACCACCATGACCATGGTGGCCTTGATTTTGGCTTATCTCTTTAATCCCGTCGTGCAGCGCCTTGACGCGCGGGGCATCCCTCGCGGCGTGGCGGCTTTGCTCCTGCTGTTGGTCGGATTGGCGCTCCTTGCAGGCTTCTTTCTGGTGATCGTGCCTGCGGTCCTGGGAGAGATCGGCCGGTTCGCGTCGCGTGCCCCTCAATACTGGAATGTCTTGCAGGGCTGGCTCGTTCAGGCAGCCGATCGACTCAACCTCGAAATCCCGCAGGATTGGAACGAGATTACCAGCCTGGCGATCCAGCGAGGTAAGAGCATGTTGCCGAGCCTGGCCGATTCCGCGGTGCACCTCGTTGCGTCATTCTTCAAGTCCAGCCTGAGCCTGATCTCCGCGCTCCTGTATGTGATCATGGTGCCGGTGATCGCTTACTACCTCCTCGTCTCGTTCGAGGACATGAAGGCCAGTGCCAAAGAGCTGATCCCACCGTATGCCAGAGAGACGGTTGTCAGCAAGCTGGTTGAGATGGATCGCGTGCTTGCTGCATTCGTCAGAGGCCAGTTGACCGTCGCCCTGATTCTCGGAACCATATACGCGGTCGGATTCGTGCTGATCGGCATCGACCTTGCGCTGCTATTGGGGATACTTTCGGGACTCCTCTGGATCATTCCTTACGTGGGGACGGTGTTCGCCGCGGTTGCCGGTTCGCTGATGGCGCTGGTGAAGTTCGGCGACTTGACGCATGTGGCCTACGTGGTGGGCTGGATTGCCTTGGCTCAGGTCGTGGAGGGGTATATGCTCACCCCCAGGATCGTGGGCCACGCGATAGGACTGCATCCGGTGGTGTACATCCTGGCACTGATGGTCGGTGCGAATCTCTTCGGATTCGTAGGGATGCTGGTCGCGATCCCCGTTACCGCAGTACTCAAAGTACTCCTAACCAGCGCTGTTGCTGCGTACCGCAATTCTTACCTGTACACCGAGCCGGCTGGAGAAAAAGCAAAATCATGACTCAGGGCGTGCTCTACGTGGTGGCCACCCCCATCGGCAACCTCGACGACATCACGATCCGCGGCCTGGAGACGCTGCGCACGGTAGACCTCATTGCCTGCGAGGACACCAGAAAGAGTCGCATCCTACTCTCGCGCTGGAACATATCGACCCCGCTGCTCAGTCTCCACAAATTCAGCGAGAGCCGCAAGATCCGGACCGTGCTCGACCGACTCGAACGCGGAGGCCGCGTGGCGCTTATCTCGGACGCGGGGACTCCCGCGATCTCCGATCCCGGCAGTCGCCTCGTCAAGTCCGCTTTGGAGGCAGGTCTCAAGGTTACGCCGGTGCCGGGGCCTTCCTCGATCACCGCTGCCTTATCCGTAGCAGGGATGGAGGCGGCCGAATTCGTTTACTGCGGCTTCGTTCCGCGCAAGGATGAGCAGAGACGGGCTTTCTTTGGAGTAATACTGAGAGAGCAACGGACTTCTCTCTTCTTCGAGACCCCGAAACGGGCATTGGCCACGCTGGGTATTGCGGCGCAAGTCCTGGGCAACCGCCGTATGGTGCTGACTCGGGAACTCACCAAGCTGCACGAGGAGATTGTCTCGGGGAGCGCTGCCGATCTCCTGAAGGAACTCCAGTCGCGAAGTTCCATCAAAGGGGAAATCGTCGTAGTCGTCGACGGAGCTGCCGAGACTCGGCCCGAAGTGGACCCGCACGAGGCAGTGACCCGACTCGTTGCCGAAGGATTCTCGGGAAAGACCCTTGCGCAGGAGGCTCATCGTCGGTTCGGTGTCAGGAAGGGGGATGCCTACCGAATATACCTTGCAGGAAAGGCGACCGACCCCGACGGTGACCCGGGCGACTGAAATCCTCTGGACAAGCGTCCGAATCGTGTCATAATTTGGTGAGGATCAGCGTCGGCTCGACGAACTCGGACATGGTCACAGCGAAGGAACGGTCGCAAGCATGTTGTCCCTGAAGGCGAGATTCGGTGAGTTATTGGATAGCGCCGGCCAGTTCTTCTGGGAAGTGGACAGAGCGTTCAGAGTGCGCTACGCTAACGACCTGTTGATTCGGACCTTCGGCGACCCCGTAGGGAAAACCTGTTACGAATTCATGGCCTTGGGCTCGGAAGTCTGCCCGAATTGTCCGGTCCGAAGAATCTTCCTGGGCGAGGAAAGAGCGTCGGCCGAACGTCTCCGATACGACAAAAGCGGGAACCGCATCTGGCTGCAACATACTGCGACCCCGATTCGGAACAAAGACGGTGAAGTTGTTGGAGCAATGGAATTGACCATAGACACCACCCAACGCAGACAAACCGAGGAATGGCTGAAGGACTCGGAACGGCTGTACCGGAATTTGGTAGAGCAGGTTCCCGATGTCATCTTCTCTCTTGACGATCAAGGCCGGTTCACGTTTGTGAACACAGCGGTGGAGGCCTTTCTGGGGCTTCCGGTCCAGCAGATCCTGGAGACCGGCTTGAAAGACTACGTCGTCCCCGGAGATCGCGCCCTCGCAGAGACGATCAAAGATCTCCGGCCTGAAGCCATCTGGGACGAAGAGGTCGGGATTATAGATGCACAGGGCGAAAAGAAATTCGCGAGGATCCGCTGCAAAGCATCCTTCGCAGATGGTGCCAAGCCCACAGGATTCGAGGGGGTGATGCGTGACCGCACGGTGCGCAGAAAGCTCGAAGAAGAACTCAAAGCTTCCCGGGAAGCGCTGGTAGAGAAGATCAAGATCATCGACGAGCTGTACGAGCACATCGTCCAATCGGGAAAGTGCAAGGCCATCGAGGAACACACCGCGGAAGTGGCTCATGAGCTGCGACAACCCCTTGCCATTGTCGGGGGCTTCGCTCGCAGGATGTCAAAGTACCTGGAATCAGACGACAAGCTCGATCTGGACAAGCAGCGCCAATACGCGAGCATCATCATCACCGAGATCCAGCGGCTGGAAAAGATCCTCGATCGACTCATCGACTTTACGAAGCGTCAGAAACTGCATCTCCAGACCGTCAACCCCAACGACCTCATCCAGTACATACTCGGCATCACCGAGAGCCGTATGAGAGAAAAGCGGCTGCGATTGGATACGAATTTCGGGATCGAGATCGCGGAAATCCCCCTGGATCCGGGCCGATTCCAGCAGTTGGCCCTTAACCTCATGTCCAATGCCATAGAGGCGTCGCCGGAGGGAGGCGTTATCGTGGTTGAGACCGGTGCGTCGATTCCCAGTGACAGAGCCCTCAAAGCGGGCGACCTGGAATCGCCGACCTTCTTCGAGATGAAGATCAGGAACTCAGGGGCAGGGATCCCACCGGAAGGCCTACAGAAAATCTTCAATCCGTTCTACACCACCAAACAGCACGGGACGGGACTCGGCTTGACCGTGTCCAAGACGATCGTGGAGGACCACCACGGGTCCATCTCCGTCAAGTCGGACGAGGAGGGCACCACATTTACGATATGGCTCCCGTTGAACCAGCCCCGAGATCGAATCGACCACGTGTAACAGCCCCAAACGCGGCCAGACGCGAAGAGTGAAACGAGACCGACGCGACAGGTGAACCCTCGACCGATTCCAGAAACCCACCATCATATGAGTTGACAAGCGCGGCCCTTTGTTGCACCCTGTTTGTACGATTGCTCAATGGATTCGGGAGATAAGATGGCAATCCGTACAAGATGCTCAAATCTGAAGTCCATCACACTTATTTTGTGCGCTTTTATCATGACCCTCTCCCTATCCGGCAACTCCACGAGTCAGCCGCCGCCTCCCGCTGCTGCCAAAAAACCGCCGCAAGGGCAACTACACCTGGATAAGGCCAAGCGCGAACTGGAACGAAAACAGTACGCCCTCGCCATTAGATCTCTATCAGCAGTCATCCGAAGCGACCCTGGATCTGCGGAGGCTCACCGACTTCGAGGTGTCGCGTACGAGAAGTTGGGACTGTTCAAGAGGGCCGAAGAGGATTTCACCCGGTACATCGAACGAAGCCCTTCTGACCCGAACGGGTACATTATGCGCGGAGACACACGGAATTTTGAGCAAGAGTACGGAGCGGCCCTTGAAGACTACAACGCAGCTCTGAAGCTGTCACCCTCGTCCGTGACGGCGTACCTCGGCCGCGGCCTGGCCCTTGCAGGACTTGGCAAATACGACGAAGCAATCAAAGCGTACCAGTGGGTCCTGACAAAGCAACCAGGCAACGTCGAGGCACTGGAGAACATCGGGCGCGCGTGCATGCTTGCCGGACGGCATTTGGAGGCCTCGACCTATCTCGAAAGGGCCTTAGAGCACGAGACCGATCCCGCGTGGCGAAGCACTATAGGAAAGTGGAAGCAGGAGCTGGTGCGCGATGCGACGCCGGAAAAGCCGAAGGCCAGGGGACCGTCACGGGGGCCCACTGGTGACAAAACTCGCTCCCTCTGGTAACATGCAACGAGACACCACGGACTCCGCGTAGCCACAGCAGCTTGCGTGCCGGCGAGTCGTTAGGAGCGACGGCAGCCTTTCGCGCACGGCTTCGTAAATGGAGTTTGTCTGTGGTCTCTGTCCCGGGTCGTTCAGGGGGCCGGCATCTTGCCCGTCGCTCCCGACGCATATCCCCCGACCGAGCCCAGTTTAGGAGCCGAAATTTCGACAGCCCGATCGAAGGCTATTGACAAAGCCTCCAGGGTCGGATAAAAAATTGAGTAACGGGAGAAAGTTATGCGTACCCAGAGCAGCGCGGCTTACTATTATTACTTTAGCACGAGGAGCGGGACTCTGCTGCGCTTTGGGTGACGATAACCACATATCGCAACAAAAGCGGAGCAGAGGCTCCGCTTTTTTTTTGAACGCGCTCCCGTGCAGCTCCGTCGAGGGCTTTGAGAGGAAATGCACGATGACAACGGGTTTGATAGCTGAACAGGTTACAAACGAGGATTCCGATCCGCATCCCCGGCCTCTCGGGGTGAACGAACGACTTTGGCTGATAGGTCTTATCGACGGAGCGGTGCGCGCGGGCTCCTCGCATCCGCCTCTTGTCGCCGACCTCTTCTCCGAGTTGGGGAACCTGGTGGACGCCACCGTTCGTGGAGCAAAAATAGACAGGCTGCAAGCGGATGAATCCAATCACGGGTTCCGGGTGTTGGAAATTAACGGAGAGGCCGGCGAAAACCTCGGTCGTCTCAACATGCTGTACCTCAAGAAGCCGATCCCGTGCTACTACCTCGTTTACGTCGAGGTTGCCCCCCTCTTCAGGCGCAGGGGGCTTGGGAACCTTATCCTGCAGGTATTCCGTGATTTTCTGGTCAAGAAGTCGGCCGTCGGGATCTTGGACAACATTATTCCCAGGGAAGACCCGACGTACGACATCTACGTCAAGCTCAATTGGCGACCCATCGAAGAGGTGACCCTGAGCCCCGGTTCCGCAGAGGACGGGGTGTACATGATCTTCCTCCCGCCGAACTTGGCCGAAAAGGATCTCAAGGACCCGGTCCTCAAACTGGTCCATCATCTCAAGAGAAAGCGGCCCGCCATAGATATGCGAGACAACGAACTCATGGTGGAGCGCACGATCAGGGAGTTCAAGGAAGTCTATGCTGCGCTGCTTGCATATTTCAAACACGAACTGGAGAGAGGCGAACAGACTGCGCTCATGCGGTTTATGTTCACCCGGTTCGTGACCAAACTCCTCGGATTCCGACGTCGAATCGGCCAACTCCTCGGCTATACCGGCGGTGAGTCGCTCCTGCAGATCGTACTCGACCCGGGTATTCGCAGCCTCCCAGTGCAATCGTACGCGCCCAGAGAACTCGCGGGGCAACCGTCCTTTGAATTCGGGGACCGCCAGCTCTGGCATGATCTGCCCGATGTCCTGAAGAAGTACCCGGCACGAATGGTGGAATCGCTCCCCAACTACCGGAGGCCGAGCCTGGTCTCGTGGATGGAGAACAAGGGGATCTCATCCAGTGACACGCTGACCATCGGCGACCTGCTGGATTTGGGCTTCGACCCCACCCGGTTGAAGGAGTTCACCTTTGATGGCGAGGAGTTCATTTTCGAACGCGTACAGCCTCGGATGCTTGCCCAGATTCAGAAGAAAAAGGAACTGCTCGAACGTATCGGGCCGGAACTGAACGGGAAGCGCGTCAGGAACGCCCTCGTGAAGTGCAACCCACCGCTCCTCGTCATCCGGGACCGAGGCAATGGCTACGTTTTGCGGCGCAAGGTCGAAGGGATTCACTGGGAAGAAGCCACGGAGCAGCTCCAGGTCGAGCCGAGACTCCAAGGGCTCAACCGCTCGCTGGGAATTGAAAAACTGATCCTCTCAACCGTCCGCCGAACGGCCGAATGGCTGGGGAGTCGGCTCAGCCCGGAAGAGAGTCCCGTCCTGGAAGACTTGACCTACTTCGTAGCCTGGAATCTGGACAGGAATCAGCCAAAATTGCAGGTAGATTTCGCGGGCTCCTCGGTGGAGTCGATCTGGATCGCATGAGCGCGCTCATCTGCCGAACCTGCGGGCGGATTCTTACCGATTTGGTTTCAACGAAGGGGCTCGGGCGAACTTGCCGGCACAAAGCAGTTCCCCGGGATGGCATGTCTAAACGCGAAATCGTTTGAACCGACAAGGCCCTTTCTTGGGGAGCAGCGTGGTTGCTCCTCCCCAGAAAGAAAGCCCGACCGGAGAGTCGGACTCTGGAGGGTATGTAATCATGAGCCGGTCGGGCAATGAAATCGGGGGAGGTGGGTAAACCGGCGAACCAAGCAAGCAGCTTAGAAAAGGAACCCAAGCTCCACGAAAGCCCCGTCCATGGTCGTTTGGAATAGGCTGCGCGGCTTGTCTCTCTTCAGGTTCACGTAACGGTACCCGCCTTTGACGAACCCATAGCGGCCGGTTTTGATCGGAATCAAGTAATTGAGCGCTGCTTCCGCCTCATAACCGACGTTGTCGTCCAGGAACGCGACCCCGCCTTTGCCGGTCAGGGCCAGCGTGTTGCCACGGTAGTTCTTAAGGCATTTCTCAAACTCCACCCCAACGACGGCCATGTTCTTCGGGTTGTCCCAGGTGACTGCCGTTGCGCCGCCGGTGATCGCGGCCCCGATGCTGAGGCGATCCCGGAGGTGGAGCCAGTCTGCGTAAAGCCTTGTCATGCTGTTCGGAGTCCTGCTGATGTCGAAGAACAATCCTGCGCGATGTTCGTAACGTTCCCACTTTGAGTGGATCACATTCCCCGTAGCGAAGGTTTGTCCCATGAAGGTGAAGCCGGTCAGCGGCGTCTGATTTCCTTCCATAACCATAGGGCTGAAGGAATACGTCAGGCCCCACCGGGGTCGGAATTGGTACATGACCCCAATGCTCCAGATAGTGTTTCCGGTCTTCCTGAAGCCGAGGTGATCGTCAAAATCTATGACCTGGCTCGGACCGCCCGTTAGCTCCGCCCCTCTGGATATCTGGCCGTGGAGGGTGGCGAAGAAGACCCGCGGAGCGACGACAAACTGACCCTTCGCAGGAACCGGGAGCCAGCAGTCCGGACCCCAGGTAACAGGGTTGAAGCGCGAGAGTGCATCGAATCCAGAAGAGAAGCCGAAGGAGGGGCGCACCTTCGTGACGCCGGGTGAGCCTGGTCTCACCTTGGCGATCCCTTTGTATTCAGGTCTGGCGTCAAGACTCGCCTCAGAATTGGATGCGTACAGAGGAGACGTGGAATCCGCGGCAGCGGCCGTACAGGCCATGGCCAGCAAAATCGTTAATATAACCAAGTGCTTTTGATATTTTCCTAACATAGCACCCTCCCTCAGGGATCTAATATGTTGCGATGTGGAGATTAAACTTATTTGGAATTATGTCAAGCAAAAAAGTGCCTTGATCTTCAAGAAGTTGGATTAAAAAGCTAGAAATCACTTTATCAATGTCCTGACTGCCTCGTGTGTTTCTCCTGATATTCCAAACCATTATCCGTAAATCCCCCCGCACAGCCTTGTCTCGACCCCGCGGTGAGATTCCCGCCTCGCCTTCCCGGCTACGCGCTGATCGCCCGCGGTCCCGGGCGCGCACCGCTCCCGCCTCCCGACCGAGACCCCCTTCAGCGGGGTGGACTGGACGATCGGTTTGCACGAGTTGAGAATGATCCCACTCGCCCGGTGATTCGGTGTGACTGAACCGGGAGACTTCCGCAGAGCAATCCTGAGGTGGCAGAACCGAACCGGCCGATGCTGAAGTGTTCGTCCCAAGCTGCCGGCCTCTGCAATCGCGGATCAAAACCCTGGTGGGTTTCGCGGGGAAGGCCGGAGAGGTCCAGGGAGAAGTCAGCCGCGAGCATCCTATGGAAGAACCATGGCAACGACACCACCGGTTCCGGGCTTCTGAGCAGAAACCTCCGGATCGGGAGTGCCCCGGCCATAACGGTCGGGGCTGTTCCGTGGAATCACCTATGAGGAAAGCCTGAGAGGGATGCTTGGATATCGACTCTGTCCGCCCCCCCCGGCGCGCACACAGAAAGTTATGAAAGGTATCGGAATCCCCAGAACGAAGAATCACGTGCCGAGGCTTCGGCGGACCGGGAGTTTGGGTTGAGCGCACCCCGGCGAGTTATCTGAAATGACCCGGGACCGTCTGGTGGTTTCTCTCTGTCAGCGAGGAGGTACAAGACTCGCCTGTCGTCGCCAGGGCCGAACGTGACCGCCAGCAGCATTGCGGTCGAACGCGCGACATGCATCGAAGCGTGCGCGTGTGCGGACGCCGGGTAGGAATCCAACCTCCTTATTGCTTCGTCCGGTGACTACGCTCAGCGGGCTGCGGTGGCGCACCTTGGGGGCTGCCCCGGCATAGAGTACTCTTTCTCCCAGTGTTGACGCGGAGCAGGGAGGCGTCGGAAACGCCTTATCGGTAATGCATTTACCGTTTATGAGGCCTCGGCAGGACTGTGCTCTCTAAACATGCTCTCATTCCAGCCAAACAAAGGGTCAGTTCTTCAAACACTGACTCCTATACTCGGGAATCAGTCGCGCATCCGGGATAACTTTCTCTCCTTGAGAGTGACAAAAATGTTGACTCGAATGTGTCAAGAAGATTATGCTGACGTTGCGGGGCCTCCCTGGTTGCTCAACGAAACAGATTGACTTTTCTCATAGATGACGTAGCGGGCGTTCGTTTAACTGAACGTTTCATGGCTTCGAATGGGGTGATGACGTTTCCTCTTGGAGGGGCATGAGGAGGGCGGAGTCGTGTCTCTGAGGCGCTGGTTCGCAGTTGTATGGGTATCCGCTGCACCCTCGCGGGCGTTGGCATTGGGGCTGTGGTTTGGGTTGTGGGTATGGGTTTACGTGTGCGTCGGTGTTCGGTCCGCGGACGCAATGACGCTGTCTTTCGAAATCGGACAGGCCAAGAGCCAGTGGGGCTATTTGCAGTATGGGCAGCAAGGAAGAAACGGCTTCTTTGGCCCGTACGACCTAGATAACAGCGTCACCGCCAGTCTGTACGCCACCTTGAACAGTTGGGTGGGTAACCGACCGGATGTCAATTCGTTTGCCTCCGGCAGTAATGTGACCAACAGTCAGGTCGGTCTCACCGTCGACCCCGGCCTTGGAAACGAGTGGCTCCGCGTGAAGGGCCGGTACAACATCAACCTCTACGAATCGTCCACCGCTCCTGGCGCTTTCAATCCAATGTCCATCACCTCCCTGAACATGTGGTCTGTTGAGGCGGATCTCCCCATATTCAGAATAATTTTCGGAAAGCGCCCCTTCCAACAAGGCCTGGGACTTGAGTTCACCGACATCCGTACGCAAGAGTACCTTCTCTTCGAGCGAGACCTGGTTGTTCCGGATATTTTGACGTCTTTGGTGGCACGCGGAATTCTTCCCCGGGGGGTCTTGTCCTGGTTCAATCCTTCAGCATGGGGGCGGTACAGAACCGAAGTAGCGGACGAGGAAGACGAACCCGGACCGGACGACGAGGCGTTTCCTCGAGTCAAAGGCTCCTTTGCGGGGTCGGCCCTTGCCCCGGCAACGTTGAGGATTGGGTTCGGGACGGTTCCTTGGCAGAGAATCAATGCGAATCTCACCACCCCGTATAACGCGCAGGACGTCTCTGCAGGCCTGGAACAGAACTGGATTGCGTATCTTTTGTATCAGTCCATCGACATGACCGTCGGCATCGGAACCACTCGGACCACGTTGCACGCTGGCCCGGAGCTAGTAGCCAGTAATTTTCCTCCTTTCTTGATACGTTGGCACACACCCACCCAGGAGCTGTACCTCACGGAAGGATGGGCGTTTTTTGCCTACAATAACGGCCGTTTTTTCGGTAGTGCAGAACTGGATTGGTTTAATCAGATTCTTAGGTTCCAGAGAACCTTTGATGGACAGGTCTGGGATCCTGTCACCGGCGCGCTGTTGCCTGAGTTCGATGGACTTGGGGGCGGTGTCAGCCGCTTTCGACCTCGATATATCGAATCGTGGCGTTTCTTGGCTGAGGCAGGAGTTTCTTTCGGACCATCAGCTTTGAAAGGCTTGTTTGGGTACATGCCTGGCCAGGACCGGCGGCATGGAATTCTTCTCGACCGACAGCCTTTTGTTCAGTTCGACGTTCAATCACCTACGGGTGTCTTTGATCCGTACTCCATGCAGTTAAATTATCTCTTCGGCGGAGGCGTGAATGCTCCTGCACACATCTCCGCTGCGACGGTCTGGGGAGCCAAGGCAGATTACATGCTTGCAGCCAATCTGCTCGTCTTTGGTTCATTTTTCAAGGCTGTCAGAAATGCCCACGGATACGGCTTGGGGTACATTAGACCGACCGTCCAGGGAGTCGATTCCGGTGGGTTTGGAACCGTGAACTACTCGATCCGCGGAACTTTTGCCAATTCCAGTCCTTCCATTCCGGACAATGATCTGGGTTGGGAAGTGACTACGGGCTTGACCTGGCAATTGGCCGAAGGCTGTTTTGTCGACACGCGCTGGTCCTATTGGCAACCCGGAAAATGGTTCACCTACGCCTGTATCGACAGGTCGGTCCCCAACTGGACAAACCCTAGTGCCGCAAACAATTGGGGGGTCAATTCCGAGCGGACGATTGACCCGGTGTACGGGATAGAAATCCGGGTGGCCGCAACCTATTGACGGAGGGCCGGTTCGGTGCATTCGGTCGCTTATCATCGCCACGAGGTAACTATGTTTCTAAACGGTCTGAATAAGAAAAGTAACTTCGAGATGCGGGTACCCGCGCACGTAGTCAAAGCACTGGGATTGGTGGTTCTGTTCACCCTGGTCTGTGTGGACCTGAGCCCCGCGCAGGTGATTCCCGGAAGGCTCAATGTGTTGCAGCAATACAGGCCGGTGGCGCCTCCGCCCGTGCCGCCGGTTGAGCGGTTGCGGCGAGACATCATCCGGTCCGTTGACCCGGAGACCGGGACCATAGATGTCAGGGGACTGGCAGCACCCGCACCGCCGAGTAGACCGGGGCCAGGAGCGGCGGTGGGATTCGAACAGATCAACCAGCCCCCGGCACCCAGCAGAACGGGAGGTGGTGCTGGCCTCGAGTTTTCACAGGTCCCCACCCCGCCTCCAGTTAGTCGTAAAGGCCCCGGTTCTGGAGTCGGGTTTCAGCAACTGCGTCCGGTGCGCCGACCACCGGCGGGGACAGCCACGGGTGTGGCGAACTGAGACATGGCACTCTGGTCGGAGCGAGAGCCTCAAGGCATGGTGCTTGAAAGGAGGTATGCGAGGCATGGTCACATTTGACAGTATTCTGTCGTCGAGCAGAAGCGGCGATGGGCAGAGCCTGGATGGTCCGGCCGCATCCGGCGACGCGAGCCCGCTGTGGCTGTCGAATGGGCTGGAGGAGTTAGGCCCGCCAGGTCTGCCTGCGAAGGCTGGACCAGGCTCCAGCGTAGATTTCAGGGCGATCGCATTGCCTGCGGAGGGGCAAGACGCGCAAGCGGGGATTGATATTCGAGGACTCAGTGCCACTCCCGGGCGCCCGGGTCTGGGGGTGACTGTCGGGTCAGAACAGGTGCAGATGGGCCGGTTGGGTTCTGCAGAAGGCCTTCGATGAATAGACTGATTTTAGCCACTGGTTCCACCGTGCCTCCAGGTGACGGGTGTCAGTTTACCGGGGGTACAAATGAGGAGACGGCCAATGCCCGAAGATTTTATTCAGTTGAAAACCCCGCTTCGCCTCATCGGGTTCGCGTACGGCAGAGTCAATGCCCAAGAGATGCCCGATCGCACTTCCATTAAGGATAAACTGGTCCAGCCATGCACATTCAGTGTGCCCGAAGAAACGTTGGCCGTGCACGTTTCATTTCGATCTGTGGACATGTTTTTCGGCAACTCGCCTGCACCAGAGGCCAGGCGTGTCAAGAGCGTGTACTTTGAGATCACGGAAGAAGACTATTCTCAATTGAGCAACGGCGTCTTCAAGTGCAAAGTGTACGCGCATCTGGAGGGTCCTGCAGCCGACGACGAATGGACCCCTTTCTTCATTTTGCAAGTAATGTGCTTCGGCAAGTAATGTTTGGAGCCTGTTACGGCGCTCCGCGTGGAGATTTTCTCCTCCACTCCCGCCGCGGAAGGCGTGAGTCAAACCTGGACGCTTGAACGCCCTATCGTTGCCGTAGGATCCGAGACGCGTCCCCTGGCAACGACGAGCATTGACGCGTACGGCCCGACCCTGCCCAGCACTGCGTGCAGAGTGACGGACATGTACGCCCACGACTCTCGTGCGTTAGCGTGATTGATCTCCCTGAGTTCGCCCCGTTTGCTGTCCTAATCGACTTCTCCAGATTCGACGGCACACTCTCCCCGGTACGGACTTAGAACCCGGCGTTGGACCAGCAAATCCTCCTTCGAGATTTCCCCACCCGATCTGCGAATCCCCAGCAACCAATGTGGGAGGCCGTCCTCAGTTTGCCTACCTGCCAGCCCTTCCCTGCCATCAAGACACCCAGTTAGTGGAGAAGGCCCAGCAACGATCTGAGACAACATCGGTGGGTGCACGACGGTTGTCTTCGTCCCTCGATTGTGGCATAGAGAAAGATTACGTGTTGACAATACCATCTACATCATCGTCGAGGAGCTTTCATGGGTCAGGATATATTACCCAAGGCGTATGAGCCCGCAGAGATCGAGAAACGTTGGTACTCCTACTGGGAAGAGAAAAAGCTGTTTCACGCGCAGGAAGAAAAGACCGGCAAAGAGTACTCCATTGTGATCCCCCCGCCCAATGTCACTGGGTCCCTCCATATGGGGCATGCCCTGAACAATACGCTTCAGGACATCTTGATCCGCTATCACCGCATGAACGGGTACAACACCCTCTGGATGCCCGGCACCGACCACGCAGGAATTGCTACCCAGAACGTCGTGGAAAAGCAGCTGGCTCAGGAAGGCCTCAAGCGACAGGACGTGGGCCGCGAGGAATTCATCCGGCGCGTATGGGCGTGGAAGGAGCACTCGGGGGGCGTGATCATCAACCAGCTCAAGCGGCTCGGTTGCTCCTGTGACTGGGAACGAGAACGCTTCACCATGGACTCGGGTCTTTCGCGAGCGGTACGGGAAGTTTTCGTCCGACTGTACCAGGAGGGGCTCATCTACAAGGGCGACTATATCGTCAACTGGTGCCCTCGCTGTCATACGGCGCTCTCCGACCTGGAAGTGGAGCACGAAGACGCGCAGGGGCATCTCTGGCATATACGCTATCCTGTGGAAGATTCCGACGAAGCGCTGGTCGTGGCGACTACCCGCCCCGAAACGATGCTGGGGGACACCGCGGTGGCGGTCAACCCGGGTGACGAACGATACCAGCACCTCCTGGGCAAGTACGCCATTCTGCCGCTGGTGAACCGAAGACTGAGAATCATCGGAGATCCCATCGTAGCAACGGACTTCGGCACGGGTGCGCTCAAGGTGACCCCTTCGCACGACCTTACCGACTTTGAACTCTCCCTCAGACACCATCTCGATCACGTCACCATCATGGACAGCCACGGCCGCATCAACGAGAACGGCATCCATTTCAGCGGCATGGACCGGTACCAGTGCCGTGAAGCCATTGTGAAGGAACTCGATGAGAAGGGGTTCCTCGTCAAAATAGAGCCGTACGTGGTGGGGCTGGGGCGCTGCTATCGCTGCAAGGACGTGGTCGAACCCCTCATCTCGAAACAGTGGTTCGTCAAGGTCGAATCCCTCGCCAAGGAAGCACTGGATGCGGTGGAAAATCCCAACGGCGACAGGATGACCCGGATCATTCCTGCCCAGTGGAGCGCCACGTACCGCAATTGGATGACCGGGATACGCGACTGGTGTATCTCGCGGCAGATCTGGTGGGGGCATCGCATCCCGGCCTGGACGTGCGAAGACTGCCACGAGGTCATCGTCGCCCGCGAAACGCCGACCGAATGCCCTTCCTGTCACGGAAGCCATCTGAATCAAGAAACCGACGTGCTCGACACGTGGTTCTCGTCCGCGCTCTGGCCTTTTTCCACTATGGGATGGCCGGAAAAGACCAAGTTGCTGGAGACGTTCTATCCGACTTCCTGTCTCGTCACAGGGTTCGACATCCTCTTCTTCTGGGTTGCCCGCATGATGATGATGGGCTTAAAGTTCATGAACGACGTCCCTTTTTCCGACGTGTACATCCACGCGCTCGTCAGAGACGAGTACGGCAAGAAAATGAGCAAATCGCTCGGGAACGTGATCGATCCGCTCATGGTGATGGACAAGTTCGGGACGGATGCCTTCCGGTTCACGCTTTCGGCCCTTGCTGCGCAGGGGAGAGATATCCGTCTTTCCGAGTCGAGGATTGAAGGATATCGGAATTTCATGAACAAGATATGGAATGCGGCGCGGTTTGCCTTGCCGCATCTGGAACAGACGGGGACGGAGACGGTCCCGGAACCTTCCGCAACGCTCCCGCTGGCAGAGCGCTGGATCTTGTCACGATTGCAGCGCGTGACCCAGGAAGTTCACGAGACGATCAAGACCTATCGCTTCAACGACGCAGCCCAGACGCTCTATCAATTCACCTGGCACGAATTCTGCGACTGGTTCATCGAACAGGCCAAGATCCCGCTTTCCGGAGAAAACCGCGCGGACGCCCAACGCACCGCGGTGGTGACGCGGCACGTCCTCGATGCACTGATGCGTTTGCTCCACCCCTTCATTCCATTTATTACGGAAGAGATCGCGGCTCGAATCCCGATGAACGGCAACACGGTAATGAACGGGCCGTTTCCCGAGTATGACCCGAAGCGAATCGACGACGCGGCCGAAGCGCATATGGGACTTCTCATGCAACTGGTCACCGCGGTACGTACGATCAGAGCCGAAATGAACCTTCCACCGTCGAAACCGCTTCCGGTAGTCGTAATTCCGTCGTCAACGGAAGAGCGAGACGTCGTGGCTGCGAATCAGGACATGGTCTGCATCCTGGGCCGTATCAGCACCTTCGGTCTGGCCCAGCCCAACGAAGAGGTCTCTCTGCCTCGTTTGTCGGCCACCGCCGTGGTCGGCGAGGCCCGCGTGTACGTCCCGCTTGAAGGGATCATCGATCCGGAAGCGGAAATCGCGCGGCTGGAAAAGGAGCTTGCCAAGATCCAGAAGGAATCTGACGCAGTGCAGAAGAAGCTCTCCAACGAGAACTTCATCGCCAAGGCCAATCCAGAGGCTATCGAGAAGCAGAAAGAGCGAGAGGCGGAACTCTCGGCGAAACTGACCGGACTGGGCGAGGCGCTCGCGAAAATGCGCAGCCTCAAAGGATGATACCGGTGGCGGGACAGCCCCGCTCGTTATGGGACCGCCCATGAATGACGTGCAAGGTCCCCGTTCCACCGAAGGGTTGCTTGGTACGTCGCATTGGCTTGGGCAATCGCCATAGACGTACCACGCCGGCTCCTGTCGCCCGAGATGAGGAATCCCTCCGAGCGAGACTCTAACGTGATCGATCGACTGATTATCGTCCCGCAGGCCGAATCCACCCAGGATCTCGCGCGTGAAATGGCCCTGAGAGACGAACCCGAAGGAGTCGCGGTCATGGCCCTGAAACAGACCGGGGGACGGGGCCGAGAGAACCGGGTTTGGGTATCGCCGCCAGGGAAGAACGTTGCGCTTTCACTCCTCCTGAGACCTGATGTGGATCCAGCGGACGCGCCTCTTCTGGGGCTCATGGCCTCCATCGCGGTGGCAGAGACCGTCGAGGGCTGCGGTGTGGGCCCGGTCCGATTGAAGTGGCCCAACGACGTGCTGGTAGCGGGCAGCAAGATCGCCGGGATCTTGTCCGAGGGCACCATTCTCCGCGGACAAATCGCGTTCGTGATCATCGGTCTCGGTCTCAACGTAAACGCGGAGGAATCGGATTTTCCGGTGGAGCTGCGAGACTCGGTGACTTCGCTCTCCATGAGTACCGGGAAAACATGGGAATTGGAGGCTGTGGCGAGGCAGTTCATGCGCCAAATGGACGCGCTCTACGACCGTGTCCGCCGCGAAGGGTGTCGATTCATCGTCCCCTTGTGGGAGTTACGCTGGGCGCATCGCGGACAGGCCTTGCTGCACAACGGTACGGCCTGCGTGGCAGAGGCCATACACCCGGATGGATCGCTCCTGCTCAGGATCGCTGACGGCAGGCTGCTCAGTGTTCGCTCAGGAGAAGCCGACGTGCCGCCTGTTACCGCTTCGCGGTAAAGAGACTAAGTGCTCTGTGGCGTAAATACGGTCGCGTATTTTGCGACACCCACCAGTGCTGCATGTTGCGTCCCGGAGGGACGCACCTTGAATAGCCACGGGTTTCAACCCGTGGAACGAATGCCCCGACGGAGACGGTCTGGACCCTGAAGGGGTCCACCAACCCCGCAATACAGGGCTCGTGCCTGGTCGACCCCTTCAGGGTCGATTTCGAACAACCATTGGCCCCCTCATTCCACGGGTTGAAACCCGTGGCTACCGTTGGTCAGCCCCTTCGGGGCTGCGCAGTTGTTCTGAATTCGTGACCGTATTTGCGAAACGTAGTACAAAGCCTGACCCACTTGTCCCCGCCCTCGCCCTCTGCGACCGGATGGGAGTGAGGGCTGGCTACGTTTCCCGTTGGACCGCAACATGGCACGAAGCCGTCTCGCAACAACTCACCTGAAAAAAACGCACAGGACATGCTATAGTATTTCACAGGAATGAAAGAGATCCCGGATTTCTGCGGAAGCGTGCCGGTGAATCGCGCGTTATTCCGAAGAACGCGTACTAACAGGCAGGGTTGCCATGGGTATTTCCCGGTCGATTATCAGGATGCCGTCCATTGTGGCGCTCCTCCTGGCGGGTGTCTGCGTGGGGCTCAGTACGTGGAGCCTCATTTCGTGGGGTACCCCGCAGGTGGAGCATGTGTTGAAGGTGGTGGTCAAGGAATATGACAAGCACTTGCCGGAGATAACCATTCAGGATGGCCGAGCCTCCGTAGCTCGGCCCCAGCCGTACTTCGCTGAGATGGGGAAGAAAGGGGAGGCTCCGATCGTCGTCGATACGCGGCACGGCCACGAAAGTGATGCCCTGGACTATCTCAAGGACTCGAAGGCCGGCTTCGTCCTCTCTCGGGAGAGCTTGTTCATCAAGAATGACGGGCAGATTCGTGTGATTCCCCTGAAGGGCTTCCCCGATATGGTCCTGAACTCGGCTTCGCTCGCTCGGTACGTGGAAACCTACGCGCCGCGCGTCATGTCGGCCGCTGCGGTGTTGGTGGTCATCTACTACCTCTTGGCGAAGACGTTCCAGATTTTAATCTTTGCACTGATCCCCTACGGTTTCTCCCGATCGTGCCCGATGCCGGCCACGTACGGCCAGGCCCTGAAGCTTACCGTCGTCGCAATGCTCGTCCCGGTTCTGGCAAACTCCCTCCAGGACCTGGTTGGATTACACGTTCCGTGGCGGTTCTTGATCTATTTCGGTGTGTTCCTGGGCGCTCTGATCCTGGCTACCGTGGATCTCGTACGCAGCGCCCGATCGGCCCAAGAGCCGTGGACCGGCATCACGCCCTAGGGGTCGTCTCGGAAACCGTTGCGACCATTGGGAGAAGGCAGCTCGACGAACAAAAGCACTGCTGGACCAGCAAGCAGTGGCACCCTGTATCAAGCAACACTTATTCGAGGACAACCCTTAAGGTGCAGTTCGGATGGAATTCTTCTTGTGCGTGCTCGGAATGGTGATGGTCATCGAAGGGTTACCTTATTTCGGTTTCCCGGACAAGATGAAGATGTTCATGGAGTTCGTGCTGGAGCAGGATGATTCCATGTTACGCCTCATGGGCGCGCTCGTGGTGTCCATGGGTCTGCTGATCCTCTTCCTCGCGCGGCGCGGACTCCCTTCCCTATGAGTGAGGAGATACTGCTCCAACCCGGAAAAACAGAGCGGGCCGGCGATCGCTCCATTCCCGACGCGTTTCGTCTGGCGACGTACCGGTACGATCTCCCCCCCGAACTCATTGCCCAGGAGCCCGCAGCGGTCAGGGATCAATCTCGTCTCCTCGCTATTCGTCGCGCCTCCGGGAGCATAGAGCGGTACGCGTTTCACGACCTCCCCTCGCTTCTTCGCCCCTCCGATCTGCTCGTGATGAACGAAACCCGCGTGGTTCCCGCTGCGCTCACGTGCAAGAAACCCACCGGAGGCCGAGTCGATCTTCTAGTTATGGAACCCGTGGCCGGCATCTTCTCGGAAGCTTCTACCGAGCCGGTACTGCGCACGTGTCTCGTCAGGTCGAGTAAGCGCCTCGTGCCCGGGGCTGTATTGGCCGTCGAGGACGGGCCGCTTCTTCGGGTCGAGTGCGTCACTGCACCCGGACGAGCGATCGTTCGATTCCCGGTCGAGGAGGCTCATTTCCTGGAGTTTCTCGACGCGTACGGACTCCCTCCCTTGCCCCCGTACATCAGACATGAGGGGCGAGACGCCGCGGAGGGCCGCTCGCGCTACCAGACCGTATATGCCCGGACGCCCGGTTCTATCGCCGCTCCCACTGCCGGCCTCCATTTCACCGAGGAGCTGTTGGAACACATCGAGGAGAAGGGAATCGAGTGCGTCCGGATTGTGCTCCATGTGGGACCTGGAACTTTCATCCCGGTTCGGCAGGAGGATATCCGGCTCCACAGCATGCAACCGGAATTCTACGAAATCCCCGAGATCGCGGCCGAAAAGATCCCTCAAGCGAAAAGAGATAATCGACGGATTATCGCGGTCGGGACCACCACCGTCCGAACGCTCGAATCGGCAGCGCTGGCTTCGGGCTCTCTGAAAGCCGGTACCGGTAAGACCGATCTGTTCATCTATCCGGGCTATCCGTTTCGCGTCATCGACGGGCTCGTAACGAACTTCCATCTCCCTGGATCGACACTGTTGATGCTCGTGGCCGCGTTGGGGGGGACGGACCTAGTCCTGCGCGCGTACCAGGAGGCGGTGAAATCCAGATTCAGGTTTTACAGTTATGGAGATGCATGCATAATCATTTGATATTTTTGCATTACCCGTGCCCCAAAAAAGGCGGGACCCCCTCTGGGGCACCGGGTAGGATGCGTGGCGGGCGGCTCAGGAAGGATATGTGGTAGGACTGATGCAGGTGGGCACCTTCTAGTAGGATAGGATTTTGCTGTCAAGTCTTTTTTTATGAAAAAGAGTCATCCACCCGGTAAAACAGGATCATATGGTCACTGGATTAGAACTGGGCGTCATCTTCACCTACTACCCGCGTTTATCAATCCGATGTCTCCCTTTTAGCTGGAGGAAGGGTGTCAAGCGGCCGTCGAGAATATCCGTGAAGACGTCGTGCGGCGCTTGGGGAAGCCAAAAAACCGCGTACGGGTTACCGAGAAGCGCGCGCTGGTCCATATCGATTGTTGGACGGCCCGCGACCCCCACTTCACAAAGTGCCGCGCTTGCAGCAGCAACTATAAAAGATATCAGATAAAACCTTCCCCCCCGGTTGTCGAGGAATCGCACGCCTTCGCACTGCTGGCGGCTAATCGAGGACGATCAGGGCATCCACCGCGACCGGGTCCTTGCCGCGGATGACCAAGGGGTTGATGTCGATTTCCTTAATTCGTTCATTCTCGACCCCTATCTTACCGACATTGATCAGTATCGTCGCCAGGGCCTCCCGGTCGACCTCCTCCATCCCTCGCACGGCATCCAGGATCTTGTGGCCCTGGATGTCTCGCATCATGTCCATGGCGTCGACCTTCTCCAGGGGTGCCAGGCGAAACGCGACGTCCTTCAGGATCTCGGTGAAGATGCCCCCCAACCCGAACATGACACAGGGACCAAACTGAGGGTCTCGGGTGAGCCCCACGACCAGTTCCCGGCCCCCTTTGACCATCTCCTGCACCAGGACGCCTGCGCCGTCTCCATCGATGGCCGCGGCTATCTCCTCGTACGCGGTCACCGCTTCCTCCTCTGTCCTGACATCGAGACGGACGAGGTTTCGTTCCGTCTTGTGGCTGATCGCGGGCGAGCACCCTTTCAAGACGAGCGGGTACCCGATCGTTTTCAGCGTCGCGGCCAGTTCTGCTCGGTCGCGCACGAGAAGCTGGCGAGCGGTTGGAATGCCGTACGACGCGAGGAGCAACGCTGCCTCATGCTCCGACAAGCTGCTCCTCCCTTCATTGAGGGCCTTTTCGATTATGTCCACGCTGCTCCTCCTGAGAAAGCTCTAGACCAGTTGCCAAAATCTCTCGCCGATATGGATACGCGGGCCAGGTGGCGATCTCGAATCGAGGGCCCGGTCCCGCGTGGCGCGACACTGCCTGCCCATGAATGACAGGCCAAATGCCTGTCCCACCAAAGCCACCATTCTAAGCGGCATCGATTTTGACTACTCCTTTATATCCCCCGGGCGGCCTGCCTGGCAACCTCGACGAGCAGATTCGGGGTGGCGGAGCCGATAAGATTTCTCTTGATTCTGGCGGACTAAACGGTTAAGAGGTTGAATGATACATCGTTGCAAGCGGGACGGAGAGCCAGGGTGAACCTGACCGCCCCGAATTCCGTTCACAGAGCCACCAGGTGCAATCCCGATCAGGCCGGACGAGGCACATACGAACGGGGGCAACAGTTCAATTCGAGTCGGCGGGAGCGGTTTGAGCCAACTCCCCGGTTCGAGTCCAGGGACCGCGACAGGCGCGGCGCTTCGATTAACCACTTTCCAGAAATTTTGACGTTGACGCAGGCCCCGGTATTGGACATTTAGTTCCGCCGTGGCTATCATACTTTTGACATGAAACCGGCGTAAGAGCGCTTGCTGCCAAGCCAGGAGCCGGTTCAAGGAGTACCCAATGGCCAAGAAGCCTCCCAGGCGGGATCCCATAATCGTCTACAAGCGGGAAGAAAAAGGTCTCAAACCGTTCTTGCCCAAACACCGAGGGTTCAAGTTCGGCGTCACCCCGCCTCTTCCTCCGCGTCCGAAGAAGGCCAAGGAACCCAAGACCGTTGTCCCGGAAAAAGTGCGTTTCCATGAAACGAGCCTGCAACTGATCGACGCGCTCCCATCTCCAGACAGGGAGATCGCACGCGGCTGCTACTACCTCTGTTATCTGGTTCATGAGACCAAGACCAGCGCCGACCTCTTTCCCCTCAAACACAATGTGCTGGAGAAGATCTTCAAGAGCGGCCACCCGTGCTTGACGGTCAACTATGTTCGCAGAGGGGACCGCGAGATCTATCACCTATCTCCCGAAGCCAAGAAGAAATGGGAGACGGAGACCAACGCCAGCAAGCATCACATCCGGATGTATCTGACGCCGAAATGCAAGGTTGAGTTCGAAGAAGGTTATTTCGACCTGTACCACTTTCACATTGTTCTGGACCCGTTTCGCTTTTCTTTTTACCTGCCGATTCACCAGGCGCCGTGGCTTGACAAGCGAAGACTCTCCAAGCGCCGATTCCACTATCCTCAGACCGTGGAGTACGGACTGGTCGGGGGCAAGATCATCACGACCTCTCGCAAAGCCAGCCTGACCCCTGTGAGCGAGATTAGAGAGGAATTGCAGAAACTGCTCGACGCGGACATGATCTGGAAGAAATAAGTCGATTGGCACCAGACACCAATCGGCCGGGGCTTCGGCCGTGATCCGAGTGCGGGGGGCGTGCCGGGGATACGGTCGTGTTCTGCCCTGTCGACGCGGCTACACGGGGGCGCGTCAAAAAACCCCGCATTCCCGTGAAATGATGGTCTGAAGGATCTCGGAGGTCCCGCCGCCGAACAAGAGGAAGCGGCAGTCCCGGTAGAAACGCTGAACGTCGTATTCCATGGAATAGCTGTACGCACCGAACACGCGCGTCGCCTCGTCGGCCGCTCTGCATGCGACCTCGGAGGCGAAATATTTTGCCATGGACGCTTCCTTGAGCGGCCTTTCCCCCCGATCTATCATCTCGGTGACCTTGTATACCATAAGCTGGGATGCCCAGATCTCTGTAGCCATGTTGGCTATCTTCTGTTGCACGAGCTGGAAACTACCGATCTTCTTTCCGAACTGGGTTCGCTCCATGGCATAGCGAGCGGCGTGCTCGTACGCAGCCCTCGCCAACCCCAGCGAGAGTGCTGCAGTCATCGCGCGGATCACGCCCAGCATTCGCATGAGGTTCGATACCCCCTGCCCTTCTTTTCCCAGCCTGTTCTCGAACGGTACGCGTACGTCCGTGAAGGCCAGCTCGGAGATCTCTGTCGCCCGGGTTCCGAGTTTGTCGAATTTCTTTGAGACGTAGAGACCGGGAGTGCCGCGTTCGATCAGAAAGAAGTTGAGTCCCCTGAGGCCCTTGCTTTTGTCCGTCTGGCAGAGCACGGTGAAGAAATCCGCGCACGGCGCGTTAGTGATCCATGTCTTGGAGCCATTTATTATCCACTCGTCGCCGTCTTGCCGCGCGATCGTCTTGACCCCCGCGAGATCGGTCGCCGCGTCCGCCTCCGTGAGCGCGAAGGACGCCACCTTTTCCCCTCGGATGGCCGGTTTGAACAGGCGTTCGTGGTGATCGGGAGTTCCGTATTCATAGAGGAAATTGGTTCCCATGAGACACTGCATCGCAGTGAATGCGGCAACGCTCATGGAACCGCGGGCGAGTTCCTCCACCATGACGCAGAACTGCGTCGTATTCCCCCCCCCGCCGCCCACTCGCGGGCTGTAGCGTATGCCGTACGCGCCGGTTCGAGCGACCTTCTCGAACATCCATCTCGGGAATTCGTTGGCCTCGTCCATCTCGCGGGCTCGCGGGATGATCTCCTCTTCGGTGAACCGGCGGAACATCTTGCGGATGAGGTCTTCCGGTATGGGTGTGGCAATCTTGTTCACGTTCGTCCTCGGCGGTGTATGGGCCCGCGCTCAGCTCCCCTTGATGGAACGCGTCAGTGCGGGCAGAATCTCGAAAAGATCTCCGACTATGGCGTAGTCCGCGACTCCGAATATGGGCGCATCCGGGTCCTTATTTATGGCTACGATGTAGCGTGATCCGTCCATCCCAGCTTTGTGCTGAATGGCCCCGGAAATGCCGCACGCGAAATAGACCTCCGGCCGCACGCTCTGGCCGGTTTGACCGACCTGATGCTCCACGGGAAGGAACCCCTCTTCCACCACCACCCGCGTGCACGCCACTTCGGCGCCTACTGCTTCGGCGAACTCTCTGAGTACCTCTATGCCGCGCTCGGAACAGACCGGTCTCCCCCCCGCGACGATGATCTTGGCCGCGGCCAGATCGGCTCGTTTCTTCTCCTGGAGCACGCATTCGAGGACATGGGTGAACTCGCGGCACTCTGCCATGTCGAGTTCTTCGACCACAATCTCACCGGTGCGGGTAGCGTCCGGTTCGAGGGCCTTCATGATCCCCGGCCGAACCGTCGCGGTTTGGGGCCGAGAGAAGCGGGAAACGATGGTAGCCATGATGTTGCCGCCGAACGCGGGACGGGTTTGCAGGAGGATTTTCTCTTCCGGGTCGATGCTCAGTCGCGTGCAGTCCGCGGTCAGGCCGAGTCCCATTCGCCGTGCCAGTCTGGGCGCCAAATCTCTCCCGAGGTGCGTTGCGGCGATGAGCAGGATCCCCGGCTTGTAGCCCCTGATGATTTCCCCGAGCACGTGCGTGTACGTGCACGTCCGGTAGTAAGCCAGGCCCGGGTCCTCCACCACGATGCATCGGTCCGCACCGTGCCGGATCAGGTCCTGAGCCTGTCCTTTGACCTCCGCCCCGAACACCGCGACCGCCACCTTCTGTCCCAGATCGTCGGCCAGACCCCGCGCACAGCCGATCAACTCAAATGCGGACCGGTGCAACGCCCCGTCGTGCTGTTCGACAAATACCCACACATCGCGATAGTCGCTGAAGTCAGGAACCTCTCGTGTGGGCATTTCTCCCGTCAGGGCGCCAAACTTGCACGACTCCAGGCATGCGCCGCACAGCGTGCAACGTTCTTCGAGCCACTTGGCCTTCTTGTCCTCGATAACCAGGGCCAGGTACGGGCAGGATCTCGAGCACATCCCGCATCCGTTGCACTTGTCCACATCAATACTGACGGCCATGTCACTCTCCGAGGCGAATGCCCTGCTCCTGTAAGCACTGTATGAGTTGAGCGGCTACCGAACCGGGCGAACCTTCCAGGTGCCGTGTATTCCTTGCTTCTTTCGGGGTGAAGGTGCGCGTCACCTGGGTCAGGGAACCCAGAAACCCCACGTCCAGTGCCTTTGCTCCGATGTCCGCGGCATTCCATACTTCGATCGGCGCCCGTTCCGAGGCACTCCGGAGCATGCCTGCCACCGTCGGATGCCTGGGTTCGTTCAACGCGGCCAGCACTGTCAAGAGAACCGGAAAAGGCGCCTCAATTCGTTCGCAGCCGTCTTCCAGCACTCGTTCTGCCGTTATCTTCCCTTCCAGGACTTCCAGGTCTCGCACGTACGTGAGTTGAGGAATTCCCAGAAATTCAGCCACCTGAGGACCGATCTGCGCGGTGTCGCCATCGATGGCCTGGCGGCCGGCCAGGATGATGTCGAACTCCCCGATGCGTTTGATGGCCAGTCCGAGGGCAGTGGAAGTAGCCCATGTGTCTGCTCCTGCGAAGGCCTTGTCCGACAGCAGGATGCCCCGGTCAGCTCCCGTGGCCACCGCCTCACAGATGACCTCGATCGCCTGGGGCGGCCCCATCGTGAGCGCGGTGATCTCCGCACCGAGCCGATCCTTGATGCCGAGAGCGGCTTCCAGTGCGTGCCGATCCTCCGGATTGATGATGCTTTCCACCCCTTCCCGGATCAGGTTGCCCGTCTTTGGATCGATGCGCACGTCATGGGTGTTCGGAACCTGCTTGACCAGGACGACGATATTCATAAGAATCTCCCTCGGGAGGTGAGAGGTTGGGACCTTAAAGTAGCGCCGCAATCGAGAGTTTGTCAAGCCGATCCGGCAGAAGGCTTGCGGGTAACCGAATCGGTCGGGTATTGTTTTCGCGCACCTGTCGCGGCTTCAGGCAGGGTTATGATTCATGCGATTGCGCGGTCAACTGAGGAATCGTCATTCCCTCACCCCGATCCTCTCCCAGGGGGAGAGGGAAATCACCGGCAAGATGCCGGCGCCACCGAGAGTCCCCTCTCCCCTTGGGTGAGGGTGAGGGTCGGCCGACCTCATCCTCCGGGCGCGAAATCATAACATCAAGGGAAGGTCAATTGAAAACCCCCGTGCGTTGGACCATACAGGACGTGCTCGCATGGACCACGGACTATTTCAAGAAAAAGGGCATCCCCTCGGCTCGCCTGGATGCGGAGATCCTCCTGGCGCATGCCCTCGGGGTAGACCGGTTGCACTTGTACCTGAGTATGGACCGGCCCTTGCGCCCGGACGAGCGGTCTCAATTCCGAGATGTGGTGCGCCGCCGCGCGGGTCGCGAGCCGGTTGCCTTGATCACGGGAAAGAAGGAGTTCTGGTCCATCCAGTTACGCACGGTCCCCGGCATTCTCATTCCGCGGCCTGACACGGAAATCCTCGTGGAAGCAGTGGTGGAGGAAATTCGGGACAACCCCACTCCCACCATCATGGAGATTGGTACAGGAAGCGGAGCGATTGCGGTCGCGGTCGCGCGTGAGAACCCACGGGCGACGGTCGTGGCTACGGACGTAAATCCGCTGGCAGTCTCAACCGCGCGGCTCAATGCCGATGATGCGGGCGTGGGCGAGCGCGTGCGTTTCGTGGCCTGCGACCTGTTCGAGGCCATAAGACCGGCAGCGGCGTTTGACGTGATCTGTTCGAACCCCCCCTACATCCCGCGAGATGAGATCCCGTCCCTCGAGCCCGAAATCACCCAATTCGAGCCGATAAGAGCCCTGGATGGCGGTCCGGACGGACTGGACGTCATCCGGGCTCTGGCGGCTCAGGCCCCGCTACGCCTCAAGCCGGGCGGCGCGTTAGTGCTGGAAATCGGTGAGACCCAGGAGATCGCGGTCCGCGAACTGTTTTCGTCCCTTGCCGGATTGCAGGAAATCCGTACGCTGCGCGACCTCGCAGGCAAACCGCGTGTCGTGAAGGGCCGGTGCTAAATGAGATACATAATCCTCGGGTACGGAAAGTTCGGGAAGCTGGCGCTCGAACGCTTGAGCGGTCTTTCCGAACCGAGCGAGATTCTCGTCGTGGATCGCGATCCTGAGGTGCTTCCTCGCGACACCGGTGGCAATGCGCAGTGGGTTGTGTCCGATGCCGTCTCTTTCCTTGCGAATTCGGCGCGCGTGAGGCCCGAGGACGTAATCGTTCCGATGGTCCCCTTCAACCTTGCCGCCGCGTACGTGCTGGCCAGGTCTTCGGACGCGTGCCTAATTCCCATACCGGCTGAAATCATCGGCTTGCTCCCGAATCGCTTCCAGGTCAACGCGTCAAACCTCTGTTGCAGCAGAGCCGACTTCATCTGCCCCGACGACTGCCCTGAGGGAGAGCTGTGTACGGTAACTGGGGAGCGTCGCGAACCCCTCTTCGCATACATTCAGGAGCTGACCGTGCCCGGCTGCGAGGTGCTTGTCCTGCGGAGCTTCCAGATCACACCGGGGATCGGCGGATACACCTTCGGCAGCCTGCGGGAAATGGAACGCCGACTCACCCGGGGCCGCTATTTGATTGCCACCTCGTGCAAGTGCCACGCGATCGTGACAGCACTGGTGAAAGGCACTTGTCAGGAGGAATGACGTTAGATTCGCTCGTCCTGCAAACGTAATATCAAAGTACGGAGAGGGTCCCTTACTTCGGAGCCGGCGAGGAGAAAAGCCTCACCAGAAGTGGAATCACCGCAGTAAAAAGAAGCCAGAAGCTCAGAACGGGCAGGAGCTGGAGCAGAGCCTGGTTCATCGCGTTCGGGGCAAGCGGGGCCTCCTCCGTCTGCACGGTTCCCGCGGCAAGGTCGAGCACTCCCCGTTCGTCCTCCCTCTGCATCATGGTAATCCACGACGCGATCCACGCGAGCGATGCCATGCCGAGCATCACGACAGCCCACACGCGCGCACTCTCGAAGAAACCAAAACGCGACCCGGCCCATACGAGTACAGCGCCCGGCACCAGGGTCAAGATCAGAGCAGCGGCGTACCTGGCACCCAGCGTGAAATACAACCCGCCAACCTGAGCCTCGTCTGTGTACAAGACCTGGATGTCGGCCATCTGCTGACCCCACGTAAGCCCGGCATTGAAGACCGGAAAGGCAAACAGAACGACCAGCAGAGCCATGGAGACCAAGAACAGCGGGAAGAGATCGAGGACCATGTCGATAAAATGATACGCCATCTGTTCCGGGATCGACTCCAGCGGAACGAGCATGAAAGCGGCGAAAAGAAACAGAACTGTATAGACCACGAGGAATGCATTGAGGGTGTGTATCGCTGCCACCGCTCTGCGGTTCCAGGCGGCGGGAGTATGGTCCTGGTAGACCTCAAGGCCGCGGCGTACGGGAGCTGCGGCATCCAGCGGTTCCAGCGCCAAGTCCTCTATTACGACGTCCTTCCGGACACGCAAACCGCATCGGGGACAGTCCCCGCGCACCAGAAGCACGTCCTGTTCGGAGTAAGCCACGTACCCGCACTTGGGGCACGTAGCATTCTCGCGATCAACCGCGGACTGGTCCCTAGGCGCAGGTACAGGCATCGCTCCCGTCGCCACTGCTGGTTCGCGGACAACCTCAGGCTTCTCTCGATGTGGAGGCACAGGCAACGTGCCTGTCGGTGGAGGTTCGGGCACGAATGCAGGCTCATCCCGCTTGGCTGGGACAGGCGTCTTGCCTTTCCGCGTTGATTCGAACTGAGCCGCAAGCTTCTCGGCCTGAGGCGCTTCCCGAAGAATCTCCGCTCGATTGGCCTCGTCCCGATCTGGTGCGACAGGCATCCTGCCTGTCCGCGCTGGCTTCTCCGGCTGAGGCACTGCCGGAGTCAGTCCCGGTCGATCCAGGTCATCCCGTTCAACGCGTACCGAAGCACCGATCCGTTCCAGGACCTGCTTGTACTTCTGCGCCTCGGCCGCATTCAACCCCTTCCGGATCTGCCTGGGGGCAGCGAGCAGAAGCTTCTCCACGACCTCCACGTCTTTATTGAACAGCGCGGCGAGCTTCCGTACTACTTCCCCGCGATCCACGCCGTTTCTGATCGTGCCGTCCAGGATGACCTTGTAGGATCGATCTGTCATGCCCGACCCTTCTGCAGTAACCGTTCACACCCGTTCGCAGCGGATGACAAAGGTCAGGCGCCCCCTCCAAGGGAGGGGAGCCGCCGTGAGGAGTGCTATCGAGGACTGGGCGTCCCCGCCGTCTCAAGGGCACAGGTAACTCCCTCGGACAGTTCTCCATACTGTACGGGAAAAAGCCTGTTTTCGCAATCCTGTCCCCTCCCGCGGCCGGCCGGACCCTTGACGGTCCGTCACGTGGTGCTCGGTCTCAGCCTCTTGACGACATCCGTCCCTGAGTATAGGTTCGAACATCGTTGCCAACCGGCTGGAGGAAGTGGAATGGTAGACTCGCCCAAGAATTCGAGCGGTAACCCTCAATCGGACCCTGAACTGGAGAACCTGGAAAAAATGGTGGCAGACAAACCGGATTCTGCCGACGCACACTACAATCTCGGGCTCGCACTCACCCGGAGAGACGAGTGGGACAAGAGTATGGTGGAATTCCGGCACGCGCTGAAGCTCCGGCCGGGACTGTGCGAAGCGAGGATCAACCTCGCGGGCGCGCTTCTGCAGAAGGGGAACTACGACGCCGCGATCGAAGAGAGTCTCCGTGCCCTACAATACCGGCCGGACCTTGCCGAAGGTTGCGTCACCATCGGGATCGCCTTCACCTACAAGGGAATGATGAACGAGGCGATCGAAAGCTTTGAAAAGGCGCTGAAACTAAACCCCAACCTCGTCACCGCGCATATAAACCTCGGAAACGCGTTTCTCGCGCTCGGCAACCTCGACAAGAGCGTCGAACACAACTTGAAGGCCGTGGAAATCGAGCCCAGATTCGGGATGGGGCACAACAACTTGGCAGTGGCCTTTTTCCAGAAGGGGGATATCGAGCAGGCGCGGAAACACGCTCGAGAAGCAGTATCACTCGGCTATCCAGTGCACCCGGATTTCCTCAAGAACCTCGACCAAGGGTGATCCGCGTCACGTATTCCGAGAGAAGAATTCCACAGCAGCCTTCTTCTTTCCCGACGAAAGGGAGTTGAACAGGCTGTTGAGTTCCTCGGCGTGGAACACAAGCTTCGTGGTTTTCCCACCCGATTTCACGATTTCCGGTCGCCGACCCCCAGCGGCCCTGAGCAGCGCGGCACCGATTTGGGAAGGCGGGATGGACTTGATCTGTTTCTTGACAAATGCCGAGTCGGCTGACCATGCTTCGAGGAACAGTTCCGGAAAGACCGCGGTGTTTCCCGCCGTATAGAAGAGTATTTCTCTGATCTTCTCCGACCCGTCCCGAAACTCCGTGATGATCTTGTCCTGGTCAAAGTCCGCAGGCGGATTTGCCATATGGAGCAACACCCGCGCCTCCGCTGCCGGCAACCCCGCGAGATGCTCCAGGTCCTCCAGGGTAAGCGACGCGGCCCCGAGGTACGACTGCAACGACGGGAGGAGCCCCTGAAAGGCCCCCGCAGCGATGCCTTCGAGGAAATCGACCAACTCCTGAGCGGTGAACCCTTCCAGCGGGATGCTCGCTGCCAGCAATACCTGGTACGGATGAGCGGTGTGGAAGAGCTGTGTGATCTGAGCAGGATTCATGCGGTTCCAGGGGAGACGCCCGATCAGTTTGATCGCCTCGTCCTTGTCTCGGGTCATGACTTGATCCAGGATGATCTCAAAATCAAACTCGTCAAGGAGACCGTAGGACGCAAGAATGCGCTCCATGGGGTCCGGAAAATCCGAAAGGATGACCATCCGCGACCATCTTTTGAAGAAGGTACTCTCCGACCGGGATCTCACTGTTTCCCACTCGTTGGCGAGCGTCTCCATCAGTACCCGGGCAGACTCGATCACTTCCTTGGCCAGGAGTGCGCCCTCGCTCTCTTCCAGTCCTTCGCCCAGCTCGTGGACGAGATCGATCACCACGTCTTCCAGCTCTTCGGGAAACAAGTCCGGACTCTTTGTCCGATCGAGCAGTTCCAGGAACCGGCGGGCATCGGCAGTAGTTACCGCAATGGGATTCTCGAGATCCAGGTACCCGGAGATGATCACCGTGTTGATCAATGCATGTCTGATCGAATCGACCTCTGAAAGGTTCTCCGCACGCACCGCAGGCGATCGATTGAGAAGGCCGAACGGTAGGATGTCCTTCAGTCGCAGGATGAATTCATACCTCTCAAGCTCTGATTCGTAGTACTCCAGGAGCGTCAAAGCGGTGAAAAGCTCGTCGTCCAGTGTGAGGGACGCGATGGTGTGGACCTCGGTCTCGGTAAACACGCTCATTTCCGAGAGCCGTTGGCAGGTGAATTCGCTGAGGGAGTCGTACTCTTCCGAGCTGACGAGGATCTCTATGCGGTGATTCTGCAGGAGGTTCCGCCATCGGTGCCGCAGCCTTTCGATCCTGGTGTGCGCGACCCGAAATAGTTCGACGGGTGAAGCCTCCATCAAGAGCTTGATACCGTCGCCCAACTCCCCTTTGCTTCTGATTTCCAGACCCACGCCTATGAGCTTCAGGACGGTCTCCTGCACCTTGGCCAACTCCTCAGTGGAGCGGAAGTCGACCTCCTTGTGGAGCACGTACTTGTTGGCCATGGCCACCGAGATCCGGATGATCTCATCGGCACGGTCACGGGTGAAAATCCCTTGCTCCATGCCGTAATTGACGACCTTGGCCAGGAAGGTCTGCTCATCATGAACAACCAGGGCAAATGAATCCATTCTTCTATTCCTTACACAAGAACCTTCCTCAAAGACCGAACGGGAGCTACGGTGAGACCTGGCGGAACTGAGAAGTCCTCAGTGGTTCGGTCCATTCTTCTCGGGTGGATTGGGCCTGCTGCTGCTGGGCGTGCCGGCTGGTTCACAGTGTGGAAAGCTCTTGGAGTGATCGGATTTCGATGCGGTAATGGTACTATCGCACTCTTTCCATGTACTTGCCGGTTCGGGTGTCAATCCTCAGGACATCTCCTTCGTTTACGAACAAGGGAACCTGCACGGTCATTCCGGTCTCGAGGGTGGCCGGTTTGGTCGCGCCGCCGGCCGTGTCACCCTTGATCCCAGGCTCCGTAGAAGCGACTTTCAACTCAACAAAAATTGGCACCTCGACGCCGATGGGTTTGCCGTTGTGAAGGAGCACAGTTACCGCGACATTCTCCTGCAGATAGCTCCGCGCGTCCCCCAACTGGTCTTCCGTCATGTACGACTGCTCGTAGGTCTCGTTGTCCATGAAATGGAATGCGCCGTCGCTCTCGTACAGGTATTGCATTTCCTTCTCTTCCAGGTCGGGCTTGCCCACCTTTTCACCCGATCGGAAAGTCCTATCGATGACGTTTCCGCTGATGAGACTTTTCAGGGTCGTCCTGATGAACGCGCCCCCCTTTCCCGGTTTCACGTGGAGAAAGTCAACAATGACAAAGGGTTCTCCGTTCAGTTCAATTTTCAGTCCTTTTCTGAAATCAGGAGTCGAGTACATTACTTCCTTCCCTCTTCTCGTCGGAATTACCTATCGGCAGCGTCATGACCAGGCCGATGGTGGAATGTTGCTGGAGTAATCGGTCCGTGGGACGATTGCTAGCCAACGCGGATCAGATCCTTGGGCATTTCGGAGAGTATGTCGGGACCGTTCCGGTCGAGGTATATCAGGCTTTCCAGTCGCACGCCGCCGACACCTTCGACGTAAACGCCGGGTTCGACCGTAAACACCATTCCTTCCTCGAGGGTGCCTCTTCCGCGAGGCGAGAGGTATGGCGGCTCATGGATCTCCAACCCTACGCCATGACCCAGGCCGTGGAGGAAGTGCTTCCCGTACCCGCCGTCAGCGATCACCTTTCGGGCCGCTGCGTCGACGCGACGCGCGTGGATGCCGGGCTTGATCACCTCCAGTGCCCTCATATGGGCTTGGTACACGACATCATAGATTCTCTTTTGTTCCACAGAAGGAGCGTCGGTCACACAGGTCACCGTTTCGTCGCTGTGGTAGCCTTCCAGCATGCAGCCATAGTCCACTACAACGAGTTCCTGGTTGCCGATGCGTTTCGTGGATGCTTTTCCGTGCGGTAACGCGCTGCGTTCCCCGGAAGCCACAATGGTGTCGAACGCGATCTTTTCCGCGCCCAAGCGACGGAACTCTCCCTCAAGGTCGGCCGCCACCTCCGATTCGATCCTGCCGATCAATCCGGCCGCGACGACGCGCCTGCAAGCCTCCGATGCCAGGTGCGCGGCGGCCTTGATTTTGGCCTTTTCTTCCCCGTCTTTGACGATACGGAGCCCTTCGACAAATTGCCGTTTCAGGGGTATCGGCTGCAAATCGGGGAACCTGCGAACCAGAGCGGTCACGAAATCATAACTGATCCGGGAACCTTCCATGCCGAGCCGCCGCAGCTCTGCTCCCTTCAATGCGTTCGCCAGGGCGTCCAGTTTGCTCCGGACCACGTGAATCTGGAATCCCGCTGCCTGTTGTTTCGCCTGGGTCTTATAGCGCCCGTCAGTGAAGAGGTGTCGTTCGGTCGGGGTAATGAGTATGGTGGCATCCGATCCTGTGAATCCGGAGAGGTACGTCACGTTGGGCGAGGCCGAGAACTCGGACGTATTGAACATGACCGCGTCCAACCCGAGTTTTTCGAGACGCCTATGGAATGCCGTTGCACGGTTCTTCATCTTCTTGGGGCTCGGTCCGCTGTTAACCGTTGGACGTTATCCAGCCAGCGTTCGAGAATACCCACGACATGTCTTTCGCGCGCCTTCCTCCGGGCTTTTTCACGAGCTTCTCTGAGAGCCCCATCCTCCGGGTTCTTTTCCACGAGTACGTTGAAAACGTGTAGGGCCTGGCCGTAATGCCCCTGCTTCATCAGCTCGTGCCCCATAGCAGCCGTGAAGTGCGTTGGAGGTGGGCCTATCTCGTCCTCCTTCGCGGCGCACGGAGGTTCCATTCTCTTCTCGACCGGCTTCTGTTTTTCCAGGAGGACGGCAAGCGACTCGCTCTCCGGAAACTCCGCACGGCGTTCCACATTGAGCGCGGCGCAGATCATCTCGTAGAGTGTTTTGTAGCGAACCGCTCTCCTGAGATCGCCTCGCTTGATGCACACGTTGCCCAGCAACTCAAAAAGCGGGGTTGCAGCCAGATACCTCTTTTCGAGCCCGAGCAAGATGTCCAGCGCGCCGTCCAGGTCCGCACTCTCGTAACGGGCCCTGGCTGTTGCGAGCAACTCCTCGAAGGGAGCGAGCGCAGAGGACGAGGAATTTGTGGCGTTCGACGTTTCTCCGGGGTCAGCGCCGTTCATGTTCCCTCTCCAGAACCCGAAAATCAACTCCATGAATTTATTAAATAATCCAATTTACCGGAATAGTCAAGGAGCATCTCGGCACGCTCCTGCCACGCGGGCCTCAGACTGCTATGAGCCCCCCACGAAAGCTTGCCTCACCCCGCCGCATGCTTTCAGAGAAGAAAAAGGCCCTGACCCCGAAACAACTTTCGGATTTGGCCAGGGCCGAATGTATCGATTCTTGAGGGCTTTCGGCTGGAATCAGCCGCCGGCGAGGGAAACCTTCGCCTGAGCCACCTTCACTTTGTTGGTGAGTTGCTCGAATCCCTTCGGATCGGCGGCCGAATCTGCCTGGGACAGTTGCTGCTGCAGTGCCGCCAGCTCGGCTTCCGCCTCTTTGGGATCTATCTCCTCACCCGTGTAGGCTTCATCAACAAGGACGCTCACCGAGTCCTTGAGTACTTCGCAAAATCCAGCACCCACAGCGAACTTGGTGAACTTGTCGTTCTCGAGGTAGGAAAAAATCCCGGGCTTGATAAAGGTCAGCATCGGCGTATGCCCAATGAGCACACCGAACTCACCCACGATGCCCGGCGCAATAACCTCTTCGACTTCTTTGTCGAGCACGACTTTTTTGGGGGTCACCAGTACTGCGTTAAATTTTTCCGCCATCAGTTTCTCCCGATCAAGCGGCGGCGCTTGCCAGTCGTTCCGCCTTAGCCAAGACCTCGGTCATGTCCCCTACCATGTAGAACGCCTGCTCGGGGATATGATCCAGTTTGCCCTCGACGATCTCCTTGAAGCCGGCCACCGTGTCCTGAATCTTCACATACTTGCCCGGTGTTCCGGTGAACTCAGCGGCGACGAAGAAGGGCTGGGACAAGAAACGCTGAATCTTGCGCGCACGAGAAACGACGAGTTTGTCCTCTTCCGACAGTTCGTCCATACCGAGGATTGCGATGATGTCCTGGAGATCCTTGTACCTCTGGAGGACGAGCTGCACGCTCCGTGCGATCTTGTAGTGGTCTTCCCCGATGACTCGAGGATCGAGAATTCTCGATGTGGAGTCGAGCGGGTCCACGGCGGGATAAATGCCCAACTCGGCCACCTGCCGTGACAGAACCACGGTGCCGTCCAAGTGAGCGAAGGTCGTTGCCGGAGCCGGGTCGGTCAAGTCGTCCGCGGGGACGTAAATGCACTCGACCGCGGTAATGGAACCGTTCTTCGTCGAGCAGATCCGTTCCTGCAGTTCGCCCATGTCGGTGCCCAGGGTCGGCTGATACCCCACGGCGGAGGGCATGCGCCCGAGGAGCGCGGAGACTTCCGAACCGGCCTGGGTGAAACGGAAAATGTTGTCGATGAAGAGCATAACGTCCATGCTCATCTCATCGCGGAAATACTCTGCCACCGTCAACGCGGTGAGGCCCACGCGGGCTCGCGCGCCAGGGGGTTCGTTCATCTGACCGTAAATGAGTGCCGCTCGATCGATGACTCGTTCGCCTTCGGGTTTCGGCCTTCCGGGGAGCACGCCGCCCATTTCGAGGTAGAGGTCGTTCCCTTCGCGAGAGCGCTCACCCACGCCGGCGAACACCGAGGTTCCACCGAACTGCTTGGCGATATTGTTGATGATCTCCATCATGAAGACCGTCTTGCCCACACCGGCGCCGCCGAAGAAGCCGATCTTTCCACCCCGCATGAAGGGGGCGATAAGGTCGACGACCTTGATGCCCGTCTCCTGAATGGAGATCTGCGTCACCTGCTCGTCGAAGGAGGGAGCCGAGCGGTGGATGGGCCGCGTATCATCTGTCGTGATCGGTCCTTGCTCGTCCACCGGACGTCCCACGACGTTCATGATGCGTCCGAGCACGCCTCTGCCGACGGGGACCCTGATGGAATCGCCCGAGTCCCTTACGTCCATGCCCCTGACGAGGCCATCGGTGGTATCCATCGCGATGGTACGTACGGTGTTGTCTCCGAGGTGCTGTGCAACTTCGACAACGAGGTTGTCAGGCTCGTTGCTGATGGTCGGGTTGCTGATGAACAGCCCGTTGTACAGAGTCGGTAGCTGTCCTTCGGGAAACTGCACGTCGACGACGGGGCCAATTACTTGAACTATTTTTCCCACAGTCATTCTAGGATATCCTCCTGAAACCGTCTTCCAACTGGCTTCTGTCAGTGCTTTCGGGAGCCCTGAGTATCAACCTTTCAGCGCCTCGGCCCCACCGACGATCTCCATAAGTTCGGTGGTGATGGACTCCTGCCGCAAGCGGTTCAACTTCAGGGTAAGCTTGTAGATCATCTCCTCTGCATTGGTAGTGGCCGCTTCCATTGCGCTCATGCGGGCCCCGTGCTCCGATGCAACCGAATCCAACAGGCCCGTGAAGACCTGATTCTGGACGTAGCGCGGAAGAAGAGAAGCGAGGAGTTCCTCCTCCGAGGGCTCGTAGAGGTATTCCAACTGTCGCGCGGTATCCGGTTCGTCGGGCACGACGGGGAGAAGCCTTTTCAGCGTGATGATTTGGCTCACCGCGGTTCGGAAGCTGTTGTACAGTACGTACACTTCTTGGAATTCCCCGGACATGAACTGCTCCGCGGCGACTGCAACCACCTGGCCGGCGAGTTCATTGTTGACGCTGTTCATCACGTTGATGAACCGGTCAACGATCGGAACCTGCCGCCTGCGGAAGTAGTCGTTGCCCTTGCGGCCCACGTTTATCATGTGGACCTGGACACCCTTCTCTTTCATTTCCCTCACAAAGGCTTCGGACCGGCGATGAAGATTGGTGTTAAAGGCGCCGCAAAGGCCTCGGTCAGCGGTAATCAGAATGAGCAAAGCTTTCTCGACGGGCCGAGCCTCCAGCATGGGATGCGCAGCCGGATTCGCACGAGAAGCCAAAGACATGAGCACTGCTCGCATCTTATCCGCGAAGGGCCGGGCAGACTTGATAGCTTCTTCCGCCCGTCTGAGCTTCGCAGCCGAGACCATTTTCATGGCGTTGGTGATCTTCTGCGTATTCTTGACACTGGCGATACGTTTACGAATGTCTCGCAGGCTTGCCATTTCAACCTCTATGTAAAGATCCGGGGGTCGAGCAGTTCTCGTGCCCGACCTTTCGGATCATCAGACGATGGACAACTCCGGTGGAGTGAATATTCCCTTGAAATCATCAAGGATCTTCTTCATCTTCGCCTCGAGGTCGGCTGAAATGATCTTCTTCTCCTCGAGTTCCTGCAAGACGTCCGGATGATTGCTCTCCAGGTGGGCCAGGTACTGGCTCTCATACGCGCCCAGCGCTCGCAGGTCGTAGGCATCGGTGAATCCGTGAGTGGCCGCGAAGAGGACGGCAACCTGCTTGCTCACTGACATCGGCTGGTACTGCGCCTGCTTCAGGACTTCGACCAACCGGGTCCCTCTGGCGAGCTGCTGCTGGGTCACCTTGTCCAGGTCAGACCCGAACTGAGCAAAAGCTTCCAACTCTCTGAACTGGGCCAAATCGAGCCGCAGGGAGCCGGCCACCTGCTTCATGGCCTTGATCTGGGCATTGCCGCCGACCCGGGAAACGCTCAAGCCGACGTTGACGGCCGGCCGCACACCTGAGTAGAACAGGTCGGTGGAGAGGAAGATCTGCCCGTCCGTGATGGAAATAACGTTGGTCGGGATGTACGCGGAGACGTCACCGGCCTGGGTCTCGATGATGGGCAGCGCGGTGAGGCTCCCGCCACCATGAGATTCACCCATTTTTGCGGCTCGTTCGAGGAGCCGGGAGTGGAGATAGAAGACGTCGCCCGGATACGCCTCACGGCCCGGCGGTCGGCGAAGCAGAAGGGAAAGCTGGCGGTAGGCCTGCGCCTGCTTGCTCAGGTCGTCGTAGATTATCAGAGAATGCTGGGCATTGTCGCGGTAGTACTCGCCCATGGTCACGCCCGCGTAAGGGGCTACATACTGCATGGGCGCAGGGTCGGAAGCCGTGGCGGAAACGACCGTAGTGTAGTCCATCGCGCCGAAGCGCTCCAGCGTGGCCACGACCTGTGCGACGGTTGACCGCTTCTGGCCGACCGCCACATAGATACATTTCACGTTGGTATCTTTCTGATTGATGATGGTGTCGATCGCGATGGCCGTCTTGCCGGTCTGCCGGTCGCCAATGATGAGTTCCCGCTGTCCTCGGCCGATGGGAATCATGGAGTCAATGGCCTTGATCCCCGTCTGGAGCGGTTCCTTCACCGGTTCTCGTTGGATGATACCGGGTGCGACGATCTCCACCATGCGGAATTCTTTCGTTTCGATCGGCCCCTTGCCATCGATGGCCTGGCCTATGGCGTTCACCACGCGGCCGAGCATGGCCTGTCCGACGGGGACCTGCACGATGCGGCCGGTCCTCTTGACCGTGTCCCCTTCCTTGATGTGAACGTCTTCACCGAGAATGGCGGCACCTACGTTGTCCGCTTCGAGGTTGAGCACCATGCCCATGATACCGCCAGGGAACTCGAGGAGCTCACCGGCCATGGCCTTTTCCAGGCCGTGGAGCCGAGCGATTCCGTCCCCCACGCTGATGACCGTCCCAGTCTCGCTGACTTCGACCTTGGTGTCGTAGTCCCGGATCTGTTGCTTGATAATTTCACTGATCTCTTCGGCTCTGATCTGCATTTTCCCTATCCCTTCAGGCTTTCCTTGAGCTGGTTGAGCTGAGTGCGAATCGTCCCGTCGAGAAGCATGTCTCCAACCCTGGCAACGAGACCTCCGATGAGCGATTCATCCACGCCGGTCTTTACCAGCACCCGCTTTCCGCTTATCGTTGACAGTGCCCCGGTAACTCGTTCCAGGTCCTCCGCGCTGAGAGGACCCGCGCTCGTTACCTCACCACGAGTGATTCCGTTGATCTCGTCCACTTCCGCACGAAACGCCTTCTCGATGCCTTCCAGCTGGTCGATACGTTTCCGGTCAATCAACAGATACACGAAGTTGGTCACCATAGGATCGGTGCCCATCTTGCTGAGGATCTCGCCCGCGATCCGCTTCTTGTCTTCTTTGGTAAAGACGGGGTTGATCAACACCTCCCGGAAATCCCAGGAGGTCCCCACCACCTCGGACAGGCTGGCCAAGTCTTGCCCGTACCTGTCCAGCGCGTTGTTCTCTTGCCCGATCCCTACCAACGCCTTCGCATAACGCTTTGCCAAAGTGGTATTGATCACTTCATACCCCCGACTTTATCGAGATAATCCTCCACGATCCTGCGGCGATCCTGGTCCGTGATCTTCTCACGAATGAGAGCCTCGGCCAGCTCCACTGCCAGGTCCACCGCCTCATTTTTCAAGGCAGCCTTGGCTTTGCGCACTTCTTGTTCCGCGGCGAGCCGCGCTGCGTCGACCATCTTAACGGACATCGCGTCCGCTGCCTCCAGGAGCTTCTTGCTTTCGGCCTCTGAGGCTTTGGCCAGCTCGGCCCGCATCTTGGCCAGCTCTTGCTCCATGCCTGCGATCTTCGCTTCGTAATCTTTCAGGAGGCGCTCGGCTCGCTCGCGCTGCTCACGTGCATCGTCCAGATCTTTGCTGATCTGCTCCTTTCTCTCGGCGAAAAAGGTGACCAGCGGCTTTTTCAGGAAGTACACGAGCAATACGATCAACGCGACCGTGTTAATGACACGCCACAGGAGCATCCAGGTGTTCCAGGGCGATCCCTCACCTTCGTGCCCCGCCTCTGCAGCAAAGACCAGGGAGGCGCCCAGGACCAGAAGGAGCACAACGACTAGCGACGTAATCTTGACTCGTTTCATCAGACAGACCTCCCCAAAATCTTCTCGGTCATGGCCTGGGCAAGGGGAGTCATCTCGTCCTTCAGGGTTCGACGAACCTGTGAGGCCTCAGCCTCTATGGTCGCCCTCATCTCGTCCACGATTCGGCCGGCTTCGGTTCGGCCCTTATCCAGAACCTCGGTCTCTTTCTGCTTGGCTGCGGCCATTAAGGCGTTTTTTTCTTGAGCTGCGGTTTGCCTTGCCTTGGTAAGTTCTTCTTGATGTTTGGTTTCGTGGTCTTGAACTCGTTGGCCAAGCTCCGCGGCTTTATCCTGGTCTTTCCGGATCTGGGCTTCTCTTTCCCGGATCTTTGCCAATACCGGTTTGAAGAGGAGAGCGTTCAGCAAGAACAGTAAAACCAGGAAGTTGATTACCTGAATGATGAGCGTAAAGTTGACTTGAATCACTGGCGTGGTCTCCCGGATTCACGAAGTTTTACGTCTGTCCGGCCTTCCTCCCGACGTCGAAGCACCGGTTTCATGCAACTTTTTTGGTTTTCTAGATGAGGATACTGTCTGAAACTGAGAATGACTCGGGATCGTACCAGCTCGTCCCCGGGCTGTCAAGATTTTTTCGCAGTGAAAGAAGGGACACTCAAGGAGGATGATTACTGCCCGTGTTTCGGGAAAGAACTCTCTTCGGAGTCCTGCTCTTCCTGACTGTTATCATCGTGGTATTCATCGGGCCACGCTTCGGCGGCGATCGCGTCGAGCACTTCCGCGGACTCCGGGGCCTCCGCGATCTGCTGGCCCAGAACATCTTTTTCGGCCTCTATCGAAGACATCCTGCACGTGCCTTCGAAGATGACCCCCTCTTCCACCACCAGGCTTGGCGTGCGAATGTTTCCGTACACTTTGGCCGGCGGGTACAGCTCGATCTTCTCAGTGGCGTTGAGATCCCCGTGGACCTCACCCGAGACTTTCAGGATATTCGCGTGGATCTGCGCGTGGACAACCGATTCGCTCCCTATTACGAGGGTCCCCCGGCTGATGATTTCCCCTCTGAAGGCCCCGTCCAAGTGGACCACTCCAGCGAAGGAAAGCTTACCGGTGAATTCCGTCTGAGACCCCAGAAACCCGGTAACAGCGTCGGTCTTGGCTTTTCTAAATCGGAGCATGTAACCTCCAGCTTCCAGGGGCAAGATTCGCGCAACCTGAACCCCTCAGGTCGGTTTCTCCTTACCACATGGCCTCGGCTTGTTCAAGGATTAATTCAAAGTTTGTTCTAGTTCATCGGGCTTGAGGCGGCTCTGCGCCCGGTGAGGGTGGAGGGGGCGCCATCTCCCCCTCCCTACCTCCCCCATCGCAATTTCGATGAGTTGCGTCGGTCCCGGTGACCGGTTACCAAAGTTCGTCTTGAGGGCGCTCCGTTTCAATAGGGGAAACGCCGCATACTGACGTTGGCGAGAAAAGAGATCGCGAGAAACGACGCAAGGAGGGACGATCCACCGTAGCTGACGAAGCTCAGCGGTACGCCCACGACCGGAAGGAGGCCCATCACCATGCCGACGTTGATTACCACATGCCAGAAAACGGCCACCGTGCATCCGAACGCGATCAACGTGCCGAAGTCGTCCTTCGCTCGCTTCGCTATCGCCATACCCCTGAGCACCAGCGCCGAAAACAGGATCAGCACCACCGAGCACCCCAGAAACCCCCATTCCTCGGCCAGGATGGAAAAGATGAAATCCGTGTGTTTCACCGGGAGAAACATCAACTGGTTCTGGGTTCCCTTCAGATAGCCTTGGCCGTAGATACCCCCCGAGCCGATGGCGATCTGTGATTGGATGATGTGGTACCCGGATCCCAACGGGTCATAGCTCGGGTTCAGAAACGTGAGCAGTCTCTTCTTCTGGTAATCCAAGAGAATCCGATCCCCCAGGAGGATGGCGATGGGAATCAGTGCAACAACGATCCCTCCGGTCCACACCAGAACGCGACGGCCCACCCCAGCAAACAGGGTCATGGAGATGGCGATCAGGAAGATAACCACCGCGGTCCCCAGGTCCGGCTGGATAAGCACGAGGACGATCGGGAGCGCGGCGAAAAGAATCGGACGGATCAAATCCGTGATCTGCCGATCTCCGATTCCTCGGCGATGCTGGAGAAACTTGGCCAGTACGATGACGACTGCCAGTTTCGCAAACTCCGATGGCTGGAATCGCAGGAAACCGATCTCGATCCATCGGCGAGACCCTGCTGTGACCTTGCCCAGAGCCCAGACCGCGATCAGCGCCACGATGATTGCAATGTACAACCAGAGCGACCACCGCTCCAACAGGTGGTAATCGAAGAACAGACACAGCGACATGAGAACCAGCCCGAGACCGCACCACGTCGCCTGCTTGATCACGAGAGACCGTTCCGCCTCACCCGAGTGGCTCGTCGCGCTGAAGATCACGAACAGTCCTATGATGGAGAGGAGGAGACTCACGAGCATCAAGGGCCACTCCACCACGGTGGCACCGTGCCTGCTCCATTTGAATTCCAGAAACGCCATGGCTCCCGTCCGAGCTATGCTCGCCTTTCACCTGCTCGTTGATGCGGTTCATCGATCCCGCTGCGAGCAGGGGGATTCCTAAGGTACTCCATTTCATAAATGCGGTCGCACATTCCCGCGGGACGTGGTCTCCGTTCATCACCGCGGCCTCACTGGCTGCATTGCTGGGACGGGCGTCCCGCCTGTCATTTCTTGATGGTCACTCTTCCGGAGACAGTCCCATCCATCGGCGTTCTTCCGGTAGCCGATTCCCGGCCGCTCGCATGACCTACGAGCCTGCGAAGGGGAGGACAACTACGCGACCGCATTTGTGAAATCGAGTTTCTAGTCTCCTCCGTCACCGGGATCCCGCATACCGTAATGGCGGGCGATAATCTTCCGAGCAAGCGGCCCGGCATTCGCCCCCCCTCCTCCTCCGTGTTCGACGATCACCACCAGGGCGATCTTTTGGGGCCGATCGTCCACGTACGCGATGAATATGGCGTGGGTTCGCTCGTGATAAGGGATTTCGAGACCACCTTTGCCTCCGTGTTTCTCGCGAATCACCTGCGAGGTCCCGGTCTTTGCTGCGATGTTGATTCCCGTGATGCGGCACTTACGCCCTGTGCCCTTCGCATCCTCCACGACGGCGGTCATCGCGTTGCGCAGCACCGCTTGCTTTTCCGGATCGAGAGGAACCTGCCAGCGCACGTTGGGAACATGATTGTACGCTGAGGTCCCATCGGCGCGGTCGATGCGACGGATGATGGACGGCGTCAACAATTTGCCCCCATTGGCCAGCACCGCAGTCATCATCGCGAGCTGAATGGGAGTGGCCGCAAGGTACCCTTGGCCGATGGAAAAATTGACCGTCTCTCCGTCCTTCCATGAATCGCCGTAGGTGCGCAATTTCCAGGCCGGTGTCGGGACCAGTCCCGGCAGCTCGTGGGGCAGTCCCAAGCCTGTCGGCTTTCCCAAACCGAACAACGAGGCGTAACGCGCGAGCCTGTCGACCCCTACTTTGAGGCCGAGTTGATAGAAGTATATGTCGCAGGACTCGACTATGGCTCTGTGGAGATCCATCTTGCCATGCCCGTAGCGGTTCCAGCACCTGAACGAGTTACCCCAGAGGTCCATCTCCCCTTTGCAGGTGAACGTTTTGCTGGGACCGATCACCCCTTCGGCCAGGCCTGCGGTTGCCGTGACGACCTTGAATGTGCTTGCCGGGGCGTACAGGCCGCGAATCGTTCGGTTCTCCAGAGGATGCAGCGGGTCGCTGTTGAGCTTCTTCCACTGGCGATCCGTGATGGACGGAGAGAAGAGGTTGAGATCGTAGCCGGGTTTGCTGACCGCAGCAAGTATGCGCCCGGTATCCGGGTCGACCGCGACGATCGATCCCGCCCGGTGGATGAAGATCTCTTCTGCGAAACGTTGGAGGTCCGCGTCAACGGTGAGGTACACATCCTGCCCAGTTGGCGCAGGCTTACGGGATACCGTGCCGAGCTGACGGCCTCGGGCGTCGATCTCGATCTGCTCCCACCCTTCTTCGCCCCTCAGTTGCTTTTCGTACTCTTTTTCGATACCGGATTTACCCACCATGTCACCCGTCCGATATCCCTGACGAGCGAGCCCCCTAACTTCCGACGGGGAGATTTCGCCAAGCGTGCCAAGCTCGTGGCAAAGGGTCTCGCCCAGCGGATAGCGCCTCACGGGTTTCGTCTCGACAAGGACCCCCTTGAGATCGGTGGCGTGGGCTTTGACCAGCGAGACTTCTTCCAGGGTCATATTCTTCTTTATCGGGTAATTGGTGAAACGAGGCACCGATCGGCTCCGCTCGATGATGCCTCGCATGGTCTCGGGAGCGAGTCCGATGGTCGAACTGCAGGCATCGATGACATCCTGGGGATTTTGCAGCTCAGCGGGGAGGATGGAAAGGGTGAAGCTGGGGCGATTCTCGGCGAGCACCCGCCCGGTACAGTCGAGGATACGGCCTCTGGAAGGTGGGATTCGAATCCACCGCATCCGATTGCTCTTGGACATCTCGGTGTACCATTCACCTTTTATGGTCTGGAGCTGCCACAGCCTGCCGGCCAGCACGGCGATGCAGGCGAGCATGAGAGCAACCGCCACGCGTATGCGCGGGCCATAGTAATCGACGGATTCGTCCCTGTGAGGCAGTTCGCCGGTCAATCGCTGGCCTCCAGTGGTCAACGCGTGCCGATCAGGGTGGTATACACCCCCCAGGCACGATCCAGGACAGGGAATACGAGCAGCGACGCCATGGCGGTCATCACCGATTTGGCCAAGGCCCAGGAGAGCACATATCCGCTGTATTCCGCGGAGCCGACAACGACGCTCCAGAGAAGCACTGCCGCGCCGGAGACGAGAGTCGCCATCAGAACCGTCATAGCTCGCCCCAGGCGCGTGTCGATCCTGAAGAGACCGTCAAGATAGCAGCCCATGACAAAGATCAGGCAGTAGACGATCGCGAACAAACCGGCCGGCGCCCCGGAAAAGATATCGACAAAGATGCCGCCCGCGAAGGCCAGCCCAATCCCAATCATAAACGGCATCCGCAAACTCGTCCAGATCACGAGTATCAGAAAGACGTCCGGTTTGTACGCTACCGGCATGAGGAAGCCCATCCAGGTCGTCTGAAGCGCCAACACCAGAAAAGCAACCACTAAAAAGAAAAAACCTTCTCTCAACGTTTTTCGTCCAGGCCCGGCTTGAGATCGAAGCCGGCCGTGTTGGCCAGGATCACGAGTACTTCTTCAATGCCGGAAAAATTGACGTGTGGGGTGACTCGGGCCTCCAGGAACAGTCCTTGGGAACTCTTGCCGACTGAAGCGATCTTTCCTACAGGAAGACCTCTCGGAAACATCCCGTCAAGGCCGGAAGTCACCACTTCATCGCCTGCGCCGACCCCCGATTCCAAATTGATGTACCGCAACACGCACGCCCCGTCCAGCGATCCAGTCAGTACTCCTCGATCGCGGGTGCGCGTGATCCGGCAGTCGATGGACAGGTTGGGATCGGTGATGAGGAGCACCTGCGACACTTCGGGGGCGTTCTTCACGATTCGGCCCACCACCCCTTCGGCCACGGTTACCGGCATCTCCGGGAGCACGCCGTCTTCCGATCCTCTATTGATGAAGAAGGTACGGTACCAACCCACTGCGTCTTCGGCGATCACTTGGGCCACCAAAAACGGGAATTCATTCCTGGCCTTGAGATTCAACAGCTTCTTGAGTCTCCGGTTTTCCATCTCCGCGTTCAGTAGGGCCCCTCGTTCGCGCTTGAGGCCCTTGACTTCCTCTCTCAGGCGCTCGTTCTCCTGCCTTACGTGGATCAGATTGACGTATCCGTTCCACACGCCCGTCACCTGCCGGTACGCCGCAGTGGATGCCTGCTGAAGGGGACCGACCACGGTATAGATCGCGCGGGCAACGGGGCCGCCTTCCTGGCTCTTGGTGGGCCAAAACAGGATGAGGAGGCCACCGCCGATAAGAAGGATAATGATCGCTATGTCCTTAACGGATCGCGGCATGGTCAGGCACGGGGGTTCTCTCGGGTGTCTTCGGTCGGGAACCGACCACCGGGTTTCATTTTATGAGGACATCCTTGAAGCGGTCGAAATTATCGAAAACCAGTCCCGATCCCACGACTACCGTGGAGAGCGGGTCATCGGCCACCGCCACGGGGAGGCTCGTTTCTCGCCGGATCACCTCATCCAGATTCTTCAGGAGCGATCCGCCGCCGGTCAGCACTATCCCCTTGTCGACGATGTCTGCTGCCAGTTCCGGCGGTGTCTGCTCCAGAGCGGTCTTGATGGTCTCGACAATGGCCCGGACCGGCTCCGCGATCGCGTCGGTCACTTCCCCGGACCGGAGTGCGATGATCCTCGGAATGCCTGCGATCAGGTCCCGCCCTTTGACCTCGATCATGGAGTCCTCTCTCATGTGGCACGCGCTCCCGATCATCATCTTGATCAGTTCCGAGGTTCGTTCGCCGATCAGAAGGCTGTACTTTTGCTTGACGTAGCGGATGATCGCGTTGTCAATCTTGTCCCCGGCCACTCTCAGAGATTTCGAATAGACCACGTCGGACATCGAGATGACGGCCACCTCGGTGGTTCCGCCCCCTATATCCACGATCATGCTGCTGGTCGGTTCGGTGATGGGGAGGTGGGCACCGATTGCCGCTGCGATCGGCTCCTCGACCAGGAAGACCTCGCGGGCGCCCGCGCTCTTCGCTGCCTCTCGGACGGCCCGCATCTCGACCTGGGTGATCCCGGACGGAATACAGACCACGATGCGCGGCTTTACCAGATACCGGCGTTTGTGAATCCGAAAGATGAAGTGCTTCAGCATCACCTCGGTCACTTCGAAATCCGCGATGACTCCATCCTTCATGGGCCGGATGGCCTTGATGTTCTCGGGTGTCCGCCCCAGCATCTTCTTCGCGTCGGTACCCACCGCGACGATGCGCGGACCGCGTTTGAGGTCGGTCTTGACGGCAACGACGGAAGGCTCCGAGAGAATCACTCCTTTCCCTCGCACGTACACAAGGGTATTAGCGGTTCCCAAGTCAATGGCCATGTCGTTGGAAAATAGCCCAGAGAGCCGGTCGAAGAACATGGTGGATTGCGCCCTAAGGATCGACAGAGAATAAAGGTATCGGATGGACTGTAGCAGATGCCCCAAGCACGATCAAGCGTGATGATCCCTCATCCCGGCATTGACAAGAGGCCGGGAAACCCTTAGGATCATCAATCAACCTATCGTCAGTGCGTCGGAAAGGATAGACCGGTGCTCGATTTAATGCGAAAACATGCCCGCTCGTGGCTCATAAAGGTAGCGTTGGGCGGGGTGATCATCGTCTTCATATTCTGGTATGGATGGTCAGGCCCTGGGGAACAGAGTTCCACGTACCTGGCCAAGGTGGACGGTACCATCATAACGACCCAGGAGTACCGCGAGGTCTACGATAGCGAAGTGGAAAGACTTCGGCAGCGTTTCCGAGGAGGCATCCCCTCGGACTTGCTGGAAAAGATGGAACTCAAGAAGTCCATAGCGCAGAACCTGATCAATCAGGCGTTGCTCATCCATGAGGCCAAGCGACTCGGGATCTCAGTAACCGACGAGGAGTTGGTCGACGATATTCGCTCCACCCCGCTGTTCCAACGGAACGGAGTCTTCGATGACGGCATGTACCGCAGCCAGCTCCGAACGATCAAGTTCACGCCGCAGACGTACGAGGTTTACCGGCGGAAACAGCTCCTTGCCCAGCAGATGGCCCAACTGCTCACCGATTCGGTAAAGACAAACCCGGAAGAGATCAAGCAGCTCTGGCATTTCCAGAACGATAACCTCGTGCTCTCGATGCTCCTGATCCGGCCCGAGACGCCGGCAGAGCAGCAGGCGGCAGACCCGAAAGAGATCGAGGCCTTTTTCACGGAGCATCAGAGCAAGTACGAGGTGCCCCCTTCCGTCGATCTCCAGTACGTAGATTTGTCGTGGCGCGACCTGAAGGACAAGCTCTCCGTCTCGGAAGACGAGGCTCGGGACTACTACCAGATGAACCCACGTGAGTTCACGATACCTGAGAGCTACCGGATCCAGAACATCCTCCTGAAAATCCCTCCGGACGCGGACAAAGAGAAACTGGATGAAATCCGCAAGAAGGCTGAAGAGCTCTTGGCTCGCATCAAAGGGGGTGAAGATTTCGCTCAGGTTGCCCAGCAAGCATCCGAGGACACCGCCAGCGCGGTAAAGGGCGGCGATCTAGGGTTTGTCGCGAAAGGCACCATGAGCCGCCCCATCGAGATGGCCGTCCAGAACCTGGCAGTGGGGGATGTGACGGGGCCGGTTCTCTCTGAACAGGGGTACAACCTGATCAAACTGGAAGACAAGAAGCCTGAATCAGCGATCAGTTTTGATGAAGCGAAGCAGCGAATCCTCGACAAGCTCCTGGAGGATAGGGCTCGCAAGAAGATAGCGGCCGATGCCGACGAGTTCTACGAGCAGGTTTATCGGACGGAGAATCTGGAGAAGGCGTGCCAGAAGTTCGGTTTCGAGTTGAAAAGTGCCAAGGGGGTCACCAGGGCCGCTGGTATCCCCGGTCTTGGCAATGATCCCAAAATCATGAACGAGGCGTTCGATCTGAAAAACGGGGAAGTCTCCCGCCTGATCAAGAGCGGTGACAATTTCATTGTGCTCAAGGTCGTGGGTATCACCCGAGCGCGAGTCCCCGGCCTCGATGAAGTGCGCACAGAGGTGGAAAAGGATTACCGGAAAGATCAGGCGCAGCGCAAAACCGTCAAGAAGGCCCAGGAGATCATTGCCGAGTTACAGAAAAGTCCTGGAGAGGCGGACGAGATTGCCAAGAAATTCGGGGTGACCTGGGAGCAACTGGACCCGATTTCCCGTACGGCCGGCTTTACTCCGAAGCTGGGCCGTTCGGACGAGGTCCAGGAGATGCTCGCCACGGTCTCCGTCGCGTCGCCCATCTACCCCAAACCGCTCCAGGTTACGGACGGAGTGGCGGTGGTGAGACTTACCGACGTGCAGGTGGCCGGAGAGGAGCGGTACGCCAAGGAAGGCCCTGCCCTCGAGAGGTGGATCGGAGAAGTTCGCCGGAAAGAGTTCCTGGAAGGGTGGCTTCGCATCCTCCAACAGAAATCTCAGGTCCAGCTCAATGAGAAACTCCTCTGAGGAATGAGCCGTACCTGACCTTACCGGACGCAATAGCGCGGGTACTCCTTCAACAGCGGATCACGTGTACAGGAAATCCGCAGAAAAGTCCTTGACACCAGGACGGGCGGTTGCTAAATTCTATTTTGAGTGCGGGCATAGCTCAGTTGGTAGAGTGCAAGCTTCCCAAGCTTGATGTCGCGGGTTCGATCCCCGTTGCCCGCTCCAGAGAGTGGTTCAGACCACCCGGGTTTCGATCCCGGGTTTTTTATTATGGATCTTTGACACGCTCCGGCAACAGCTCAGGCCGGAGGCCGGCGCGAGAGTGATGGAACGAGCACTGATAGCCTCTCTATGGACCATGATCGAACCGGTCCTGGAACCCGAGGGGATCGAACTTGTCGAAGTCGAGTTCAAGATGGAAAGCGGGCGCTGGATACTGCGACTTTACATAGACCTCCCCGATGGAGTGAGCCTCGATGACTGCGAACTGGTAAGTCGTCAGGTAGGCGCCTTATTGGACATCAAGGATCCCATAGGGCGACCGTACAACCTGGAGGTCTCGTCTCCCGGCATCAATCGGGTGCTCCGCAAAGAAAAGGACTTTAACCGATTCGCCGGTTCGCCGGTCCAGGTGAGAACCCGACGGAAGGTGTCCGGCAGACGTAATTTCTCAGGAGTCCTCAAAGGCATGGAAAATTCGTGGATCGTTCTGGAGGTCGACGGGAAACGCGTGGAAATAGATCCGGAAGATGTTGACAAAGCTCAACTGCATCTGCCCGAGGCCGATCTGTTTCGCAATGACCTGCGCAGGCGAGCCGTATCGACGGGGGATTAAAGATGGGATTAAACCTTAACCGAATGATCGATCAGGTGGCCAAAGAAAAAGGCATCGCCAGAGACACCCTTGTGGAAGCCCTGGAAGCTGCTCTGGTCTCGGCGGCAAGGAAGAAGTACGGCGGCCGAGTCGAACTGGAGGCCCAGTACAGCGACGAGTCCGGAGAAGTCGAGGTCTTCTTGTTCAAGGACGTTGTGGAAGAGGTGGAGGATGCCACCATCCAAATCGATCTCCAGACTGCCCGGCGTGAGCTTGACCCGGAAGCCGAAATCGGCGACCAGCTCGGCGTGAAAATGGACACCGAAAGCTTCGGGAGAATTGCCGCACAAACCGCCAAGCAAGTGATCATCCAGAAGGTTAAGGACGCGGAACGAGAGAACATCTACGCGGAATACAAGGACCGCAAGGCCGACGTCGTTACAGGCGTGGTTCAGCGGTTCGAGAAACGCAACATTGTCGTCAACCTTGGCAGAGCGGAAGCTATCCTCCCGTTCAGCGAGCAGATTCCTCGAGAGAACTATCGCCAGAACGATCGCATCAGGGCCTTGATCCTCGATGTCCGGCGCACGCAGAAGGATCCGCAGATCATACTGTCGCGGTCCAATCCCGCTTTCCTCGTGAAGCTTTTCGAGCAGGAAGTTCCTGAGATCGCGGAGGGTATCGTCCGCATCATGTGTGCGGCGAGAGAGCCCGGTCAACGAGCCAAGATCGGCGTCCGCTCCACCGACGCGGATGTGGACCCGGTTGGCGCCTGCGTGGGCATGAAAGGTTCGCGGGTGCAGGCTGTCGTCCAGGAACTCAGAGGCGAAAAGATCGATATCATTCCCTGGAACGACGATCCCGCTCACTTCGTGTGCAATGCCCTGGCGCCGGCCGAGATCTCCAAGGTCATCATCGATCAGGATACCGGTACCATGGAGGTGATCGTTGCGGACGATCAGCTCTCGCTCGCCATCGGAAAGAAGGGCCAAAACGTGAGGCTGGCCGCAAAGCTCACCGGATGGAAGATCGACGTACGAAGCGAGTCCAAAGAAGAGAAAATCACTGGAGAGTCCTTCGAGCGCCTTCTCGCCATCGATGGAATGGAAGAAGAGACCGCGACGATGCTCTTCGACAATGGATATCGAACCCCGGAGGATATTGCGAGAGCGACGCTTGCCGAGCTATCCAGCTTCATCGGGATCACGGAAGACAAGGCGCTGACGTTGATCCACGGCGCTCTGCGCTACCTGGCCAACCCACCTGAAGAGGAAGAAGAGGTTGAAGAGGAGGTCGCTTCCGAAGAGGTCGCTCAGGCCGAGGCCTCGGAAGCCGAGTCCCCCGAAGCCCAAAAAGAAGCAGCGGTTCCCGACGACGCTGCCGCAGCAGAAGCCGGGGCCTCCGGTGAACCAGTGGCGGAAGACCTTCGGTCGGCATGAAGGGGAGTCATATTCCCATCAGACGATGCATTGGATGTAGAGTGCAACGGCCGGCCTCGGAAATGATACGACTGAAAGCCCGTGATGAGACGGTGGTTGTGGTGAACAAGAAGGACAGAATCCCTGGTCGGGGATGTTACGTATGCCCCGAAGACAAATGTATTGTAGCCGCGCTGGAAAAAGGACGTTTGTCCAGGGCCTTGCGCCGCACCATCGCGATGATCCCGCCTAGAGAGGCGATCCTGAGTGGTCAGGAGCACAAAGAGGTAACCGGATGACAATGTTGACCGTTGATGACCTAGCCCGAGACCTGAAGGTCAGAAACGAAGATTTGCTCAGGGAACTCGTTACCATGGGGTTTGAGGTGGAAGGACCCGAAAGCCCCCTGGAGACGGATGACCCGGCGGCGTTGCGGGCCCAACTGGTTACGGTACTCCCCCAGCGGGAAGTGGTGGAACAACGGATCAAACCGACCGTTATTCGCCGAAGGATGAAGAAACCGCCGGCAGGGTTTGAGTCCCAGGAAGCCGCCGAACAACTGTTCCCGCCCGAGACCGAGGCACAGGCCGGCCCCATACCCGCCGAACAAGAGTTGTTTGAGCCGGAGGCCGAACCTCGTTCTAAGGAAGCAGCGAAAGCGCATCCCAAGAAAACCCGGAAGCCTGAAGCCGCTCGGATCATCGAGATGGCCCCCAAACCTGTGCCTCCCGCTAGAGCTGAGAAACCCGCACCGGGGGGCGCCCCCGCTCGCGATCGGAGCCGGGTAAAGGGCGAGGCGCTGCGGGCAATCCCGTCGCCTGAGGAACCCCAACCTATCGCGGCCCCGCCTGGAGCGCCGGGAGTGGAGGAAGGAGAGCATCTCGGGGTTACCGCCGCAGCCGAAACACAGCTGGAACCCTCTGGTTCGCCCACCGCGGCTGAGGCCCCGGGTGAGGGCGAACTCTCTGCAGCAGAAGAGGCTGCCGACGAGGATAAAAAGACTGGGGACAAGGCTGCAAGAAAGAAGAAGAAGAAGGAGAAGAGGATTCAGCCGGCCCAAATAATCGGACGCGTCGAACTCAAGAAAGAACCGCCGAGAGAAACGGTGCAACCGGAACCGGTGGTCGTGCCCTTTCCCAGCCCTCCGCGGCCTGCACCAGTCGTGCCGCACGGCCCCGCGGCTCATGCCCCCGCAGCGCCCCTCGTAGGCGATGCCGCGCTCGAAGAAGAAAAGCGGAAGAGAGCCAAGAAGAAGGACAAAAAGGGACGCGAAGAACCGGAAGCAGTCTTTGACGAGGAAGCCAATAAGCTCCGCCGCCGCAAAGAGGTGATCCTCCGGGACGCCCTGTACGACGACAGACCCGGCAGAGGTAGACTCCGAGGCAAAGGGAAGAAACCCAAGCCGCGCAAGACTGAAATTACCCAGCCCAAGGCCATCAAGCGGCGAGTCAAGCTCCCGGAGACGGTGACGGTGGCCCACTTGGCCCACCGGATGAGCGTAAAGGGCACGGCAGTGATCCGGCACCTCCTGGGCATGGGGCAGACTGCTTCGCTAAACGAACCGATCGACTTCGAGACCGCCACGCTCGTGGCTTCAGAATTCGGGTTCGAGGTGGAGTCGGTGGAACTCTCGGAAAAAGACCTCCTTCCCGCGATCATCCAGGACACCGAAGAGAATCTGGTCTACCGGTCTCCGGTGGTGACGGTCATGGGTCACGTGGACCATGGGAAGACATCTCTGCTCGACGCGATCCGCTCGACCCGCGTCACCGACACCGAAGCTGGTGGTATCACTCAACATATCGGCGCGTACAAGGTGCCGGTTCCCGACAAGGGAGAAGTCGTGTTTCTCGACACTCCGGGGCATGAAGCGTTTACCGCTATGAGAGCCAGAGGCGCTCAAGTAACCGACTTCGTGGTCCTCGTAGTGGCCGCGGACGACGGCGTGATGGATCAGACGCGAGAGGCCATCAACCACTCCCGCGCTGCGAATGTCCCGATCATTGTGGCCGTAAATAAGATCGACAAACCGGAAGCGGATAGAGACCGAGTCGTCAGAGAAGTGAGCGAACAGGGACTTATCCCGGAGGCCTGGGGTGGTGATACCATCTTCGCCTACGTGAGCGCCAAGACAGGCGCGGGCATTCCGGAGTTGCTCGACCTGATTCTGCTACAGGCAGAGATGATGGAACTCAGGGCCAACCCCAACAAGACCGCGGTGGGGACCGTCGTCGAAGCCCGTTTGGACCGAGGCAAAGGGCCAGTCGGAACTGTCCTCGTCAAGGAAGGCACCCTCAAGCTGGGAGACCCGTTTGTCGCGGGGACGCACCACGGGAAAGTGCGCGCTATGCTGGACCATGAAGGAAAGGTCGTAGAACAAGCCGGCCCTTCAACGCCCGTGGAAGTGCACGGCTTTTCGAGCGTTCCCGAAGCCGGTGAGACCTTTATCGTGGTCGAGGAAGACAAGATCGCCCGTCAGGTGAGCGAGCAACGCCAGCACAAGATCCGTGAACAGGAAGTCGCAGCCATCGCCGCCACGTCGGTGGAAGACGTACTCGCGCGCATGCAAGCCCACGACTCCCAGGAGCTGAATATCATCCTCAAGGGTGACGTGCAGGGCTCCGTGGAGGCGGTCAAGGAAGCGATCATGGGTATCCCTTCCCGGGAGATCAAAGCCAATGTCATCCACAGCGGAGTCGGAGCGATCACGGACTCGGACGTGATGCTTGCCAGCGCGTCACATGCCGTGGTAATCGGATTCAACGTAAGAACCAGCCCCAAGACTCTGCAACTGGCCGAACAGGAACACGTCGACGTCCGTCTGTACACCATCATCTATGATGTCCTGGAAGACGTGCGCAAGGCGATGGAAGGGCTCCTGGCCCCCATCGAAAAAGAGACCGTCGTCGGACGGTGCGAAGTAATCCAGACGTTCAGCGTGGCAAAGGTGGGACTCATCGCAGGATGCCACGTGCGATCGGGGAAGATCGAGAGATCCAACCAGGTACGACTGATTCGCGACGACCGTGTGATCCATCAGGGACGAATCGCTTCCATGAAGCGCTACAAAGAAGATATCAAGGAAGCCCTCGAAGGGTACGAATGTGGCATCTCCCTCGAGAACTACCGAGATATCAAGCTCGGCGATATTATCGAGGCCTTTGTCATCGAGAAGGAGTCTGCGAAGCTGGTCTGATCTCTCGTAACACAAACGCGCGTTGAGCGCCGGCGAACCGCTGACGCGAGCCGTGCCGCGAATCCGGAGAGGGCCCGCTAGGGGAATGATCGCATGGTTGTGGGAGTGGGTGTGATCGAACTCTTGATTCATAATTCCTCCTCTCTGAAGACAAAGCGTCAGGTTGTAAAGAGCATTCTCGGCAGGGTGCGCAGCAAGTTCCACCTGTCTATCGCGGAGGTGGATAATAACGACAAATGGCAGCGTTGCACCCTGGCATACGCGGTGATAAGCAACGAGAGAGGACACGCCCACACGATGCTGGAAGGGGTCGTCGCGTACGTGGAAGGGATGCACCTCGCAGAGATCATCGACTCACGCATCGAAATCACGAATTACTGATGCCGTCCACTACCGGCTAACTTCCTGTGGAAGGTCCTGGAACTATATCAATATGCCTCGATTCAGAAAAGACCGGGTTGCCGAACTCGTTCGTCAGGTTCTAGCCGACTTGCTCCGGCGCAAAATAAAGGACCCGCGCACGGAGGGGATCACCATAACCGAAGTTCGCATGTCCGCGGACCTGAAGATCGCCACGGTGTACTTCAGCTCCCTGGCCGACGGCAAGGATGAGGTTCATCTCCAGGGCCTGATGGCATGTGAAGGATTTCTCCGTCACGAACTGCGTCGCGAGCTCGATCTCAAGTACATCCCCCAGCTCACCTTCATGTACGATTCCGCGTTCGACAACTTCGATCGAATCAACCGAATTCTGAAAGGCCTCGAAGGAAGAGAAACGGCCGATGATTCGTAAGATTGGCGATGTTCTCGCCCGCGAGGACCGCTTCCTCGTCGTCACCCACATCAATCCGGACGGGGACGCGATCGGTTCCTTGCTGGGGCTCCATCTTGCCCTGGTCGAGATGGGCAAGATCTCTTTCGCTCTCACTCGCGACCGGATCCCCGAGCTATACGGGTTCCTTCCCGGCGCGTCTCGGATTGTGACCGACACGAGCCGGATCACCGAGCCGCCGCACTGGATAGTCTCCCTCGACGTAGCCACCGAGAGCCGTATCTCCGGCGACATAGCTCCCTTCAGGAAGAATGCTCGCCTCGTCAACATCGACCACCACCCGACCAATCCCGGTTTTGGCGATCTCAACCTGCTGGAACCGGCAGCAACTTCCACCGCGGAACTCGTGTTTCGGGTCCTCAGCGCGGCGGGGTACCGCCCCTCCCGCGATGTGGGCAAGTGCCTCTTTACCGGTCTGATCGCCGACACCGGCTGCTTCAGGTTCGCCGGGGTGACGGATCGCACGTTCAAGATCGGAGCTGCATTGCTGGAAGCCGGGTTCGATGCCTACGAGGTGACCCGTTACCTGTACGAAGAATACCCGATCCGGCGGCTCCATCTGGAACGACTGATGCTCGAAAGGACCGAAATCCTGCTCGGTGGCAAGCTGGTCATAAGCACCCTCTTCGCGGAAGACTTCCAGCAACTCGGTGCGGAGTTCTCCGACAGTGAAGGCCTGGTAGACAAGCTGCGCGACAACCAGGGGGTGGCCGCGGGGGTCCTCATGACCCTGCTGTCTGACAATATCGTGCGCGTCAGCTTCCGGTCCAAGGACGAGGTGGACGTGTCCGCGATCGCGGGGCTGTTCGGCGGGGGTGGCCATCGGCGAGCCGCGGGCCTGCGATCCGAGCTTCCTCTGTCTGAGTTGAAAAAGAGAATTGTTGATGCCGTAGAAAAGTCAATTTATGCCAAATAATATCAAGTCAATATGGTAAATTAATCCAATCTGGTACATGCAAATTAGGCCAAATAAGTAATTCATTACCTTGACATTTCACATATCATGGTGGTAAAATTGAATAAATTGCTGCATTTCTCTTGCTCCAAGAGAGCCAGGAGGCCTCATGTCTCGAACGATGTTTACACCCGCCGCGCTGACGATCGGCATCCTCTTCTGTCTGCTTGCCGGCAGCTTTTCTTATGGCGAACCGCCCATGCCGCAAGCACCGGCTAGCTTCTCGTGGCTTCCTCACGGGTACGGCGGTAACATGTACGTGACCAATACGCTGCGGTCCACGTTCAAGAGCTTCCACGGTTTCAGGAGTTCCCCGGAACACATCGGTTGCTGGTCTCAGCCCCTGTGGGGGTGGGACGTGAACGGATACTACCGCGGGCCCAATGTCCCGGACCCCGATCCTGGGGCGATTCAGTTGCCGATCGGGCTGCTGTATCCGGAGAACGGCCCCCCGATTCCCCCTGCCCCTCCTGTGAGAAAGGTGTCTTTGCCTGCGCGTTGATTATAAGTCGCAGCCGTCATCAGGAATCTCTCAGGCGCGGCTCGTGTCACGGGGATTTCAATCTCGGAATCCTTCCGCTCTCACCTCGACTCTCTCCCTGTAAGATTGAGTTGGGGTGAGGGTCGGCCAAGTTCATCCCTCACCGCACAATCTCATTCAGGTTTATAGTACATGAGCGGACGCGCTAGGGGCGCTACTCTCATCACGAGGTCCCCCATTTCTTCATGGGTCATCGCAGTGAAAGACCTCGCGAACCCGACATTTTCTTCAAGCTGTTCCACGGACTCGCATCCGATGACCGCGGTGCTCACTGGCTGAGAAAGGGCATAGCGGAAGAACGGCTCCATCGAGTGGTACCAGGGAATGCGGCTCGCAAAGCCTCGAAAGTAGACCTTCATCCCAATCACGCCCATTTGTCTTTGGTTGGCCTGCGGCACGACCGAGTCGAGAAAGCTGCGGTGAGACGGCTCCGCAGGATTTGCCGGGAGCAGCACGGTATCAAAGTCAAACATCTCTATGCATCGCAGGAGGATCCGGGGGTCGTGATGTCCGGTCACTCCGATGAATCGTACAAGCCCTCGTGCCTTTGCCTCGACGAATGCTTCCAGCGCGCCGCCGGGACCGAAGATGGCCTGGACGTCCTGGTCTGTTCTGACGTCATGCACCTGCCACAGGTCGAGATAGTCGGTCTTCATGTTGGTGAGTGTTTCGTGAAGGTGAACCAGTGCCCCTTCACGATGCCGCGCATGGGATTTGCTCGTGAGGAAGATCTCTTTACGTCTCTCTCGCAACGCGTGCCCATAGTACAACTCGCTCCCCGCGTATGCCCGAGCGGATTCGAAGTAATTTATGCCGAGGTCTATCGCCCGATTGATGAGCGCGTACGCCTGCGTCTCGTAACCGAAGGTCCTCAGGATACCCTCACCTCCGAGCCCCATGATAGTGACCTCGACCCCTGTCTTTCCCAGCTTCCTCTTTGCGATCTCCATCGGTAACGTCCCTCCGGGCAGAGGATGCATCCCCCTGGTCACCCTCTCCTGCCCCTTCGCTTGAAACACCTGACCGTCGCCGGCTGGCCGGCAGAAGCGCTTCGAGCCGCGGGTAACACCTGTCGGTCAAAGGGGGACCGCCCGGTTCCTCTCGAGAAGTCTTTGCATGTTCCCGCCTAATATAGATTCGCGAAGGGGTTCCGAGATCCGTCCTTTTTCGAACTCCTTGAGGTACCTCGCGATCCCGAGGAGTGGGAAATCGCTTCCAAAGAGGATCTTCTCGACCCCCATGATCCGGCAGGCGATTTCGTACACGTCGGCGGCGTAGAGAAACGGAGACGCGGCGGTATCGAGGTAAGTCCGCGCAAAAATGCGATGAATTTCCGGCATGAGGCCGTACACAAACACTCCCCCTCCGAAATGCGCCAGAATGAAATCTACCTCTGGGTTCCGTTCGATCATAGCGATCAGAGCGGAAAAGTCCACCGGTACCTTCCCCGGGTAGTGGTGCCCCACAGGTTCGTTGATGTGGATCATCACCGGAACTCCTGCCGTCCCGGCCAGGGCCAGGGTGGGCTCAAGCGAGGCTAAACGGTCCTCCGTCCAACCCTGCTGGTATACCGCCAGCTCTCCAAGTCCGGCGAACCCGCGGCCAACGGTCCTTTCCGCCTCGCGACAGGCCTCCTCCCCCCCTTGCGATGAGAGAACGGCAAAGGGGACGATACGATCGGGAGCGCGCCGGTGGAAATCCCAGACCTCGTCGTTATTCTCCCGGACCAACTCAGGATCTTCCCAGGGGAAACCGAACACGACCGCTTTGGCTATTCCCGAGCTGTCCAGGTAGTGGAGTATGTCGCTCTCCGAGGCCAGTCTCGCCTTAGGCGATCGGTACAACGACCCGAAGGCCGGATCGGCTTCACAGAAAGGGGTGCGATCTTGCCGAACCCGTTCGGGCATCAAATGCACATGGCTGTCGATCATCATGGGACGAACCGCCTCCCGGATCACACGCAGAATTGACCTCCCGCAGGGTCTGCCGGGGCGTGGGAAGGTCAGGATACCTCCGAGTCGGCAGTGAAGAGAAGCTTTTTTGTCGCGGCAACGCATGGAGCAGTTGCCGGGAGCAAGGCCCTGGACGGCCGCCGACCGGGGACGGGCCCCCTTAGGGCGGACACCGCAGCACCGCTAAACCTTTATTCAGGAGCCCCCAGGTCAGAGGAGTGAAGCAGTCAGAAACTGTAGCAATTAGTATGGACGGGAAAGGTCGACGGCTTCGGCGGAGCCTGCGACGACATGCTTTCGGGACCAGGTCGGTCCTCAACAAACGAAACCCGGCGCAACAAAATGTGGGGGGTGTTCCGCCGGGTCTTCATGATAAGGGATGGCATGGGTTGGATCTTTAGAGTTCCATATGTCTACAAGGTTTGTCAAGAAAGAAACAATTTCGGCATCAAAAGACGTTTCCACGGCCCTTCGGGACTGAGAGCCGCTTGACAACGGTCCCGGAGTAATTAATTATCTCATCAGCAAGGGATGGGTCTGTCTTACCAGGAGAATTCCCAGCATGGAATCGACGTGGGTGGAATACGTGTGCGTATCTGAGCGATCTTGTATCGTGCGTCCTTCGCAGCGAAGGAGGGTTTGAGATGGCAGCCAAGGACTACTACTCGATCCTCGGAATAAAGAAGGACGCTACGACCGAGCAAATCAAGAAGGCTTATCGAAAGCTCGCACGCAAGCATCATCCCGACGTCAATCCCGGGAACAAAGAGGCGGAAGAGAAATTCAAGATGGTGTCCGAAGCCCACGACGTCCTTTCCGATCCGGAAAAGCGCAAGATCTACGACGAATTTGGTGAGGATGGGTTGCGGGCCGGATTCGACGCGGATCAGGCGCGCCAGTATCGCCAATGGCAGCAGTCGGGCGGCTTAGGCCGCGGATTCGGAGGCAGCGGCTTCCAGTGGAGTTCGACGGGGGATCGTGGTGGTTCCCGGTACTCCGGATTCGAGGATGTTTTTGGGGACATCTTTGGCTCGACGGGTGAGCGCACCCCCACCGGCCCTTCACGGGGAAGGGATATCGAAACCACGCTCGAGATCGATTTTCTTACTGCGGTCCGAGGAGACACGACACGCGTCACCCTGCAAAAGAGCAAGGCCTGCCCTCGGTGTGACGGAAGCGGGTACGTGCCGGGGAGCGAATCGGTGTGCCGGGCCTGTAAAGGCACGGGGCGGACGCGTTTCATCCAGGGCCCGTTCAACTTCGATCAAACGTGCCCGGAATGCGGAGGCAGCGGCCGCTCAGGCGAACGGTGTTCGACCTGCGGGGGAAGGGGAATTGTCCCCGGCTCGGAGACTATTGACGTGAGAATTCCCCCTGGTGTTGATGACGGCTCCAAAATCCGGCTTGCAGGAAAAGGCGAGCCTGGGCGCCTGGGTGGTCCCCCGGGCGACCTGTTCATCGTGACCCGTGTCAGGCCGCACCCGGTGTTTCAGCGGGAAGGGGATACCCTCAAGTTGGACCTTCCGGTCACGGTACTCGAAGCCATGGAAGGGGCTGAAATGACCGTTCCCATACCGAGCGGCATGATACAGCTCAAGATACCTCCGGGCACCACGTCCGGGAAGCGGCTGAGACTGAAAGGGAAAGGAGTGCCGAACCTCAAGACGAGGATACCGGGCGACCTTTTCGTCACCGTGAGGGTTCAGATACCTTCCACCAACGATCTCGAGGCACTCAAGGCGGCGCAGGTTCTCGACAAGTTCTACGGGACCGACGTACGCTGGGAGATCAGGCTTTGAAGGAGAAGAAGATCCCCGCGGACCGGCGCCTGAACTGCGCGACCGAGGCCCGCAACGGACTCCTGTGACGCCAGCCCGGGCGGTGAGGCGATTCGACTCGCCCGCGGCACGGCTCTCGATTCGGTGGTTGCCCATGGAGCAGCATTACTACCACAGAAAGCAAGTTATCGAATTCTTTAGTTTCGACGAGGCCTTCCTCGACATACTGGAGGCCGAAGAGCTGGTTCGTTCGGTTGAAGTGGAATCGTGCGAAGAGCGTGTCTTCCCCGCGGACCAAGTGGAACGGTTGCGCATCATTTACAACCTCGTGGAGGAACTGGACGTCAATCTCCCCGGAGTGGAAGTTATCCTCTCCATGAGAGAGAACATGATTCTCATGCAGCAGCAGTTCCAACAAATACTGGAAACCCTCGCCAAAGAATTGAAGAGTCGGTTGGCGGAGTGAGTCGGAGCGCCTCGTTCCGAGTTCATGCGGACCCGCGATGCAACTCGACACGCCCCTCTGCAGACTCGCCAAATAAGAAGCCCATGCGACATGTCGTACATCATCCCGACCGCGAACCCCCTCTTGCCGTGGTCTGGCTCGCTCTTGTGTTGCAACTGATCTGTTTTGCGCCTTCGGCGGCAGGACACAGTGCACAGGACTTGCTGAAACAGGCTCGCGAAGAAAAAGACCCCGCTAGGAAGATTGAACTCCTCGAGACCGCGGCCAAAGAGACCCCGATCAGCCGTGAACTCCTTGCTTCCGTGTTCTTTGAGACCGCTATGGCGTACAAAGAGGTCAAGGATTACTTCCACGCCATCGAGAACCTGAACTATTATCTGGCCTATTCTCGCGACACGACTCCTGCGCTCCTGGAGAAGGCGCTCTGCCTCATCCTTCTCGACCAGTTGGACGAGGCATCGAGTGTGCTGGAGATCGTACTGGTGACTGCGTCCACGTCAGGCCGGGCCTATGTCCTGAAGGGGATGATCTACGAAAAAGAAGGGTTTCTCACCAAGGCGGAGGACGAATTCACCCGGGCGCTCAATTTCGATCCTCACTCGCGGGAGGCCCTCGAGATGCGTGCAAGGGTTCTGCTCAAGCAAGGCAAGCCACGAAAGGCCCTGGAAGACGTTAACAGCCTGGTGAAGTCCTTTCCGGAGCGTCCTGATGTTCTGTTGTCGCGGGCGCGGATCTACGTGAAGCTGAAGGAGTATCCGGACGCGCTCGCCGATTACCGGAGGGTGGAGAGCCTTATGCCTGGCGACGACGAGGTCTTGAAGGAGAAGGTCCAGGTCTTCTTCAGAACCGATCAGCCTGACAAGGCGCTGGAGGCACTCTCCGCTTTCTCGGCCAAGCATGCCGAGGACGCGGAATTGCTGGTCTTAAAGGCCCGCGCAAACATCCTGGCTAAGAATTACCCCGCAGCTCAGACCGTGCTCAAGCAGGCACTCTCCATAAATCCTCTGCAACCGGACGCTTACCTATACAAGGGAGTGGTACTGGCCCGCGCCAGAAACGTGGACGAAGCGCTCGGCAACTTGAACCGAGCCATCGAGTTGGACCGCACGCAGGTCGAGGCATTCAAAGAGCGGGCCCGTGTTTTCATGGACCTCGACGAGATCGCTCGTGCGGCCGCGGACTTAACGGCAGCGACCGTGTTGGACCCTTCCGACGGGGAGATTCTCGCACTTCGGGGGCTCACCTTCATGAAACGACTCCTGTACGATGCAGCGATCGTGGATTTCACCAAGGCCCTGGAGTGTCTACCCGGCACGCCTCGCATACTCTACGATCGGGCAGTGGCCTATGCCTCTAAGGATGAAAATCGGCTCGCCCTTTCGGATCTCAATCAAGTCCTCCAGATCAGACCCTATGCGGCCCGCGCGCTCAGTCTGCGGGGGGTAATCCATTTTAGCGCCGGCAACGTGGCACAAGCCCGCGAGGACCTTGAGAAGGCGACCGATATTGATGCCATAGACCCGATCGTGTGGAACAACAGGGGATTTTTCTTGTACAAACAGGGAGACTACAAGACGGCCCTGGTCTGTTTAAGGCATGCGCTTCAGCACAACCCCGATTACACGCACGCAAAGAACAATCTGGGCCTGGTCCTCCGGAAAATCGAGACCTCGGACCTTCCCGAGGAGAACCCCCTCGACAGGGGCCAATCCGCCTATCGTGACGGCAGACCGCCAGAATTGGGGCGCTGATGAAGATGAGTCGCTATAGAGCAATATTGTCGGACCTGGACGGTACCGTGAACCGAGGGAACATGCTCATCGAAGGAGTCCGTGCCGCTTACGAGGACCTTTCAAAAAAGGGGATTCGTTGGTTGTTCCTCTCTAATAACGCTGCTACGCTCGCTCCGGATATCGCCCGAAGCATCGTGCGGCTGGGTATTCGCGTGCAGGAAGACCAGGTGCTCAATTCCGCGTCCGCGCTCATTCATACGGTGAAGAGGGACTATCGGGGTGCTCGCGTGCTCGTAGTGGGGGAAGCTAAGCTGGTGCAAGGACTCGAGGACGCGGGGGCCATCATTGAACAGGACCCGATGGTGACGGACATCGTCGTCACCGCTCTGGACACAACGTTCAGCTATGAGAAACTCAAGCGGGCCCATGTGGCCCTGCAGCACGGCGCCCTGTTCTGGGCCACCAATCTCGATTCGACTTATCCGGTACCTGATGGTTTCCTCCCAGGTGCGGGGAGCATCGCTGCCTCGGTTGCCTGCGCCGCGGGGAGGCCTCCTGACCGGGTATTTGGCAAGCCATCGCCCGACATGGCCTTCCTCGCTCTGGAACTGCTGCACCTGCCTGCCAACGAATGCCTTGTGGTCGGCGACCGCATGGAGACCGACGTCCTGTTCGCTCGGAATGCAACCATGGCCTCGGCCTTGGTGCTGACCGGCGCCACCTCGCGGTCCGATCTCCGGAACTTCGGCTATCATCCGGACCACGTGATTCCGAGCATTGCTGACTTGCCGGACCTCTTCGCCCAACTGGAGGATCACTGACATACGACCATCGTTCGATCGTCGAAATGCTATCACCCCCACGCCGCAGGAGGAAGTGGCCGGTCTTCTCCACGGCAGCTTCTCTGGGTGTGTGTTCCATATCCCCCCACTCCACCCTACCAAGGGCAGAGAAGGTGGGCTTTGAGCCGCGAGAGTGCATCCAGCAGGCGCTCCTCTTTCTTGACGCAGCCCGGTGGCATCGTTAATATCAACGAACCAGATCCAGGAGGTCGGGGTCCATGACCGAAGTCGAAAAGCTCTACGAAACGCTCAGGAAACTGCAGGAGCCGAAAGGTTACTTCTTCAATGCGGACAGGGAGCTGGTTTTCGAACTCCTAGAGGGACTGCTGACCAACAGGCAACGATATGGATACATGTGTTGCCCATGCCGACTCGCAGCCAACGACCGAGAAAAGGACCGGGATATCATTTGCCCGTGCGTCTATCGGGTACCTGACGTGGCCGAATTCGGGAGTTGCTACTGCGCCCTGTACGTCTCTCGTGAGTGGAACGAGCGGAAGATCCCGCACGTCTACGTTCCGGAGCGGCGTCCTTTCGAAAAAATGACCCTTTGACAGAGATGCCGGCACTGAGACGTGGGAAGGGCTAAGGGCTAGCCGTGCCCTGCAGCCCCGTGCCAATCCGGCCGAGAGACTGGGTGAACGTGGGCAAAACTCACTATTTGGGAACGAAACGGTGTGATCGGACATACCGGCTCATCGCGCTTGGATGAGCCGGGTTTGCATAAAAGAGGTCTCTCTGGCAATCCTCACGAAGCCTGGGGCGCAGGACAGCGGTTATTTCGCAGCGCAGAATTGTGCGTAACGCTCTTCCACTTTCTTCCAGTCGATAATCTTTGCGAAGTTCTCCACATATTCGGGCCGCCGATTCTGATACTTCAGGTAGTAGGCGTGTTCCCAGACATCGCACACCATGAGCGGCATAGCCCCCCAACTGGTCAGGTTCTGGTGCTTCTCGGCTTGAAGGACAACGAGCCGCTTGCTGAAAGGTTCCCATGCAAGAACTCCCCATCCCGAGCCTTCCACGGTCTTCGAGGCCGCTGCAAACTGTTTCCAGAAAGCCTCAAACGACCCGAAATCCCTTTTGATCATGTCGGCCATCAATCCCGCAGGCGCGCCGCCTGCCTTGGGGCCGATCGTGGTGAAATAGATCCAGTGGAGGACGACTCCCGAACCGTTAAACGCGAGATCACGGCTTAGTCCCTTGACAGCATCGAACTGACCCGATGCTCTCGCTTTCTCCAGGTTTTCCAAAGCCGTGTTGAGCCCTGCCACGTAGGCCGCAAAGTGTTTCTCGTAGTGGATTTTCACCGTCTCCTTGTCGATGACCGGTTCCAGGGCATCTTCTGGATACGGGAGCGGCGGAAGCTTGTGTACGAAAGTTCCCCCCCCTGCTTGGGGATGTTGGGCCAGTGCCTCCGTTGCCAGGAAACTGGACAGAAATCCTAATGTTGCAGCTGCTCCTGCGGCGGTCATGGCCTCGCGTCTGGTAAATCCGTTTTCCATGGTATCATTCCTTTCCCGCTTCTAGACTGATTTATGCGTGTAAGAAATAGGTGCGTACGGGTTCCCACTCCCCCTGTTTCCGAACGTTCGGCGAGCCTTTGCGCCTCGTGTTATCAAAAAGCATATCCGCCCCGACGCGCCCAGTCAATATCGTCAAGTGGAAACGGGTGGCCGGAGCAAATACAGTCCCTCGACATGACGCCGGGGGAGGTTTGGAGGGGGAGATGTTCTCCTCCTCCATCCTGACCGGGCGCAGAGCCGCCTCAAGCCAGGTGAACGAGAGTTCATAGGTCGCAGGGTATGGGACCGCGAAGCGCTATTGAGCGCACGGTCAGGCGAACATCGTAACAGACGATCTCCACCCCGTTCTGGCAGGCCTTCCGGAGCTCCCCGCCGTACGCAGGGTCAATGGAGTCCGCGGGGCGGAAGCCTGCGGCGTCGGTCCGTTGGACGAGAAAGAAGATTACCCCGCGGTTGCCGACTCGGACCTGCTCCTGCAACTCGACCAGATGTTTCCGACCCCGGGTCGTCACCGCGTCCGGAAACCGTGCCACCCGATCTTCCACCATGGTTGAACTTTTGATTTCGATGAAGCATCGCGGGCGTTCCGGGGCCTCCAGGACGATGTCTATCCGGGAAGTGCCGCACGGGACCTCGCTGCGGAGGCTTCGGTATCCGGAAAGTTCGGGCACGAGCCCTGTAACGATCGACTTCCCCACGAGCTTGTTCGCCATGCCGGTATTGACACACACCAGTGACGACGGCATCGCGACGAGCTCCCACGTGAACCGGAACCGCCGTTTGGGATTATCGCTCCACGAAAGGTAGACCGGCCGGCCGGGTTCGCAGCACCCCTTCATGCTCCCCGAGTTTGGACAGTGTGCGGTGACGATCTCTCCGGAAGCGAGCCGAACGTCGGCCAGGAATCTCTTGTATCGCTTGACGAGAATGCCTTTGGTCAGTTTGGGCCACGGGATACCGCTGGATTTCGGGACGCGGCTGTCTGCTCGGGTGGGTATTTCGAGGATCACGACGGCTCTTTGGTCAAGCACACTACTAGACCAGCCAGCAGTGGCACTCCGTATCACGAGTAATTGTTTGGCGCTAAGTTCACCTTTTCGCAAGTTCGGTCGCGGACTCCCGCGGGACGCGGTCTATGTCACCCAGCGTCGCCTCTCTGGCTGTATTGGTGGGACAGGCGTCCCGCCTGTCATTTCCTCATGGACCGGCAAGATGCCGGCCCCACTGAACAGCCAAGGGCAGGGACCCCGAGGGAGACACCGTATTTGCGAAAAGGCGCCCTTAGAGTTTGGCCAGGGCCTGACGGGCCGCATTTTGCGCAGCTTCCCGTTTGTTCCTTCCTGTACCGAAACCGGCGACCTGATCCCCCAGGTACACCGCGACGTAGAACACTTTCTGATGCTCTTCGCCCCACTGTTCCACAACCTCGTACGTCGGCGTGATGCCGAACTGAGCCTGGGCTTTTTCCTGCAACGAGCTCTTGCAGTCGTCCAGACCGTCCTTGGTCGCACAGCGTTCGATGAGAGGATAGAAATGCGATTCGATCATCCGGCGTGCCGCGTCGAATCCTCCGTCAAGATAGACGGCTGCGATGAGCGCCTCGAGGGTGTCCGCGAGGATCGAGTCCCGTTCCCGGCACCCCGACAACTCGTCTCCGCGGCCCATTCGAATGTACCGGGCCAGGCTCAGATGCCTCATAAGCTGCGCCAATGCGGCACGATTCACGAGACTTCCCCGCTTCTTCTGGAGCTCTCCTTCCTCGTCTTCCGGAAAATCTCGGTACAGGACGTCCGCAATCACCAGCCCCAGAACCGCATCGCCGAGGAACTCCAAGCGTTCGTTATGCTCCTGGCAAACGTCTCGATTCTCGTGCCAGAAGCTCCGACGGGTCAGCGCGTCAAGTAGCAGCGTCGGCGTCCGGAAGGAGTAACCGAGCGTTGCTTCTATCCCTTTCAGCGCTTCCTGGTCCAAGTGATCGCTCACAGCTTCTCCAGTAAGATCGCGTTCTCTTTCAAACAGTTGTAGGCTGTCAGATCGTAGTACAGCGGCGTGACCGAAACATAACCGCTCTGAACTGCCACTACATCGACATCAGGATCGGTTTCGTCGGCCGTGGCCTGTCCCGACAGCCAATAATACCGATTCCCTCGAGGGTCTTGCCTCTCCTGGAAGGACTCACGGAACTTCGACAAACCCTGGCGCGTGAGCTTGAAGCCCCGGACCTGGTCTGGAGGCAGGGCCGGAAGGTTGACGTTGAGGGCCACGCCCCGCGGCAGGCCCTTTTTCAGCACCCAGCGAGCCAGTTTTTCAATGTGATCGAGCACCCATGGGAATGGAGGTGTTTTCTTCTGAGCCAGAGAAACCGCCATCGCCGGAACTCCCAGAATCGCGGCCTCAGTCGCGGCGGAAACCGTTCCCGAATAGAGCACGTTGATTCCGAGGTTCGCTCCGTTGTTGATCCCTGAAATCACCATGGCCGGCGGTTCCGGAAGTATCGAATAGAGCGCCAATTTCACGGAATCCGCAGGGGTCCCGCTGGTACCGTGGCCGTAAAACGTGCCGTCTTTGACGACCTCACGGGCCTTTATAGGGTCGTACAGTGTGATGGAATGGCCGACGGCACTCTGCTCGGCTTCCGGCGCGACAATGGTCACGCGGCCAAGCTTCTCCGCTACCATGCGTAAGTATCGGAGACCTTCCGCGTGAATACCATCATCATTGGTGAGAAGAATCAGCGGTCGAGAAGCTTTCATCCCAGTTCCGCACAAGCTTTGCGAATTCTATCCATTCCCTTCAAGATGCACTCCTCGCTGGTCGCGAAGGAAAGCCGAATGTGATCCTCGGAGCCGAACGGGCCGCCCGGCACCGCAGCGACCGCGTATCGGTCCAGAAGGTACTGGGCAAACCCGGTGGAATCGGCAATGCCGCCTTTCCCCACGAACTGAGAGATATTCAAGAATACGTAGAACGCTCCGTCAGGGCGTGTTGCCCGAAGTCCGGGGATCTTCGCGATTTCGTCCATCATCAGGTTTCGCCGTCGCTCGAAGATATCCCGCATCTGAAGGACGCCGTCCTGAGGACCGTTCAACGCTTCCACTGCGGCTGCCTGCGCGGGATTGCTCGGGTTCGAAGTAGACTGACTCTGGATGTCGGTGGCCGCCTTAACCAGTTCCGGTCTGGGACAAGCCAGATAGCCTATGCGCAGTCCGGTCATCGCATACGTCTTCGAGACGCCGTTCACCGTAACGGTGCGATTCTTGGCCCCCGGCAGGGTCGCGAACGGAGTGAAGGAATGGTTGTCGTACAGTAACTTGTCGTAAATCTCATCCGAGATGACCAGCAGATCGTGCTTGTCTGCCAACTCGGCGAGTTTGACGAGCACGTCCTGCGGGTAGGACACCCCAGACGGGTTGGACGGGGAATTGAGCAGCATTGCTGTGGTCCTGCTCGTTATGAGCGACTCCACCACCGCCGGGTCCGGGACGAAGCCATCCTCCTCCCTCGTGGGAACGATGATCGGCGAACCGCCTGACAATGCGATCATTTCCGGGTAGGAAACCCAATACGGGGCAAACACCAGCACTTCATCGCCCTGGTCGATTGTCGCCTGAAAAATGTTGTACAGGCTGTGCTTCGCGCCGCACGAAACTACGATCTCACCCGGTTGGTATTCCAGGCCGTAGTCTTCGACAAATCGTCTGCACACCGCTTTCTTCAGGTCCAGACTGCCGCCGACAGGGGTATAAAACGTCTCCCCACGATCGAGGGACTTCTTTGCCGCTTCCCGGATCCACGCAGGGGTTGGAAAATCAGGTTCACCCGCGCCGAACCCAACGACGTCCACGCCTTGACTCCTGAGTTCCTTCTCCTTTGCGGAGATGGCCAGCGTTGCAGAAGGTTTGAGCAGGGCGGCTCTCTGGGACAGGATTTTCATCATATTCACTCCTGAACTCTTGTGTCGTCCCATTCATTCGGGATCGGTGATATCGGGAAACCGTTTCTTCAAGACCTTCAACACATAATCCGGGACCAGGTCCACGGGGGACCCCCCCGCCATGACCGTGGCCTTGATGATTCGGGAACTCACGTACAGATAGCGATGTGCGGTCATGAGAAAGAAGGTCTCAATATTCCGACTGAGTTTACGGTTCATCAAAGCGAGCTGGAACTCGTACTCGAAATCCGATACTGCCCGGAGCCCGCGAATGATAGCCACCGCCCCCTTCCTTTCCGCGTATCTGACCAACAGCCCATCGAAGCTGTCGCATACGATCCGCGGGTCGCCGTCCACACTATTCTTGATCATGTCCAGGCGTTCTTCGAGGGTGAATATGGTCTCTTTCTCTGGGTTTACTCCGAGGGCCACGATAATTCCGTCAAAGGTGCCGAGCGCCCGCCGGATGATCTCGAGATGTCCGTTGTGGAACGGATCGAATGTCCCAGGGTAGACAGCGATCTTCTCTTGCATATCTCCTCGCTTCTGTAACGGCGATCTCTGGTATTTCGGTCCCCGGCCTGCTCAAACATTCCCACGGCGCCGGCACGTTCAGCCCGGGACTGCCACGGAAGCCGCGTTATACTTGCCGTATGAGTTCATCTTTTTTCCGTGCCCAGCCGGAAGATCTCTATCATGGTGCCGCCGTACTTTCTCGTGACGTCCTTAACGAATGCCCGCGGCAGGGTCGGCACGGCACTCCGTACACCCCTCTCCACCACGAGAAGCCCTTCCGCTTCAAGGAGGTTCGGAAAGAACGGGTCTGAAACTACCCTGTCTATCCAATCCGTCGCGTATGGTGGGTCGAGGTAGACTATCCGGAATCTGTCTTCGGCCGCGGCAAGCCTCTGCAAGGCCTTCGTGACCGACAAGGCCAGAACTACCGCTCGCTCCTCCAGCCCGAGCGTCTGGACGTTTCGAACCAGGGTCTCGACCGTCTTCCGATCGTTTTCCACGAAAACAGCGAACGCCGCGCCTCTACTCAGAGCTTCCAAACCGAAGGCCCCGGTTCCGGCGAAGAGTTCCAGGACGCGGCTCTCCTCGACCAGAGGGCCGAGCATACTGAACACAGCTTCCCGGACCCTGTCGGTGGTAGGACGGACGGCCCTGCCCCGCGGCACAATCAGCCGAACACCTCTGAAACGGCCGGCTATGATTCTCATGTCCAAACCACCATTTTATATCGCTTTTGCGACGACGATTCAAGAACTTCGAGACCAGCGCGGATCTTTTCTCCTCTCTCCCAGGCAGGGGTCTATGGCTCCGGAGCTTCTGCCAGCGCACGATTCAACTCCTCCTGGAGCTGTACGAGCCTCTCTTCCTGCTCGCGTACGGCCGCTTCGAGCGTGTCGAGTTTTTTCTTGAACGAGTGAAACGCTGCCCCAATAAGCACTACGAAAAAAAGACACACTACAAAGGTGCTGTTGATGCTCTCAGCGAAAAGCGCTGATATGAGCGGCGCGAGCGTGACGTAGAGGAAAAGGCCAGGTTTCAGTTCGTCTATCTGGCGGCTGGGTGGATCGTCGGTCATGATCTCTCGCCCTCGCCCAGGAATGCCGGGCGGGGTCATTGGGCACTCCCTGGACATTGTGTTATTCTTTCCGGAAAGCTTCCCGCCGCTCGTTCGCGACCGGCGCGGCCAGCCGAGAGGTCGATTCCAGCAAGGAAAGGAGACCGCCATGTTGGCTGAAATAAGCATCAGTCCCCTCGACAAAGGGGCTTATGGTTTGAGCCGCTACGTGGCCGGCACGATTAGAATCATACAGGAGAGCGGCCTGGATTACGAGATGCATGCCATGGGAACGCTTATCGAGGGACCGTCGGACAAGGTGTTCGACGTGATCAGAAGGTGCCACGAAAACATGCGTGCCCAAAGCGACCGCGTCGTGACCTCTATCAAGATCGACGACAGAAAGGGGGTTGAGGGTTCCATACGCCGCAAGGTCCAGTCGGTCGAGGAGAAACTGCGCCTCGGAGCAGAGGCTTAGGGGTCGTGCCCCGGATAAGTGCTGCTTGATAAAGAGTGCCACTGCTGGCAGAAAGGGTTCCGCCACCTGCATAGCGCCGATGGACCGAACCGGCTCCGGAAGAATGACCGGCAAGATGCCGGCCCCACCGAACAGCCAAGGGCAGGGACCCTACAGAAAAGAGTATTTGGGAAATGGAGCACTTAGCAATCATTGACGCAGCCACGGCTCCGTATTGCGAGCAAGCTGGGCTGCACCCGTAGGGTGCCGGTGAGCGCGGCAGCGTCGTGCGAACCGCACCGCTCGGGGCCCTGACCATGTTCATGCAAAGGTGATTTAGTGCTCGGTTACGCCAACGGGGCGGCTTAGCCGGCGCCCTTGTCTTCGGTTCTTCAGTGGGGCCGGCATCTTGCCGTCCACTCATTACCGGGGAGATCCCCATCGCTATCATTCACAAGTGGTACCATGGTCATACAGCACGCAACAGACAATGAAATCCTCGAGGTCGTCGATGAGGACGACTGCGTAATCGGCACTGCCACTCGCGCTGAGATCCATCGGAAGGGGCTGCTTCACCGCTCGGTGCATCTCTTCATCTTCAATTCGTCCGGCCGGATCTACCTGCAGCGACGCTCAGCGCTCAAAGACCGCCATCCGCTCAAGCTCGATTCTTCTGCCGCGGGCCATGTGGATCCGGGCGAATCGTACGCAACGACCGCGGTCCGCGAACTCGAGGAAGAGCTTGGTATCAGCGCGGTGATCCATGAAGTTCTCCGGGTGAAGGCCTGCCCGGAAACGGATAACGAGCACGTGGTGCTCTTCGAGGGCGTGACCGACGCCGAACCGACCCCGGACAAGGACGAGATCGCGTCGGGAAGATTCGTCACGGTGGAGGAACTCACCACCATGATGGACGAAAACCCCGAGGACTTCGTCCCCGCGTTCGTTCTGCTCTGGAGAGAGTACATGAGGAGCGCATCATGAGAGCCGTTGTGCAGAGGGTTTCTCGCGCGGGTGTTTCGGTTAATGGGACCAGGGTCAGTGAGATCGGGCCCGGCATGCTGGTCCTTATTGCCGCGGCCAAGGAAGACGGTCCCGAGCAGATCCGGTGGATGGCCGACAAGCTCATCGGGTTGCGCATCTTTCCCGACGAAGCGGAAAAACTGAACCTCAGCCTCATGCAGGTCGGCGGATCGATGCTGATCGTCTCGCAATTCACGCTGTACGGTGACTGCCGCAAGGGCCGGCGCCCTTCCTACGCAGCCGCAGCCCCGCCCCAGGAAGCGGAAGGGATCTACAAGAGCTTCATCGACGCGGTGCGTTCCCAGGGAATCCCCGTTCAGGAAGGAGTATTCGGCGCGATGATGGAGGTCGAGCTCCTCAACGACGGCCCCGTCACCCTCATTGTCGATACCCCTTGAACGATTGGTATTATTCGCTTCGTATGGGGATGCGTTTCCCGTCGAGGTTGAGGAAGAACTCTTTTTCTGATTCGTCGGAGACGATGTATCGTGCCAACTGGTAGTACGCGGGCCGGGAAAATCGAGCGTGGAATTTTCCCGCTTTGATGTTCGTGTAGGGAATGTTTTCCTTCCCGATCCAGAAACTATCCGGGACAAAAGGCTCGACGGACCCGTCGTTCAGGCAGATGCAGACCCTCCCTTCCGCATCTTCCGTAACTTGCAGAACCACGAACGGCGCGTCTTCGACCTCGACGCGGCAGACTTCGCGGCCGAGCCTAATCCGGTAGCCGCCGTCAGAGGTCTTTTCCAGGAGGCTGCAGAATTCGCGGTAGATTCCCTGATGGATGATTTCCGCGCCGTTCTGGAACCATCGCCCGTCTTTGTCGATGACCAGCCTCAGGAAAGGGGTCGCGTCGAAGAGGACCTCAGCACTTTTGTCGGAAGTTTCCGTCATCTCGCCTCTCGGCTGCGAGTCCGCGCTCCTACCACAGCCCCGCCAGGTCTTTCTTGCGGTGCAAGTGGCCGTACGCCACGTATCCCGCCAGCACCCGTTTTACGTACAATCTCGTTTCCCGGTATGGGATGTTCTCGATGAACTCGTCTTCTTTCAAGTTCCGGTTTCGTTGCACCCACTGACGCACCTTTCGGATATCCGCGTTGTACGACGCGACCGCGGGGATGACTTTTCCGTTGAAGGTGTGCAGGTTCTTGGACAACTCCTTGATGCCGAAGTCAATATTGCGCTTCGGCTCGAGGATCTCCTCAATCGCCTTCGCGGGGAGCCTTCCCGCTTTCTTGGTGAATCCCGCAGCCGCCGGGGTCACCTGCATGAGCCCCAACGCGCCGGCCGGTGACACCGCGGAGGCATCATAGCGGCTCTCCTGCCGGATCACCGCCCACACCAGGTGAGGATCCACACCATGCTTCTGGGCGAGTCGCTTCGCGTCCGCGTAGTATACGCGCGGAAACGCCAGTTCGAGAAAATCCGCGGGGGCTCCGTCGGGCGGATTCTCCGCAACCGAACCGAACTGGGAAGCGACAATCTCGTAGGCCGTGCGGTACTGCTCGGCGGCATACGCAGCCCTGGCAGTCAGAAAAGCAAGCGCAGGAGTAGCTTTCATCGGACCCGGCGCCGCACCGAGATTGATCACTGCGAAGTCGTACAGTCCGAGGCCCATTAGTTTCTCCGCGGCAGCCACGTGCTTCTCTGCTTTCTGATCGGAGGTAAGGGTGAGGTCGGGAAACCGATGGTTGGCTTTCTTGGTGGCTTCCGGAGCACCTCCCATGTTCTTCAGTTCCTTGGCTGCCTGAATCCCGTAGTAGTGGAGCGGGGAGTTGTCGGCGAGTCCCTTGAGCAGAGGCAAAGCGTCCTTGGACCGGTTCGCTTGGGCCAACGATCGCGCCTCCCAGTAGTTGGAAGCTTCACTCATTTCCGCCGCGGTCGACAGCGATCTCACCTCTTTGAAGATCTCCGCGGCCTTCGCAAAATCGCGCTTGAAATACTTGATCCAGGCCATCCTCCACTTCACGTCAGCCTTCGCGGATCGGTCCGGGTTGGTCTTCAGCACGCGCTCGAAATCGGACCACGCCGCGTCGAACTGGTGTTTCTCGAGGTGGTGCGCCGCGAGGTTGAACAGGGCCTTTCTCTTCATCACCGGAGACCCTTTTTCGATGATGGTGTTGCAGCAGACCTCAAATTCCTGCGACCGATCGAGCCTCCAGAAGACAAGACTCAACAGGCGGACCGCTTCCATGCGATCCTTGTCTGAGATCTCCCCTCTGAGCACATCCTTGAGGGTGTTAATCGCCTGCTGGTCGCGGCGACCCTTGAACAGACAGTGACCCAATTTCAGCATGACTACGCGGTCGCTGGGCTTGGTTTTCAGGAGTTCCTGGTACACCTCCGCCGCAAGGTCGAATCTCCCCTTGGCAAAGAGCCCGCCGGCCCGAGCGAGTTGTTCCTGTTCGGAAAACTGTATCCGTGGGACCTTTCCGTGAAATACCATCCACGAGATACCTTCCGCGGCTTTCAGTCCTTCCACTGAGGCCGGGTACTTGAGGAATAGCGTGCGATACTGGGCCGCGGCCGCGGGATAATTTCCCAGGCGGCGCTCCAGTTCTGCAAGACGGAGGATAAGCGAAGGCTTGTCGTTTTCTGAGGCACTTGCCAGCGCAGTGGCGAGGAACGATCTGGCCTCGGGCTTTCCCTGTCGGCAGAGCGACTCGGTCAGCGCATTGCGTGCCGGTTCCTTGTACACCGTCTCCGGGTGCTTCTTGAGAAACTCCCGGAGAAGAGCTTCCGCCTGAACATCCTGGCCTGCATCGAGATGATTGCCCGCGAGGAGGAGGTAACAAATCGGACCGAAAAACTGGTCCGGAAAGATGTTCGACCAGACCTGCCGGCTCCGATCGAGGTCCCCTGCGTCGAAGTGCCGCTTCCCCTCTTTGAAAAGGTGTTCCTGCATCGGCCCTGTTGCTACGGTCATCGACGCGGCGGGGTGCGCGCTCATTCCGAATGTGAACACCACCATGAAAATGAAGAATAGAGTCCCGGCAACCGCATCGCGCACCTTCCCCCCTGCAGAAAGCACACCGCGGCACAGGATAAAATCGGTAACCCTAGTCATGGGTTCACTCTAGAACCTCATGGAGCCACGGTCAAGCGTTCATGCGTCGGTTCGCGGAATTGTCACCGCGTACTTGACGTCAGTGTCAAAACCAATTACAAATGAAGGATCGTCATCCTACAATTTTGTAGGATCACCCCTCAAGAACTACCAGAGAGCACTTTATGGAATCGAATCGCACGCGCCTGTCGGCTCGCCACAGCGGTCAACCTGTTGTGAAACGCCAAGTAAGGGAACTCCTCCTCCTCTTTGAGATCAGCCAAGTCCTGGATCAGAGCATGGACCTGCGCGACGTGGTCGGCCCTGTCCTCGAAGCCATCGCCACCCATATGGGCATGATACGGGGCACCCTCACGCTGGTGAATCGGGAGTCCGGCGAAATACTCATCGAGGCCGCCCACGGACTCTCCGAAAGCCAGAAAGAACGCGGGAGGTACCGAGCCGGAGAGGGGGTCACCGGGAAGGTCGTGGCAACGGGGGAACCGGCAGTGGTGCCGCACATATCCGAAGAACCGCTCTTTCTCGACCGAACCGGTGCGCGCAAGCAGATGGAAAAGGGCGATATCTCCTTCATCTGCGTCCCGATCAAGATCGGAAACGAAGTGATCGGCGCGCTCAGCGCGGATCGGCTCTTCGCGGAAGGAGTCTCCTTCGAGGAGGACGTGAGACTGCTCTCGATCATATGCTCGATGATCGCGCAGGCCGTGAAGCTCCGGCAGTCGGCTCAAGAGGAACGCCACCGGCTTCTGGAAGAAAACCTGCGGCTTCAGACCCAACTCAAGGAACGCTTCCGGCCGTCCAATATCGTAGGCAATTCCAAGGCAATGCGTGCGGTATACGATCTGATCGCCCAGGTCTCCAAGAGCGACGCCACCGTGCTCATCAGAGGCGAGAGCGGTACGGGACAGGAGCTGGTCGCTCACGCGATCCACTTCAACAGCCTGAGAGCAGGACGCCCCTTCGTGAAAGTCAATTGCGGCGCGCTCCCGGAAAGCGTCGTCGAGAGCGAACTCTTCGGCCACGAACGAGGAGCGTTCACCGGCGCGATCGCGACGCGCAAGGGGCGGTTCGAGCTGGCGCACGGCGGCACTATCTTTCTCGACGAGATAGGAGATCTCTCCCCCACGACCCAGATCAAGCTGTTGCGGGTTCTCCAGGAGAAGGAATTCGAGCGAGTCGGCGGGACGCAAACCATCAAGGTGAACGTTCGGGTCATCGCCGCAACGAACCGGGGACTGGAAGACCTCATCGGCAATGGGGCGTTCAGAGAGGATCTGTATTACCGGCTCAACGTTTTCCCGATCCACATTCCGCCGCTACGGGAGCGCAAGACTGACATATCGCTGCTGGCTGATTACTTCATAGAAAAGTACGCTAAAGCGGACAATAAGGAGATCAAACGGATCTCAACCCGCGCCATAGACATGCTGATGAGCTACCACTGGCCGGGCAATGTGCGGGAACTGGAGAATTGCATCGAGCGGGCCATCCTCCTGAGCACCGATTCGGTGATCCACGGACGCCACCTGCCGCCGACGCTGCAAACCGCGGAGGCGAGCGGCACCATTCACAGCGGGACGCTGGATTCGACCCTGGATAACGTCGAGCGAGATCTGCTACTGGATGCGCTGAAGAATGCGCGGGGTAACAAGGCGAAAGCAGCGCGGGCTTTGGGGATTTCGGAACGGATCATGGGATTACGGGTGAGGAAATACGGGATAGACCCGCGGCGATTCCGTACCACCGTGTTAGCCTGACATGGCAAAATCTACATTTTCGTAGGTTCTTGGCCTCGTTCTTACACCACCGTCCATCTCGCCGACACTAAACCTCCAGATAAAACACTACGTTAACAATTCTGAAACCCCTACCCCTCCGATTGGCATCCACTTTGCTCTTCTTCTCGGCGATGACTTAAGCCGTTGTTCCTACCGGCGGAAAATCCGGATCAGCCACGACAGGATTCTCTGGAAACGGGGTGACCCCGCGTTGGACGGCCTTGGCTTAAGAGAAGTCTTTCTTTGGAGGTGCTCCCGAGATGAACTCAGGTGACAACGCGTGGATGCTGGCTTCGTCAGCACTCGTACTCTTGATGACGCCCGGTCTCGCCCTATTCTACGGCGGTATGACCCGGTCGAAGAACGTCCTGTCAACCATGATGCACAGTTTCTTCCTGATGGGCCTCGTATCGGTGCTCTGGTTGTTCTATGGATTCACCCTCTCTTTCGGTCCCGATGCCGGGGGCGGTATCATCGGAACCCTCAAGTACTTCGCCCTTGAGGGCATAGGAAACGAGCTGTGGCCCGATGCCACAATCCCTTCCAGCACGTTCATGATCTTTCAGTGCATGTTCGCGATTATCACTCCAGCCCTGATTACCGGAGCGTTCGCGGAGAGGATGAAGTTCAGCTCGTTCGTGGTCTTCATGGTGCTGTGGCTGACTTTCGTCTACTGCCCCGTCGCCCACTGGGTGTGGGGTCCTGACGGCTGGCTCATGACGATGGGTGCTCTCGATTTCGCAGGCGGCACCGTCGTTCATATCAATGCCGGTGTGGCGGCACTCTGCTGCGCCCTCGTCGTGGGCAAACGCAAAGGGTACGGCACCGAGCCCATGATGCCCCACAATCTGACCCTGACCCTGCTCGGAGCAGGTCTCCTCTGGTTCGGCTGGTTCGGGTTCAACGCGGGGAGTGCCTTAAAGGCCAATGAAAGCGCTGCGATGGCATTCGTGGTCACCCATATGGCAACCGCGGCGGCCGCACTCTCCTGGGTATTTGCCGAATGGATCATCAAGGGAAAACCGACCACGCTGGGTGTAGCCTCCGGGGCGGTCGCAGGACTTGTAGCGATTACGCCGGCTTCCGGTTTCGTCGGGCCGGTTTCCTCGGTGATTATCGGAGCGGTCGCAGGAGTGGTCTGTTATCTCGCAGTGTTGCTCAAGGGTCCTCTCGGTTATGACGATTCCCTGGACGTGGTGGGCGTTCACGGCGTGGGTGGCACCTGGGGCGCCATAGCCACGGGGCTGTTCGCGTGCGCTGCCGTCGGCGGCAAGGACGGTCTCTTCTTTGGGAATGCCGGGCAGCTTTGGACGCAGGTTGTCGCTGTAGCCGCAACGATCCTTTACTCCCTCGTGGTCACCCTCATTATCCTTTACCTCATAAAGGCGATCATGGGCTTGCGAGTTAACGAGGAAGACGAACTGGTCGGTGTGGACACGTCGACGCACGGTGAGAGCGGTTACAACCTTTGATCCATCACTCGGGGAATTCCGTCGCCCCCGTTTTCCGGGGGTACGCGACCAACGCGGCTTAGTGCGAAAAAGGGGACAAGAATGAGAAAAATCGAAGCAATCGTCAAACCCCACAAATTGGATGAGGTCAAGGAAGCCCTCAGCTCCATCGGGGTCCAGGGCATGACCATCACCGAGGTCAAGGGGTTCGGACGACAGAAAGGTCATAAAGAAATATATCGGGGAGCCGAGTATATCGTGGACTTCCTGCCGAAGATAAAGATCGAGGTCGAGGTCGCATCCGACCTTGTGGAGCCTGCGCTGGAGAAAATCATCGTGGCGGCACGCACCGGTACCATCGGGGACGGGAAGATATTCGTCACCCCCGTTGACAAGGTGGTGAGGATACGTACCGGCGAGAAGGATGCTGATGCGATCTAGTAGTGCCTTGAGGTGAGAAGGCGAAACGAGCTGCCCGGCGCGGCGGTTCGTGGTCACCAAACCCGTCCGGTTCCGGGTGCGTCCCTGAGGATGAGGCACCCGGAACGCAACCGTACGCCAAAGTGATTCGTACCGTTTCGTCGCCAAGCTAGGGAACAGTGTCAGAAAAAAGAGCTGTAGAGCAATCATAGTGATTGTCACAAGAGATCGCCGATAAGGAGTTCGCCGTGGTGGGGCCATCCCACCACTCTTCGACTCGGGATGGACACCCGGCTTTGGGGTCACTCTCGATCAGGGTTTTTGGCAACCTCGGTAAGGAACGGGTGTGCAGAGCAGTCCGCAATCGGGAGGACGCGCGTGCGCGACGCAACCTACAAGAATGTAACCTGGTTTTGCAAGATCCTACCTGTGGGTAGCAAGTCGAGCTGAACGGTATGCTCAGGGCCACGAGACCAATCTTGATAAGCTACTTGATTCCAATATGTTACGCACTCGTCCCTGTGGAAGGTCACGTGGCACGCGGTTTGCTCTCTTCTCCGGATCGTAAGTTCGGCCCCTTCACGCGATGAAATCGAAGCCATGGCAGATGAACGGTGAGAGGTCGCCGAGCGGTCTAACCTCTTTGGACTACGACAGAGTTGGGAAAGGGAGAGGAGATGAACGCCGCTGACACCGCATTTGTCATGGCCTGCTCGGCCCTCGTGCTGCTCATGACGCCGGGGCTGGCCATTTTCTACGGAGGTCTGACCCGTTCCAAGAATGTGCTCTCGACCATGATGCACAGCTTCTTTCTTATGGGTCTCGCATCGGTCCTCTGGTTGGTTTACGTGTACAGCCTTTCGTTCGGTACGGACGTCGCTGGCGTGATAGGAGGGCTGAACCACTTTATGGGGGCCGGCGCGGGAGCCGACGTAAAGGAAGGGACCACGATACCCCATAACGTGTTCTTGACGTTTCAGGGGATGTTCGTAATCATCACTCCAGCCTTGATATCGGGTGCGTTCGCGGAAAGAATGAAGTTCAGTTCCTTCGTGATCTTTATGATCTTGTGGATAACCCTGGTGTACGCGCCTATCTGCCATTGGGTCTGGGGCGGTGGATGGCTGCAGAAACTCGGTTGTCTGGATTTTGCCGGCGGTCTCGTCGTGCACCTGAATTGCGGGATCGCGTCACTGGTCGCAGCGTTGATGGTCGGGAAGCGCAAGGGTTATGGAACCAGGGCTTTCATTCCGCATAACCTGACGCTTACGCTGCTGGGCATCGGCCTGCTCTGGTTCGGGTGGTTCGGCTTCAACGCGGGGAGCCGGCTCGCGGCGGACGCGGTAGCGGGGAACGCCTTTCTGGTGACCCACATGGCCGCGGCCTCGGGAGCCCTTTCCTGGGTTTTTGCGGAATGGATTCTCAAGGAGAAGCCGACGACGTTGGGTCTTGCTTCAGGCGCAGTCGCGGGGCTCGGTTCCATTACGCCTGCTTCGGGCTTCGTCGGGCCGGGCGCGGCGCTGATCATCGGCGCGGTCGCGGGGGTCATCTGCTACGGAGGAGTTCTCGCGAAAGACAAGCTCGGTTATGACGATTCCTTGGACGTGGTCGGAATCCATGGCGTCGGCGGCGTGTGGGGAACGCTTGCTACCGGACTCTTCGCGTCGAAGCTGATCAATGCCGACGGAGCCGACGGATTATTTTACGGAAATGCCTCGCTCTTGGGACTACAGGTGGTCGGCGTCGTGGCTACCATAGTATACTGTGCCGTAGTCACCGGGGTGATCCTGCTCGTTATCAAGGCGCTCATGGGATTGCGCGTGACCGACGAAGAGGAAGACGCGGGGGTGGACACCAGTGAACACGGAGAAACAGCATACAGCCTGTAACGCGTCGCTTGTCGGGAACGGCTGCGGAGGTCTGCCCGGCGATCGTCAGTCGGGCGACCCTGGGCACCCCACGCGACGTGAAAGGGGGTAGGAATGAAGAAGATTGAAGCGATAATTAAGCCCTTCAAGCTAGATGAGGTCAAAGAGGCCCTTGGATCCATCGGGGTTCAGGGAATGACCGTCACCGAGGTGAAAGGGTTCGGCCGTCAGAAAGGGCACAAAGAGATCTATCGAGGCGCGGAGTACCTCGTGGATTTTCTCCCAAAGATCAAGGTCGAGGTCGTCGTACGTTCTGACTTGGTCGAGGCGGTGATCGAGAAGATCGTTGCGGCAGCCCGGACGGGAAGTATCGGAGACGGAAAGATATTTGTCATGTCGGTGGACACGGTGGTCCGCATAAGAACCGGTGAACGGGACACGGATGCTCTGTAGCATCCCCCGGGGACCTTTCGCGGGACGTGGGGTCGTAGCCGATCGTGCTTCCGGCGGATTCCCCCGTTCTCAGGGACTTTACGTACTGGCCTCGGTCCTGTGAGGCGGATTGACATAGGCATGCAAGAGGTAGCGACCTGCAGGCCTCTTCACATGAGTATCCCCCCTTCGGAGGGGTAACTGAATAGAACTTCCGAAAACAGAAAAGGAGCAGTGCATGGACCCTAAAGGAGTACTCGAATTTGCCAAGAAGAACAACACGGTGATGGTGGACCTCAAGTTCATGGATTTTCCGGGGATGTGGCAGCATTTCAGCGTTCCCCTCCACGAACTCGAGGAAGATTCCTTCGAGGAAGGCTTCGGATTCGACGGCTCTTCGATCCGAGGCTGGCAGCCGATCAACGCGTCCGACATGTTGGTAATCCCTGATGCGTCGACCGCGGTTATGGATCCGTTCATGGCCGCGCCCACCCTCTCGCTCATTTGCAACATCGTCGACCCGGTCACCAAGGAGCGTTACACGAGAGATCCCCGCAACATCGCCCAGAAGGCCGAGGCGTATCTGAAGTACACCAAGCTCGGTGACACCGCTTTCTTCGGTCCGGAAGCCGAGTTCTTCATCTTTGACGACATCCGCTACAGCTACGGTTCGAACCACGGTTATTATCAGATCGACTCCGTCGAAGGATGCTGGAACACCGGCCGTGACGAGGGACCCAACCTCGGATACAAGCCGAGACACAAGGAAGGGTACTTCCCGGTATCCCCCACGGATTCCCAGCAGGACATCCGTACTGAAATGGTGCAGGTCCTCGAGTCCCTCGGCATCGTGATCGAGGCGCAGCACCATGAGGTGGCCACCGCGGGACAGGCCGAGATCGACATGAAGTTCAGCCCGCTTGTAAAGATGGGCGACCAGCTCATGTGGTTCAAGTACGTGCTCAAGAACGTCGCGAAGCGTCACTACAAGACCGTTACCTTCATGCCTAAACCATTGTTCGAGGACAACGGCTCCGGCATGCATACCCACGTAAGTATCTGGAAGGAAGGGGTTCCTCTCTTCGCGGGCGACAAGTACGCGGGCCTGTCACAGATGGCTCTCTGGGCCATTGGTGGCATCCTGAAGCATGCCCCCGCGCTCTGTGCTCTCTGCAACCCCACCACCAATTCGTATAAGCGGTTGGTGCCGGGTTTCGAGGCTCCAGTCAACTTGGCCTATTCTTCCAGGAACCGCTCCGCCTGCTGCCGTATCCCGATGTACAGCGCTTCCCCGAAGGCGAAACGGGTCGAGTATCGAACCCCCGATCCTTCCTGCAACGGTTACCTGGCATTCAGCGCTCTTCTGATGGCGGTTCTGGATGGTATCGAAAACAAGATGGATCCGGGCCAGCCATTGGACAAGGACATCTACGCCCTCTCCCCGGAAGAGCTGAAGGACGTCCCGTCCACGCCGGGGAGCCTGGCTGAAGCGCTTAAGGCCTTGGAAAAGGACCACGGCTTCCTGCTCAAGGGTGACGTCTTCACCCAGGACGTGATCGACAAATGGATCGAGTACAAGACTGACGCAGAACTCAACCCGGTTCGCATGAGACCGCATCCGTATGAGTTCGCCCTGTACTTCGACTGCTAGCCTCCGGATTTTCTCGGGCTCGGTCAACATGGAAGGGGTTGCCACCACCTCTCCATCACCCTCAGCCGTCTCGGCCTGACGAAAGGCTCAGACGGCTGAGCTGTTTGTGCTATACTGCCGGGAATTGGGGTGAATCCCATCCTTAGAGCAGTTGCGAAGAGCCCCTCTTTTTCGATGTAGCCTTCAGCAGGTTCCTGATCCCAGGCAGGGATCGGAGGCGTTACGTCAACACGATCGGTCAGAAATTTCTGCAACTGCCGTACGTCGTTTCCGCTTGGCGGATGCGAATGCGTCAGGAGCGAAGTCCCGGGCCAGGAGGAAGCGGTGACCGTATTCAGGATAGCGCAAGCCCAGATCAACCCTACGGTGGGCGATTTCTCCGGAAATGCACAGAAGATCGTCGACTGGATCGGACGGGCAAAATCTGCCGCGGCGGACCTGGTGACGTTCCCCGAGTTGGCTCTGTGCGGTTACCCGCCGGAGGACCTTCTGTTCAGGGCGAGTTTCCTCACGGAGAACCGCCAGTCTTTGGAGGCGGTTGCACCATACTGCTCGGGCATCGGCGTGCTGGTCGGATTTGCCGACAGCAGAGAAGATCGGACCTACAACGCTGCAGCCCTGCTGTACGACGGCGCGATCCAGGGGGTCTATCACAAGGTCGAACTCCCCAACTACGGGGTCTTTGACGAAAAGAGATATTTCCGGTCCGGCTCGCAGTGTCTGGTCGTTGAGATCGCTGGCGTGCGGGTGTCGGTGACCGTGTGTGAGGACATCTGGATTCCTGGGTCCACCGCGGAGCGATGCGCGCTACGGAATCACGCACAGGTCGTCGTGAATCTCTCAGCATCTCCCTTCCATGCGGGAAAGTACACGTACCGGCTGGACCAGATTATCAGCCTCTTTGCCCGCGCCACCGGCACGACCGTCGCTTACACCAATCTCGTGGGCGGCCAGGACGAGTTGGTCTTCGACGGCGGCAGCCTCGTGGTCGACCCCCACGGCCGGCTCCTTGCAACTGCCAAGCGCTTCGAGGAGGATCTGCTCGTGACTGATGTGGAGATCCCGGTCACGGACAACACTCTCCCCCTTTGGAACGTGGATGAACGGGTCAGGATCACGCGGGGAGCGGATCTTCCCGGCCGTCAGTACCGGCCTGCGACTATCCAACCTGAGCTGAATCTCGTAGAAGAGGTATACAGCGCCCTGGTACTGGGAACAGGCGACTACGTCCGAAAGAACGGTTTTTCCGCGGTGGTGATCGGCCTGAGTGGCGGCATAGACTCATCGCTCACTGCCGCGGTGGCTGTGGACGCGCTCGGACCGCAGTACGTCACAGGGGTCACGATGCCGTCACAGTACACGTCGCGAGAGACCCTTTCCGATGCCGAGATTCTGGCCCGGAACCTGGGGATCGAGCTTCTCACCATCCCGATCGAAGAGGTGTTCGACGCGTACGCCAAAATCCTCGAAGATCCCTTCAGGAAAGGAAGAACCGGTACCGAATTCGAAAACCTCCAGGCTCGGATCAGGGGTAACATCTTGATGGCCCTCTCCAACCGGTTCGGATGGCTGGTCCTGACCACCGGGAACAAGAGCGAAACCGCGGTCGGGTATTGCACGCTCTACGGGGACACTGCCGGCGGTTTTGCCGTGGTGAAGGACGTGCCGAAAACGCTGGTGTACGAGCTGTCCGAGTACGTGAATCGCAAGGCTGGGCGAGACGTGATCCCGTCGAGCGTGATCGTTCGCCCGCCCAGTGCGGAACTCCGTCCCGACCAGAAAGACGAGGACTCTCTGCCGCCGTACGCGGTGCTGGACCCGATCCTCAAAGCGTATGTGGAAGAAGACAAGGGGTTCGACGAAATCGACGGATTTCCTCCTGACGTGGTCAGGGACGTCATCGCGATGGTGGATCGAAACGAGTACAAGCGGCGACAGGCTCCGCCCGGCGTGAAAATTACTCCGAGGGCTTTCGGCAAAGACAGACGCCTCCCATTGACCTGCCGATATTGCTTCGGCGGCATGACCCAGGAGAAGATATGAACATTCTGGTTATGGAACATGTAGAATCGGAGGGACCGGGAACCTTCGGAACCTTCCTGGAAACCCGCGGCGCGCGGCTTCATGCCGCTCGCCTCTACGCGGGCGACCCGCTCCCCTCGGATCTGGATCGTTTTGCAGCAATTGTCTCGATGGGCGGCCCCATGAACGTGTACGAGGAAGAATCGTACCCGTTTCTCCGGGAGGAAACCAAGCTGCTCCGGCGGGCGATCAACGAGGATCGGTTCGTGCTGGGCGTCTGTCTGGGCGCTCAACTGATAGCCAAGGCAGGCGGAGCAGAGGTCACCTTGTCTCCGCAGAAAGAGGTCGGCTGGGGACAGGTCATGTTGACCGACGCGGGCAAGGAGGACGCTCTCTTCCAGGGCCTCCCTGATAGCCTCACCGTCTTCCAATGGCATGGAGACATGTTTCACATTCCAGCGAGCGGGACACTCCTGGCTCGGGGGAATGAATGTCCCCACCAAGCGTTTCGGCATCGCAACGCCTTCGGCCTGCAGTTCCATGTCGAGGTCACAGGAGAGATGCTGAGAGACTGGTTCGCCGATTTACCAGACTTGGAGCCAATCATGCAAGAATTCGGAGAACTGGAGCACCAGCTCGCGCGCCATGCGGCCCGGATGTACGAGAATTTCTTTGCATTGCTCAAGGGATAGCGTAAAATGCCTTGCGAAATTAGGCTGACCGGATCCGGTCGCCCCATACCATATCGCTTTCAAACGAGTAACAACGGGGGGAACGTCTTTTGCGCGACTAGGTTTCCCGGATTACCTCTTTGGGTATGAATCCGTATGAGAGAGGCCGACATTCGGGAGGCTTCTTGTCGCGTGGAGTCGGCAAATCCGTTGGGGGGACTCGAAATGAAGATCGGGACTGATGAAGGTTTGCTCCTCGTCGATAGAATCATGGACCGGCTCGGCTTTCGCCGGGATTCGGGGCAGCGTGATCCTTCCGGGGCACCTCGCCAATTGAGCAAAGTCCGGTACCTCGATGCGGACGGGAACGAGGTGGGACTGCATTTCTCACTACATCTCTCTCCCCAGGGCTCGGGGATCGCGACCAAGGCGGTGTTCAACAAGACTCTATCTCGAACGTGGCATTCCCTGGAAAACATGATCGACGGCATCGGCCAGACGGTCGGCAGATGGAAGCAAACGCATGCCGATCGCGCAGTGCCCGGGCAAGCTTCATCCGAGAAATCGCGCACGGGGGCCGCGGCCGGTTCGGTCGTCTCGGGGGGAAGAAGATTCATCGATGGCAAGGCCTTTGCCGGCGACGTCAGAGCCGGCCTCGACGATGCCGCTTTGATGCAGAAATACCGAGTCTCCCAGGCGAGGCTTCTGAGCCTGTTGGCGCGACTCGTTTGGGAAGGCCTGCTGACACCGGAAGACGTGGAGGAACGCAAGTCCCTTTCCAGGACCGTGTACATGGCCGTTTACCAGTGCCGCCTCTGCAAGCGGATCATGTTCGACTATTCCGAACAGTGCCCCGACTGCGGCGGACCCATTGCGGTCATGAACCGAAAAGACTCGGACTTCGGTTAGGCGGGGGATTTTCAGAAGCGGAAGTCGACACGTATTTTGAAGATTCTTTTTGCCGGCAGTTCGAGGATATCGACGCCGGTCTGCCGTATGAGTTCTTCGACGATGCGTTTCTTTTCTGCAAGGGAGGGTGCGATGAGAGTGAACCAGACGTTGTACTCGTGGCGCCTCTCATAGTTGTGCGTCACGCCCGGACACGCTCCAACAGTCTCGACGAATGCATCGAACTTCTGCGGAGGAACTTTCGCGGCCAGCAGGGTGCTCACGTAGCCCAGCCGCCGGGAGTCGAGGGACGCTCCGAAGCGTCGAATGATCCCTTCTTTCCTGAGGAGCCTGATACGGGCCAGGACTTCGCGTTCGTCCATGCCGATCCGGTCCCCTATGACACGGTACGGGTGCGGCTCCACGGGAAACCCCGCTTGGATCTCGTTCAGAAGAGCTTTGTTTCTCTCGTCCATGCGTGCTGCCCCTGTCATACCCATGCGCGGCCAAGAGCATAAACGTAGTGCACCGTTTCGCACGTACGGTGTCTCCCTTGGAGTCCCGCCCTTGGCTGTTCAGCGGGGCCGGCATCTAGCCGGTCCAGCGAGAAATGACAGGCAAGATGCCTGTCCCACCGTTATCCCGAAAATCCGAGGCCGAGTTCATGCAAAGGTGTACGGAGTAAAAGTCCGACCGTTCGGCTGCTTTCAACCCTTTTCAGCCTCCAGTGTCAGGACCACCTGCATGGGGTCCACGAAGTCTATCTTGAGCCCGTCAGGTTTGACCACCACCGGAACCGTAATTCTTCCCTTCTCGGTCAGATCCGCGACGTTCACAGGATCGGTTGTGACGGAGCTCACTTTTTTCATTTCGGCCTGTCCGGCTTTTACCCTTACCTCAGCCGGCGTAGCGATGACCCGCATCTTCTCGGGAAGGGTTCCAATCACAGTCGGGACCACGGGTAAGTTCTTCAGGGAAGCGACACTCACGTTGAGGTGGAGGTCGGAGGGCCGTACTTCCGAAGCGGTGATTCCTGGTGGCAGGTAGAGGTTCTTGCTGGTTATCCTGAAGAAGTTGACACCGGCCACCACATCGCTGAGATCGACTACCGCCCTGACCGATCCGGGCCGGATATTTGCCAGACTCGTGTCCGAGCCTCGAAGCCTCAGATCCACCCGATCCATCCATTGCCCGGCAATTTCCATCTCCGCGGGAAGGTTCGTGTACTGGATGGGCACGGTCAAGCCCAATTCCGAGGAGTGCGGACCGACGACAGCGAACCAGAGGGCCATCGCGATCAGCAAGGAGATGAGTTTCAGTTTCCAGTTGGTAAAGACCAGGTTCAGCAGTCGACTTTCAGAGTGCGCCCCTCCGGTCTGCCCGAGTGCGAGGCCGCGGTCGAGCGCTTGCCGGAAATCGGTCCTCTTCCGGTAATTGGTGATGTCTCTCCCTTCGACGAGGGAGACCTCGCCCCGCTCTTCGGAAACGACCACGCAGAGGGCGTCGCTCCGCTCTGTAAGTCCCAGAGCTGCCCGATGACGCGTGCCGTAGGAGTTGTCAAGGGTTTCATCCTTCGACAGAGGGAGAATGCAGCCGGCTGCTCGGATCCGCTCGCCGACGATCAGCACCGCTCCGTCGTGAAGCGGCGATCTCTTCTGAAAGATCATCGACAAGGCCTCATTGGAGATCAAGCTGTCTAGGGGTTTCCCCCTGGTCATCAGACTATCCAGCCGATCCTGCCGTCTGAAAACGATCAGGGCGCCGATTCGCAAGCCCGCAAGCTCCGCCACTGCCCTTACGGTTTCATCGATGATTTCCGGCTTCACCTCTGCAGGCCGGCTGCCGCTCAGAAAGCGGATCGGAGAGGCACGGTCCAGCATCTCCCTAATCTCCGGCTGGAAAACGATCACCAAGACGACAATGATCACTGCGCCCAGGTATTGGAACAGCATCGAGGTCAGGACCAGACCCGACCTGGCAGCCACAAAATAGATTAAGACCATACCAGCCAGAGTGACCAGGATTTGAAAAGCACGTGTGCCCTTGACCCACGCTGCGACGAAATAGATGAGCGCTGTCAGGATAAGAATGTCCACGACGTTGAGGACACTCATGGAGTCGAACAGTTCTCTGAGGCTTTGCATCAGCTCTCGGATGGCCTTTCGAAGACGCGGCGGGTTTTGTCGGATCCGCTCCCATTCTTAATGGGACGGATGTTATCCAAACCATATTTCGGCACGTTTTGCAAGTCTCACCAAGGCATTCGACTCCGAACAGCGCGGCGGCTCCGGATATCCACACCTTCTGTGGATAACTTGGCCGTAACCCTGTGGACAAGTCCTTCCGACTCGCTGTTCGTCAGCCGCTCATGCGATGTGACCACTTATGGGGCACAGGCATAATGTCTAATAAAACCAACGGGTAACATAACAGCCGAGAATATGTAGGCCTTTGCCGCGGCCCGCTCACAGAGCCCTTACAGTTATTAACAGGTGTGGATAATTGCAATGGTTGCCGGCGCGCACCCTTCTCGCACTCGGATGGAACTTGACTTGCAGAAAGGCTTCGTGATTAACTCAGGCTATGGCCAACGTTTTGGTATTTCCCGACTGGCAGTCCTTCGACGACGCGAGCGAGGCGCTCGAGTCCGCGCAGGCACTGTTCGAGGTGATTCCGCTTCCGCGGTTCTGTCACGGCCTGGCTGTCCCGGTGATTCGCGTGCCCGGTTCGGCGAGATCCTTGCGAGAATTCCTCGCCTCTCGCGACATATCCTTGAGCGGGCTCCTCCCCTACCACCGATTCGCTCGGGAAGTACCGGAGGCTGAACCGCCGGATCCCCTCTGGAAACAGGTGCTGGGCGATCTCCGTGTTACCGCGATCAAGCCGAGCGTGACCGATCCGTCGAGATTGAGAGTGGAGGTAGTTCCGGAAAAGAGCCTCAACGAGTTGATACCGGTCATGGCGAGGATCATTCGAGGCGGATCGTTCCGTCGTGACGTGCCTGTTCTCGCCTTTGACGAAGAACACCGGCTGCTCGCCGTTTCCCCGCGGGAAGTGGTCATCTCTCGCGCGGACGACCTCCTGGACGCGTGGATAATGTTACGGTCGGTGGTGGAACTGATCATGTCCGCGTGGCATCATCGTTCCAGCCTCAAGCCGGAAACAGAACCCAGACACGGCATTGGAGCCATAGAGATTTTCAAACGGCTCCCCGGCGCGAATTGCGGCCGATGCCGAAACTACAACTGCATGGAATTCGCCGTGGGCCTTCTCATGGGCCGGCACCGGCTGGATGAGTGCGTATCGCTTCAGGAAACGCAAGAGCCCTCGTGCCGTCAATCCCTGGAATGGCTGCTCCGGGCAGTGGGCCTGACCGGCGCGATCAGTTCGTCCCTTCCCCGAGAAGCTCCCTCGCCGGAGCCCGAACGTGGCACGCCGCTGCATGATCGCCGCCCACATCCTGGAGAGGGGGCTCCAGTTCGGTACAGATAGGAATGCGAAGCCAGCATCGGGGGTGGAAACGGCATCCGGGGGGCGGATAGATCGGGCTCGGCACGTCTCCTTCGAGGATGATCCTCTCACTCTTCCGTGAGGGGTCAGGAACGGGGACTGCACTGAGGAGCGCTTCGGTATACGGGTGTAGAGGACGCTCGTAAATATCTGCCTTGTTCCCAATCTCGACAATCTTCCCCAGGTACATGACGGCCACACGATCGGCGATGTGCTCCACTACGGAGAGATCGTGCGAAATGAACAGGTAAGTGAGGCCGTACTTCTCCTGCAAGTCTTCCAGAAGATTCAGGACTTGAGAACGGATAGAAACGTCCAGAGCGGATACGGGCTCATCCGCCACGATCAGACTGGGATTGAGCGCAAGCGCCCGGGCAATACCGATGCGCTGGCGTTGACCGCCGGAGAACTCATGAGGGTAGCGGTCCAGGTACTCGGGCCGCAGTCCGACCTCTTCCATGAGATCCAAGACCTTTTTGCGCCGTTCCTCGCGCGAGCCGATTCCGTGGATGGTGAGAGGTTCCCGGACAATACTCTCGACAGTCTTCCTCGGATTCAAGGAAGAATACGGGTCTTGGAAGATGATCTGCATCTTCCGCCGGACGTCTTTCATAGCCCGGCCCTTGAGCCCGGCAATGTCTTGACCGTCGAAGAGGATCCGTCCGGATGTCGGCTTCTCCAATCGGAGGACAATCCTGCCGAGGGTAGACTTGCCGCATCCCGACTCGCCAACAAGCCCGAGGGTCTCACCGCGGCGAATCTCCAGGTCCACCCCGTCCACGGCATGAACGAAGAGTCTCTCACGCTGGAGGAATCCACCGGGAGCGGGGAAGTGTTTCACCAAGCGGTCCAGGACGACCAGTGCGCGAGCATCCGGTGCGTCAACGTCCCGATCTTCCTGTCTCACATTCAGTCCAGAATTCAACATAATCAGAGATGCTCACCAGACAGTTGTTATCGTGGTTGTGAATCATTCCGACCGGTTTGCCCGCCGGCCTGGAGGCTCCCAAACGAAGGTCTCTCGGCTCAGGGGTTTCCGAAGTGAAAGGGTCCCTCAAGCCGCCGTGGTGAAACGGTCGGGAAATCCTGCAATTGCTGCACACAGCCTCGCACGGGCCACAGCAGGCTCGGGCCGAGCAGGAGGCTTGGTTCTCCGTTGCTTCCGTGTTATACGGACACCGGATCACAAAGTCAATTATGGCAGTATCCGAGACTGGTGTCCGATTGGATTGCAGCAGGCCTTGTGTGACCGTCGGAAGACTTGGCAACTGCTATGCGAGGTGCGGAACTGGAGGCGGCATATCCCTTTCTTGGCGTTCTGCCAGGTGTGGCGTGGCTGGCGTACTTCTACTACAAGGGCCGCCATCGTCCCGATTCGTCCGCCCACATCCTTCGGGTCTTTTTGTGGGGTTGCGCCTGCACCTTGCCCACGATGCTGGTCGAGCTGTACACCAACATGGGCCTCCTTCGGGGAACGATCCTGGGCTCGGGACCGCTGAGTTCCTGCCTCGTAGGCCCCATCGAAGAATTCTTCAAGCTCGCCGCGGTCTGGTTCGCCATCTACCGCGATCCGGATTTCCGGGAGCCCATCCACGGGATAATCTACGCCACAACGGCTGCGTTGGGATTCGCGTCGGTGGAGAACATCCTGTATTTGCGTCAACTCGGACCGAGCGATCTGTGGTCCCGAGTCATGTTTGCGACCCCGGGCCACGTTATGTTCTCGTCCATGTGGGGATATTCGATGGGGCTCGCGCGCTTCCGGCGCTCGGGAGAGCTGACGACCATTCTGAAAGGGTTCCTGATGGGAGCCACGTTTCACGGTGTCTACAATCTTGTGGTTGAGGTTGACCCAGGTACGGCCATGATTTCGCTTATTCCCCTCATGCTTTTCATGGGGTGGATCATGAATCGCCGGATTCGAGAGTTTCACCGGCAATTCCCCTTTCCCGACCTCGGTGAGGGCGCGTTGATTCTCTGTCCTCACTGTGGCGCGTACACGCTGGAACAGGCGGAGCGATGCACGCGGTGCGATGTCGCGGTTCCGCGGGTAGCAATGGATACCCCTCGATTCTGCGGACGTTGCAGGGCGCGTCTCGATCCATGCGCGACCAGGTGCCACCGCTGCGGGGCTTCAATCGACTCGTCGGACCTGTGCCCGCCTGTAGGGTAACGGTCGCGTTTAAGGCAAGGAGGCAACCTATGACGCTGGACATCGGAACAACAACTGTGGTTGGAATCGCGGTCGTGCTGGCGATCGTCATCCTTGGGCTTATGATCATCCTCTCGCGCCGCGGGAGGACCAAGGCACCGGAGTCGTCCGCGCACGAGCACAAAGAGTGCCTTGCGTGCGGCTGGTCAGGTCAGGTGAGCAAGTTCCACCGGAAATGCCCCAATTGCGGGGACACCATCACGTGAGCGAGGGCTGAGCCGGGCGGTCACGCAGGGCCACTCCTGCCGCGGCTTTTCTGTACGCGATGGGGATTGAGGACGATTTCCCCCGAGCAGCATGAAAGGGTCTCCGGAAGAGAACTTTTTTTCTTGACAACTGACCTATCAACAGTGCAAAAAAGAATGCTTAAGTTTAGGTCAAGGGGCGCTAGGCCCCTGAGTAACACAAATGAACCGGATGTCCGTCCAGACCTCCTGTGACTACTCTCTTGGTAGGAATGCCTCCCTGCCCGGTTCAGGAGTCTTCGAATCTCACCGTCCACGTATCTCATCGAAATCATTACCTGGAGGGACTTTCCTGAGCGAGGAGACCTTTAACTTCCTCCTCGTAAAGTTAAGACCCTGACGTTCCACGCGAGAGGGAGCCTTCTCCCCTCACCGTGTGGCCGCCTGAATCAGGATGATCGTTCGTCGCTCCGTGCGACGGCGGTGTATCTACAGGCAACGGGCGCTGGCCATGGTCCCCGGCGGCTTTCTTCCATCAAGGAGGATTCATGGCGTAACGTATGCGAAACATTATCTACGAGAGGCTCTTGAGCCCACTCGGTACGGGGGATGACGATGAAAGCCTTGGGTATTCATCTTCTGATCGAGTTTGCAGATTGCAACAGGCAAAAAATCGACAACCTTGACTACCTCGAGAAGATCATGTCTCAGGCTGCAGAGGTTGCCGGGGCAACCGTGTTGAAAACGGCGTTTCAAGACTTTAACCCGCAGGGCGTCTCTGGCGTGGTGGTCATCGCAGAGTCGCACCTGACAATCCATAGCTGGCCGGAGCACGGCTACGCTGCGGTAGATATATTTACGTGTGGCTCGAAAGTGAACCCCTGGAACGCGGCTGCATTCCTCAAAGAAGAGCTGGAAGCCAGCGATATGAAGGTGCGTTTCTTTCAAAGAGGGTTACCCGAGGCTCAACAGCACGAACGGACCGATGTCGCAATCAGTCAAAATGCTGCGTGCGGGAGTAGTCACCGTTAGTGATCGCTCCGCGAAAGGGTCCCGAGGGGACACCTCCGGACCCGAGTTGGTCAGTCTCCTGCAAATCCACGGGATTTCGGTACAGTGGACCGCCGTGGTGCCGGACGAGGAAGTCGAGATCCGCAAGGTACTGACCTTGTGGGCAGATGATTACCGGGCGGATCTCATACTGACCACGGGCGGAACGGGGCTTTCTCCCCGAGACGTCACCCCTGAAGCCACGACGGCAGTGCTGGACCGGCTCATTCCCGGCATGGGCGAAGCTATGCGCGCTGCGAGCCTGTCCAAGACCCCTCACGCCATGATCTCCCGGGCCGTGGCTGGTGTGCGGGGTAAGACGTTGATAGTCAATCTCCCCGGAAGTCCGAAAGGTGCCCTGGAGAACCTGCAAGTGGTCTTGCCGGCCCTGGAACACGCCATCGCCAAGATCCAGGGCGACCCCTCCGATTGCGCGTAGAGCGAGCGCGCCCACCCGAGCGGATCGGTCCGACCGGTTCTGCTCCCTGATCCGAACAAGCCTATGAAACGCAGGGAATCCGGCTATCCTACCAGTGTTGGGACGGTGCTCAACAGCATCTTTGCCCGGTCTGGCCTCACCGCCAGTCTGTCCCGGTACGCCATTCTGCACTCCTGGCCGCGCATAGTCGGTTGGCAGGTAGCCCGCCACGCGAAGGCTGAGAAGGTCACAGGAGCCACGCTGCACGTCGCCGTTGATTCGGCCGCGTGGATGAACGAACTGGCCGCGATAAAGAACCTTCTCCTGGAAAAGCTCAACGCCCACATCCGGCCGGGAGCGGCACCACTCGCGGACATACGCTTTAGCCAGCGATCGTGGGCCAAGGCGACAAAACCCGAGCCTGCCCCGCCAAAACCCCCTCACGCCACCGAACAGGAGAGAGAAGCTGTCGATCAGATGCTGGAGGCCGTGAAGGACGACAAACTCAGGCAGATGCTGAAGAGGATCATGGAGAAGGACAGACAACTCAAGTGGCGCAGAATCCACGAGGAGGAACGCTCGCGATCGTAATCGTTCACCGGGGGGCTTCCAGGCCTCCGCGTAGTGGGGCCGATGAGCACGCCGCCTACCAATCGAAGGGGTCCTTCTTCTCCTCCTCAACCTCCCGAGACTTTCTTTGACCGCTCCTCGGACGAGTCTCGACCTTGGACGGTTCGTCATCAGGTACCCGCACCAATCCGATTCCCGTTGCCCCGCCTGTGAAGGGGAGCAGGACCCAGATCCGGTCCCGATCGCGCTTCCGGATGGGAAGCGTCTGCGAAAACCGCTCCGGGTGCTGGGGGTCATACAGGACAATACCCTGTTCGTTCAGTTTCCAGCGCGAGTCCGCGGGCTTGAACAGATTGACCATTTTGGCGGTCCCGTCCTGGCGTAGAGACATGTAGGCGCGGCCCCTGAACGGCCGCACTTCGGCCCTGTCGCGGTCGGTGATACCCCATCTGAAGAACTCGTCCGAATACTTCCAGGTACCGACCAGAAACTCTACAGACGGCCGCTCGCCGATTCCGAGCAGCGACAGGGCCCCGATGGGCATTTTGCCGTCGCCCGGCACCGCTCCGGACAGGAGGGGGACCAGCGTCAAGATAAGGACTTGAAGATTAAGCACCTGTGATCTCCTCAACCCAATAACACCGGATGGGTTCCGGTCAAACGATGTGGTGGATCGCATGAAAAATTAGGGGAGAGTTATAGCAGTTGGCCAGACCAATGTCCAACTGGTTGCCCGTCGGCCTGTATTCACTCTCTGGAGCGTGGCACGTGAGTGCGCAACCTGGACCACGGAAGAGGGGTGTTTCCCGTCCGTCAATCCGGCCGAAGCCGGAATCCGTTGAGGCGCTTCGCGGGATTCAATTCCTTCGTCACCCCGGCCTTCGCCAGGGTGACGACGCGGAGTTTCAGGCGAGTGTCTTGTCCGATCTCCGCGGCACATGGGCGGAGTTCGGCCGGACGTCCCGGAGAATCCGTTCAATGTTTTCAGCTACCTGATTCAATTCCGCACCGAGCTGACCGGCCGGCTTGAGTTCCTGTGTTTCCAGAATCAGGAACCATTCTAGTGTCTTGCTGACCGTTTCTGACAACGACTCGAGTTCGATGCGCTGGGCTATCTGCTCGTCACCCCGGGACGCGTTCAGCCGGCGGCCGAGATCCACGCCGACCCGCAGGGCTTCCGTGAGTTTGTGATACAGGTCTCCCTGATCTTCTCCAGAGACCGTCGCAAGCAGCGAATCACTCTTGAGACGGCGCTGAACCTCGAAGACGGCAGCAGCGATGGCCGTAAGCTTCTCGGCGTCCTCACGAGCGAGCTGCCCCATCACGGACGAGAAGTCGCGAGCAACTCCAATCCATCTTTCGGCGTCGTGAGGACGTATCTCGCCGATGGGAATCAGCGCCTCCCGGCTGTGAGATAACATCACCGCCCAGGCGGCGGGCGCTGCCGCAGCAAGAAGAACCAGCACCAATGCGGCCAGCCCACCTAAAAGCCCCGCGAAGAGGACGCTCACTGCAGAAATCCCCAGGCCGGGATTCAACAGACGTTTCAACCAGGGCAAGTCTCTCGGAGAGTTAATGGAACGTGCAGGAACCTTGAGAGACGCGAGAGCTTCCCGAAGCCTTTCTGCCGATGCCTCGTCGATCCCCTCCACCAGGATACGTGGACCCCACTTGAGACGCTGGGACACCGCGGCTGCATCTATCGCCGGGAACAATCCCTTTAACGCCTGCACGACCTGCTCGCGAAGCCTTTCCGACGGTACGTCCTGTATCTCCAACGCGAGGTCCCCTGGAGACACCAGGCCGGGACTGAGCTTTCCGCAGTGAGGGCAAAAGGGGTCGCCTGGCCACATGGTGCCTTGGCAGGTCGAGCAGATGATAGAGCCGTCCGCGTTCATGGATCTCCCGGATTCCGCCAGTTTTCAGCGGCTCGGTCCGCGATCAGTCGGTGAACGATTTGCCGATGGCGAGTTCCATCTGAGTCGCGCTCCGCCATCGTCTCGCTTTATCTTTTTCCAGACATTTCATTATCATGCTGTCCAGCCACTCGGGCACCGTATACCGGTGCACCCGCGGCGGAATCGCGAACGTCCTGAGGTGAGCGAACTGGTATTCCTCAACAGTGGAAGCCCAGAAAGGGTTCTTGCCCGTGAGCAGTCGATACAGGATTATCCCGAGGGTATAGACGTCTGCAAAAAAGGCGTTCACAAACTTGCTGTCGTGTACGAAGGCCTCGGGGGCCAGTGCCGAGACGTCAACGTCCGGTTCTTCCCAGATCTTTCGCTGGTACCCGCGAACTGCGACCAGCGCTCGCCAAAGGCCACAGTCGTCCAGCTTGAGCGCGTACGATTTCTCATCGAACAGGAACTTGGAGAGCTTGAGAAAGATATGAGGAACGCGCCGCACTTCGCCGGCCTTGCTTCGGTGCATGTGGGAATATCCCAGGGCGTTCAGCATCTGGGGAAGAATAGTCATGAACAGATCGTCGGAGAGCCCCTCCGGATGCTTCCGGAGCACCCGTTCCAGGTTGGTCGGGAGGTGTTCGTAGACAAGAGCAGGATGGTGCTCGACATGGCCTACCCCGAGAATTTTCGCGACGTTGAAGTCGGTCATGCCGGATTGGAGGCTGATGAGTTTTCGAAGGAGTTCGTCGAAGTCCACACTCTTGACGAACTCCAGGTGAAAGATCTTCACTGAAACGACCGGTCCCTGGCCGGACATGTCTGCCGCTTTGAACAGAGCGGCCAACGGACCGCTCGAGAGGACCTCCGTCAATTCGTAGTCACCCCCCTCGAAGTGTTCCACGGCATCGGGGACCAGAGAGATGTCTCTCAAAGGCTGTTCCAACTTCTGTTCGACTGCGGGCGGGAAGTTCTCGGTCTCCGACGGATAGGGAAGGACCAGCTGACCCGGCTGAGGCGCCGGCGCGATCGTCAGCGGAACAGCTACTACCGGTCGCGGGGCCGGCTCTTCGGGCGGGGGCGGATTTGCAGGCGGCTTCTGCAGCTTCGGTGTCTCGCCGGGTTCTCGTTCAAGCTTGGTCACATCCGCTCCGCACGCCGGACAGACGGTGAACGGTGTGGGGTGGATGTGCCCGCACACGGGGCAGTGGGAAAGGGATGCCAGAAATTGTCTCTCCTCGATGGTTTCCAGTTCCTCGATCTTGCGGTTCCTCTCGAAGTACTGCTCCTTGGAGATCATCCCCTCGTTGATGAGTTTCTTGACGATGGCGATAAGTTCTTTGGCGTTGATCTGGTGTTTTGCGAGCAGATCTTTGTCCTTGACTCCCCGGCAGTAGTCGCTAACGAAATCCTGAATGTTGAGTTTGACTCCCATTCATCCTCCCTCGCAACGGGTTATCGTTGCAGGGCTGTTGTCACGGAAGCGCCCCGGCTTTTGGCCGATGCCCGCGTCTCGCGCCTCCCCTCCCGTGAGCTATGGCTCGAGGAACCACCACCCACCCCCCGGCATGCGGCTGGTTGCGAGATCGCCCACGCGATTGCTTGCACGGGGAAACGCCAATCCAATCGCGGATTCAGAAGCGGTATTATAACACTGAAGCCCGCAACCGGGAATCAGGAAATTCAGCCGGGGGTCCTTTGCGACGGGTGACCGTGACTGGAGTCCATCTGTACGATTGGTGGGCTTGGTCTTTTTATGGGGGAAAGAACGGCGTCTTGACCTTCTAGTGACCGCGCAACTGGTATTCCCACCACCGGAGATCCGAGTGGACCAGCCCGGAAGTGTCGTTGGCCTTGAGAATACCCTCGATCCAGGCCAGAGATTTCTCCGGCGCGTGGTTGTAGATCAGGTCCCACGTGGGGGCTCCCGCAATGCCCAGGATGAGCAAGGTTGCCACCGCATTTGCGAAGTCTTCGGGCACATGGCCCGGAATATTCAATCGACGTCCCTCGTGTCCTTCGTGTATCATCACAGGCTTTTTGCCTCATATTCGCTGTCCGGGCACCATGACAGTGCCGGCTCGGCCAAGAATCGAGCGCATGGCGCGCGTTTCTGGCTCGACTCAGACGCTCATAGCGCGGCGCATCGAGCGCTCTCTCAAGGAACCAGGCCTATTGGGCTTCCGTTGGTTTCAAGAAGAACAGGATCGCTCCACCTACAACTCCCACGAGGATACTGATCCAGAACACCCAGTCTCCGTAGCAGGCGATGACAGCGCAGGAATTGCCTCCGGTAGCAACATTTTGTACGATAGACTGAGCAATCAGGCTCTCCATAGTGCACTCCTCCAACAAACAAATTCACCGGCCTCGCCACGAGATGCCATCGGCCGGCGGGAGAACCAAGACCGACAGGGATCGGCAGGCGTTCGCGTTAGTCGCCAGGTCGCTCCGGTTCTTGCCGCTCAAGCCGGCACCCTCGGAACGATACTCGGTTCGGCCTAGGGCCGCTCCCCTGCGGGAGATGAGACCCGACAAGCTATTCTATTATAGCACAGTTCCTGCACACTATTCGCGATCCGATCCAGGGAAATCTTTCTCGCTGACGATCGTGGCCGTATAGGCGAAGATCCGGGCCGTCGGACTCTTCCACCCATCCCATCCAATACCGGCCTTGTCATGGGAACAGTGACCGAGGAACTCCTCCAGGCTCCAACCGGTTTGTTGTGCCACCTGCGGAAGGAATGTCCCCTTCCGCCCTTTGTCCTGTATCACAATGCCGTCACGTCCGAGCTTCAGTTCCTCCAACGGCCGCGCAATAGGCCGAAGCGGGGACAGGACGGAAATCTCCACATCAAGGTGGGGAAGCTCCCCAGTCGTGATCGGATCGTGCCGAAAGCGAGCGTCCATGGTCGCAGATGAGACAGCCATCTCTCGGACAGTCTTCCACAGAGGCTCGTCAGTCTGGAAGCAGCCGATGCATCCTCTCAGTCGCCCCTGGTTCTTGAGCGTCACGAAGCACCCGGCCTTGACCTGCAGCTCCGGGTTGCGGCTCGGGTCGTGCGAGACCCAGTTCCCTGCCGTTGCGGCCTGCACTGCCTCCCGAGCCATGGAGATCAGTTCCTTGCGACTCTGAGAGCTGAATGCCAGCGTGAGAGGCGGGATTGCTGCCGCACGCGATATCTTGCCCTCACCGGTGAAGACCGCTGCTGCGTACCCCACCACGCGCTGGGGGTCACCGCTCGTCATGCCGGAATGGGAGTAATTGACGATCTTCCCTTCCGTGATCCCCAAGAGCGGAGCGGCCCGCGTCAAGCAAAGGGCCGCGTCCAGCCCGCACATGGCTGTTGAAAGGCCTGCCGGTCGGCTCGCCAGTATCTTCTCGCTCGCCTCGCGAAGCGTGTTCGCGTCGAGAGACGTCAACCCGGAGAGGATCTGCCGGTCGACCTCTTCGGCCACCGATGCCTGTGGATAGTGGCTCAGATCCGACGATAGCACGATGAGCGTCCCGGTATCGTCCGCGATCTCTGCAACCGCACGGCCGACCGTCTCGTGGTCCAGAGGATCGCTGCTGTTGGTGAGCAACGGCACAATCTTGAACGGCTTGCCTCCCGCTGCGACGATCAGGTACGGCAATTGGACTTCCAGACAATGTTCGGCAACATGAGCCCGATCGTCGAATTGGATCCTGCCTCCCGTTTCCGTCAGTTTCCTGGCGAGGCCGGTGTCCACGGGCACCGAACCGAGCGGAGTCTCCCAGCGCTCAGCGGAACTCACCGCCGCAGCCTTGGTTGGGAATCGGTGGCTGGGGCCGATGAGAATGACCGTGTGGTACCGAAAAGCAGGGCCTTCGATCTGTTTGTATGCCGCGGCCAACGTCCCGCTGCAGTAGACGTAACCTGCATGAGGAGCCAGAATGGCCTTGATCGGTTTCTGAAAATCCACTTTCGTCGCGGCCTTGAGCGAATCGACTACCATCGCGCGCAGCTTTTCCCTATCCGCGGGATAGAACGTATCAGCGACCGCGGGCTGTCTCACTTTCTCGCTGCTCGTGACCGTCTCGCTGCTCGCGGCGGAGGAGACCAAGCCTCGACCGACGAATGCGACCGTCGCGACCAGCGCGACCCCGCCCATCAACAAAATCGCTCTCTTCATGGTTTCCTCATCGAGGTTGGCATGTCTGGCGGAAACCTTTGGATGCCGCCACGCGTTGCCCGCCTGCAGCGCTCCGGGAGGTCCTCATGACCCGATCTTCCGTGAGAACATCGCACGCCGGCCTGGCCTTGCCAAACGTGTCGGCCCGTACCACCAGAGCAGAAGGCTTACCGGGAGCGCTCCAAAGATTTTGAGGATGGTTCTCCGGCCCAGAGTCAGCCGGCTCTCGCGAGCGACGGCCGACGACCCGGCGATTCGCGTGACCGGCAAGAAGCTGTTCCCGCACGCGTCACAGAGCGAGAAACGTACGTCCTCGTCAAGCCAGGATGTCTGATCAGGATCGCTGCGCATCGTGGCTCCATATTCCCGGGATCTTCGATCCGCACTTGGGACACTTGCCGTCGACCAGGTTGTTTTCCAGGATCGAATGGCCCAGCCTCTTAATAAGGAGGGTGCCGTCGCTGGGGCAGCATGTGTGTTCCGCCCCCGAACCGAGAACGTTGCCGACGTACACGTATCGCAAGCCTATGTCGAGGGCTTCTTTTCTCGCATTCATGAGGGTGTCTACCGGCGTCGGGGGCAGGTTCCTCAACTTGTACATCGGATGAAACCGGCTGAAGTGCAACGGCGTGTCCGCGCCGAGGTTTGCCAGAATCCACCGGCACATCTTGCGAATCATGTCGAGGTCGTCGTTGAAGGTAGGGACGACCAGATTGGTAATCTCCAACCAGACACCGTGTTCCTTCATGACGACCATGCCGTCCAGCACGGGTTTGAGGGTTGAGTCGCAGAGTTCCCGGTAGAAGGTGTCACTGAACGCCTTCAGATCGGTATTGGACGCGTCTACCACACTGCAGAGCATTTCCATGGGCTTTCGGTTGATCGAGCCCGCGGTGACGGTGACGTTGCGCAGTCCCTGTTGCCGGGCCAGGGTCGAGGTGTCGAGAACGTACTCGTAGAAAACCACCGGCTCCGTGTACGTATACGCGATCGAAAGACAGCGCTGGGCCTGAGCGACCTGAACTACTTTTTCGGGAGGAAGGTCCATGGTGCGCAGATCTTCCGGAGCCGCCTGCGAGATAGTCCAGTTCTGGCAAAACTTGCAGTGGAGATTGCAGCCTGCGGTGGCGAGAGAGAGGATCGAAGTTCCGGGCAGGAAGTGAAACAGCGGCTTCTTCTCAATCGGATCGATGTGCAGTGTGCACGGCCTTCCGTACGTCACCGCTCGCAGCTCACCGTCCACGACGATCCGGGATTTGCAATCGCCGCTCTGGCCTTCGGTGATGCGGCACCCTTTCGGACAAAGCTCGCAGAGGAAGACGTCGGTTCGTGCCATGAATTCGGACCCGTTGAGCGAAGCGTCCACAATGCATCGCGGAGGTTCCGCGTGAAACGATTGCTTTGTCAGACGAAGAATCCGGAAGCCCTCACCCCATCCCTCGCCCAGAGGGATGGAGAAATCACCGGCAAGATGCCGGCGCCACTGAGAGTCCCCTCTCTCCGCGGGAGAGGGACACGGTGAGGGTTCACCAACTTCAGCATCTGAGTGCGAAATCTTATGAAACGGTCGGCCGCTGAGCGCCCCTTGCGTGCCGCCGGAGAGGAAATCACCTAATGAAATCAGTATATGATCGGGAATCGCGAAAATCAAGGAGAGGCGTGCGCCGGGCGGTCCGGGTTGACCGCGGGCCGAACAACACCCTATGATGGAATACTTGCGCATGCTCTGCCATTATGGGACCTTTGTACCGAGAGGTCATGATGAATAGTTTCTATAAGACCGTACTTGATGCCATGCCATCAGCCGTATTCGTGGTCGACCGCGATGTTCGAATTGTCGACTTCAACGTGGCTGCTTCCCAAATGCTAGCGAACGATGCTGGATCCTTGGTTCGCCCGGGAGTAGGGGACTCATTGCGTTGCATTCACTCTACGGAGACGGCGGGAGGTTGCGGGAGCAGCGCTTCTTGCCCTGATTGCGTCGTACGAGGCTCGGTGGTACAATCACGGGAGGGTGAGAAGATCGTGCGTCAGAAGGTGCAGATGACCGCGGACGTAGGAGGCAAGCCCACAGCAAAGCATTTCCTCGTGACCACTGCGCCGTTCGCATCCGACGGAACGACGCTCGTTTTGCTCGTCCTTGAGGACATCACCGAACTGGAGGCGCTCAGGCGAATCGTGCCCGTCTGTTCCATATGCAAGAAGATACGGGACGATCGGGATTACTGGTCTGAGGTCGAATCGTACATGAAAGAGCACCTGTCCGTTGACTTCTCGCACAGCCTCTGCCCGAAATGCGCCCGGGAATTCTATCCCGAATACTTTGACGATTAGGAGCGGTGAGAACCTTGGAGAGAGCAGAAAGAAATCATCCGCTCTCAGAGATTCCGCAGAAATCCCTTGATCGGTTTAAATACCGGGTGATCGAAATTCCAATACGGTTCGGTTTGCTGGGCAGCGATCCCCAAGTCCAAATCCGGCTTGTATCGTGTGGCCAGGAATGCGTGGAGCTTTTCCACGCTCGGAGAATTGGGCACCTCCGGCTCTGGAAGCCACTGTTCCGAGTACTGCTTGATGGCCTCGAAATGCGAATCCTGAAGCAGCTCATGGGAAACGAGAAAGGCCCGCACCATCGCTTTCGAGGTCTCGCGCGGCAACTTCTCAAGGCATCTCGTGAGGCATGCGAAAAACTCGTCAACGCAGGCCATAGCCGGGTCATCTGCAACGGACATGAGGCAAACGTCTTCCAACATTCCGCAAGGCCTCCCTGGCGGCAAGATCATAACGGTCACTCTCGGGGTGCCAGCGGGGGGTTCCAGAGGAGCCGTGGGGGCGGGAAGACCGGCGTTTGTTAGTGCTGTGCGTACGCTCTGAAAGGCCCGCTCCGCATCCGCGTCTGCATCCCTCACGATCCCCAACGACTGCAGTCGCTCGTGACCCGACCGGAGTCTGAGAGCTCTTAGCATACCACCGAGTCTCCTGGTTCCGCCGAAGTCCTCCACGGCAATGTCGTCGAGTTGATCTCTCCTCAACAGTGCGGTGAAGAATTGCCGGTCGTCGTTGCCCTCAACCAACAACAACTTCGGTTTGCGGATTTCCTTTGGCTCCTCACCATGCCTGTCCACTAACGCACCTCCCAGCCGGCCTCAAGTGAGTAGCCCAAGGTCTCCTTATCGTAGGTGACCGATTGGATGGTGTCGTCAATCCGGTCCAGACGATGCATGCGGAAATCATACTCAGGGCTTTCGCAGAAGGCCTCATGAGCAGCCCGAATGCACTCGTGGCTATGCGTGGTCGCGAAAATCTGCACGTCAAAGCTTCTGGCAGAGGCCGCAAGCGCCTTCCAGACGTCTTTCATAACCGAATGATGCAGGCCGTTTTCGATCTCATCCACTAAGAACACTCCCCCTTTGGCTTGAAGGAGAAGGACTGCGAAGAGCAGGAGGCTTCTCATGCCATCACCCGAGAGCGCCAGTGGCATGAGTCGCTCCACGCCTAAGTCAACCTCAATGATCGGTTTTCGCTTCTTGTAGAGAACCCGCAATCCGCGCAGGTCTGGCTGGATAATTCTTAGGGTCTCAATAACTTTCTTGTCATCCCCGAGTTCAGCTCGTTCGCTCCATTTCTCAGCCAGGTCGAGCGGATTTATCTCACGATTACCCACCAAGAAAGGAACCCTTGTCTGCCCAGCGCCAATTGAGAAAGCACGCCTCAGTCCCTCACTGCTGACGCCCATCAGCCCTCCGGTCGCCAAGCCATCGGGTGACTGATATTCATGTTGCAGAATCACTTCGGGAGGAAATGCTCCGGTAGGTGTTCTGAGATCCTGTTGGGGATGGGATGGGTCGTTGCCCACGGAATGCTTTCTGTTACTTGAGTCCTCAGCCCTCTCGGCTGGCTCACTTACGGTAATCCGAAACGGCGCTATGTCGAAAGCCTCTCTCGCCCGACTCACGGTTAACCTGAGACGCGCGGACCGGTCATCGGGGTGCCCTACCAACATTTCAATTGTCTCGGTGTCCTCGAAATTGATGAACAATGAAGCCATCAAATCTCTCGGACCTAGGCTGTCGAGGCCACGAAACAGTGGAACCAGGATCTCGACAGGCGGAGTGAGGTATTCCTGGAACAACCAGATGGCCTCCAACAGAGCCGTCTTCCCGACATTGTTCTTGCCTGCGATCAAGTTCACGCGTTCCAGAGGCCCGACGGTCAGGTCCTTGAAGCAGCGGTAGTTCTTCACGCGAAAGGATTTATACATGAACACCCCTCCTTTTGGCCGGGAGGCAAACAAGTCGGGACTTGTCCCTTGGCGCGGATCGATTATAGCCGATTGGAGACAGAACTCACGGGAAATCCGTCAACGGCGGAAACCATTCGCTTGCGCGTGGGCACTTGGGTGCTTAACCGGGACAACAAGAAAGAGGGCCTCATCCTCCGTCATTCCGGCGGAGGCCGGAATCCAGTCTGGCGCTTTGCCGGATTCGGCCTCTCCTGGATACCGGCCTACGCCGGAGTACGACCTGGAGCCGGGCGGTTGTCGTTGACCAACACAAGTCACTGGTTGCCTCGCATAACTGAATGATTACCAACGGCGGGAAAGGACGGCTCACGATTAGTCACGAGACCCCTTCCCGAGAGGAAGAGGTCTCTGACAGACCTGCCCTTAGTCGGGCACCAGCAGCCCGGAAACGTCTTTTCCCTCGCTGTCCTTGCCTTTGAACACGGTCATTCGTGAAAGCATATCCGCGATCTTACGTGCCTGCTCGCAGTCGTACTCGTTGCAGGTGTACCCCTGATGACAGGAGCCGCAGATTCTCGCATCGATCCAGAGAGCCATATCTTTTGTACTCAGCATGGGAGCCTCCTTCGAACCTTCTCGGTCGTCGCTCTCATCCCGTACGCTAATCATCAGCCGCTCCGCGGACCAGAGCAGCCTTGGCTGCCCGACTGCAAAGTGATAGAACCAGGTTCACCCTATGCAACGACCGGGAGCCCGACGATGATGTCGTGGATGTTCTTTCTGTTCGGCCTGTGCTCCATGACCGGGCAGATCTCGTTGTTACGGGAGATCCTCGTGATCTTCCATGGCACCGAGATCTCCATCGGCATCTTCTTCGGCGCATGGCTCTCCGGCATCGGCATCGGGGCTCTTGCCGGCGCATGGCTCGTAAAGAAACGGGAAGGCTCCTTTCTTGAGATTTTTCTCTACTCGCTGTCAGGCCTGGGATTTTCCCTGATCCTTCAGATCGTCGTGGTTCGGTCGCTTCCGTACCTGAGCGGTGCATCTCCCGCGGAGTTGATACCGCTCCACGGCATTCTCGTCGCGGTGCCGATCGGGACATTCCTCACCGCCTTCCTGACCGGCTTTCTTTTCCCCCTGGGATGCAAAGCGCTTGAGAGAACCGACGATCGCGTCATCGCGCGGCTGTACGTGTTCGAGGGGCTCGGGAGCCTCCTGGGCGGCTTGATGTTCACATTCGTCCTCGTACGGTACCTGTCGCCGCTCGCGATCGTCTCCGCGGTGAACGTGCCGCTTGCGATCGGCGCGGCGGTCTACGGACAAAGCCGGAAGCTCAAAGGATGCGTTCTCACTGCCGCGGTCCTGCTGGTGACCTCCGCGATCGTCCTGTCCTCTGCCGGACGCCTGGTGACGGACGCGTCACTGCGCATCAGATGGGACGCGTTACATCCGGGACTGAAGCTCCTCGCGTCCGAGCCCACGCCGTACCAGCAAGTGGAAATATCTCGGCTCGGCAAGCAGTTTTCCCTCTTCGGGAACGGCAAGATCGTCTCCTCGTTTCCCGACGCTCCCACCGCGGATCGCCTCGCCGCATTGATCCTGGCCCAAAAGCCCGACACCAGGCGAGTGCTTGTCATTGGCGGCGGGATTGGGAGTTTTCTCGTATCGCTCCTCTCGTATCCAGTGGACTGGGTCGATGTGATCGAGCCCGACCCCGAAGCGCTGGAGGTGGCAAAGAGGTTCATGCCCTCGCGTGAACGGGAGGCTCTCGGCGATCCTCGGGTGCACATGATCTTTGGCGACGGCCGTTTCTATGTGAACCAGTGCAGGCCTCAAGTTTACGACGCGGTGATTTGCACGGTACCCGATCCGGTATCCGCGTTCTGGAACCGGTACTACACCCTCGAGTTCTTCCAGGCTGCGGCACGGGCTTTGAGGCCGGGCGGAATGTTCTTCACCCGAGTGACGTCGGCAGACAACTTCTGGGGCTCAGACGTGGCCTCGTATGCCGGTTCCGTGTACCATACGATGAAACAGGTCTTCCCTGCTGTTCTCGGCACGCCCGGCGACGAAACCCTCTTCTTTGCGTCGCTCTCCGGGGATTTCCTGAGTCTCGATCCGGGAACGCTCAAATCCCGGTATCGGACGCTTGGCAAGACTTTTTTCGATCCCGAGGCCTTCGATACCATCCTGCCCCCTGCCAGGACTGCCTTCGTGAAGGGCGAACTGGAACGGGCGCCGCCTCTCATCAACACCGATTTCTCGCCTGTCTCTTCGTCCCTCGCGATGATTCTCTGGGGTCGATTCTCGGGGACCGAAGGGATGGAAGTACTGAACACCCTGCGCCGCGGCGGGCTCACCGTCTACCTGATCCCGATGATCTGTTTTCTTGCCGCACGGATCGGTTTCCGGGCCCGATGGGGTCCGAGAGAAGGGGCTGATGCCCGATTTCGCGTCCTGCTGGCCATGACCGCGGTGGGCGCTGCTGCGATGGGAATGCAGATCGTGCTCATCTACGGATACCAGAGCCTGTTCGGGTACGTATTCGAACGGATTGGTCTGGTGGCCGGGGCTTTCATGGCCGGGCTCGCTGCGGGCGGATGGTGCATTGGTCTGTTACTCCCTCGGATTCGACGCAAGGAGCGCGCCTTACTCGTGAGCCTCGCGCTCTTCGCCGGGTATTGCCTGATCCTGACCACGGTTCTCGAATCCGTGGCACGCCGAGAACCCTGGGACATCGAACTGATCGTCTCCGCGTTGGTCTGCGTCTCCGGGATCTTCACCGGAAGTGCATTCCCTCTTGTCGCTGCCTGCCACCTGGAACGGGCACGCGACGCAGGTGAGAGTTCCGGCTTGACCGACGCGACCGATCACTTCGGCGCGGCTTTGGGAGCGTTCATCACCGGGGCTCTGCTCGTGCCGCTCTTGGGCATGGAACGGGCGTGCATCGTAATGGCGCTGATCTTACTCATCCCGGCCATCCTGTTCGTCGTTGAAACCGTACTAGATCGCTGCGAACAGACCCTGTCGCGGTATAGACCTTCCGCGCGGGTATCCTTCCCTTACGTGCGGCTGACGTGGCTCTTGATTTTTTCCGTTGCCGCGGCTGCAGCCTGGAGCCTCCTGATCGGGCCTCCCAGTCGCGAGCCGGTCGTGAAGTTCCCTGACGATCTCCTGGCCAGGATCTCGGGATCCGATCGCTTCGCGTTCCACGAAGGACCTTACCCTCATTACGTGGGAACTTCGCCGACCCAGGGTGGCTTCACCGTCACCCTCAGCACTATTCCTCCCGCGGGTGATGTTCGCGGGTACGGGGGACCGATCAATCTTGTGGTTTCGGTGTCCGAGCGCGGCGAGATAAAGGGGCTCGATCTCGTGGAGTCTCGTGAGACTCCGTCCTACCTCAAGGGGATCGACGAATGGCTCCACCACTTTCGGGGACGCTCTATCCTGGAACCGTTGGACGATCGTATCGACAGCCTCAGCGGCGCGACGATCACCGCTCGGGCAGTCACCGAGAGCCTCAACAAGACCGGGCAACGGATCGCATCGCCCCTGTTGGGCATCACGGAACAAAAGCCCCGGACAGAGAAGCGACCGGTGTGGAGCATGGCGATTCGCGATCCGCGTCTCCTGGCTGTGGCCGCGTTGCTCGTGTTCTTTGTGTTTGCGTTCCACACCCGGAGCAGCAGCACCAGGACGGTCTGCCTTGCGCTCTCACTCCTGGTTCTCGGAGTTTACCTCAATGCGCCGTTCAGTTGTCTGGACGCGGCGGGGATCGTGAAAGGCCAGATTCCCGCGGCGGGCACAGTATGGAGGAATCTCCTCTTCGTTGGGGTGCTGGCAATCTCGGTGCTGTGGGGACAAGGGTTCTGCGGGTACCTGTGCCCGTTCGGCGCGTTGCAGGAGTTTCTCGCGATCGGATCGGTGAGGCGCCGCGCGTCTGCTCAGGTCGAGCGAGTCGGACGGTACACGAAGTTCGTTCTCCTCGGCGTGCTGATGTGTCTGTTCCTGGTCACCGACGACGCGATCTGGTTCTCCTTCAGCCCCTTGCAGCACTTCTTCGGGTGGAAGATGGACTTCTGGGTGCTGGCTCTCGCGGCCGCGTGCCTCTTCGCCTCGACAGTCTACTTTCGCTTCTGGTGCCGCTACCTCTGCCCGGCCGGCGCGTTTCTGGCTCTTTTCAACAAAGTGAGCCTGCTGAAGAAGGTGGCTCCGCGGCCCATTCCTTCTCGTTGCGACCTGGGGGTCGCGTTTCCCGAAGATGTGGACTGCATCAAATGCCACCGCTGTCTCTTCCAGGGCTCTAAACAACCGCGGACTCCGCCAGGGAGTGTGGAACCGTGAACAGGTCCGCCATTAAGCAGGTCCTCGAACGCCCCGTCGATCTGATTTTCGTTGCGCTGCTCGCTCTCTGCCTTCTCATGGCAGTCGCGGGGATCGGCGCGGGGATCGAAAAACGTGAGGCCCTCCTCACCCCCGGAGGAGCCCGCAAAGTGGATCTGGTAAAGATCAAGAAGCAGATCTCGGATGGTGCACTCTCTCCCCGAAAGGGGCTGTTCTACCGCAAGATACGACCGTAATCCCCGCTCAGTACCCCCGAAGGCCGAAGCGGAAAAGAAAGCATTGGGAATTCCCCGCTTGGCTTGCCCGACTTTTCCATTGCCATACCACGGTCTTATCATCCTCTCCGTCGCAGCGAAGGCATTTCCCGTCATTCCGGCGAAGGCTGGAATCCACGTTTTTCAGATCTGGACCCGCCAAGATGCCTGACGGAGGCAATCAAAAAAAAACTCCGGCCGGCCGAAAAAAATGGCTTTTTGTTTATCTATATATTACGATAGTCATGTAGGTACACTGGTCTCGTCCCCCACATACAGGGCGCGGACGGAACCGCGGGACCACCGGAATCGCCAGTGCCGGCGCACGCCGCAAGCTTTTCATTCGATTCCGCTGATACCGGATCAGAGCTAGAACCGGGAAGGAGTGCGCTTTCGTGCCGATTCCAACGCCTGGCGTTGGTCATAGCCCATGCTTCCCGCTCGTGCCTCATCCAGATCGTAATGAATAAGGAAAGAAAGGAGTGAAGTAATGCGCGGAAGAGCAATCGCCCTGATCGGCTTGACCACGGCTGTGCTCATCGCTTCCGGCTTGCTGCAGGTGGGTACCGCCAGGGCTGACGATCAGCTTCCGGCCAAGTCCGACCCCAGTTGCTTGAAGTGCCACGGTTACGACAAGCAGTCGAATCTCTTTGCCGGAAAATTGGTCGACGTGTCGACAAAGGCAAAGACCATCCAGCTCCAGATCGGCCCGGATATGGAGGTGATCGCCTACGACGATTCAGCCGTCTTGAAGAACGCTCCTGCCATGAACAAGATACCGAAGCAGGAGTCGGTAAGGATCGTCTACATCAAGAAGGACGGCAAGAACTTCGCGAAAGAGGTCGAGGTCAAAAAAGGGCTGGAAGTACCCAAGGAACAGCTCGCGACCGCCGAGGACGTCGCCAAGTTAGTTGCCCTGGGGCCGGAGAAGGGGAATTACGTCCTTCTCGACAGCAGGCCCGAGCCCATGTACCACCACGGCCACATTGCCACAGCAGTGCCTATGCCCTTCCCGGCATTTGATGCTTTGGCAGAGAAACTCCTGCCCAAAGACAAAGAGACCTTGCAGATCTACTACTGTGCGGGATTCTCTTGAGTCCTGAGCCCACTAGCCGCCAGGAAGGCGGCAAAGCTCGGATACAAGAATATCAAGGTCTTTCACGCCGGTCTTCCCGCATGGAAGAAAGCGGGTAACCCGGTCGTCTCCACCGTCGCCGGTATAGAAGATTTCGACAAGAATAAGGGCTCGTACGTTCTCCTCGACCTGCGACCCGCCAAGACCGTGGAACAGGGGCACATCCCCAACGCAGTATCGGTTCCGGAGGGCGGCCTCGACAGCCTCAAGGCCCAATTCCCGAAATACATGAACGCAGCGGTGATTCTCTACAATCAGGATGGTGATATCGCATCGGCCATGGATGCGGTCAAGACGATCTCCGGATGGGGATACAAGGACGTCAGCATCCTTATCGGAGGCTTCCAGGGCTGGGAAAAGGCCGGGAAGCAGATCGCCAAGGGTCCTGCAGCTTCCAAGGTAACCTACGTTCGCAAGCTCATGCCGGGCGAGATCGAGATAGAGGCGTTCAAAGGAGCCCTCGGGAAGCCTTCTGCAGATCTCGTGGTCCTGGACGTTCGGATGAAGTCCGAAGCGGCCGAGGGCGTGTTGCCCAATGCCGTGAACATCCCGCTGGATGAGCTCGAGCAACGGATAGCTGAGTTGCCCAAGGACAAGACACTGGTCGTCCATTGCAGCACCGGCGCCCGTGCGGAGATGGCATATAACGTGCTGAAGAAACTCGGGTTTAAGCCTAAGTACGTCAAGGCAAAAGTCGAGTTCGACGAGGCGAACAAGGGCAAGTACACCATCGAAGAGTAACCCATGCCCATAAGAGGATGGACCCCGAGCCGGGGTTCATCCTCAAACCGGCTCCTGAATTTCTCCCCGCTCGCGAGAGCGTCTCTTGCCACTCGCTACTCATTTCTGCCCGGCGTGAGTCCACTTGCCAAGGCTCGGTCGAGATGATACCCTTCGACACAGATCCTTTGCTGAGGTGATACCGATTCGCTTTCGAAAAGTAGTCCCGGGAGAACTTGACTGTGCAGCGAAGTTCACCCCGATGTTGCTCGTTTCAATGCGAACCGGTATGAGCTTCTGACGGGCATGCCTGTACTTCAAGGCGAATGCACTTGAACAAAAGGAGACCAGGATGGGTATCTGGGATATTGTCAAAGGCGAACTGATTGAGGTCATAAGCTGGCTCGATGACGGCGGCGATGTCATCGTGTGGCGTTTCCCCGATCAGGACAATGAAATCAAGATGGGCGCCAAGCTCACCGTGCGCGAGACGCAGGCTGCGGTCTTCGTGAACGAGGGGCAGATTGCCGACGTCTTTGCCCCGGGGTTGTACAGCCTTTCGACTCAGAACATGCCTGTCATGACGACCCTGCGGTCGTGGAAGTACGGGTTCGAATCCCCCTTCAAGGCCGAGGTGTATTTCGTCAGCACCCGGAATTTCCTTGATTTGAAGTGGGGTACCCAGAATCCGATCATGCTCAGGGACCCGGAACTGGGAGTGGTGCGCCTGAGAGCGTTCGGAACGTACGGCATTCGGGTCACGGATCCGGGGAAGTTCATCAAGGAAGTCGTAGGGACCCTGGGGTGCTACACCGCGGAAGAGATTGAGGGCCAGCTGCGCAGCATGCTCGTCTCCGCGTTCACGGGAATGCTGGGTGAAGCCAAGATCGCTGCCCTGGATCTCGCTGCGAACTACCGGGGCATCGGTGAAAAGGCTCGAGGGACTCTGGATGGCGATTTTCAGCGATACGGCCTCTCTTTGGCCATGTTCGTCATCGAGAATATTTCCGTCCCGCCGGAAGTGGAGAAGATGTTGGATGTCCGCTCCCAGATGGCTCTTGCCGGAGACTTGAATCGCCTGACCCAGTTCCAGACCGCCCAAGCGATTCCGGAGGCCGCCCGGTCCGGTGGTGCCGGCGAGATGATCGGTATGGGCGCGGGCATAGCCATGGGGCAGCAGATGGCTGCATCGATGGCCACCAGCCTTTCGGCTTCTCGCCAGGGGGTACCCCAGCCCGCCGAAGCCGCCCCTCCCCCGCCCGCTGCCGAGGAAAAGGTCTGTGGTGCGTGCAAGAAATCGATTCCGAGCGCTGCCAAATTTTGCCCTGAATGCGGAACGCCAATGCCAGTGGCAACGAACTGCCCCAAATGTGGGAAACCTGCCGAACCGGCAGCCAGGTTCTGCACGGAGTGCGGAGAGAAACTGAAATAGCTGACTATCGCGCGGCAACGTGTGCCGCGCGATATCACTTGCACCAATCTTCTCCATCTGCTCGATCGCCCGAAACGAATCCCACCAATTCGCTGTCAAAGCAGTAATCTGGGGAGAAACCTTTTTTCAAAAAGGTTCTCCCCAGATTACTGCTTTGAAGGTGAATCGGTATCAGTGGCCGCCGGGCATGGCGAACATCATATGTATCCCGGCCAGCGAGAGGCCATAGATGAAAATTTCTTTGAGGGTTTGATCCGGTATCCGACCTGCCAGGCGCGGCCCAACCTGGCCGCCGATAAGGACCCCCGGGATAGCCCAGAGGACGACTCCTGTGGCGAATTTCTCGCCGAGGGCAAGGTGAAGCGCAGCGGCAAGGGCTGCATTCAGCGTCATGACGATCAGGCAGGCTGCCATAGCGGATTCCATGTTCAATCGGAGCCGATTGCGCAGGATAGGAACCAGGAAATCCCCGACCCCCATGGAGAGCAAGCCGGTGAGGATCGAAAAGAGGGTTGCAAGCCACAAGTACGGCGCGGTCTGCTTCAGCGAAACATTTTTCACGAGTGGAGTGTCAACGAGGTCTTGCGTGTAGACAAATACGAGCGCAACAGCGAGGCAGAATACGCCCAGAAGGAAGACGATCGAGTCCGCGGACGCAAATCGAGACCACCACACGCCAATGGGGACACCGAGAAACGCGCATGCCGACAAATAGAGCGGCAAGCTCAAGTCGGTCTTCTTCGCCCTGATTACCGCCAAGCTGCCGGATCCCATACCGCCTATCTGAATCACCAACGAAGTCACGACTGCCTCTGAGGGCTCCAGGTGGGTTACCAGTATGAGGAAGGGCATCCACAAAATGCCCCCCCCGAAGCCGACCAGGGTGGCCAGCGTCGCGATGACGAAGCCTACCGGCAGGGCTGTCCATTCACCAGTCATAGATTCTTATCCGTCTCATTCGTAAAGCCGGTCCTTGTTCAGCGACCGAAGGCGCGGGAGTTGCCCATTTGACTCCAGCCACATGTGCCCTCAGCGACCCCGTCACGATTCCTCCGCGTCTTCAGCGGCCATCGGCGGGGGTAAGAGTTTGAATCCCTGAGCGAGGTCCTTGAAGATGTCGAGACTGCCTTCAATCTCGTCCAGGTACCTGCCGGCTTCTTCGTCCGCGTCCAATCGCTCGCGTAGTTCCGCGAGCGGAAAGCGGAGCGCAGCTTCCGTGGAGAGCCCGAGGCCGACAATCTCCTGGATGTTGCTCGTCAGGCCGTTGATGGTCTCTCCGATCAGGCCGATTTCGTCCTGGGTGCGGACCTGTATCGTGCGACTGAGGTCCCCGTCGGAAATGAACCCCGCTTCTTCCACCATTGCCTGCAGCGGGCCGGTAATCCTCCTCATGAACATGATCAGCACGATGAGGGTCACCACTGCCTGCACGACACACATCAGGACGGCCTTGCTCTGCAGGGCTTCCATGCGACGGCTGAGTGACTGGGCCGCGTCCGACGGACTCACGGATGATTGGACTACGGTTTCCGGGTGCGGGGTGGCTTCTCGGATGGCCCAGATGAATTCAACCGTTATCAGGAGAGATGCAGCGGCTATCAACCCGAAATAGGAGAGCATCTTCCTTTCCAGCGTCGAACGCTTCTTCATAGAAGCATCTCCTTTGACTTGAATGTGCTTCACGCCATCTTTGACAGCCTCGAAGGCGGCTCCGTACGGAACCGAGGCGGTCAAAGCGTTTCAAAGCATCTTCGCAGCGGTGAATATCCTCCCCGATCCCTGCCCGCGTCACATCCTGCCGATCATGTCGAGCAGCCAGAAATAGATCGGAGCCATATCTTTGAATCGCGCAAAGCAGTACTCGATGATATCCTTGGAGTGAAGCTCCGCGGGGATAGGCTCGGTAACCCAGGTGGTGAGACCGCCGAAGAGGAGCAGTTCCGCATTTTTGTGAGACGGGTCGTACCCGCGGGGGGTCTTCTTGAACTGTTTTTCTCCGATGGCGTAAGGACCCTTCTTCTGCACGCTCGCTATGGCCTTGGCCAAGGCCGGGCCATGCTTCGAGTCCACGACGGAGTCCCGGTATTCCTGGAGAAGCGGCTTCGAGAAACAATGATTCCCCGCGGCGAGGAGCAGGTCCGGAGGCTCCAGATGAAAATAGAACCCCGGGCAATCCATTTTGGCGAGATTCCCTCCCCAGAAGAAAATGCCAAGGTGGGTCTTGTATGGCGCCTTGTCCTTGCTGAACCGAGTATCCCGATACGGGCGAAAGATCGACTTGTCCACCCGCGGATCGGCTACGATTTTCGGAGCTATCTCTTTGAGCCGCTCCCCCATCTCGAAGACGAAATCACGCGCCGGCGCCATGGCATACTTCTCGAACTCTTCCTTGTGTTGAGCGAACCACTCCCGGCTGTTGTTCTTCGCGAGTTCCGAATACCAGGTCACGGCCTCCCGGGGGAACCCGTTAAAATCGGTTTTCGCGGTCATGCTCACCTCTCCTTTCCCAGTTTCCAGGTGTCGGTCGGTCTCCGGCCATCGGGAGGTGACAGGCAGAGGACCGACGCTATACTTAAGCGCAGGATCAAGGTCAAAGCAATCTTTTTTGCCCGTCATCGGACCGGTTTCACCTATTGTCAGGCGGCTGGTGAGCTTCTATACTGGATCGGCTCGCCAGGTCGCCGTGCCTGTGATTCGAGAGACGGCCAACGCTGAAATCTGGGCTCGTACGTTTCATGGAACGGGACGCCGGCAACATCTGTGCACTGATGCGGCGTTCCAAGTGGGAGTCGCCATGTTCGAATCGGTTGAAGAGATAAGGATTTTCCGAGAGATCGTCCATCGAGCAGCCAAAGAGAGGATCGAACCGCTGGCTGCTTCTATTGACGAGCAGGGGGTTTTCAATCGGGACGTCGAAGCCCTGTGCTGGGAGCTCGGCCTGCTGACGCTCTCTCTGCCGCCGGAGTACGGCGGGATCGAGCGGTATCGCGGCACTGCCCTCTGTTGCGCGGTGGAGGAGATCGCGAGGTGTTGCGCGGCCTCGGCCCTTCTCCTCATCATCCAGGCCGTGGGATCTTTTCCCATCGTGCACGGCGCACGCGCGGAGATCAGGGACAAGTTCCTGTCGAGGATCTGCAACGATCGGTCGCTTGTGGGGTACCTCGTGACCGAGCCCGTTGCCGGGTCCGATGTCGCTTCCATCAAGACGAGCGCGAGGAGAGACGGTGACGAGTATGTACTTTCTGGGACCAAGTGCTTCGCCACCAACGGCGGGGTAGCCTCGCTCTACTCAGTTCTGGCGCGGACTTCACAGGAGGGGGGGCACCGGGGGCTTTCCTTCTTCCTGGTCGAACGGGACCGACCGGGCGTTTCCGTGGGCCGGACGGAGAATAAACTCGGCCAACGCGGCTCCAACACCACCGAGGTGATCCTGGAGGAGGTGAGGATTCCCGCCGCGCATCTTCTCGGCGAGGAAGGCAAGGGTTTCCTGCTGGCAATGAAGGACTTCGATATGTCGCGTCCCGCAGTGGCTGCGCAAGCTCTGGGCATCGCGGAGGGGGCCTTCGAGGTGATGGTTCGGTACGCAAGGGAACGGCGCACCTTCGGCAAGCCTATTTCCCGGCACCAGCTCATCCAGGCGATCATAGCCGACTCGGGAACCCTGATCGAGGCGGCAAGAGGCTTGACCTACCGGGCAGCAGGACTCTACGATCGGGGGGAGCGGAACACCAAGATTGCGTCCATGGCCAAGTGCTTCGCGTCGGACGCGGCCATGAAGGTGACCACCGATGCGATCCAGGTCCTGGGCGGGTACGGTTATATGAAGGATTTTCCGCTGGAGCGGATGTTCAGGGACGCGAAGCTCACGCAGATCTTCGAAGGTACGAACCAGATTCAAAGACTGGTAATTGCCCGTGAGGTCCTGAACGAGCGCGGGCACAAATAGGGACATGTCCCGGGAGGGTCGATCTTGTTCAAACTCAGCGAAGAGCAACAGATGATCCGTGACACGGTCAGGAAAATGGCGGCAAAAGAGATAGGACCGAGAGCCGCAGAGCTGGACGAGTCCGGAGCGTTTCCTCATCACGCGCTGGAGACCTTTGCCGAAAACGGGCTCCTGACACCGCTGCTGCCGGCCAGTTACGGCGGCGTGGAGATTTCACTCCTTACCTTTTGCGTGATTCTCGAAGAGATCGCCAAGGTATGCGCGTCCTCGGCCCTGTTGCTGATCGCGCAGGCTGACGGGACCTTGCCGATCCTGCACGGCGGGAGCGAGTCGCTCAAGGAGAAGTACCTCAGCCGACTCGGAGGGACATCGAAGCAACTGACCGCATTGGCAGCGACCGAACCGTCAGCAGGCTCGGATCTGCTTTCCATGCGAACCAGGGCCGAATTCCGAGGAGACCGGTACGTCATCAACGGCCGGAAATGCTTCATCACGAACGGTTCGGTGGCGGATTTCTTCGTCCTCTATGCGTACACGGACTCCGCGCAGGGAGCTAAGGGCATCAGCGCGTTCGTCGTGGAAAAGGGCTACCCCGGGCTGAGTTACGGCAAGAACGAAAACAAGATGGGGATGCGGGGTTCGGTCAATTCGGAGCTGCTGTTCGAGGACATGGAGGTCCCGGCTGAGAATCTCGTCGGCGCGGTCGGGGACGGCTTCGCCAATCTCATGAGGACCCTCTCCATGAGCAGGCTCTTTTGCGCGGCCCAAGCAGTGGGAATTGCTCAAGGAGCGCTGGACGAGGCCAGGGCCTACGCTCGGCAGAGAATCCAGTTCGGCAAACCTATCGCGGCCTTGTCGCCGATTCAATTCATGGTTTCGGACATGGCCGCGGGGGTCGAGTGCGCGCGGCTGCTCACGTACCAGGCAGCCGGCATGTTCGACGAAGGCGCCGGGGATGAGGCGACAACCTTCGCTGCCATGGCGAAGTTCACCGCATCCGATACCGCGATGAAGGTCACCACGGACGCGGTGCAGATCCTCGGCGGATACGGGTATATGAAGGATTTCCCGGTCGAGCGTATGATGCGGGATGCCAAGCTCACCCAAATCTACACCGGGACGAATCAGATCATGAGGCTTGTGGCGGGCAGAGCGCTCTTGCGACCGTTCTGAAACCAGCCACCATCCGAGGAACGACCGTTGATAGTCCCTGAAAGCGAGCTTCCACGCAACCGTGCCGGGAGGTTCTATCACATCGACTGCGGCCCCGGAGACATCGCAGGCTACGTGCTCACCTGTGCCGATCCCGCGCGTGCGATGAAGGTGGCGGCCCACTTCGACACGGTTGAGGTCCAGCGCGGCAAACGGGAATTTGTCACCTTTACCGGCACGTACAGGGGTGTCCGCGCATCGGTCATGGGAACCGGCATCGGGCCGGGTCCGACGGCCATTGCCATGGTGGAAGCATGCCAGTGCGTCTCGGACGTCACGTTCATTCGCCTGGGTACGTGCGGGGCGATCCAAGAGAATATTGCTCTCGGCGATCTGGTGATAACGGAGCGAGCGATCAGGGACGAGACCACTACGAACTATTACGCGGCTCCAGAGGTCGAGGCGGACGCTCATCGCGACGTGCTCGAGGCGCTCACCGAGGCGGCAAGGAGACTGGACCACCCTTTCCACCGCGGAATGACCTGCACGACCTCCGATTTCTATGCGGGTCAGGCCCGATGTGTTCCAGGATTCCCGTGCCTGGACCGGGACAAGATCGACCGATTGCGGGCCGGCGGTGTCCTGAACTTTGACATGGAGATGTCCGTGTACCTCACCCTGGCTCGCGTCTCGGAATTCAACATCAGGGCCGGCGGCCTGTGCGGCGTAGTAGCCAACCGGATCTCGGGAGAGTTCGCCTCACCCGAGATGCTTGAATCATTCGAGCTTCGGTGCATAGAAACCGGCTTGTTAGCCCTGGAATTACTCCAGGGAACGTCGCGGACCTGACAGGGAAAAGTCCAATGGAAGACCACGATCCCCTCGAGATGATCCGGGCCAAGACAAAACGCGCGCTGGAGCGGTACCGCGAACGGATAATTCCCGGAGAGACCTCTCTCTCCACCCTCCCTGAACGGCCGGAAGAGATAAAAGCCGTCGTCGAGAGGCATCAGCAAGAAAAAGCCAGAAGACAGGTGAGACAGAAATGGACCGGACGGGTCCTCATGTTCGGCGGTTTTCTCACGTTGTGGGGTTCATGCGGCCTGTACACCTTCTCGCTTATGGGTTTCCAGACCAGACCGCTAGAGAGCATTTTGGTCTCGCTGGCCTTGATTGGGGCCGGGTACGCGCTTACCGCATGGCGGCCACGTTTGAAGGACACCAACGAGGCGCTCCTCGTGGCCGCGAAATACGGCAATCGGCTGACATCTGCCCGACTGGCCCTGGAACTCGACATCTCCTTTGAGAAAGCCGAAAAGATCATAGGAGAACTCGTGAGATCCGGGGTCGCAGAAATCGACCTCGAGCACAACGACCCGGAACAACCGATCACATACAAGGTCAGAGGCATCTGAACTGCAGGAACAGGATTGGACCATGTGGAGCGGTCTCCGGTTTGGAGAGAAGCTATTCGAATACGACTCTCCCGGCGGTCGTGAAGGCATAGGCTCACGATGAGTTGGTACACGGTCATTGGAGCTTTGGAACAAGGTATTGTTTTTGGTTTGATGTCGCTCGGGGTCTATCTCACGTTCCGGGTGCTGGACTTCCCGGACTTGAGCGTCGACGGGACTCTCCCGCTTGGCGCGGCCGTTTCCGCCGCGATGATTCACGCGGGAGGAAGCCCGCAGCTCTCTCTCATTGCTGCGATGGCAGCGGGAATGGCAGCCGGTGCGGTCACCGCGGTCATCAGCACGAAACTCCGCATTTTAAATCTTTTGGCCGGCATCCTAACGATGATCGCGCTCTATTCGATCAACATTCGCATCATGGGTGCGCCGAATCTCGCGCTCCTGAACCGTCCGACCGTATTCGATGCATTGCAGGGACTCGGCATACCTTCTCACGTCCTTCCGCTTGCGCTCGACGCTGTGGTGCTCCTGATCCTGCTGATCGGGCTGGAACGCTTTCTTCACACGAGCTTCGGGCTCGCTCTACGCGCGACGGGAGACAATCCACGCATGGTGGCCGCGCAGGGGTTCAATACCCACACCGCCATCATTGTGGGGGTAGCGCTTTCGAACGGGATGGTGGCCCTTTCCGGCGCTCTCCTCGCGCAGAGTTTCGGGAGCGCGGATGTCGGCATGGGCCTGGGTACGATCATCGCTGGCCTGGCATCGGTGATCATAGGAGAAACTCTGGTCGGAGAGCGGACCGTCCTGGTGGCTCTGGTGGGCGTGCTGCTCGGCTCGGTCCTCTACCGGCTGGCTATCGCAGCAGCTCTGAGCTTCCGCTTCGGGCCGATCAGTCTCGAACCGAGCGATCTGAATCTGATCACCGCGCTCCTGGTCGCGCTGGCGCTGGCATTCCCCCAAGTGCGACGCCGGCTCAAGGGCCGCGCTATCCGATGACGCTTCCGCCTGGGAGGACTCAGTGGTCAAGATCCGAGGCATAACGAAAGTCTTCCATCCCGGCGAGGTCAACGAAGTAGTCGCAGTGAATGACGTTTCCCTGGAGATCCCCGAAGGCCAGTTCCTCGTGCTTATCGGAGGGAACGGCTCCGGGAAGTCGACCCTGCTCAACTTGCTCTCGGGCTCGTTATTTCCCGACTCTGGAAAGATCGTTGTTGGTGACGCAGAGGTGACCCGCGTCCCCGAGTACGAGCGGGCAGCCCTCATAGGTCGGGTATTTCAGGACCCGTTGATGGGGACCTCGGCCGGCCTCACGATTGAAGAGAATTTCGCCCTTGCCGCGACCCGCGGCAAGTTTCGCGGGCTGGGTCCCGCGCTGAACAAGCAACTGCGGAACGAGATCCGAGACAGGCTGGCGCTCCTGGCCATGGGTTTGGAAAACAGATTGACGTCCAAGGTGGGGCTCCTCTCGGGGGGCCAGAGGCAGGCAATAACGCTCCTGATGGCGGTGTTTCAGCGTCCCCGATTGCTCCTTCTCGACGAGCACACCGCTGCCCTCGATCCGCGAGCCTCGCGCGAGGTCATGCGCCTCACCACGGTCATGGTGCGGGAACAGGGCCTGACCACCCTCATGGTCACCCACAACCTCACCCACGCGCTGGAGATCCGCGACCGCACGGTGGTGATGAGCCACGGCTCCATAGCCAGAGATATCGGCTCACAGGACCTGGCGAAAATGCAGGTACCGGATCTCATGGCCCTCTTTCTGGAGTCGCAGGGCGAAGGGAACACTCTCCTCCACAGGAGCACGGCATCTTCATGAACAGGAGCGGAAGCATCGGCAAATTACTCATGGAATGGTACGGCGCGTTACGGGAACGATTCGGGCACCGGAACTGGTGGCCTGCGGGTTCACCGTTCGAGGTGTGTGTCGGAGCGGTCCTTACGCAGAACACCGCATGGAAGAACGTGGTCAAGGCCATCGCCAACCTCAAGGCGGAACCAGCGCTCGATCCCCTACGACTATACGAGATGGACTTGATGCAGCTCGCGGAGCTGATACGGCCCTGCGGGTATTACAACGTCAAGGCAGCGCGGCTGAAGAACCTGGTGAGTCACCTGGTGGAAAAGCATGGAGGCGATCTGGATGCGCTCTTCTTGCCACCAACGGCAGCCCTTCGAGAAGAGTTGCTCTCCATCAACGGTGTCGGCAAAGAGACGGCAGACAGCATCATTCTCTACGCGGCCTACAAGCCGATCTTTGTGGTAGACGCGTACACGAAATGGGTGCTGGAGCGGCACGGCCTCATGCCGGAGCGAAACGATTATGACTCGATCCAGGCTTTTTTCCACGCCAATCTGGAGTGCACTGTAGAATTGTTCAATGATTTTCACGCGCAGTTCGTCGCGGTGGGCCATGCATTTTGCAGGAAAACCCCGAAGTGCGACCAGTGCCCGCTGGAACGATTCCGCGAGCGAGAGGCTGAAATATGGCGAGCAGGAGGAAGTTCCTGAAGAAGGCCCTGACCGGCCTGTTCGGCACAGGGTTGTTGTTGAGCCCATTCTTTTCCATGGTGAGGCACGTGGCTGCAGAAGCTCTCAAAATCATCGTGCCAAAAGGTACGAAGCGAGAAACCCTGGTGGACAAGAACCCCAAGGACCTGGACACCAGCCACCTGGAGATAACGCGGACAGACGACTTTGGCGTCATGGGATTGGAAGACCACGAGGTCAATCTGGAAACCTGGATGCTGAGGGTCGAAGGAGGCGTGGAACGGCCGTTGCACCTGCGCTACCCTACCCTGCTGGAAATGCCCTCTGTGGAACGGGCTGTTCTGCTGATCTGTCCGGGGGTCTTCGCAAACCACGGCTTGTGGAGAGGGGTTTCGGTCAAGGAGCTGCTCGGTCGCGCGGGCATGGCAAAAGAGGTGAACTACATCACTTTTCGAGGACCGGAAGGCAGGTACGAAAAAGTCCTTCGCGTACCGATTAGTGACGTGCTTTCCGACCAAGTCTTCCTTGCCCACCACGTCAATGGAGCGCCTCTGCCCATGAAGCATGGATTTCCGCTCCGTGTGGTGGCGGAAGGATACTACGGATACGATTGGGTCAAGTACGTCGACAAGGTGACCGCGGACGTGATTCCTGAACCTGCGGAAGCGCATTCAGAATGATCCCATGCTCACTGGCGCGTCAGAAAGACTTGCGGACCACCCTAACGACCGGCGATACTACCCTGCTGCCCGGGTGAATGCGTCGTCGACCAGTTCCCATCCAATGTCTTCTTGATGGCGTACAGTGAAAATGGGATGACTTCAAAGAACACCCGGTACTCATTCACTATGGCGAAGAGGAGAATCCCAACAAGAAAGAGCACACCCAGCACCTTCCACATCAGGTCTTCACGGTCTCTGACGGGAAGCAGCAAGAACACCACAAATGTCCCCGCATTCACGAAGATCGGGTGATTGAGGGTCGGCGTAGCCAACGCCTTGAAATTGTACAGGAGCACGATGCCGAGGTCTGATGTGCCGCGCCCCACAAGGGGACCGTACACGCCCCACTCCATCGTGAACCCCCACGTGGGGTTGCTGGTGAGGATGTCGATCGCGATCTTGACCCCGGCTGCTCCTGCAGCACAGACCGCGGTGTATTCCAGGCGTTTCCGCACGGGAAGCTCGTCCCAGAAGAGAAAAACCAGGCTTCCCAGAGCCACGGTCTCTTTGAATCCCGTCCCCACTATCACCGCCGGAATGACCAGGAGCGGCCGTCGTATGCGAACTCCGATATACAGCAACACAAAAAAGAAGAGTGGCGGCAAGTCCCACGGATAGATCCGGATCCCGGACTCGGGAGTGAACGCGTAATAGAGCGCGCCAAACGTCCCGAATATCAGAAAAAGGGCGTTCTTCCGATCCCCAATGGCGTAGGCGCAGCAACAGAGGAGGAACCAGCACGCATTCCATCCCCCGACCCGGAGCGCAAAATCATCGTCCTTGGCCTGCCACGGCATGATCGAGCTGGCGATATAATTTGAGAACAACCGCGGACGCCACGCACCGGGCATGTCCGCGACGTAGGCCTCAAACCCCCGAGAAAAGGATTTAAATGTGGACTCGGTGTTGGCATGGGCGAACGAGAAAGAGGCGCTGTTGTAACCATACGTTATCGACAGGGCTACAGCTATGAAAAGGCAGATCAACAGCGCGGACAGGTCATGAACCGATCGGGAATGATGCATGTTCTCATTTCCGTTCTATCCGGCCCCCGCCGGCACGAAGTTGTGGTCGACGATGCACGCTCGTGATATGTCGCTCTCCTGCATAGTGCAGCGTAACTATATTGGCAGGGCCTCTTTCAGTCAAGCGTGATAGCTTGCCACGACCGCCTGCAGCTTTGACCGGAAAGATGCGCATTTCATGACGTCAGGAAGGCCTGGAATTGATGGTGAACGGTAGGGAGTCACGTGCTGAACGTTTCGCTGCAGCAGCTCGACAAGCGCTCCAACGGATCGTCGCAATCTCGAACTTTCTTCACCCGCTCTATACTTTCCAAATGCGCCCGTGGTATGATCCACGGTTGCAGGAGTGCCATTTCAAGGAGCTTTGATGTCTCAGCGGGAAACGGTCGTTAAAGCCATTGAAGCACTGAACGCCATCAGGTCCGGTTTGAGCGATCACGAGCTGATGGAGAAATTCACCCTGTCTGCCAATGCCTTGCAGAGTCTGTTCAAACAGTTGCTCGCTTCCGGCCTACTTCATGAATCGGAGCTTCGAAACAGAGCCGGCCTTGATTCAACCGTATTCGATCTCGGAATGGGCCGTGCAGAGCACGCGGACGGCCGCTCCAAGAAACCCGTCATAGACGCTGCGGATGCATTGCAGTGCATTCGGAGCGGTCTGAGCGACGCTGCACTCATGAAGCGCTACGACATCTCCTCGCGAGGGGTCCAAAGCCTCTTCAATAAGCTCGTTTCCAGTGGCGCCATGCCCTGGGAGGAACTCGAGGAAAGAAACAAGAAAGTTCACCAAACGGCACATGAAGCGCCCATCGCAGCGGAAGGCACTCGGGAAGACACTTCCCAAGGTGGTTCGGATGCCAGCGCCGCTGCGACCGCCGCAAAATCCGGGGTGGATGCACCTGAACTTCCCGAACAGCGACATCAGCCCGCAGAATCGCTGGAAGCCATCTTGAAAGAGGTGCCTCTGACAGGACCGACGGAATCGGCCGCGGGGGCACGGGACGCGGCTGAATCGAACGGATCGGTCATCCTGGCGGTTCATTCTGCCGGCTACGCCGCGGGGAGACCCAAGAAGCCGGTCATCGACGCGACAGACGTACTGACCTCCCTGCGGAGCGGGATGGACGACGCCGCGCTCATGAAGCGGTACAACCTGTCGGCCAGAGGCCTTCAAAGCCTTTTCAACAAGTTGGCTGGTACCGGCGCGATCCTTCAGGCAGAGCTTGACGATCGAGCGGCCAGGTCCAACGGCGCGGTGTTCGTGGACGAGGAGGTCAGCTCGGGACACCTCTTCGAAATTTCCAGGACCGATGTGGATCCGTGCCAAATAGTGGTGGCCGTCAAATCGGGAGCATCCTTTGAAGCCATCATGGAGCAGTGCAAGCTTACCTCCAGGACGCTCAAAGAGCAGCTGAAACGGCTTCACGCTCAGGGGCTCATCTGCCAGGATGAGCTGGACAGCAGCGCGCTGGGCCGCCCCACCGGATTTGAGATCAGGGACAGGCTCACCGACAAGGTCATTTTCAGCGGTGAGGAAGCTTCTCTCGGAGCCCTTGTGGAAAAGGCTGTGGCCGCGAGGGTGAACCTGGCCAACGCGGATCTCTCGGGTGCGAACCTTTCCCGCAGGGATCTCTCCGGCGCTCTGCTTGCCAGGGTAGATCTGAAGAAGGCCATTCTGGTGGGGACCGATCTCACCGGCGCGGACCTCTCGGACACGATCCTGAAATCCGCGGACTTGTACGGAGCCGTCCTCCGCAAGGCCAACCTCGCCCGCGCGGATCTCTCCGACGCCAACCTGGCTCAGGTCCAAGCCATGTGGGCATTCATGCCGGAAGTCAAGCTTTCCGAAGCGAACCTCACCCAGGCCAATCTAACCGGAGCGAACCTGGCCAACGCGGACCTCTTCGAGGCAATTCTGACCCGGACCGATCTTACAGGCGCTTACGTCCAGGGCGTCAACTTCGACCAGGCCCGCGGGAGACACCACGAGTCCTAAGTACTGTGTTTCACAAATACGGTAGCGGATCCCGGGGCCTTGGTGGGACAGGCATCTTGCCTGTCATTTCCCCATGGACCGGCAAGATCGGCCCCACTGAACGGCCAAGCGCAGGGACCCCACGGGAGACACCGTATTTGCGAAAAGGTGTGCTAAGCACGTCAATCCTTCGGCCGGGAGCCTTCCGCCAGTATAGTCAGGTAATGCTTGACGCTGACCTGACCCTTCATCGCTCCTTTGATCCTGTGCACGTCCGCGACGTCCGCGACTATGACCTCCACCTTCCCTTTACCCCGCGCCTTGGAAAAATGGGCAGCGAGCCCTGCAGCGTATCTGGTCTCGTCGAAGGAAGGCGGCTCCAGACCTTTTGCGGAGAGGATCACATGTGCGCCTGCAAAGTCCTTCACGTGGAGCCAGCGGTCCCCTTTGTGAGCCTTGTGGCGAAGGAGAAAATCGTTGCCGGCCGCGCTCTTCCCGACCAGCACCGGACGTCCTCGATCGGTATGAAACACGTGGAAGAGCGATGGCTCCGTGGGCGCAATTCGCTTCGGCTGTGGGCCACCGTTTCGCGTGTCGCCGGCTTGGCCCGGTATCGACGTAGCGGCTGATTCCAGCTCTGTGACGTCCCTGGCTTCTTCCACAAAATAGAGCAGTTCCTCGATGGCCCGCTTCTCGTCCCTGGTTACCTGCAGGCGCTCCTGGACCTTCTTCTCCCCGCGCTTTCCCTTGGCTGCCTTTCGGAAAATCCTTTGCATGTTCGCAACCGCATCGAGCGCAGGATCGAGCTCGATGGTGCGCTTGCCGCCGGTGGTCCAATCCTCCGCTTCCAGCCATCTCATCCCCTTCTTGACCCGATTGAGATTGGCCTTGAGAAGCTCTCCTTCTTCCTGTCGATCGACGAGACGTTTCAATCGTTCGGCATCGGATCGGATCTTCTCTTCACGACGCTCCAGAGATCGAATACGAGCCTTGCAAGGCGCGGCAACTTCTCTCCGCAGGGCTTCCACGAGCAACGACTCCAACCGCGGCGCATAGAGGGCCTCCGCTGCGAGATTCATCGTCGCGTATTGCTCGTCGCCGGGTTCCGTCGCATTCAGCACAAGGCGCCGCTTGCCGTCGGCCCGCGTTCGTATGCCCGGAAGTCCTTCCAGGACTTCCGACTCGCCATTCCCCCGACGCGCGGCTTGCGGACGCTTCTGAGGGGGCAGGTACACCCATCCCGGCATGACCACTCGGCTGCCGGTCTCCTTGTCGGGAATGCGATGCAGACAATCCATGATCTCCTGAGAATCGCCGTCCACCAGGATGATGTTGGAGTCCCGCCCGAGCAGTTCCACGATCAGCTCGCGGCAGACTCGTTCGGCTTCCGGGCCTCTGGTCGCGACAATTCGCACCACTCGATCGCCCGAATCGGCTCGAACCTCGCGTATTCTCGAGCCCTGAAAATGCGCCCTCAGGAACGCACAAAACCTCGGCGGCGCGGGTGGGTTGGGAATTCTCAGCCCCGTGAGATGGATGCGGCCAAGCAGGGGATCTGCGCTGATCATCAGCTTGTTCTCGCCATTTTCCCTCGATCTGATGCGTAGAACGATTTCCCGCGGCAGCGGCTGATGTATCTTGTTGACGAAACCGCCCACGAGAACTTCATTAAGTTCCTGAGCTACCTTTTGAAGAACCGCCAGGTCCACGAGATCCTCCCGTTGCACGAATAGGGCTGTCTCATCGGGTCATGTAACCGAGCAGTCGGCCGAGCGCGGGTTGTTGAATCCGGATCGCATCGTGCGAGCAGAGTTCATGGCAACAGAAGCAGGAAATGCACTTTCGACGGTCTATCGTCATCGCTCCAGCGACTTGGGTGATCGCGTGGGGCGGACAGTGACTTTCGCACGTGCCGCACACCTTGCACGCGGCCGCATCGATCGCCGGCCTGATCACCATGTGATTCTCCATGAACCTACGGATGGGATTCAGGCGAGACATGTTCCAGGCAACGGTCATCGACTTGGGCGGTTTGAACTTTACCGGCGGAAGCCCTTGCAAACCGTCTCCAGCCACCTCGATTCGATCCGGGTCGGCCGTTCCCACTCCAAGTTGCTCGCCGATGACGCAGGTCCGAAGCGCGTCCACCGGAAATCCCACGAGCCTACAGACCACCGAATCGAGCGCGATCGCGTCTTCCGACGCTGCCACAATCCCGAGCTGTCGAGGCTGACCGCTGTTGGGACCATTCCCTTCCATGGCGAGAATGCCGTCGATCACGGAAAGCCTGGGGTGGATCTTCTCATAGATCTGGACCAGGGCCGTGGCAAAGGTATCCGCATCCCGCCCGCTCCTCATATGCCATGAGGCTTTGTCCGTGCCGATAACCGTTCCGAAGAGATTCTTGACTGCAAGTGTCAGCAGCATCTGACAGTGGGTTTTCAGCTTTGGGAGGCTGATCACCGCGTCGAACTCGAACGCTTCGGCTGCAAGGTCTATGCGTCGGAACAGTCGGCCGTCCGAAAACTCCACCACTCGTTTTCTCGTGAAGGGAACCGCCTGAATGCCCATCCGCTTCATGAACGGATCGTACCCGGACTTGGCGAGGATCCTGGGCAAATTGCCCAATGGGGGGCTGTCCCCGACAAAGGGCCTGGCCGAGCAGTCGAGGACAAGCGCAGCCACAGCCTCGACCACGGCAGGGTGGGTGACCACCGCTTCCGACGGAGCGGCCGACTTTAACAGGTTGGGTTTGAGCAGGACCCGGTCACCGGGTTTGATCCAGCGATGCATCCCCCCCAGATCGTCGACGACGGTGCGGAGAACCGCGGAGACCGCGCTTGCATCGTAGTTTGCGCAAGTTCGTACCGTAACCAGGGATTGCATCGGTTCTCTGTACCACGTTCAGGCTATGGCGTAAAGGTGTCCCCCGGGCCTCCTGGCAGCGTTTCAGCCTCGCCCGAACCCCGCGCGATCCGGTACGTAAATGCTTACTTGAAAGCCACTTTTCCCCTTGACCGGCGCGTCCCGAAGGCTATAATAAAATATGTGTCTGGAGTCCCTTGGGGACCCGGAACCGCTCATGTGAAGTGTGCACATAGACCGCCTGGATCAGGATGACCGGGACGGGAAGGACGACCATCACCGGATTGCGCGGAGCCTTCCTCTCGGAGGGCTTTTTTATTTTGGGGACAGTGCCTTTGGAGACAATCACGTCAGTGGCGGAGATGAAGCGGTGGGCGAAGCTTCACAGTGCCGCAGGGAAGAGCATCGGCTTGGTGCCCACCATGGGCTATCTTCACGAAGGACATGTGAGCCTCATGCGTCGCGGTCGACGAGAAAACGACCTGCTCGCCGCGAGCATCTTCGTGAACCCAACCCAGTTCGGCCCCAGCGAAGACCTCTCCACGTATCCCCGTGACCTGGAGGCGGATTCGCTCAAATGCGCCTCAGTCGGGGTTGACGCGCTCTTCATGCCGGAACCGGGGGATGTATACGGTCCGGGTTTCCAGACGTACGTCGATGTGCTCGAGGTTTCCGAGCCGTTGTGCGGTGCGTCCAGGCCAGGTCACTTCCGAGGAGTGGCCACTGTCGTCCTGAAGCTGATCAACACCGTCGCGCCGACGAACATCTATTTCGGCATGAAGGACTTCCAGCAGCTCCAGGTAATCAACACCATGGTCAGGGACCTCGACGTGGACGTCAATGTGGTCCCCTGCCCTACCGTCCGGGAAGCCGACGGACTTGCCATGAGTTCGCGCAACTCGTACCTCTCCCCGGATGAGAGACGTCAGGCCGTGTGTCTGCACCATGCCCTTCATGAAGCGAAGAAACTGTTCGACGCAGGGGAACGAAGCCCTGAACGGTACCTCCGGGTCATGGCCGACAGAATAACGCGGGAACCGGCCGCACAGCCTGACTATGTCAGCCTGGTTCATCCCGAGACGTTGCGGTCACTGGAAGAAGTGGATGATTCTGCCCTCGCCGCCCTCGCGGTTCGGGTCGGCAGGACCCGCCTCATCGACAACATGGTGTTCCATCGGAACAATCCGGCGAACAAGCCGGTGTGAGCACACCTCTACACCGCAGCTCGCCGGACTAGAGAGAAACGCCTACCACTTGCGCGAATGGAGCAGACGAATGCTGCGCACAATGCTCAAATCCAAGATCCACCGGGCACGGGTCACCGGAGCCTGCATCGACTACGAAGGGAGCGTAACCATTGATGCCGCGTTGCTTGAAGCCGCGGACATCATGGAGTACGAGCAGGTTCACATCTATAACGTCTCCAACGGCGAGCGATTTGCCACGTACGCCATTGCGGGCGAGCCCAATGGCGGCGAGATTTGCCTAAACGGCGCGGCCGCGCGGAAGGTGTCGGTCAACGACCTCGTCATCATCTGTTCGTACGCCGTTCTGGACGATGCAGTCTGCAAAGGTCACAAGAGCAAGAACGTGTACGTCGACCGGGACAATCACATGGTGAAGAAGGGTTGACGCTCCGGACGCCAAGGATTATTGCACTGCCCCTACGGATTCCCGATCGACACATCGGAAAGGCGGCAGGCCGCGCCCCTAAAGCATCCTGATGGGCTGCGTCTGACCCGCTGAATGGTAGGAATTGAGAGCTATTTGCCCACAGTCCCTTCGTACCGGACCTTCAGCACCGGAGGTTGTGTGCGGCGTTCGCCGCTCGTTACGCGCAGTTCAGGTCCCTGCTTGAGCCATATTCGTCCGATGCTGCACCCGTTGCGGGTGATGTCGAGAGGCATTTCAGAGGCATCCAGCTTCGAGGAATCGATCCCTGCAGAGCCGCTCTTCTGCCATGTCACCGTGCGCCCTGCCATGGTTATGGAAAGAGGAGTCTCTCCAGAAGCGTTCGTCTTGACGTCCATGATGGTAAGGATGCAACCGCGCGGGAGTTCCAGCTTATCGCCAGCGTAGGCTACGAACGGGAAATCGCCCGATCTCCCCAGTACGACGTACTCCAGCTTCGCTTCCGCCACGGCGATCGTGCTTTCAGCGAAGACCCGTTTGTTCAGCTTCGCCTGCAAAGGGAACACCAGCGTGTCACCGGTGATCGTGGCGTACTCCTTCTGGAGATCGTTGGCGGTGTCGATGGCATGGCCCCGATCGTCCAGGGGATCAGGGGACTTTGCCTGAAAACCTCGTAGATCCACCTTCATCCCCTGCTCGTCGCGTGCATCGAGGTTGGTTCTCGGGTCGACGATCGTGAGGACATCACCTCTCAGGATGGTAAGGGTTTCTCCCGGTTCCAGGGCCTGGGCCTTGTTGTTGACCTTGACGCAAAAGTAGCGGACTCTCGGCTCGAGCCTGCCTTTTCGTGGGCTGGAGGCCGCTTGCCGGGTTATCTCCACCGGGATCCCTGCCATGAGGAAGCGGTCTTTTCTCACCTCTATGGTGCTCCCTTTGGTGAGGACGATGTCGTGATTCACGTCGTTCAGTCGCGGGGAAGATCCCTTGAGGCGCGCGGTGAGGCCGCGGGAATAGTTGGCCTCAACGTGTATCATCCGCAACTTGTCCCCCTGCTGCACCCTCAAGACGTCATTGGCGTTGAGCACGATCGGCGTCTGGCCGTTGATGGAAGCGATCAGGAACTTGAGAAACGGAGCCTCAAGGCAGATCTTGGGATTCTCCACCTCGATGCCGCACTCTCTCAGAAAGGCATTCACCACGAGCGTCTGGTACCGGACCCTAAGCCCGAAGTCGCTGATATCTTTGGATGTTTCTATGCCAAAAGCAGGGATTCCCACCTGAGTCAGAGCGTGGAAGGTGGCCGACAGCCGCTGATCCTTGTGCCGCGTATCCGGGGCCATAGTCCTGTGGTTGTTGAAACGAAACCGATGCTCGGGGGCTGATATCTGGGGATTCACCTTTTCCAGGACCTTCTGCACCATGGTCTCCATGTTGAAGACCGTGCCGTCCGGTCTGGTGTAATCAGCGGCGTCGGCAATAACAGACTGCCCAAAGCGCAACGGATTGCGGTTTGGAGCCTCCCACTCCGGCGAATAGAACCCCGATCCGTCGTGCAGGTTGAGAAAGAAATCGCTCTTGCGCATCAGGGTCTTGATGATCCCTACAATTGCAGCATCACGGTCGACCGGATTTCCTGTGAGTGCGAATTTGCGATTCATATCCCCCGCAGGGGCTCTCTCGTTGAGCAGGATCGAGAGAAAATTGGCCCGCGGTACGACGATGAGGTTGCCTTTCTTCAGCGAAATATCGGCGTAAACATCCGCGGCCAGATAGCCACCCGGTTCGTCCCCTTGAATTCCGCCCATGAGCATGAGTGTCGGCCCGGAGGTCCGGCCCTTCACATGGTACACGTCCAGTTGATGGTCCGTCCCCTCGAAGAAGACCTGATGGACGGTTTCGGCAGGCATCGCCAGGGATGGAAAGATGACGAGGCACACGACCGCCGCCAGTCCCAGGAGGCTGCGACGAAAAACCGCGGTCTGTTGTCGGGCGCGCGTCTCAGGCATGGTCGTCGCCTCTCTCCCCGTTTGCGTACGAGCAAAGAGCCGGCCGAGAAGTCTCTGCGACGCCATCCTGTTTCCTTGAGGCCCTCCGGTTTGTCGGAGAGCCTGCCCAGGCCCCGTCACTAGAGCGGCCGTCTCTTCGTTCCGCCCTTCCGATCGGCAGCGCTGAGGACCTTCACTTCCTTGCGGTCAAACCCTCGCTGAAAGACGATGCTTCCGTCCAGATCGTACAGCAGGATCGACACCCTGGCCAACGCCGCTCCCGGCCGCACATCGCGGAGAGGTAGTTCCACCCGGGAATTCTGCTTGAACGACAGGCTCTCGCCCTCGTGGTAGTCGGAAGGGAGATATTCGTCGCCGAGCTTTGCACGGTCCGGGTAAGCCCAGATCTTCGGATCCTCTAATTTGTCCAACGTCTCCACGAAGACGAAGAGGTATCCGCGGAAGGGGACTTCAGGATGATCCTTCACGAGCCTGAAACTCAACGTTCCCTTACCCGGTGCCTCCGTGACGGCCGTCACCTGCTGAGCATTGAAGCTGAGGGCAGACTTGGGACTGCGCTCGGCCCTGCTCGAGGTTTCCTTGCTTTGGGGCTCATCTTTTGTCGCGGCGAGGCCTGCCTCCGGTCTGGATGCTACCCCGGACGCTGCCTGCTGCTCCTCGCCCACAGCCGGAGATCCGGATCCTTCATCCGGTTTTCCCTCCTGGAGCGACATCAGAGGGCCGCCACTGTCGTCGAGGCTTCTGCTCGGGGTCGGAGACGGAGCTGCATCCACCGTGCCTCGAGGGGCTGCGGCTGCCAGCATAGGGCGTTCCTGCATCTCTTTGATGCGCTTGTCCTGAACGCTGAGCGCCAGCTCCTTCTGTCTCAAGTCGTCTTCCAGCGCCTTGACCTTTTGGAGAAGCATGTCGTCCGGAACCGCCTTGGCCACGGTCCCCTTGCTGGGCAGTACCACTCCCACCACCGTAACAGCCACGAATAGTGCGAGAGCCGCAATGAGGAGCCCGATTCCCAGTCGCACGCGACCGGGGGTCAGGTCGAACTGACGGGTCTTCCCGGTCTCGTTTATCAGTACCACGGAATAGCAGGCTTTGCTACGGACCTTTGGTACGGGAATCGGCGGGAGATCCCCCAAGGGGGGACCAGTTTTCTTCAAGGATGCGGTACCCTTCGCCTTCTCCTTGAGCCAGGACCATGCTTTTCCTGCCTTTATCACTGTAGTCGTCTCCTCGGAAGGTCTGAAGGAAAGTGACAACGACCTGTCCTTTCACCTTCCTGGTTTCCACCCGCTCAACTTCTACGCGGATGTTTTGGTACTTGTGGAAAAACTGTCTTTTTGACTTGAGGAAGTCATCATAACTCATCTTCCCCTGTCTATAATTTGGATGATACATTTTTCCGAACCTGTCAAGATCCTTTTGTTCCCACGCGTCTTTCCACTGATCAACAAATTGAGCTATTTCCTGGCGCATTCCCTTTTTGGTTGTCTTCTTGGGTGGTTGGGATTTGGCCACCTGGGTGTCCGGCCGCGGTGAGGTCCCCTCGATCTGCGGGGCGGACTCGACGAGTGCCGGTGCGGCAACCGTGTGACCGGGCCCCTCCCTGGTTGGGCCGGCCGATCCTTTGCGACCTTCCTCCTGTACCTTTGCGGTTTCTTCTTCGCGTGGTCCGTTGGCAGCAGCCATCAGGTGCTGGCGCGTCCTTGGAGACGGCGCAAGGTCGGCAGGCGCGTACGCAGGCACCATGCGAGCCACTATCAGCCGCTCGGGACCGGTTTCGTCCGCGAGTCTCCCACTGCTCTCGAGGCTTGGCGGTTCGATTTCTCGCTGGCCGGCCGAAGCCAGGCGGTCCAATACCACCCCTCTTGAAGGAGCGGATGGACGGGGGCTTTCGATCTCACCTTCCTGATATGCCTCCGGCTCATCCGTGGAAACCAGGCGAATTCTGAACTCGTTCCCCTTGTCCCCTCCAGTCGGAGGCTCTGCGCCGGACCGCGCCAGGAGGGTTCCGACAGGGAAGTCGTCGTCCACGGGCTGATGGTAATCTTCGGAGTAGATGGCGTACTTACCGCCCTGATGCGTCATATACAGAACTTTGACGCCGGTGCTGCGAAAACCGTCGGAGTTGTACCACTGCTTGAAGACCGCGGTGACGAGCCCGTCCTGACGGTAGAGACAGACGTCACTCAGTCTCACCTTGATATTCTTGTAACGCCGCGAGAGCCTGCGCTTCTTTTCCTTCCAGCACTTGAAATCGAGCCAGCAGGCCTGGAAGTTCGGCGAGTAGTGACTCATGTATCCTTCAACGTCGCGCGACTCCCAGCTCTCCCGCCAGGATTCCACAAAGTCTCGCAGTTGGCGTTCCTGCTCCAGAATCGCGGACCGAGGGGCCATCAGCAACCGGTCCACAACGATGAGAGGGGTACCCTGCAGCCTGATGAAGCGAGAAACCTTGATCAGATCCTGGTTTTCCAGTGCGATGCACCCGTTGGAATCCGGCTTTTCTCTGAGCGGCTTGTCCCTGCCGTGCAACCAAATGCCGTCGCCGCTCTTCCCGCGGCGGCGGTCCACGAAATTGGGGTAGTCAGTGGTGAACGCCCAAAGTCCGTACTTGGAAGGGAGTCTGCGGCCGTCGATCACGGAACAGAACAAGTAGACCCCTTCAGGGGTCTTCATGTCCCCGCGGACCCACTTGTCCCCCTCATTCTCGCCTGTGGAACAGCGGTAAGACTCGACCATCGAAGGCTCACCGTCCTTCACCCGCCATACGGTCAGGCGCTGCTGCGACTTGTCCACGATGAGCGCATGAAAGGTCCCTTCCACCATCCAATTCATCAATGCCTGGGGATAGAGCGGCTCGCCGTTCCGAGTTTCCGTGGCGGCCTGCGCGATGGTGACGAGGGCCAGCAGGAATGCCGTTCCGGCACAGAGATAGGGTATCCGATTAAAGGATGTTCTCAGTTTGCGAGTCAACATGCGCTTTTCTTTACAAGTTCTTGCGTGAAAAGTCAAGATTCTTTTACATTAAGTTATGAATCTATGTAGCCGCTTTTTCTTCAGAAAACACCCGATCAAAGATCGCGTCCACCCACCGCAACGCGTGCCCCAGGTCGAAGGCGGTTCCAACCTCTTCGCGACTGAGGTACTTCAGCACATCCGGGTCCCCCAGAAGCACCTCCTTGAAATCTCGTTCCTGTTCCCACGCGGTCATGGCGTTGCGCTGAACGATGGCGTATGCCTGTTCTCTCGTCAGGCCGCGATCGACCAGACGGAGCAGGATGGCTTCGGAAAAAATGAGTCCGCGGCTCTGTTCCAGGTTCTTCTGCATCCGGTCCTCGTAGACCTTCATGTTGCGGATCACCTCGGTGAGCCGGTTCAGCATGAAATCGGCCAGGATCGTGCTGTCAGGCGCGATAATCCTTTCCACGGAGGAATGGGAGATGTCTCTCTCGTGCCAGAGCGGAACGTTTTCCATAGCCGCAAGGGCATGCCCTCGGATCACACGGGCCAGGCCACTGAGGTTCTCCGTGAGAACCGGGTTGCGTTTGTGAGGCATGGCCGAGGAGCCCTTCTGGCCTGGATGGAAGAACTCTTCCACTTCTCCCACCTCGGAACGTTGCAGGTGCCTGATTTCCACCGAGATCTTTTCCATGCTGGAGGCCATGAGAGCCAACGCGGTGAAATAGGCCGCGTGGCGATCTCTCTGGATGACCTGGTTGGAAGCCGGCGCGGGTGCAAGTCCCAACCTCTTCAGGATGGCTGCTTCCATTTCGGGATCGAGGTGGGCGTACGTACCCACCGCACCTGATATCTTCCCGACAGAAATCGTCTCCAGCGCAGCGTCCCAGCGTTGCAGATGCCGCGACATCTCACTGTAGTAGATGGCCAGTTTCAAGCCGAAGGAGATCGGCTCCGCGTGTATGCCGTGAGATCGTCCCACCATGCAGGTGCGGCGGTGTTCAAAAGCCCTGTCCTTCAGGGCGCCCAGAAGTGCCGTCAATCCCGAGCGGATAAGGAGTCCGGCCTCCTTGAGCAGGAGCGAAAGGGCGGTATCCACCACATCGTACGAGGTGAGTCCCCTGTGGATGAAGCGGGAATCCTCCCCTACAAACTCGGCCACGCTGGTCGTGAATGCGATGACGTCATGCCGGGTAATCTTCTCGATTTCATCGATCCGTTGCGGATCGAAATTCGCCGTGGCTCGAATTCGTTCCATACTCGCGGGTGGAACAATCCCTCGTTCCGTCCACGCTTCGCAAACTGCCAGCTCAATCTCCAGCCATTTTCGGTAGCGGTTCGCCGGTTCCCAGATGTTCCCCATTTCCTGGCGTGTATAGCGCGGGATCAACAGTCCATCCTTTCTTCCACAGCCAGGCCGCGCGGTCGCCTCACGCCGGGAAGAGAAGGTTCTCCGTCACGTCCCGTTTGTTGCTGCCGTGTGAGCAGCTTGAGGAACGCCCCTCTCCCCTCGGAAGTCAAGCCTCGACTCGAACTTCGTCACTGAAGCACTCGTGCAACCCAAATACAGCCCTGGGCATAGTAAGCGGGGGTAGCTTAGCACACCGGCGGCGAATGTTGCAACGCTAAGGAATCGATGCCCTCGCGATTTTTTTGAAACAGTACGCCGGCAACTGCGTCTAATTTAATACATACTAGCAGGGAGCCGGATGGTTAATGACGGGATCGACGATCCTGAAGCGGAGGGATCAATGATGACAAAGTCTGATAGGGCAAAAATGATTGTGTCGGATATCGAGAGGGTCAGTCCTTACATGTATGAGGGTTTGTACGGTAATTTCCTGAGGAATTTCATGGAAGGAGACAAATCCCGGTGGACTCATGATCTATCGAACTACCTCGGAAGTGCGAATCAGGACTGGGCTGATGTCGGCCAAGAAATAGCCCAGCTATTGTGGGAAAAGTTCGAGAAGCGCATCTCCTGCTGAGTATTCGCAAGCCAATCACCGCGCGATAAAACCTACCGAACACTCTTCAAAAACGTGAGGGGGCAAGGCTGGGTCGCAACCCGGCTCGCCCCCTCAGCTTTTCGGGAACTTTCGTCGAACGGTCTCTCCACGCTATGCTTGTGGCGTTTCTTCAGCCCCACCCTCCTGGGCAGGAACCGGCGCATAGTTCGGTACCACAGGCAACGTCACATCCCTCCCCGCGGACTTCCCCCACGCAATCGCCAGGGTCCGATAACCGATGTGAGCGAACTTGGAAAACGGGAGGTAGAGGAGCAGCGCCAAGACGAACATTAAATGCACCGCGTACAGGAAATACGCGCCCGGCGCCGACCCAGCCCAACGCACCAGTTCCGTAAGCAGTCCCGTGGCGCCGGTGCCGAAGATCACGAACAGGAACAGCCAATCGAAGTACGAGCTGTTCCCAGCCTGGTCCGGCTGCGTGATGCGACGCACGATCATGATGCCCAGCCCGAGCACGAAGGCAATAGCACTCACGTTGCCCAGGATCTTGATCGGCACGGTGCCTGGACCGCCCCTGGACGGTGGAGCTATGTGGAGTATGTCGATATTGAACGCCACGATCGCAGTGGTGACGAAGAGACCGATCATCCCCCAGAAGACCATCAAGTGCGATGCATAACGGATGTTGTTGGCCTCGCACTCCTTAAACTTGTCGTGGGGGAGGATTTCCTTAAAGGCCTCGATCAGGCTCGGCACGAACGGCTTGCGGACCGCGCCGACGTTTATCGGGCAATTCGCTTCCAAATTGGCCCAATACTTCTTGAGGCTCAGGACCATGGACACCACGGCGAACACGAGTGCGAAGGTGTATACTCCCTGGATGTACAGGTAGTTAATGAACTCCCCGTAATTGAGAGGCTGAGGGGCCCTGAATCCGCCATTGATGTACACGAGAAACAGAACCACTGCCACCGGTATACCCAGGGTCAAGACCATCAGCGACGGCTGGCCGACCAGGCCTCCAAGGAACGACGGCCAGGAGTTCTCCTCGATGACCATCTTGCGCACAGCCTTCATCAAATCGCCCGGGTTCGCGCCCCGAGGGCATTGCGTCGAGCAGTCGTTGCAATGGTGACAGAGCCAAATGTCCGGATCGTTGACCAGTCGATCCTTCAAGCCCCACTGGGCCCATATCATTTCTTTGCGTGGATACGGGCTGTTGTCGGGTGAAATGGGGCACGCGACCGAACAGGTCGCGCACTGGTAGCACTTCTTCACGTCACTGCCGCCGGCGGCTATCACATCTCGAGTAAACTGGAGATCGGGTTCAGCAACGAACTCTTTCGCCATCGGTGCCCCTCCTTAGAAACCTTTATACGGGTTGGGATCGAATCCACTGAGGAGTTCGATGAAATCATTAATGATTCCAGGCAGCTTGTAATACTCGTCGATCGCGAGCTGCTGGACGTTGATTCGATCCGATTCCAACACGAGACGCTGGAGAGTCTCGCTGATTTTTCCCATTCTGTACTCAGCCAGCTCGCTGCCCTTGACGAAATGGCACTGGTAGTCGTCGCCGTACTTGCATCCGATCAGCATGATCCCATCGATGCCCTTTGACAGAGCGTCGGCGATCCAGACCATGTTGATATTCCCCAGGCACCTCAAGGGGATGAATCGTACGAATGCGCTGTACTGCAGCCGGTGCATACCAGCCATGTCGAGGACCGGATAGGCGTCGTTTTCGCAGATGAACACGACCACGCGCGGCTTCTCCGCGTATTCGTCCGGTACGCTCATGGCCTTGACCATAGAGCCGATCATGTCCACCGAGTGATCCCGGAACGAGATGATCCGCTCGGGGCAAGAGCCCATACAGATGGCGCAGCGCCTGCACCGGGTCGGGTTTGGCATCGGGGTGCCGTTCGGCTGCTCGTCGTACGCTCCAAACGGACACTCCTCAGTGCAGCGTTTGCACTGCGTGCAGCGGGTCACGAAGATTTCAGGAAATGACTCGTCTCCCGCTCTCGGGTGCACCGCTTTGCCTTGAGCCACCAGCTCCATGCACTGAATGGCCTTCAAAGCCGCTCCGGTCGCGTCCGTCTCGCAGCTCTGAAAGTCCATCGGCTGCCGCACGCATCCTGCGGTGTAGATACCGGTCCGCTGTGTTTCGTACGGGAAGCAAATGAAGTGCGAATCATTGAACCCATAGGGGTTCTCCGGAAGGAAGGGGCCCTGGCGGTACTTCAGATTGAGGACCGCCGCGTCCTTCGTCACCGGCACCATGCCGGTCGAGAGGACTACCAGATCGACGTTCACGCGGAGTTGCTCGCCAAGGAGGGTGTCTTTCACGTCCACTGCGAGCCCTGAGGCCGCGCTCGCTACACCTGTGGGAATCCCCTTGGACAGGAATACGCCCGGATCGTCCTGCATGGCCTGGTAGAAGACCTCGTACTGACCCGGTGTGCGCATGTTGTTGTAGAAGACAAACGCCTTCCCATCAGGGTTGGATTTTCGCAGGTACTGGGCCTGCTTCAGGGCTACCAGAGAACTCACGTTCGAGCCGTAAAGGAGCGGATGCTCGACCTCGGGTCCCATACATTCGATGAATGCGATGCTGGAAACCTCTTTCCCATCCGACGGCCTCGTTATCTTGCCCTTGGCCGCGAGTTCCTCCAACTGCACGTTGGTGATCACGTCCGGGAGCGTCCCGTACCCGAGGTGTTCGGCGTTCTGCGGCTCTTCCGGCCGCCATCCGGCAGCCAGAACCACTGAGCCGACCCTGACCACCTCGTGGGCGAACTCGGACGGATCATCGGGGACCTCAGGCTCCGTGGGTTCGCCTTCGGCTTCTTTCTTTTCCCCAGCCGCTCCTCCCGCGGCCTCTCTGGCTTTCTTGGCAGCCAGCCATTCGTTCTGCGCCGTATCCAGCTTCTCGATCCACGGACCGTCAGCTCTGACAATCACGTCGAACATCCCCGGTGCGCCGGAGATCCGGAACACACGGTGGCCGGCGAACACCTTGATCTTGTCACTCTTGTTCACCGCGGCGATCTTCTCCTGCACGGGTGAATCTGTCAGTTCCGTGTAGGGCGGCTTGCCCGTGAAGACCTTGGCGTACTTGTTGGCCCATCCGCCGAGCTGCGGTTCCTTTTCCACGAGGTATACCTGGTAACCGGCCGCGGCTGCTTCGAGGGCCGCGGTCATACCGGTCATTCCTCCGCCGATCACGAGGATGTCCTTCGAGGTCTCCTCCATGAAGGGCGGGCGATCCTCATACTTCGACGTCTTGACGATCCACATGCGGATATAGTCTTCCGCGAGCATCTGAGTGTCCTCGTGGTTGGGCGGCTGGCACCAGACCACGTGCTCACGGAGATTGGCCCGCTCGACGATGGTACCGTCGAACTTAAAGGCGTCCTGATGCACCCGGGGAGAAGGACCGGCGATGAGCACCGCGGTCAGGCCTTCCCCCGCGATGTCGTTCCGGATGATTGCGAGCTTGTCCGGCTCGTTCCAGTAGGACTCTGCTCTGCATACGGGGACGCTGAACTCGCCGGTGGCAACGGTGCACAGTGCTTCAATGTCGAGCGCCTCACCAATTCCGTATCCTGTATCGATGTAGACTCCGATTTTATGATCCATGGACTTACCTCCCCACCGTATCCTGAAGGGCTTTCAACGCTGCGCCGGTCGCATCTTGCAAGCAGGTGCCGACGTCCATAGGCCGCTTGGTGACACCCGCCCCGTGTATGCCGGTTGCCGAAACGACGAAGCCGAAGTCGTCGTACGTGACTCCCGGCCCTGGGATCTTTTCCACACTCGTATTCGGCTGCATTCCGGTGGCGAGCACTGCCATGTCGAAGGTACGGCGTATCTTCTGTCCGGAGAGGATGTCCTCGCCCTCGAGTATCACGTCCTTCGTAACCGGATCTTCGGTGACGTTGACGATCTTCCCTTTGGTCAGGATGATCTTGTCGTCCTTGGTGACCCGATCGAAGAAGAACTCGAAGCGCCCATGGGCCCGGAGGTCTATGTAGAAGATCTGGGCTTGGGCCTCCGGGTTATAGTCCCGCAGGTAGGTTGCCTGTTTGAGCGAAGCAAGGCAGCAGATTGACGAACAATACGGCAGGTGATTTCGATCCCGAGAGCCCGCGCACTGCACGAAGGCGAGGTTGTTCACCTTCTTGCCGTCGGAAGGGCGAACGATTTCTCCCCTCGTGGGTCCGTTCGCTGCGGCGAGTCTCTCCATCATCACATTGGTAATTACGTTGGCACAGGTCCCAAACCCCAGCTTTTCCAGTTTGGTCGCGTCGTAGGGTCTCCAACCAGTTGCCCAGACTACGGAATCAACCTCCACGTCGATGGTCTCCGCCTTTGCCTCGAGGTCGATGCGGATCCCCTTCTTAGTGCATGATTCCACGAAGGACTTGAATCCCGGGGTGTCTTTAACCTTGTTGAGAGCGTCCCCATTGGCCACAAGATTCATCGGATAGGCCATCTCGTAGGGCAAGGAGACTGCCTTGGTCTTGTCCATCCCGTAGTTGAAGTCATTGGGTATTTCCACCGGGCAGTCTTCGACGCATTTACTCGTGGCAGTGTGATCCTCGACGTACCTCGGGGATATCTTTATGGAGGCGGTATAGGCCCCCGGTTTTCCTGCGATCCTTTCGACTTCTGCCAATGTATATACCGTGATGTCGGGATTGCGTCTGATCCTTCGAAAATTGATTTCCAGGCCGCAGGTTGGAGGGCACAGCTTCGGGAAGTACTTGTTCAATTGCGCTACCCGGCCTCCGAGATACGGCAGTCTCTCGACCAGGATGACCTTGCAACCCGCCTCTGCGGCCTCAACCGCTGCTGTTATCCCGCTAATACCGCCCCCGACGACCAGTACGGTCTTCTGTCCAGCCATGTTTCCTCCCTGAGAACGGCTATGAGAGGGCATAGTGCCCCCTCAAACCGTTTCCTCGTACCTTGAACCCTTTTTTGGGGAAAACTCCGAGTGCGTTTGCCGCACCCGGAGTCTTTCAGGTCGGTGTTGATGTCAGTTGACTATGGAGAGAACGGGCACCTTCCTGAACTCCCAGTTGCCGCCCTTGTAGGTACAGTTCACGAAGCACTTCCAATCCTTGTCGTTCATGGTCGGGAAGTCGGAACGGAAGTAGTAGCCCGGCCAACGGGTCTCTTCACGGAAGAGCATGGTGCGTGCATGGCACTCTGCCTGGTGCATTCTCTGAATGTTCTCGTGGCAGCGCATCAGCTCGTGCAGATTCTCGGCAGCCAGCTTCTCGGAGTCTTCCTTGAGCCAGTTCAGGAGCTCGAGGCATCTCTCGAGTTTCGGCTTGTTGGTCTTGAAGCCAGCGGTCACACCGGCTGCGTACTCGTCCATGATCTTCTGCAGACGGAACATGAACATCTTCGGCTTCATGAACTCAGGGTTGATGTCCGGATCGCTGGACTTGGCGCCAAACTCTGCGAACAGATCGAGCGGCTTCAGGACTGCCTTCTTCAGCTCATCGACCTTCGCCGCGTCCACCTTCGGCTGGGTGTTGTTCTCGACCACGAAGCGGACCATGGACTTGCCGGCCAGACGACCCTCAGCGTGGGAGCCTGAGGAGAACTTGTGACTGGAAGCGCCGGACGCGTCACCCGCGCAGAACAGACCCTTTACCGTAGACATGTACGCGTAGCCCCAGAAGTAATCGGGCGGAGCAAGGTCTTTCGGTCCGCTGACCCACGCGCCGGAAGCACCGGAGTGGGAGCCGATGAAGTACGGTTCGGAAGCGGCGATCTCAGAGGACCTCTCTTCAGGCTGCGTGTTGGTGCCGGCCCAGAGAATGGCTTGGGAAATGGTCATGTCGAGGAAGTCTTCCCACGCCTCGGACTCAAGTTCCTTCATCTTCTTCTTGAAGGCCTTCGGATCGTCTTTGAACTGGGCTGCGATATTGGCAATGGCTTCTTCTGTTCTCATGTAGATCGGGCCTTTGCCCTCGAACTCATCCAACATGCCCAGGTAGTTACGCAGGTTGGCCGGGATCGGTTTGGCCAGACCATAAGGCGCCCAGTTATTCAACTCATCCTTGCGGACGACCATATACTCACCGCCCGTGGCGCTGGTTGCCCGGGATTTAAAGAGCAGGAACCAGGCCCCGACCGGTCCATAGGCATCCTTGAACCGAACCGGGATAAAGCGGACTTCCTGACAGGTCATCTCGGCACCGGCTTGAAGGGTAAAGTAGGCACTGGATCCGGTATTGAAAGGCGGATACCAGGAACGGCCTTGACCTTCACCGGTGGACCGGGGACGGAAGACGTGGACCGCGCCGCCCAGGGCGCAGATGACGGCTTTGGCTTTAAAGACATAGAATTTCTCATCGCGGGTCCCGAAACCGACGGCCCCGGCGATCCGGTCACCGTCCATCAGGGGGGCGACGATGAAAACACGCTCATAGATCTCGAAACCGGCGGCGTCCATGGCGTTCTTGGCGGCTTCGGCCACGATCACTTTGTAGGATTCACCGTTGATCATGAGCTGCCAGCGGCCTTCATGGACATACTTGCCGTTTTCATCCAGCCAGATGGGCAAACCCCATTTTTCAAAAAGATGGACCGAAGAATCCACATGACGGGCGATGTTATAGACCAAATCTTCCCGGGAGATGCCCATCAAATCCTGGCGGACATAATTAACATAATCTTCCGCTGTGTTCTGACCGTCGGCAATGCCGACATATTGGTTGATAGCCGAAAGGCCCATGGCCACGGCTCCGGAACGCGTAAAGGCGGCTTTGTCAACGGTCGTTACTTTCACGCCGTTCTTTTTCGCCCAGTAGGCGGCTTCAACAGTAGCCCCCGTAGAGGCCATACCTCCACCCAGAATCAACAGATCGGTGGTTACTTCTACAGTTGGATAATCTGCCATAATCATTTCCCTCCTTCGTTACTTTTTTGGTGTGGGTAAAGCTGCCAGTTTTAAGGAAGCAGGCTCGGTGAACAGGTAAGGGCTCTTCAGATCGCCGGAACCTTCATCAAATCCGCCATTGGGAACCGCGCTGCCTTCAGCCGTAGTCCGGATGGGGAACTTAAAGCGTTTCAGAGCGCCATTCCGGAATTTAACGGTCCACATAATGTCCTCAGAACCCCGAAGGGGTGTGACACTGGCACCCATGGGCACGAAGTCGGCATAACCACGGACATCAATAGCCTGTTGGGGGCAGATCTTGACACAGTTATAGCATTCCCAGCAAAGGGAAGGGTCCCGGTTCCAGGCCTTCATCTCGCCGTATCCAGCCGAACCATCCTTGTCCAAGAACATCAGATCCACCGGGCAAATGTACATACAAGCGGTTTTGTCCTGCCCTTTGCATCCATCACATTTTTCTTTAATCACAAAGCTTGGCATAGTTTTCTCCTCATATTTGTTGATTTATGTTTCAAAAAGCGATTTGGATCTTTCGTGTTTTTTGTAATAAATCGCCCCGTCGGTCAGACCGACCATCTCACCCCCCTTCTGTGTCGATGTATCTCTTTTCCAGAAGTATCCCCTATCTGGGACGGTCGAAAATCCTTGAAATTAGGCCCCGTGTTCCTTGAAAAAAGTCCTCCCAAAATATCGAAAGCCTTCCCGGCTCAGTTAATCCAACCCGACCTTATGTCATTTGGCAAGCCGTTCTTCATTAACAAAATCTGTCTGATGGTTTGACTCAAAAACGTTACCAACTCTCCTGATTTAATGATTTAAAAAGACCTTTCCAGGAGATCCCCCATCGTTGGCCGATTTACCCAAAGCACAATCTCTATTTTCTTAACTATCTAAATAAATTATACTTTTATTAATTTTGTGAATATTGGAACAAGAAAGCTTTACGTATACCAGATTCATTTTTTTTGTCAAGGGAAAAAATGCTCGGTCAATAAAATAGCTTACAAGCTCAAGGGAAACCGCAGATGGCTGATGGCCTTCGCCCTTGAACTCTGTCCACGTCCCGGAAAGCCTTAACAAAAGAATAAAGATGCCAGGTACCCAAAACCTTGTGGGCCGTCTTCCGATACCCACAACACCTTAATCAGTTCTCATCCGGAAATCCAAGATTTCCGGATAACTTTCAGCAGTCAGCGGTCAGCATTTAGCTCAACTCCTTAATGATAAAGGGTTT
>JACRDG010000075.1 GCA_016218715.1 Desulfomonile tiedjei | reverse complement strand
CATGTGCATGGCCTGCGGGTTCCTCTACCAAAGCCCCAGGCCCACGAAGGCGTTGCTGACCGAGATCTACCGGAACAGCTACAGGCCCGCAGAGCCTGCCCCGGCCTATCTTGCCGTGAAACGGGCCGATGCCGAGGACAAGGTTGCGTGGCTCTCCAAGCATCTGGGCGGCGGCGGAAACGGCCGGCGAGTCCTGGACATCGGGTCCGGAGAGGGAAGCCTCTTGCGAGGCTTCCAGCAGGCCGGCTGGGCCGCCTACGGCACTGAAGTGACCGAGAGTTTTGCGAAATGGGGCGAAAAACATTTCGGCGTCACCATTCATGCCGGCGAACTCGACGAGAGTGTCTATCAGGGGGCGCGCTTCGAGTTGGTGACCCTGTCGCACGTGCTCGAGCACATCCACGAGCCTTGGGATTTTCTCGCGACGGTTAAGGGACGGATGGCGACGGGCGGCAACGTCTTCGTCGAGGTTCCCGATTTTCTCGTTCCACGGGGATCGCTCTCTCAAAATCTGTTTGCGTCGCCCCACCTCTGGGGATTCTCGACGGAAAGCCTTTGCGAGGTGATGCGAAAAGCCGGCTTCAATATCATGTCAGTTGAACGTCTTGTAAGCATTCGAGGCAACGTGATCAGGTTGTTGGGTCGAATTGACCCTGAAAGATCGGACACCGCAGGCTCCCCTACGTTCCAACCTCATAACGTGGAGGAAGCGTTTTACAATATCCGATGGGACATTAGGAGACATCAAGCGGTTTACTTTATGAAAGGTGGCTGGAAAGACTTGGTGAAGGGTCTGTTGAACATGAGAAAGTCTCGATCCTCGATCAGCTCGACGTCCTCGACCAGCGCATGAGGGTGCATATCCACATTAGCACCAGCATTCGCGATTCAAGTCAGATGAAACCTTCCAGGGAAGATCGAATATTCCTGTGCGCGTGGCCCTGCTGTCCGAGGAGGATACAATGAGGTATGCAACGATTGGCGCAGTTGCTGGAATCTTGCTGTTGGCCTTGGTGGTCACGCTCTGGGCTGGAGACTTTTTCGTGGTAACTGATACTGGTAATGTAGGAATTGGGACGACGGCGCCAGATTTTAAATTTGATGTTCGGCAGTCCGCGAATTCCCCAGCGGGCCAATTTCGTGTTGACGGTAGCGGAATTCAAACCGTCTTGCAGATTGTAAATAGAAATACCGGATCAGGTGCAGCCAATGAGGGGTCAGAACTGACTTTTGTGGGTGGTTCCGGTTCGGGTGCGGGCCCTAATTTGGCCTCTATCGCTGCAGCCTGGAATGGAGCGGCGACCACAGATAGCTATCTAAGATTTAGTACTCGCGGGTCTAGCTCATTAACTGAAGCGCTACGTATCACGTCCGCTGGCAACGTTGGAATCGGCACAGCAAGTCCAGCGAGTCGATTAGATGTCTCGGGTGGCTGCATTACAGGTTCCATGTGTTCTGACGCACGGCTTAAGAAAAATATCAGGTCCTTGCCCAAGGAAGAGTCGTATTTGAAGAAAGTTTTGCGCCTCCGTGGGGTGAGTTTTGAGTGGAAAGGGTACACAAGTATGGGCCGACAGATTGGGCTACTGGCTCAGGAAGTTGAGAGGGTTGTTCCTGAAGCAGTTACTACGCCGGAGGGCGATATCACCCAAAAGGGGCTTTCCTGTACCGCCATCGATGCTGTTCTAATTGAGGCGATCAAAGAGCAGCAAGAAGCGATCTTGGAATTACAAAAAGAAGTTGTAACCCTGAAGCGCGGTCAATAATGAGCCAAATTTCAGTAGTATTTAAACGGGCAACTGTCGACAGTTCTCCACAGTATGTCGGAAGCGCCTTTTAGCGGCTAACAAGAAAGAAGTAGAGGGGTAAAGCTATGCGCGTGTTTATTGCCGGGGTGGATGGGTACCTGGGGTGGTCGTTGGCGATGTACCTCGCTCGCCGGGGACATGAGGTCGGAGGATGCGATCTGTACCTTCGCCGGGATTGGGTGGCGGAGATGGGCTCTCAATCCGCGACGCCGATCAAGCGGATGACCGATCGCCTGGAGGCCTTCAAGGACAATTTCGGCAGGAACCTCGAGTTCAAGAAGGGCGATCTCTGCGACTACAATTTCGTCCTCAACTCTTTCAAGGCCTTCCAGCCCGAGGCCATCGTGCACCTGGGTGAGATGCCGTCGGCCCCCTACAGCATGATGGATGTAGATCATTGCCGGTTCACCATGGTGAACAACCTTATGGGGACCCTCAATATTCTGTATGCCATGAAAGAAACCTGCCGGGATGCGCAACTCGTCAAGTTGGGCACGATGGGGGAATACGGCACGCCGAACCTCGATATTCCAGAAGGTTATTTCACGATCGAATATCGGGGGCGCACGGACACGCTGCCGTTTCCGCGGCAGGCGAATAGTTGGTACCACCAGACCAAGGTCCATGATTCGAACAACGTGATGATGGCCTGCCGGCTCTGGGGACTGCGCTCGACGGATATCATGCAAGGGGTTGTCTTCGGGACGCGGATCGATGAAATGGGGGACGATGAGCGCCTGGTGACACGCTTTGATTTCGATCAGTGTTTCGGCACGGCGATCAACCGGTATTGCGCGGAAGCTGTGATCGGACATCCTCTCTCGCCCTATGGTCTCGGTCACCAGCTGCGCGGCTTCCTTCCGCTTCGCGACTCGATGCAATGCATGACCCTGGCCATCGAGCATCCTCCCAAGGAAGGCGAGTGCCGGGTGTTCAACCAATTTGAGGAAGTCTATGACCTCTCCGAACTGGCCCAAAAGGTGAAGAAGGTGGCGGGCACCCTGGGGCTGAACGTCGAGGTCAAGAACGTGGAGAATCCGCGCAAGGAACAGGAGAAACATTACTACAATCCGGACCACAAACATCTCCTGGATCTCGGCTACAAACCATCGCACGATATCGAGACAGAAATGAAAGTCATGCTGACGGATTTGCTGAGATATAAAGATCGGATTGAGGCCCGCCGGGAAGCGCTGGTGCCGGACATCCGATGGGACGGCACGCGCCGGCGGGTGGCGTTCCTCGACCAGAAGGCATGATCGCATGGCGTTGAAAAGAGGGGGCGGGATTCGTGGGGCAGAGTAACTATTATCAGCTGAACGCGTGGCGGCGACGGTGGAGCTGGGTCGTGGAAGTTGCCAAGCGCGGTTTCGATCCGCGGTTCCTGTGGTACAGGGCCAATTTTGTGCTGCGGCCGAAGCTGGACGTGGTGGGGCGCTTCCCCCCGCATCTCGACATCGAACTGTCCGACGCCTGCAATCTCCGGTGCGTCATGTGCACGCAGGGCATTGAGGACGGGGTCAAAGGCGCCACGACGATGGACACCGGATTCGCCAAGCGGATGATCGATCAAGCCGCCCGGCACGGGGTGCGTTCGATCAAATTGAACTGGCGCGGAGAGTCCGCGTTGCACCGGGATCTGGCCGACGTCATCCGCCATGCAAAATCCAAGGGGATTCTGGAAGTCCAGATGAACACCAACGGGATTCCCTTTACCACGATCCGCATCCGCGAAGTCATTCTCGCGGGGCTGGACCGGGTCATCATCTCCATGGATGGGGCGACGAAGGAGACCTACGAGCGCATTCGCGTCCGCGCGAGTTTCGAAAAGCTTCGGGAGAATGTCATGCTGTTCCGGTCCATCCGGGATGAGCTGGGCCGGGTCCGACCGTTTATCCGCATCCAGATGGTCCGCATGAAGGACAATGCCCACGAAGTGGAGCAATTCATCGAGATGTGGAAGCCGATCGTGGATGACATTCGGATCAGCGATGTCTCCAATCGCGGACAGGGCGATCATACGGTCGGCGATCAGGTGGCGGTGGAGCGGGCCTGCTGTCCGCAACCCTGGCAGCGAATGATCGTCGCCCGCGACGGGCGGGTCCTGCCCTGTTGTTCCGACTGGCAGATGGAGTGGACCATCGGGGACGCCAACAAGGAGGATCTCGGGGCGATCTGGCGGGGGAAGCGGATGACCAAACTTCGGCAGCTTCTGCGGGACCGGAAGCTGGACGAGTTCGCGCCCTGCAACCACTGTTTCGTCAAGGAAAGCTACGTGTGGGAGAAGGTGACTCCCGACACGTTGCTGCAGATCCAGAGCGGCGAAAAGAAAGTGTACCAGTATTAGCCCCATGCAACTGTCCGGCGAACAGGTCCTTATCATCGCAGAAGTGGCATCCGGTCATGACGGGCGCCCCGACCTGGCGATCGAACTCGCCCGGCTTGCCGCCCAGGCCGGAGCGGACGCCGTGAAGTTCCAGATTTTTCGAGCCGATGAATTGGTCGTCCGCGATCATCCCAAGGCCGCCGCGTTCCGCCAGATCGAGATTCAACCGGCGGACTGGATCACCGTCGTTCGAGCCGCTCGGGACGCGGGGCTTCGTGTGCTGGCCGATGTGTACGATCACGCCAGCCTGGAGCTTGCCGAAGCCCTCGGCATCGAAGCGTACAAGATCACGACCACGATCACGGGGGACCGGGACCTGCTGCGGGCGCTGGCGAAGACCGGCAAGCCGCTTCTCGTGGCGGTCAGCGGCGAAACGGAGGAGGAGATCGCCTCCGTTTTGAACGTGCTGAAAGCGGAGTCGGCCGGAGAACTCGTGCTGCACCATGGTTTCCAGGGCTTTCCGACCCAGATCGAAGATACGCATCTTCGGCGGCTGGAATGGCTGCGTGATCGTTTCGGGGTTTCCGTCGGGTTTGCCGATCATTGCGCGGGAGAGGATGCCATCTGCCCGGTCCTCCCGGTCGTGGCGGTCGGATTGGGCGCGCGGGTGATCGAGAAACATCTGACGAAGGACCGAGGCAGCAAAAGCCGGGATTGGGTCTCGGCGCTGAACCCCGACGAATTTCGGCGGATGGCCGACTGGGTCCGCAAAACCGAACGCGCGCTGGGACAACGATGTCCGGCGCTCTCCGAATCGGAGGTCCGCTACCGCGAGTCCATGCAAAAAAAGGTGGTGGCTCGTGATGCGCTCAAGCGGGGCGCCATCCTCACCAGGAAACGGGTGGCGATGAAGCGGACTCCTGTGCCCGGCGCGGGACCGGAATGCGTCGAGGCCCTGCTCGGCAAGAAGTTGCTGCGGGATGTGGCTTCGGAGGAGGCGCTCACGCCCGGGGACGTGGAACCCCCGCGCACGCTCATTCTGATCGCCGTCCGGATGAAGTCGACGCGGCTTCCCGGAAAGGCGCTGCTCCCGATCGCGGGGAAGCCCGTATTGCACCACTTGGTCGAACGGTTGCGGCTTGTGGAGGCCGTGGGGAAGCTCGTGCTGTGCACCTCGACCCATCCCCAGGATCGCGTGCTTTTGGAAGAAGCGGCGCGCTTGGGAATCGAGGCCTACGCCGGAAGCGAGGCCGATGTGATGGCGCGGTTCCTGGACGTCGCCGAGCGTCAGCACGCCGATGTGATCGTGCGCGTGACCGGCGACAACCCCTTGACCGATCCGGACGCCGTAGCGGCCATGGTCCGCCAGCATTGCGCGGAAGGGGCCGACTACACGTGTACGGACGATCTCCCGCGGGGGACCCGCCCGGAAGTCATCTCGGTTCCGGCGCTTCGACGGGCGCATGACCTGGCGGAGGATCCCTCCGGCAGCGAATACATGACCCTCTATTTCAAAAACAATCCCGCGGTCTTCACGCTGGGACGATGGAGCGTGCCCAATCCGGAATTGCGGCGGCCGATGTACAGGCTGACTCTCGATACCCCGGAGGATCTGAAAGTCCTTGAGTTCGTCTATGGCCGGCTGTACCGCGATGGCCGTGTCTTTCCGCTTTCGGAGGTCGTGCAATTGCTGGATGCCAGTCCGGAATGCGTCTCCTGGAACGCGCAGGTCCCGTCGCGGGTGCCGCCCGAGATCAACGCCCGGTTGAAAGTCACCGCATGAGCAGTCCGCGGGTCAGCGTCATCCTCACCGCCCACAATTACGCCAAGCATCTGGACCGGGCGGTGCGCTCGGTCCTCGAGCAGAGCTACACCGACTTTGAGCTGGTCATTGTCGATGACGGCTCGACCGATTACACCCAGCGTTTGCTGGAGGGCTATGCCGGCGACTCGAGGATTCACGTGGTCCGCTTGACGGGTCTCGGCCTAGCCGCCGCATCCAACCGTGGCATTACGGCGTCAAAGGGGGAATATCTGATACGGCTGGACGCCGACGACTATTTCGACGAGAACATGCTGCTCGTGGAGGCGCATTTTCTCGATAGGCATCCGAATGTCCACATGGTCTTCCCGGATTACTATCGGGTGGACTTGCGCGGTGGCATCATGGAGCACGTGCGGCTGCCGAAGGTCCACGATGAGGTCACGCTCCTTGATCGCAGTCCGTTGGCGGCCGGGGCCATGTATCGCCGGTGGTGTTTCGAAGCCCTGGGGGGCTACGACGAGACCCTCCGGTACCAGGAAGACTACGATTTCTGGATTCGTTTCATCGACCGGTTCAACGTCTACAACGTCAACCTGCCGCTTCTGTATTACCGGCAGCATGATCGCAACATGTCCCGGAACTTCGAAGGCCGCATGGAGGCCCGCCGTCAGGTCAAAAAGAAATTCGTCGAGTCGAAAGGCGCGCGCAACTCGAAGCGCGTCCTGGGGATCATCCCCGCCATGGCCCGCCAGCGGGACGGACAGAAACTGCCGCTGTTCAAGCTGGGCGGCCGCCCGCTGATGGCGCACTCCATCGATCAGGCGCTGCAGGCCAAGGTGCTCGATCGGCTCATCGTCTCGACCGAGGATTTTGAAGTGGCCGAAGCGGCGCGTGCGCTCGGGGCGGACGTTCCTTTCCTGCGTCCGCAGGAGCTGGCGCGGTCGTCGGTCTCGGTGGAAGAAACGTTGCGCCATCTCCTCAGCCGGTTGGCCGAGGATGAAGACTACCGTCCGGATCTCGTGGCCGTGCTCCACCTGCACTGTCCGTTCCGTCGGGCCGCGCATCTTGCGGAGGCCATCGACACTCTGCTCCTGTACCATGCCGATTCCGTGCTGTCGGTGTCTCAGGATCTGACGTTTCACTGGCGCCGCGGCAAAGAAGGGCTCGAGCCGGTCGGTTATCAGAAGCGGCTGCTACGGGAAGAGAAAGAAGTCATTTTCAAAGAGAATGGCGCCCTCTATCTCACCTCGGCCGAGCTGATCCGGGCCGGAAATTTCCTGGGGAAGCGCATCAGCTACATCGAGATGGCCCCGCAGGAATCATTGCGGCTCGAAAATGACTTCGATTTCTGGGTGGCCGAGCAGATGTTGCAGGCCGAGCGGCCTGCGAAGGGTTGACGAGAGTCCCTCCACAACTTCAGGAGCCAGTGCGATGAAAATCGGGCGTTATGAAATCGGGCCGTCGGTCTTCTTCATCGCCGAAATCGGAAGCAACCACAACGGCGATTTTTCGCTGGCCAAGGAATTGGTCGTCGCCGCCGCCCGCTCCGGGGCCAGCGCCGTCAAATTCCAGACCTACCGGGCTGAAAAGCTCGTACGGCCCGATGTGCCGGCGCTGGCCCATGTCAGGGCGCAGTACAAGACTCAGTTGGAGCGGTTCAGGAGCCTGGAATTCGCCCCGGCGCAATGGCGGGAACTGGCGGAGCTGGCCAGGCGGGAGGGCAGCGAGTTCTTCTCCAGCGCCTTCGACGAGGCCAGCGCGGACATGCTGGACGATTTCGTGCCCGCATACAAAATCGCCTCCGGCGACCTGACGAATAAGCCGCTGATCCGCTCGCTCGTCAAGCGGAACAAACCCCTCATTCTTTCGACCGGCATGGCGACGCCGGACGAGATCGCCGAGGCCATCAAGGATATTCCGTCGGACCGCCTCGTTCTGCTCCATTGCGTCTCGCTGTATCCGACGCCGATCGAAAAGGCCAACCTCTTGTCGATTCCGCATCTGCGCGATCGTTTCGGGGTTCCCATCGGGTACTCCGACCATACGCTCGGAGTGGCGGCCTGCCTCGGGGCCGTTGCGCTGGGCGCCCTCGTCATCGAGAAGCACTTCACCTTGGATAAGAACCAGACCATCGGAGATCACAAGCTGTCGGCCGAACCATCCGAGTTCAAGCGCCTCGTCGAAGAGGGGAGTCTCGTGCAGAAGGCTCTCGGTGAATACGGCAAGCCGCTGTCCGATGGAGACGCCCGCAAGCCGATGCGGCGCAGCCTCGTCGCGACCAGAGACCTGCCGGCCGGCACCAGACTGACCATGGACATGATGATTCCATTGCGCCCGGGAGACGGCATCGCTCCGTCGAGAATTGATGAAGTCATCGGCCGCGTCCTCACCGCCGGAGTGAAGGGCGGCGAACCGCTCCGCGACGAACATCTGAGCGATCGCGCACCTTCCGCCTGACGATTCGTCCGCCACGGCGGGCAATCCCTTTTCGAGAGAGCAGCCTTCAATGCGGCAGTTGTTCGGGCCGTCAGCGCAGCGGAGGTACGCAATGACCGCGTATCTCCATCTCCCCAAGACGTTCCTCCATCGCGTCCTTCTCGGGAGGGATCCTTATTGGCGTCAGTTTTTTTGGAGTCGCTGGGGGGCCTTGCCGGAGGAGGTGGTCGCAGGCTGCCGCGGGCAGAAGGTGGTCTGGATCGATGCGCTATCCGGGGGGGAAGTCATGCAGAGTTTTTCCTTCTGCAAGCACCTGAGGCGGCTGCTTCCGGATCATGTGCTGGTCTTGTCCTGCAACAGTTACGACGCCCTCAAGGCGGCCGGAAACATATCCGGGGTAGACCATCTGATCGACACACCCTGGGATATCGCGTGGGTCGCCAGACGAGTCCTCAAGCAGATCCGGCCCGCGGCGGTCGTGTGCGTGCAGACCCCCGCGCATCCGATCTTCCTGCGAGAAGCCAGGGCGTTGCAGATCCCGACGGTCATCGTCAGCGCGTTCATGAGCGCCGACTGGCCCGAGCATCCCACGATGGCGAGACCCATGGCGCTGAATATCTTTGAATCCGTCGATTGTGTCGGAGCCAAGACCGGCGACGATCTGGCTCTGTTCGAGAAACTCGGCATTCCGTTCAAGCGGCTGGAGGTGACGGGCGATCTCAAGTATGACTTTGAACACGTTCGGCTCTCGACTCAGGACCGGGACAAACTCCTGCGGGAACTCGGGCTCAACCAGAGCGACCCCGTTCTGCTCGGAGGCAGTCTCAATTATGGGGAGGAACAGATCCTCATCGATGCTTTTCTGAAAGCGAAAGCCTCGCTTCCCGGCTTGCGGCTGATCCTGGCCCCCCGGTACCTCGATCGCGTCGCGCACATTGAGCAGGAGCTGCAAAAGCGGGGATGCCGGTACTGCCGGAGATCGACGGGGGCGCCGATGGCGGGAGAGCCGCCGGACGTCGTGCTCATCGACACCTTCGGCGAACTCGGACGGCTTTGGGCTATCGCCACCATGGGGGTCTTGGGCGTCACGCTCATTCCTCGGTTCAAGATCGCCTACGGACAGAACATCATCGAGCCCCTCATCCATGGAACGCCGGTATTCTTCGGCCCCTACGCCAGGCGATGGGAGAAGATCACCGGGGAGCTCGAAGCCGTCTGGCCGGGCCTCCGGGTCCGGGACAGCGACGACATCGCGCGCGGGGTCGTTGAGCTCATGGCCAAGCCCGATCTGCTGCGGGCTCTCCGGGAAAAGGCGGCCACCCTGGCCGATAGACAGCATGGCGCCGTGTCCGGCAACGCCCGGTTTGTGGCGGACATTGTTCGTCGGCAGCAAGATGGGTGCCGCGGCGTGGCATGAGCGCCATTCGCCATCTCAGTCAAGGGATCGCCATCAAGGGAGCCGCCAACGGGGTGGCGCTGCTCCTGGGCCTCGGCCTCTCCATCATTCTCAATCGAGTCCTCGGCAAGGACACCTATGGGCTCCTTGTCCTCGTCTATTCCGTCACGGCGCTGACGACGGCGCTGTACCATCTCGGTGTCAGGCCCGCGCTCAACCGGTTCGTGCCCAAATTCAGACGGGAGGCCGCGGAGCGGATCCCCGTTTTCATTTTGACGGGGCTCATTTTCCAACTGCTGGGAGCGGCTCTGTTCGCCGTGCTCATGTGGACATCTGCCGAGGCGATCGGGTTGCAGTTCTTTCAGCGCACTGAATTGGTTCCGCTTCTCAAAGTTGCGACGGTGTTCGTCGTCGGTTCGTCGCTCTTGGACTTCGTGCTGCAGTTGTTCCAGGCCTATGAGGAATGGCGGTGGGAGGGTTTGCTGAGTGTCTTGTATCCCCTCGTCTATCTGGCGGGTGCGACATTTGCCGTTATGGGGATGCATGCGGGAATCGACGGGGTGCTGCTCGCAAATGCATCAGCGGCGGTTCTCACCGCCGTGATCGGGTGGCTGATCATCAGGACTCGATGGCAAAAAGGCATCTGGAAGTACTGGGAGCCAGGCGAATTCCTCAAGTCCACGGTGATCATGCTGGGTTTCGGCGCTCCGCTGCTCGTGGGGCAATTGAATTTCTATCTGCTGACCTGGTTCGACAAGGTCATCCTGGGCCGGTACGAAGCGCTGGAAGTCGTCACCTTTTATTTCATCGCCACCACCTTTCTCGGCGGGCTCATGGCACTGTTCAAGGTGCTCTTCACGATCTTCATGCCGTACCTCGCCGGCATCGATGGAACGGACCGGGCTGGGGTGGAGCGGAAATTCGTGCTGATGTTCCGCTGGTTCCTGCAGGCCGCGGTGGTCATGGCCATCATCTCGTATTTCGCCGTGGAGCCCGTGATCCTGACCTTGTATGGACCCGAGTACATGCCGGCCGTGACGGCCTTCCGGTGGCTGCTGCCCGTCTTTCTTCTCCGCGCCGTTCACAACCCGTCGGGCATGTTCGTAATCAATGTATTTGAGAAGACCGGCAAGGCCACGTCTTTGGGACTGCTGTTGGCGGGAATGTACACCACCCTAAACCTGCTGCTCGTGCCGCTCTATGGACTCTATGGAGCTATTGGGGCCGGCATTGCTTCCTATGCCATCTATTGGGTGGTTTTTCTCGGCGTGTTTCGCGAAATCGGCCGCATGCTTCCGTACCGGGCATTTCTGAGAACGGCGGGCGTGGGTCTGTTGGTGGCGGTTGGCGTCTTCGCCCTCAATCAATTGGGGTTGCGCAACGGTCTGGTCCTGGGACCTGCCTGCCTTCTTGCTTACCTGGCGTTGCTCCTCGTCGTTCGCGAAATCGGGCCCGGAGACATTGCCCTGGCCAAGGGGTCGTTTGCGAGCCTGAGAAAAGAAACGCCTGCCTGAACTTTGGACCGTATCCCCTTACTTTGCAACCGGGAGGGGCGAAACAATGAAATATTCAATAATTGGTCTTGTCGCGGGTATGGCGCTGTTGGCTTTTACTGTCACCATCCGGGCGGGAGATTTTTTGTGGTGACTGACGCCGGCAGGGTGGGAATCGGTACAACGACACCAGACTTTGTGTTTGATGTTCGACAAACAAGCAATCCGGCCGGGCAGTTCCGAGTTGACGGGACTGGCATTCAAACAGTTCTACCGGTCCCCAATCGTAATACTTCTGGCGGAGCGTTCAATGAAGGATCGGAACTTGCGTTTGTAGGCGGAGGTGGCCAGAACATTGCCACGATCATCGCTGCGTGGAATGGCGCATCAACCAATGATGGCTATTTGACATTGAATACACGGCGATCTGGTTCAAATACGGAGGCTGTCCGCATAACCTCTAGTGGCAACGTCGGCATCGGTACAACGTCCCCAGGAAACATTGGACCGTGGTGCAGAATTCATCATCTGATCCAATTGCCGATGGTTGGACTACCTACAGTTCGATCCGATGGAAAGAGCGCATTGCTCCCTTCTCTGGGGCTCTGGACAAGGTCGAGCGGCTCCGGACGGCTTACTTTGACTGGAAGCAAACAAAGCAAAGAGATATCGGCATGATAGCCGAAGAGGTTGGGATGATACTTCCCGAAGTTGTCTCATATGAGCCCAACGGACGAGACGCCAAATCCATCGATTATGGACGGCTGACGGCTGCCTTGTACAGGCAATCAAGGAACAGCAGGTCCAAATCCATGAGTTAAGAAAAGAAATCGAACATCTAAAACATGGTCAATAGCTCAGGACAAGATTTATGGTGGCAGTCCTCGGTGATGGGCTTAAATGAGGTCTAGATAGATATGGACATTTCTTGTAGAGGAGATTCAAAGGTCTCCGCTTCCGTGAAGCCTCCTGCTGACCAGGCTGTCACGATCAGTTCCATTCCGACTGAGATCTGCCCATTTTGCGGCCGGGAAGGGGAAAAACGTTATCAAGGGCTGAGAGATCGTCTCTTTGGATCGCCTGGTTGTTGGGGGTTTCGTTATTGCGGAGTTTGCCGGTTGCAGTGGTTGGATCCTTGCCCGATCCCCGAGGACATTGGAAAGCTCTATGCACGCTATTTCACGCATGCGCTTGAAACCCTGCCAGGCTTTCCGAGCTCGATTCGAAGCGAGATGAAGCGAGCCATTTTGCATGGTCATGCCTGGAAGTTTTTCCTGAGGCATCCCGCAGTCCTTCGTCAGATTGTGCGTGTGTTGACGCACCTCCCCCTTCTAGGAAGCGTGGCCAATCCCGCGATGAGAAAATTGGTGTCCATACCTTGCGGAAAGCTATTGGATGTCGGATGTGCGAGCGGGGAATTTCTTGCGTTGATGAGCGCGATGGGATGGGAAGCACTGGGCGTCGAACCCGACCCCGAGGCGGCCAAGAGCGCGGTCGAAGTTCTGAATATGAAGGTTATTCCGCAGACGCTGGAGGCCGCCCAGCTCACGGAGGCATGCTTTGATCTCATTACTCTGAATCACACGATCGAACATGTCCATGATCCTGTCAATTTCCTCGGGAAGTGCCGACAACTGCTTAAGTCGGGCGGGTATCTTGCAATCATCACTCCGAATATCGACAGTTTGGGGCATAAAGCCTTTGAAGATTTTTGGGTTCACTTGGATATTCCGCGGCACCTTCATTTATTTTCGCTGTCAAGCCTCGAGGCGTGCGTCACGAGGGCCGGATTCAAGGTGGTTTGGCGGACTACGGGTGCGGGGTTGGCAGTCATGACTCATCGTGCCGGTTTGGAGTTGCGTGCGCGAGGACAGGGAGGGCCGCGGTCTAGCGCATTCGCGAATTGGGTCAGTGCGCTATCATTCTACGCAAGGCAAGAAGGACGTCGGTATGTCGGTGAGCCTGTCGGTGAGGAATTGGTGATGGTGGTACGGCGAAGCGAATGAGGATCGGAGCAATAGAATAGCCAATGACAACCCCGTTAGTTGATGAGCCGCCCCATCCGATGCTTCTTCGGGCGAACATTCAAAATGCTTGGAAGAGAGCCCTGCCGGTCTTAATTCTTCTGGGGTTGACTTTCGTATGCTTCTGGAAAGTCTTTGCAGGTGGCGTGATCTTGCCGATCGATGTGCTCTACGAGGAAACGTATCCGTGGAAATTCCAAAAACCAGGCACCAGGGCGCACAATATCAATAGTCGAGATCCCATCTTGTTGGAAGTTCCAGTGCAACTGTATGAGACGGAAGCGGTTCGCAAATTCCAGGTGCCGCTCTGGAATCCATACCTGCAAGCCGGCGTCCCGGAGCTTGCGGCCGGCATCTTTGGCGTGTTTTATCCTCCCAACCTCGTTTACTATCTTCTCCCGGAAATGTGGGCCGTTAATGCGGACGTGCTGTTGCATGCATTTCTGGCAGGGCTGTTTATGTATTATTACGTCCGATTCATCGGACGGAGTGTATTTGGAGGGCTGATCGCCGGTGTGACGTTCATGTTCAGCGGGAGCGTCACGCTCTACTATGCCTTTTATACCGTCTATCACGTGATTTGCTGGCTCCCTCTCGCGTTCCTTTGCATAGAGAAATTGATAGTCCGCCAACGTTTCGGAAGTGCTGTAGCTTTGGGAGGGGTGATCGGTGTTCAGTTCCTCTCCGGGTTACTGGAGTTTATTTTTTACAATTGCGTAGCCATTGCGGTTTATACTGGACTGCGTTATGCCGTCATCGTATGGGAGGCTCGGAGCTTCAGGGCCGTGAAGCGGCCGTTGGGCATGGTGGCGTTGGCTGTCGGGATCGGTTTGGCCCTGGGCGCCATCCAACTGATACCGACCTTGGAATTGGTTCCGTTAAGCCAGCGAATTTTTCGTTCGTACGACGAAATTCTTCCTCTGGGTCGTACCTCGTGGCTTAGCGTATTGACCGCCCTCAGTCCGAACGTGTTCGGTAGTTATCCCGACCGAAACTGGTTTGGGCCTGGCTTTCCGATAAACACCATGACGTATATCGGTGTCTCAGGTCTCGTGCTCATGTTCATCTGTCTACTAACCCGCCGCGACAGATATATGTTCGTTTTGACGGGAGTCGGACTAATGACTTGGCTGATCGCATTGGGCACGCCACTTGTGTATTTTCTGTACACGTTCGTTCCCGGATTTAGTGGACTTCGACAGGTTGGACGGATACTTTATCTATACACTGTCGTCGCCGCAGCCATGGCAGGATTGGGCGCCGCCACTTTGGAACAGACGGCTCCGGCGAGCACGATGCGACTGCTGAAGCGATTTCTAATCGGGGCTGTAGGGATCTGGACCCTGATCGTTGTTGGAGTTTTTGGAATTGCGGTTGGGAAGGACCGCCTTCTGCCCGTGGCGATGGAGTTCTTTGCCGAGTTCGCCAAGGGGAAGGGGTGGGTGTTGGCCAAATCGCCGGTACACTATGCCGAGCGGATCGGGTGGATGATTCAATATGAGCTTTACTACGCGGTGATCTTCCTCGTTATGTCGGGAATTGTCCTGCTGCTCATCGCTGGTTATTGGAAAGGATGGCTCCGGCCTGCAACGTTTAAAGTGGCTTTGGCAACCGCGGCAGTAGTCGACCTCTTGCAATTCCCACTTGCCTACACGCATATCGTGGACTCCTCAAAATATCCCTTGTACGAAATCTCCGGCTCTATAGCTTTTCTCAAGCAGGATCAGGACAAATTTCGCGTCCTGTCTCTTCTTTCCTGCGGCACCGGACAGGCGTTTCATCCCAATACGCTCATGCCCTACGGGATCGAAGCGATCCAGGCATACAATTCGCTGCTTCCCGGGCGATTCGGACAATTCGTCCGTTCTCTGGAAGAGGGTAAAATCATGTGCGGAGGCGAGCAGCACCAGAATCTGTTCATGCTGAGCCGTTTTCGCGACGATGGCATGACCCAGCTTCTGAACGTGAAGTACGTCGCCACGCCCCCGGTCGCGCCGATTTTGCAGGATGCGCACCTTCGCCTGGTGTTCGACGGAGAGGTCAGGCTGTATGAGAATCTTCGGTTCCTGCCCCGCGCGTTTTTTGTCCCGAATGCCAGCTGGGCCGATCAAGATGAAACCATCCTTGCCCGGTTGCGGCGCGACGATTTTGAGCCGCGCTCGCTGGTCGTGTTGAAGGGAGACCCGGGCGGGCAGACTGATCGTCGGCCCTCTCCGGAGGGATTGCCCGCGGAGGTTTCCGTTGTCGATTACCAACCGTCGAAAGTCAACGTCGCGGTCAACGCGCCGACCGACGGCTGGATTGTCCTGTTGGACAATGACTTTCCCGGATGGCGGGCATCGGTGGATGGAAACCCGGCAAAGATCTATCAGGCCAATTTCACATTTCGGGCCGTCAATGTCCCGTCCGGCCGGCACCGGATCGAATTTTCCTATCGCCCTCTGTCCTTCACGCTGGGGGCCCTGGTCACGAGCGGCGCGCTGCTCGCCTGCGCGGTCATCCTATGGTCGGACAGACGGCGGAGCGTGGTGCCCCAATGTTGAACCGGGATACGGAGCGGCTGCCCGACTATCGCCAGGCGCTGTACGCGAATTACCGCGCCATGCATTACGGCTTCCTCAATCCCGAAGAGGGCCCGGATCGAACGCCGGAGTTCGAAGCGGATTACGAGGGGCTGCTGCCTGAAGATCGCGACGCAAGGATTCTGGACATCGGGTGCGGCATGGGGCACTTCCTCCGCTTCCTGAAGAGCAAGGGCTACCGGCGAAGCATGGGAGTGGACATCAGTCCGGACCAGGTGAGTTTTTGTCGGACGCACGGGCTTCAGAATACCGAGCACGTCGGGAATTTGTTCCACTATCTGGAAACCCAGACCAAGTCGTTCGATCTCGTGACGATGAACGACGTGATCGAGCATTTCAGCAAGGACGAAATCGTGCATCTCTTGGCCTTGACGGGAAGCGCACTGGCCGATCAGGGGCGGCTCGTCATCCGGACCCCCAACATCGCGGGCATGTGCGGGCCGTACGCCCGGTATATCGACTTCACGCACGAGATCGCGTTCTCGGAGCAGAGCCTGCGACAGGTCCTGCTGGCTGTGGGATTCCGGGATGTGATCGTCCGGGGATCTCGCGTGGCCTTTTTGCTCAGGCCGAAGCGGATGCTGTTCCTCTTCGCGAGACGGATCTGGTTCGGGCTCCTCAAGCTTATTTATACGATCGAGGTCGGAACGGACCGGCCGACCATTTACGCCAAGAATCTGATCGCGTCCGGAACGAAGGCATGATCCTTCCCGGTGTATGACGGACAGGATGTCACCGCCGAAGCGCCCGATCAGGATTCTCCACGTGATCGACACCCTCCGGCCGGGCGGCGCGGAGCAGATGCTCCTGACGAATGTCAGGCATCTGCCCAAGTCCCGGTTCGAGTCGGTCGTCGTGGCGCTGTTTCCCCCGCTGGATTTGAAGGCCGATCTCATGCAGTGCGACGTGCCGGTGCATTGCCTGGGCATGCGGGGACGTCTCGATTGGCGGCGCGGAGTGCTCGGCTTGGCCCGGCTGCTTCGCGACGAGCGCATTGACATCGTGCACACGCATCTTTCCTGCGCCAATATTTATGGGCGCATCGCTGCATGGCTGGCGCGCGTGCCGGTCGTCGTCACCACGCTGCATTTCTGTGAATATTCCAACATGGACATGGCCAGGCTGCGCAGCCGGATTCGGCTGGCGGTGGATCGATTCACGTCGCAGCGCATCAACTCCCTGTTCCTTGCGGTGTCAACGGCCGTCATGGAGGACTATCGGTCCTTTCTGAGGATTCAGAGAGTCGAAGTCCTGTACAACTCCGTCGATCCGGATGTGTTCGCCCCCCCGTCGGACGTCATGCGGCAAGCGGCCAGACGGGCGCTTGCGCTGGACGAGCAGGATTTTGTCCTGATCAACGTCGCGAGACTGCATCGCGAAAAGGGGCAGGAGTATCTCATCCGCGCCACGCGGGGCCTGATTCCGTCGATCCCGCGCATACGATTGTTCCTGGTGGGAGACGGGCCGGCCGAAGAGTATTTCAGGACCGTGGCCCGTGAAGAGGGCCTGAAGGATGAGGTGACGCTGCTGGGCTCGCGGCGGGACATCGTCCGGGTCCTGGCGGCAGCGGATCTTTTCGTCTTTCCATCGGTGGCCGAAGGGTTGGGCATAGCCCTGCTCGAAGCCATGGCCATGGAAAAGCCGGTCGTTGCGACACGAGCGGAGGGGATCAAGGAGGTGTTGGAGGACGGCGCCAATGGGCTCCTGGTGGAGCCCTGTGATCCGTCGGCGCTGGCCGAGGTGGTGCGCAAGCTCCATGCAGATCCCATCCTGAGAAAGACCCTGGGAGCAAAGGCCAGAGCGACAGTCGTCGAGCGGTTTTCGACCGGTGTCGGGGTCCGGAGGCTGGAAGCGATTTATGCCGGACTTGCCGGACAGGTGTAGGACTCTACGTCGTCGAAGAGCATCCATATCCGGAACGAATAACGAGAGGGAAGAACATGATCGAAGGGAAAAGGATTTTCATCACGGGGGGGAGGGGATTCATCGCCTCTCACTTATGTGAGCGGTTGGTCGAGAAGAATACGATCGTGCTCTATGACAATTGCCATAGAGACGCCATCCAGCATACGAACCTCCTCTCGAACAAGAATGTGACGTTCGTCAAGGGGGATGTGCTGGATACCGAGACCCTCTCCCGGACCATGGAGGGGGCCGATATGGTGGTCCATTGTGCCGCGATCGCCGGAGTCGATTCCGTCGTGAGAAAACCCATCGTCACGATGAAAATCAATCTCCTCGGGACGGTCAATGCTCTTGATGCCGCGGCGCATAACCATGTTCCGCATTTTATCGACTTTTCGACCAGTGAAGTCTATGGGCCCTCGATCTACAAAGCTTCGGAAGACGGCTTGACGACGCAGGGGCCCGTGGGCGAGATGCGCTGGACCTATGCCGTGAGCAAGCTCGCGGGCGAACATATGGCGCATTGCTATGCCGAAGAGCACGGGATGCGGGTTGTGACCATCCGGCCCTTCAACGTGTATGGACCGAGGCAGGTCGGGGAGGGCGCCATTCAGCGGTTCGTCCCGCTCGCGATCAAGAACCAGGATCTGGTGATTCACGGGGACGGCACGGCGATCCGCGCCTGGTGTTACATCGACGACTTCGTGGACGGGTGGCTGCGCGCAGCCGAAGCCGAAAACAAATCCGCGACGGTGTTCAACATCGGCAATCCGCAGGCGACGATTACCACCCTGGAGTTGGCGAAGCGGGTGATCAGTCTGGCCGGATCCACCTCGAAGGTCGTGTTCCGGGACAGCTCGATTCCCGATGTGGCCGTTCGAGTTCCCTCCATTGCCAAGGCCCAACGGGTGCTTGGATTCAAACCCCAGGTCGGGCTCGACGAGGGACTGTCGAGAACGATCGAATATTTCCGCAAGGTGATGTAATCCGTGGACCTGCTCGTCACCGGCGCCTCCGGGTTCGTCGGCAAGAACTTTCTGCTGCGGAAGGATCCCGATTGGCGCGTCTACGCCGTCTATTGCGCGGACGCCGGATTCACGGAATTTGTACGGACGCACGAGCTGGCCGACGTGCACCCGGTCCGGTGCGATCTGACGACGCTTGCTCAGGTCGAGGGATTGCGCGGAGCCATTCCGAGCCGATTCGACGCCATCCTGCATCTGGCGGCCAATGGCGACCCGGCGGCCTCGGCAGCCAACCCGGCGGACGATCTGAGACGAGGGCCCCTGGCCACGGTGAATCTGCTCTCCACGTTCGGCTGTGACAAAATCGTGTATTTTTCGTCCGGCGCCGTCTACGACGGCCACAAAGGACTCGTCGGCCCGGACACCAAGCTCAATCCGGTGCTGCCCTACGCGATCTCCAAACTCGCCTCCGAACAGTATGTCAAAGCATTTCGGAAGCATGGACGCGTCGGCGCCTATACCATCGTGCGGTTCTTCGGAGCGTTTGGGCCGCATGAACCGGCCAGGAAGGTGTACACCAAGCTGGTCCGGTTTGCGATGACAGCCGGGCCGAACGGGACGTTCGAAGTCCGCGGAAACGGTCAGAACCTGATCGATGCCATGTACATCGATGATGCCGTCAGCGGCATCAACAGCATCCTGAAATCGGACGTCCGGGATGAAGTGGTCGATTTCGGGACGGGGCATCCGACCACCATCAACGAACTCGTCGAGCGCTCGATGAAGGCGCTGGGCAGGCCGGACGTCCGCATCAAACACGTCGGCGAGGTGCCTGAGTATAACGAGTTCGTGATCTCTCCGGAGCGAATGGCCGAGTTGTTCGATTTTCGCCCGACAACACCGCTGGAAAAGGGGCTCCTTCTCTTGAAGGAACATCTGGAAGCCGTGGAAGCGGTGCAATGAGCGGTCAAGCCAAGAGAGCGCTGTCGGAGACCGAGCTGCACGAATACGTCGCCCAGACGGAAAGCCACCAGGCCTGGAAGCACGGGATCATCGGGTATTTTTACCGAATGTGCATCGAGGAAACGTGGAAGCACGTGAAGGGCTATGCGGTGTCGGAGGTGTTGGAAGTCGGGTGCGGGGAGGGACTCTCCTTCGACGGGTCGGAATTCAGTCCGTTCCAGATGGATGTGTCCCTGACCCGGCTGCAGCGGGCCAGGGAGAACGGGCGTCGTCTGCTCTGTGCGGATGCGTACGCCCTGCCGTTCGACGCCGATTCATTCGGCATGGTCATGCTGGTGGCGATTCTCGAGCATACCAGCGAGCCCTGGCGGATCCTCAGGGAAACCCATCGCGTGCTCCGACCGGGCGGGCGAGCGGTCATTGTCGTCCCCAATGACGTGAACTTGTCATTGGGAAGGCTTCTCCTGTTGAAGTTCCCGCCGCGCTACCCCGATCATTTGACGTTCTTCACCCCAAGACGGTTGTGGAAGTGGCTCGGCCCTGGATTCAAAGTCGTGGAGACCAAGTATCTGCCGTTCCGGCCGCTTGGGTTTTTCTTCAACCTCTATCATTTCGTGGTCGTGGAGAAAGTCACGGAGGGACAATCTTGAAGAGAATCGTCATCCTTGGCGCGGGGCCCGCCGGTCTGGGGGTTGCCTGGAGATTATCGGTTTTGGGACATTCGGCCACCGTCCTCGAACGGGAAGAAGCGGTCGGCGGCATGGGTAAGACGCTGAAGGTCGGCCAGTACAAGGTGGATTATGGGCCCCATACCTTCCATGTCCGTCCGACCAAAGAAAGCGAAGCGATTATCGAATCGATCCGTCCCTTCTTCGGGGACAACCCCCATGTGCTGATTCGCGGGACGCGCGTGTTTCTGCAGGGAAAGTACTATGTGTATCCGCTTGAACTGCTCCAGGTGCTCACCGGCGTGAGCCCCGCGCTGTCCGCCAGGATCATCTATGATTATGTCCGGGCGACCGTCGGATCCTTCCTTCGCCCGCCTCAAAAAGAACACTCATTTGAGGAGTGGGGGGTGCGGAATCTCGGCCGCACCCTGTACGATCTGTGCTTCGGGATCTACTCGGCCAGGGTCTGGGGCTTGCCCACCTCCCAAATATCCTCGAAACAGGCCCAACGGGTGGCCAAGCTGAATCTCAAGAACATCATTCTCAGGACGCTGGGCATCAAGGCCGATCCCGTCACCTATTTTGCCAAATACCTGTATCCGCAGGAGGGCATCAGCGTCCTCTTCGAGAACATGGCCGAATCCGTCCGCTCGCACGGGAGCCAGGTCTTGCTCCAGTCTCCGGTGAAAAGACTGATCAGGAACGGCGAACGGATCGAGCGGGTGGTCTATGAGCGGGACGGCCGCGAAATAGAGGCCCCCTGCGATGCCGTCCTGTCCACCGTGCCCCTTCCGGTCCTGGCGAAAATGTTCGACCCTCCGCTGCCGCAGCCCGTTCAAGACTCGGCGGCGCGGCTCCGCTATCGCAGCCTCGTGCTCGTGTATGTGGTGCTCGATCGAGAGCGGCTGGCCGACTGGCACTGGGTGTATTTGCTCGATGAGCACTTCCGGTGCAACCGGATATCCGAGCAGAAAAATGTCGGCCCCTCGATGGTCCCCCTCAAGCAGACCGTCCTGTGCGTGGAGATCTCCTGTTTCAAGGGAGACGAGATCTGGACGGGCAGCGATGAGGAGCTCTTCGACATCGTCTGGCGCGATCTCTCGAAGCTGGGGCACGACTTGAAGAAGTCGGAGCTGTCCTCGTATTTCGTTCGACGCATTGATACGGCGTATCCGGTCTATGAGCTGGACTTCGAGGAGTACCTCATCCCCGCGCTGGAGGGGCTGCACAAGGTTCGGAACCTCTTCACGTTGGGCCGCCACGGCCTCTTTCTCAACAACAGCATGGATGACAACGTGCTCTTGGGGGCGCAGCTTGCCGAATACATCGATCGACAGGGGTGCGACAGCGGAGCCTGGCTTGGTCAGATGCTGGAACATATGAATCTGCGGTTTCAGGGCAAATAGGGGCGCCTTCCGCTCGTCCTTGCGGCGCCCAATGTCCGGAGTCTTGTCGGATCGAGAGCGTGTCAATCGGATTCATATGGCCATTTGCCCAGCCTGTGCCGGGAGTCATAGCCGCTCGTCCTATCTGGGTTGCGGCGCCTACCGCGGATTCGACTATCGTTACCTGGCATGCTGTCGCTGTGGATCATTATTTGTCGATCCCATGCCAAGCGAAGCGTTCCTGAACGAAATGTACGGGCGCGACTATCTTGATTGTCACTACTCGGCCGAGCTCAATGGCGGCGTCTCCAATCAGGAGACAGGGCGCGAGCTGGACAGGGTCGTAGGGATGCTGGTCGAACGCCGTCCCGGGGGGACCGTGCTTGATGTCGGATGTGGCGCCGGCCGGTTCCTCATGGCGGCACGGAGCGCCGGGCTTCGACCGGAGGGATTTGAACGGCTTGCGTCCACGGCGGACGCTGTTTCGCAGGTCACCGCCGCGAAAGTTCATGCCGGCGAATTGGATGCCCTGGGGGGGCAGTATGACGCGGTGCACATCGCCGATGTTCTTGAGCACTGCGCGCGCCCGGAGGATCTTCTTCTTCGCCTCCGCCGTCTGCTGGCGCCGGGGGGCGTGTTGATTGCTCGTGGCCCGCTTGAAAACCAGCTCAATCTCTTTCAGCAGACGGTCCGCCTGTCACGTCTCACGAGAGCGTGCCTGCGAGAGTTGCCTCCGACAACCATGCCTCCGTATCACCTCATTCTGTTCACGCTCGCCGGCTGGAAGGCGCTCTTTGATCGATGCGGAATGCGCGTTCTCCACGAGGAGATCTATGAATGGCGCTGGCCGGCCCCCGAGCGATTCACGCTCCGACCGGTCTCGGTCCTCAAGGAGCTGTCGTTGATGCTGAGCCGATCACGGTTAGGGCAAAGCCGTCGGATGGGCAATCGAGTCGTCTCGATCTTGGCCGCAGGGGCGTGTTGAATCGGTCGTGACCCAAGGAACTCAAATGTTCTCGCCCCCCCATGCCTCGTTGCGCTTTGATAAAAAGATCTTCCTGTGCCTGCTCTGCTCGTTGCTCGTGAACGTGGCCTATCTCCAGGGCGCGAAGGATTATCTCGAACTTTCCGGAGACGCCGTGGGCTACGATAAAGTGGGGTATGAGCTGGCCGAAGGAAAAGGATTCCCGACCGTCGGCGGATACCAACCCAAGCGGCCTCCGCTGTATCTCATGTTTGTCGGAGGCATTTACGCGATCGCCGGCCATGATCCGCAGGCCGTCCGATGGGTTCAGGGAATGATCGCATCGGTCTTCTGCCTCCTCGTATATATGATCGCCGGAGAGCTCGCGGACGCCGGCGTGCTCTCTCGGGCGGTCCCTTTATGGTCGGCGATTCTCACGATGTTCTATCCTGGATACGTGTTATATGCGGGGCTTCTCTACCGGGAAATCCTCATCATTTTCTTCCTGCTGGTGGCCCTGTATTTTCTCACGAAGTACGTGATTGCCTCCCGCCCGGCCCATGCCGTCTGGTTTGGAGTGTTCCTGGCGCTCACGTCGCTGGCCGACAATCGATTTGCGTACTATCCGCTTCTGCTCGCGGCGGTCTTCTGTCTCTATTGGGGAACGGTCAGGAAGCCTCTGGCGTTCGTGCTGCTCACGTACGGTGTCATGGCCGTGCTCATCTCCCCGTGGACCATACGGAATTACGTCGTGCTGGATCGGTTCGTTCCCATTGCCACCGCGCAGGACAAAGGACTGTGGATCTCGACCTACCCCGGAGAGCTCCTTGAATGGGACTGGAGCCGGGAACCGTTGAAGACCTACGCCACGATGGACCCCGAAGAGCGGGAGAAGCTCATGGCGAAAGAAGGGATTGAGAACTTGAAAAAATATCCCTTAGCCTACGCCAAGATGTCCGCGAAACGGTTCGTTCGGCTCTGGGCGGGCGGGCACAGCAATCTCGTGCCGGGCTTGGAAAAGCCTTTGGCGCAGAGTCTGGCCGAAGGAGGCTATGGGATCGCGGCGGCCAAGCTCATTTTCTTGATCGTGAACATGGCCTATCTGGTCGGCGGCGCAATCGGCTGCGTGCTCCTCTGCCGGAAGGCGGGTGCGGGGTATTTCCTACACTTCCTGGCGCTGTTCGCGTACCTGTCCGTCATTCACACGCTGGTGTTTGCGGCGCCGCGGTACCACCTCCCGTTGATTCCCATCTTCACCATCTGCCTGGCGTATCTGGTCCATTCATATGGCGGACGTCGGCAAACCGTGGCGGCGGTCGAGCCGCCCACACTGGTTTCCCATGGGCATTGAAAAGCTGCGGGACCACCCGCGGGCGACCGGCCTCTGCCTCTTCGCCATCGTCGTCGTCAACGTATCGTTGACCCTGTACGGGATCATGTGGGGGCTGCCTGACCGCTGGTCCCTGGACGAGCAAGTAACTAACTCGTTGCGGCTGCTTCAATCTAGATCGCTCCTGACCATTACAAGCATGGTCCATCCCCAATTCTATAATTTCGTTCTAGCAGCGCTGTTCGTCCCGTATCTGGCCGTTCTGAAAGTGACGGGCTATCCATTTGAAAAGGTGCAGACGGCGGCCTCTACCTCGTGGATTGCCCTCACGATGGACTTCCCGGATTTTGCCACGGGCTTGTACATGGTGGCCCGACTCTCATCGGTCGTATTCGGGGCCTTGGGCCTGATCCTGGTCTATCGGATTGCCAGACAGTTATACGGCGTGAAGGCCGGTCTGGTTGCGGCGCTCACCTTAGCCGTCACCATGGGCTTCGTCGAGACCAATCATCTGGCCAAGCATACCTCGCTGGTAGTCTTCATGGTGTTGGTGGTCGGGTCCCTGGCTATTTCCGCCTATCAGCGCGGTGACATTCGGCGGCTGTACTGGGCTAGCTTCTTTAGCGGTCTTGCATCCACGGCCAAGCTTGACGGAGTCATCTCAGTCGTCTTTGTCCTCCTTGCCTGCTACTACATGAGGCAGGAAGGAAAATTCGGGTTGCGCGACGGAATACCGCAGCTTATCGGTCGACGCAGCGTTCTGCTGTTTGCGAGTTTCGTGACGGGCATCTCGGTTGGATGGCCGGCCGTACTCACTAGCCTGAATACCTATGTGGAGCACACTCAAGGAAAGCCGTTGGGGTTGTTCTATGGAGGATTCCCACCGTTGAGTCTATACGGACTCGAGCTGGTTCTCGAGAAGCTGACCGATAATGTTTTCCACATCTTCGTTGTGTTTGGCGTGCCGTTGGGCATTGCGGCGCTTGCCTCATTTGCGTGGCTGATCGTCCGGGCGAGAACGGACGTGGCCTCGCGAATCCTGCTGGGCATGATGCTCGCCTATTCCGCTGTCGTGGTCGGCTACTATACGGCCTGGCCGGGGGCCTATACGAAGCTGATGATCCATCTCGTGCCCGCTCTGGCGATTGCAATCGGAGGAGCATTTCAGGCCTGGCGGATGTCGGAGAGGGCGAAAATCGCCGTCTTGGCTGTGGTCGTTGCCTATTCGGCATTGTATACATACCGGGCGGACCTGGTCTTTGCGGAACGGGACACGCGCTACGCGTCGACGGCTTGGATCGAACAGCAGGTCCCCAAGGGGGCGAGCATCGAGATGGTCCATGAAGTAAACCTGCTGTTTGCAAGCCGGCTTATCCCAGATTACGAGGTGATCTACCTGGGGCGGAATTCGAAGACCTATAAGGGGAGCCTGTTTAGGGTTGAGCGGGAGGAGGTCAGGGCCGCGATGGACAAACTGACCCGAGAGGGGTCGCGGGCGGATTATTTCATCATGGTGCAGGGGGGTGATTTCGTGACATTGCCGACCGAAGGAACCTTCCTCTGGCGGCTCCTGAACGGCCGGGAAGCGCAGTACCATCTCGTGCAATCCTTCTCCTACCCGGACACGCTGCTGCTGAGCCCCAAATCGCCGTACACATCGCCGGATATCTTGATCTTCAAGAGAGTCGGCCAGGTTGCCTCGTGATCCCTGTCCTGTATATTTCCTATGACGGGGTCTGCGAACCGCTCGGGCAGTCCCAGATCCTGCCCTACCTGTCGGGCCTTGCGGCTCTCGGAGCGGCGATCACGTTGATCTCGTTCGAAAAGCCGGCGGACCTGTCCGACCATGAACGCATGGCGGTCTGCCGGCGCGAGATCGCGGCGCGAGGAATTCGGTGGATGCCACTGAGGTATCACAAGCGGCCGACGCTCCTGGCCACTTCGTATGATGTGGCGGCCGGGTTGTGTGCGGCGCTTTCGATCGTCCTGAGAGATCGGGTGAAGATTGTTCATAGCCGGAGTTACATTCCGGCGTTGATGGCCTGGGTCCTGAAGCGTCTGCTGGGTGTCCGGTTCATTTTTGATATGCGGGCTTTTTGGGCCGATGAGCGGGCGGAAAGCGGGTTGTTGGCCCAAGGGGGCCGGGTCTATCGAGTCGTCAAAGGGTTGGAACGGCGCTTTCTTGCCGACGCAGACGAGGTCGTCACGCTGACGGAAGCCGCTCGGTCGGTGATCAACCAACAGGCCGGGATCACGGTGCGCCGGGTGTCCGTCGTGCCGACCTGCGTGGACTTGGAACGGTTCGCGCCCCGGGCGGGCGCGCCAAGGGATGTCGCCGCGCCGGTCTTCGTCTATGCCGGGTCCATCGCGAGCTGGTATCTGCCGGAGGAAATGTTGCGGCTGTTTGCCCGCGCCCGCGCCCGTCTTCCTCGCGCCCGCTTCCTCATCTTGACCAGGCAGCGCCGCGAGACCGAGAAAGAGCTGGCGTCCTGGAAGTTCCCGGAGGGGGCCGTCACCCTGCTCTCCGTTCCGCACGATCAGGTTCCCTCACGGCTGGCGCAAGCCCATGCCGGCCTGGCCTTATATAAGCCGGGACAGTCGCGCACGGGGACCTGCCCCACGAAGATCGGCGAATACCTGGCCATGGGGCTGCCGGTCGTGGTCAATCACGACGTGGGGGACGTCGAGGAAATCGTCGGCAAGAACGACGTGGGCGTCGTCATCCGGGCATTCACGCCCGAGGCCTGCGACCGCGCGGTGCAGCGGCTGGAGAGTTTGTGGGCCGATCCCACGCTCTCCGCTCGATGCCGCCGGGTTGCCGAGACGTACTTTTCCCTGCAGTTGGGGATGGACCGCTACTGGTCCATCTACCAGCGGCTGGCATGATCCATGGATCGCTCCGAGGCGTCACGGAACGGACGGAGCGGGAACCGTGAAGGAGGCGCAGTGGCTCGTCTGAGGAATCAGCAACGCGGGGGCGGGGCCGGTGAGGGGCAGGGCATGGAGAAGTTCCCCGTCGTGATTTTGTGCGGCGGACTTGGCACGCGTCTCCGCGAGGAGACCGAATTCCGGCCAAAACCCATGGTGGAAATCGGAGAGCGGCCGATCCTCTGGCATATCATGAAACTCTACGCCGAACACGGCCTGACAGACTTTGTGCTGTGTCTTGGCTATAAAGGGCATGTCATCAAGGACTATTTCCTGAACTACAAGACCTATGGCGCCGACATGACGGTGCGGCTGGGTATGCCGGACGCCGTCCAGTACCACAACAATCATACGGAAGACGATTGGCGGGTGACGTTGGTGGAGACCGGTCTTTCGACTCAGACCGGCGGACGGGTGGCGCGCGTCGCCCACTACGTCCAAGCCGAGACATTTTGTCTGACCTATGGCGACGGCCTGGGCGATGTCAACATCGGGGAACTCGTGAACTTTCATCGCAGGCACGGAAAGATCGGCACGATCACCGGGGTCCGTCCTCCGGGGCGGTTCGGCGAGCTCCGTGTGGAGGCGGACGGGTGCGCGGCGGAATTTAACGAGAAGCCCCAGGTCACGGAAGGGGTCATCAACGGCGGGTTCTTCGTCTTTCAGCGGGAGTTTCTCGAACGGTACCTGGACCAGAAAGACAATCTGATCCTGGAACAGGAGCCGCTCCAGCGCCTGGCAAGAGACGGCCAGTTGATGGTCTATCTGCATGAAGGCTTCTGGCAGCCGATTGATACGTACCGGGAGTTGAAGCTCCTGGAAGAACTTTGGAACGGCGGTCGTGCTCCATGGAAGATCTGGAAGTAGGGGATGATATGGAATTCGACGGGTGGAAGAACCGACGAGTCCTGGTGACGGGATGCACCGGTCTGTTGGGGGCGTGGCTGACCGAGTGGCTGGTCCAGCGCCAGGCCGATGTCGTCGGCCTGGTCAGGGACGGCATTCCCAAGTCATATTTCTACCGACTGGGTCTGGACAAGCAGATCATGGCCGTGCACGGAACGCTGGAAGATTACGCGCTGATCGAGCGGACCCTCAATGAATACCGGATCGAGACCGTCTATCATCTGGCCGCACAGACCCAGGTGGGCATCGCCAACGACAATCCCCTTTCGACGTTTTCCGCCAACATCCAGGGAACCTGGAATATTCTGGAAGCGGCCCGGCGTTCCGGAAGAGTCAAGGCGGTTGTCGTGGCCTCCAGCGACAAGGCCTACGGGATTCAGGCGGAGCTTCCCTACCATGAGGATGCGCCGTTGGCGGGCTGCCATCCCTACGATGTGTCCAAGAGTTGCGGGGATCTGCTGGCGCACACGTATTGGCACACGTACGGGGTTCCCGTCGCCGTCACGCGTTGCGGGAATTTCTACGGCCCGGGCGATCTCAACTTTGAGCGCCTCGTTCCCGGGACGATCCGTTCCGTGCTCGACGGGCAATCGCCGGTCATCCGCAGCGACGGGACCATGAAACGGGACTACGTCTACATCAAGGATGCGGTCATGGCCTATGCCCTGCTGGCCGAAAAGGTTCTGGCGGGGAAGGGGCACGGGGAGGCCTATAATTTCAGCAACGAATCGCCGGTCACGGTGCTGGAGATGACGACGCTGATCGGTCGGCTCATGGGGCGAGAGGATCTGAAGCCGGTCATTCTCAATACGGCGACGAACGAGATTCCAGATCAGTATCTGAGCGCCGACAAAGCGAGGCGAGACCTGGGCTGGAAGCCGCAGTACACGCTGGAGCAGGGTCTTCAGGAGACGATTGCAGGCTATCGGGAATTCTTTTCCCAGAAGGGCGGGCGAAGCCGATGATCCAGGGTGTCGAGATCTTCCCGTTGAAGCGCATTCAGGACGATCGGGGCGTGGTGATGCACATGCTGCGCGCCAACGATCCCCACTTCCAGGGATTCGGGGAAATCTACTTCTCCCTCATCTATCCGGGGGTGGTCAAGGCGTGGCATCTGCACAGCCGCATGACCCTCAACTACGCGGTCGTGGACGGCAACATCAAGCTGGTCCTGTACGATCAGCGCGCCGGTTCCAAAACTCACGGCGCCATCCAGGAGATCGTGTTCGGACAGATCAATTATCAGCTCGTCCGGGTGCCGCCCGGAGTGGTGAACGGATTCACGGCCGTGGGTGGACAAACCGCGATCGTCGCGAATTGCGCCAGTATCCCCCATGATCCCGCCGAGATGACCAGGATCGACGTCGCCACGTCCTCCATTCCATACGACTGGACGTTGAAGCACCGGTAGGTGAACAAGTGAAAGCATTGGTGATCGGAGCCTCCGGGCTCGTCGGAGGGGCGCTCGTGCGGGCGCTCGAGCGGAATTCCGTGTCGGTCGTTCCCACTTATCGTTCGAGGACGGTGCCCGGAGGCCTGTTCCTCGACGTGCGCGACGGCGGCGCCGTGGACCGCGTGATGAGCGAGACGAAACCCGACACGGTGTTTCTGGCCATCATCCCGCCGGGCGGGGTCGACTATTGCGAGGCGCATCCTGATGAGACCTCCGCCGTGCAGGTGCAGGGGACTCGGCACGTCGCCGAGGCCGCGGGCCGGTGCGGCGCGCACGTCGTGTATTACTCGTCCGACTACATTTTCGACGGCACGCGCGGACCTTACGCGGAAGATGATGCGCCCTGTCCGCTCAATGTCTACGGACGCATGAAATGGGAAGGGGAACAAGCCGTACGCGCGTCGGGGGCCAAAGCGCTGATCCTGCGGACCACGACCGTCTACGGATGGGATCGGACCTCGCCCAATTTCGCGATGCAGGTCTGGGAACGGCTGGGATCGGGACAGTCCATGCGCGTCCCGCACGATCAACAGACGACGCCGACGCTGGCCGATTATCTGGCCGAGGTCAGTTTCCGCTTGGTTCAAATGGGGACCCAGGGGGTGGTCAACGTCGTCGGCAAAGACCTGCTGTCCCGCTCCGATCTTGGAAAGTCCCTGGCCCGCGCGCTGGGGCTTGATCCGAATCTGATCGTCCCCGTCTCGACGGCCGAACTGGGCCAGCGGGCGCAACGTCCCCTGCAGGGTGGACTCAGAACGGACAAGCTCGCGTCGCTCCTGGGGACGGAGCCCCTCGATTTGAGCGAGTCGCTGAAGCGGTTCCGCCGCCAATGGCGGGCCGATACGCACATCACCCATGCGCCGAAGGCGACCGCCTCGGAGGCCGATCAGCTCAAGCAGGAGATCCTCGAGAAGGTCCGGCAGTATTACCAGGTCGCGCACAACCCCCAACCGTTCGTTCCGTTCAAGACGCGCGTGCAGTATGCGGGTCGCGTCTTCGGCGACGCGGAGATGGTGAACCTGGTCGACAGCGCGCTGGATTTCTGGCTGACCCTGGGCCCCTACGGCGAGTTGTTCGAGTACAAGATGAAAAAGTATCTCGGCGCGCGAGATTTTGTGGTCGTCAATTCCGGTTCGACCGCCAATCTCACGGCCGTGCTGACCCTGACCTCCAACCTGCTCGAGAATCCGTTGCGTCCCGGCGACGAGGTTCTCACGCCGGCGGTCACGTTTCCCACCACCCTGGCTCCCCTGATCCACGGGGGCTTGATCCCTGTCTTCGTGGATTGCGAGGTGGGGACCTACAACATCAACCCCCGGTTGCTGGAAGGGGCCATCTCGCCGCGGACACGGGCCATCATGATCCCCCATACGCTCGGCGTCCCCTGCGACATGGATGTCATCTGTGATCTGGCCAAGCGGCACCGGCTCTATCTCGTCGAAGACTCCTGTGACGCGCTTGGGGCGACCTTCAAAGGCAAATCGGTCGGCACGTTCGGCGATCTGGCGACGGTGAGTTTTTTCCCCGCCCACCAGATGACCATGGGTGAAGGGGGCGGCGTTGTCGTCAACGACGCCGGACTGGCCCGGGTCGTCCGGGCGGTGCGGGATTGGGGAAGGGACTGCTGGTGCGCGCCGGGCGAAACCAACACGTGCGGCAAACGCTTCGGCTGGCAACTGGGCGATCTGCCCCAAGGCTACGACCATAAATACGTCTATTCCACTCTCGGATACAATTTCAAACCGACGGACATGCAGGCCGCCGTCGGCGTTGCGCAACTCGACCGGCTGTCCGATTTCATCGAGAAGCGGCGGCGCAATTTTCAGCGATTGTACAAAGGACTGGAGCCCTTTCAGGACCGGCTCATTCTGCCCACGCTCGATCCGCGGGCGAATCCATCCTGGTTCGGTTTCACGATCACGGTCCGGGACGGCGTGTCCCGGCAGAACCTGGTGCAGTGGCTCGAAAGCGCGAACATCGAGACCCGTCAGGTGTTCGGGGGGAATATCCTCAAGCAGCCGGGTTACCGCGATATCCCGCACCGCGTCTACGGGACGCTCGAGCATACCGACCGCATCATGCGCGACACGTTTTTCATCGGAGTGTATCCGGGCCTGACCAACGAGATGCTGGAGTTCGTCATCAAGCGCGTCGAAGAGTTCTTCGCGCGATCGTAGTCCATCCCGGAATCTCCCTGTCCCGTCTTCATTCTGAGAGTTGATCCGAATGGCCAATCCGCTGGTTTCGATCTGTGTCCCGACCTACAACCGGGCGTCGTCGTTGCGCGACAGCCTGACGTCCGCCTGTCGCCAGACCTATGCGCCCATCGAAATTCTCATCAGCGACAATTGCTCCGACGATGACACGGAGCAGGTCTGCCGGGAGATCATGCAAACGGATTCCCGTGTGCGGTACGTCCGCCAGCCGCGGAATATCGGTCTCCATGGGAACCATAATGCGTGCATCGACGAGAGCCGGGGCGAGTTCATCTGTTTCTTTCATGACCATGACGAACGAAGCCTCGATATCGTGAACGAGTACGTGTCCTTCATGCAGCGATATCCCGAAGCGGGCGTCGTCTCTTCCGACTGGGATTTGATCGGAGGCGCCGGCGAGGTGCTCGGCGTCCGGGAGTTTCCCGTTGGGCCGATTACCCCCGGCCTGAAGTACATCGGTCAGACCATTCGATCCGGGCGGTCCTCCATCGGTCTGCCCGGCGCCATGATCCGGCGGTCGGCATTGGGCGCCATCCGGTTCGACGAGCAGGGGCACATCGGATTCGGTGATTTCGTCGTCTGGTTTCAACTGGCCGAGAAGGCCTCGGTGGGCCATATCCGTCGGCGCCTGTGGAGTTGGCGCCAGCACCGGCAGTCGTTGAGCGCGCGCAAGATCGTGTCGTGGACGCGCGATTATTACGAGAGCCTTGGAGGCTATTGCGACGGCCATCTGACACGTTGGCCGGACCACGTCGCCACGGTGGAGCGGTGGAAAACGGATATCAGGCGGTTTCTCTTTTGGGCGCTCGTCTTCGAGTTGGGGCTGTGCTTCAGGAAAAAAGCGTCGCCGGACGCGAAGGAAGTCCATGACCCCACCCTGTTCGAGATCATGGACTATACCCTGACCGACGAAGAACTCCGGGAAGTGCTGCAACAATTACAGCGCTATCGAACCGGGCTTGTGCAAGGGGTGGCGTGGCCCGTCATCAAGCTGCTCATGGGGATGAAACTCACGGGACCGCTGGCTTGGGCGACGTATCACGTTTCGTCTGTGCGAAGCATTCTGGGACTGAGATAGTCTGACTCTTACGAGGTAATGTCATGCGTCAGTTTTTGTTGCAACTGCTCCGCTGTCCTCAGTGTCGGGGAACACTCGAGGCGACGGCGTTTGAGCGGTCATCCGGCGGAGAGGAGATTGTCGAGGGCGTGCTGGTCTGCGGATGCGGCGCCAGTTATCCCATCGCCAATACGATTCCCCGGGTGCTGGAGAATGCCTACGAGTTGTTTCCGGATTTCGCGGAGCGGTACCGGGAGCGCCTCCCGGCGAATCGCCGTCCGCCGGCCTCAGGGAAGGCAAGGGGCTGGTTCGAGTCGTCCGTCGTCAGGACGCAGCGGAGTTTCGGCTATCAATGGACGACGTTCTCCGAGATGGTCTGCGATTTCAGGGACAATTTCTGGAACTATCTGCATCCCGCCACTCCCGAGACATTCAAGGGGCGGCTCGGGCTGGACGCCGGTTGCGGATTCGGGCGCCACATCTACCATGCCGCCGCTTGCGGCGCCGAGATGGTGGGGGTGGACTTGAGCCGGGCGATCGACGCCACCCATAAGAATACGCGTCAGTTCCCGAACGTCCATCTGGTGCAGGCCAACATTTATGCGCTGCCCTTTGAGCCCGGCACGTTTGATTTCGTCTACAGCATCGGGGTGCTGCATCACCTGCCGGATCCTGGACGGGGCATCAACGCGTTGGCCGGGTTGGTGAAGCCAAACGGATCCATGTTCGTCTGGCTGTACAGCAGCACCCGCCGAATCACCAACTTCTTTCTCGAGGCGGTCCGGCACCTGACGACGCGGTTGCCCTATTCGATCGTCAACGGCATGTCCTTCGCGGGGGCCCTCGTGGACCAGGTCTTCTTTGTCCTGCCCTATCGAGCCGTCCGGCGCATTCCCGGGGTCGGCGGTATCGCTGAAAAACTGGCTCCGCCCCGCATCAAAATGTACAGCCGCTATCCCTTTCAAGTCCTCCATGCCGACTGGTTCGATCGGCTCGCCGCGCCGGTCCGCTTTTATTATTCCGAGGCGCAGGTGCGGGAGGCGCTGGAGATGGCGGGCTTGGGCGAAATCCAAACGTCGCCCACCGGCTATTACGGATGGCGGGGATGCGGCGTGCGCCAGGGCTGTGCGGCCAACTCAGCGGAGGAGAAAGCCCCGGCCCGATGAACGGCATCAGCGGAGAACTGCGTCTCGACGGAACGACGTCGAACACGCCTGCCATGTACTATGCACTGATGGGGGCAGGGGCGCCGTTCATTCTTTTTATTTTCATCGTCTTGTTCGGCTCAGACTCTTACCAGCTCTGGGAGGATCGCTTTGACTATTTTCTGACCAATAAGTACTTGTTCGCCTGTGCGCAGGGCGATTCCGTACTGGGCCCTCTCTGGCGAGATGATATTTTGTCTGGTTACGTTTGGGCGGGAAGTATGCATACTACTCCTTTGGCCATTGACATCCTCTTCGGCCGGATCTTCGCGCTTGCCCCGCTCGCTATTGATCTGGTGGGCAGCCTTGCGCTCTACGCAGTCTCGGTGATCGGGATGTACCTGTATCTGAGGCGGATCATGGAGATTTCCGTGGAGAGCGCCACGCTGTCCTCCGTCATGTTTGCGGCTACCACGTACTGGATGGCCTTTTGGCACGGCTCAGCCGACTTTCCAATGGCCGCAGCATGGCTGCCTCTATTGCTCTATATGACTCATGCCATTGAAGCCTCGGCTTGCCTTCATTGGGCTGATCGTCTGGTCCGCATCGTTGGTTTCTCGTTTCTGTGTTTTGCCTTTGCGATCAATACCTCCGTGGCAACGCTGCCTTTTGTCCTGATCACCCTCTTGGCCTACATTCTCGCCTCATTCGGCTTGTCTAGGGCTTCACTCTGGAATTGTGCGGCGGCCTCGCTGGGAGTGCTTCTCTATTCCCCCTTTCTGTGGCAAATGTTCCAGATCGCGACGCTCTCTCCCCGCTACAAAATCACCGAAACAGGGCCGCAGCATTTCGCGAATTCCTCCTCGGAGTTCATAGGCGCGAACGCATCCGAAGCGTTGCGCCAAATAATGACGAATCACAATGTGTTCGGGCTATCACTGCCAGCGAAGCTGGGGCTCATCCTGTTCGTCGTCATGAAATTGACCTGGAAACAGGAGTCGCCGCGGATTCGCCGTCGGTTGGCCTTTGCAGGGGGGATTGCAGGGATCGGCCTTGTTGCGTATAGCGGCGCTTTTGACTATGCGAACATCAAAATGGCCATTCCGGTTCTCAGCGGGTTTGCGGTCGGCCGATTTTTTTATCTGATGCCGGTCGGAGTGATGGTGCTGACCGCCTGGATGTTCGACCGCGGTATGGCAAGTCGCGTCCGGTCGGAACCCGACGCAAGACGCCGCGTCTTTGGACTGGTCGCATACGTGGGTGTGGGGGTATTGACGCTGGGGCACCTTGCGCACGTCGTCGGAAAATTGGATCGTATACCTTCTTTCGTGGCGCCCCAGAACTATGTCCTTTGCGGCCTTTTCTTTGTGTATGGAGTGGCCACCCTGCTGTTATTATGGCGTTTTTACGCGAAGGTCTTTGGAGCCGACCGTACGGGCTCCATGCATCTTTTGTTCGGGCTGATGATCGTGACCGTCAGCCTTGACACCAGCATCCATGCGTACAAGACCAATATCTCGACGCCGAAGGTGAGCGTGGCCGCCCGCCCCATCATGTCATATGCCGAACGGTATCGAGTATCCGAGGAACTCCTGCGGACCAAGATGCTCGCTGAGACGTATGGACGTGCCATTTCGTTGGAGCCGTTGTCCCCCAGCGGGTGGTCCTATCAAGGGCTTGCGCCTCTCGCCCTTGCCCGGATACCGACCATTGCAGGGTATGCTCCGCTGATTCCCTTTCGTTTCCAGCGGTTGGTGAACGTCGCGATCAATGGCCGGGATCGGGCCCCCTATCTGACGGAGTTGATCGTGGATGACAACCCCGCGCTCAAGCTCGAGTTGCTGCCGCTGCTGAACGTCGGCATCATATTGACGCCGGAGGACAAGAAGATTGCCGGTTATGACGCGACAGCCCGTCTGAATCCCAGCGGTATGGTGCTCCATCTTGTTCACGACCGCAGCCAGTTGAGCCGCGCATTTGTGTCGCGTAGCGCCCGGTGCTTCGGGAGCGACGAGGAGGCATTACGATTTATTCGCCATACGCCGCTCGAAGATCTGAAGTCTTTCGCTCCGCTGGTGATGACCGACGCCGCGGTCGCCGACGTCTGCCGGGATCGGCCGGAGGTCGATTCGGTGCATGCGCATTCCGAACGTACAAAAACGATAGTGGGTGCTGACCGGGTGACCGTGGAAGTCGACAGCGCGGGCGGCATTTTAAACGTGGCTGATCACTTTTACCCCGGGTGGACCGTATTGGTCGACGGTGAGCCGAAACCCGTACTCCGCACGTTCACGACCTTGCGGGGCGTGCAGATCGGAGCCGGACATCACACCGTGGAATACATTTTTCGACCTGCCGCGTATTACGCTCTGCTGAGGATGTCCTGCATCGTTGGAGCGGTGCTCTTGGCGGCGTTATGCCTGGCGTTGATCAAAAAATCATGCATTCCGAACGCAAGCGCGACCTATCCCCAAACGTGGGGGTACTCTTGACGCCGTTCGACCCGCGTCCGGTCCGTCACCAATCCCTCCCTCGATTGACATGAGAAGCACCTCGATCAGGTTGCGTAGTCGAATGCTCGACTTGCCGGGCCGGCCGATGCTGGGCGTGGGCACCTTGAATGTCAGCCCGCGGGCAAAGGAATTGGTCATGGAGGCGCTCAACAACAATCGCCTCTCCTATGGTCCCATGGTGCAGCAATTCGAGCGCGATTTTGCCAGGCTGCATGGCTGCCGGTTCGGTGTAATGAGCAACAGCGGCACGAGCGCGTTGCACATCGCCCTACAGGCGATGAAGGAATTGCATGGATGGCAGGACGGAGACGAGGTCATCGTGCCCACGGTCACGTTCGTGGCCACCGCGAACGTCGTGCTGCACAACCGGATGGTGCCGGTCCTCGTCGATGTGGAGCCTGTCCATTATCAGCTCGACCCTGAGAAGTTGGAGGCAAAGATCACGCCTCGCACGCGGTGCATTATTCCGGTGCACCTGTTCGGACAGCCCGCCGACATGGCTCCGATCCTGGCAATCGCCAGACGGCACAATTTAAAGATCATTGAAGACAGTTGCGAAACGATGTTCGCACGCTATGAAGGGCAGCCGGTCGGAAGCTTCGGCGACATTGCTTGCTTTTCCACCTATATCGCGCACCTGTTGGTCACGGGTGTGGGTGGCTTGAATACCACGAAGGATCCCGAATATGCGCTGCGTCTGCGCTCCCTGATGAACCATGGGCGCGATTCGATCTACATCAGCATCGACGATGACGACTCCAAGTCATCGGACGAGATGCGAACGATTATTGCCCGCCGGTTCAAGTTCGTCAGCGTGGGGCATAGCTTCAGGGTCACTGAGCTTGAGGGGGCTCTTGGCCTGGCTCAGCTCGAGGAGTATCCGTCCGTTTTGGCCGCCAGACAGTCAAACGCGGGATCGTTGACGCGCAAACTGAGATTTCTCGATCCATACCTCCAGCTTCCCAGCGTGCGCCCCAGCAGCGAGCATGCCTTCATGATGTATCCCATCGTATTGCGGGGGGAGAAGAAGGACGAGCTGGTAAACTTCCTGGAAGCCAACAGCGTGGAGACCCGCGACATGCTGCCCCTGACCAACCAGCCGGTCTATCATCGCCTGCTCGGCTGGCAGGAAGACGACTATCCTGTCGCGAAATGGATCAATCACAACGGATTTTACATCGGCTGCCATCAAGACTTGATGGAGGCCGACCTCGACTATATGGCCGAGCTATTTGAGGGGTACTTCCGGCGCCGGCCCCTGCAATCCCGGGATGGTGCGGAGCTCATCCTCACCCTTGGCCAGGACTGTTCGACGTTGGAGCATACACTCGACGAAGTGCCCTCTGATCTGTTCGAAAAGATCCTTGCCGTCGATACGGGAGGGACACCGGAAGCCCTTGCCTATCTGAAGGAGCGGGGCATCGAGACTTACCCGGCCAACGGCAAGGAAGCGTTCCATCTCGTTCTGGATGGTGCCATACCAATAGAATGTGAAAACCTTGTATTTTTTCGTGCCGACGGGAGACATAATCCTCGAGACATAGGCCGGCTGCTGCTGGCACTGGAGCGGGGAAGCGATATGGTCACCGCGTCTCGGTTTCTTCCCGGGGGCGCACGCCACGACCGTGCCCAGGGCATTCACTTTCGGAGCATCGGCAACCGCGTCTTCACCTTGCTGGCGAACGTGGCTTTTTATGGCAATTTGAGCGATGCCGTCAGCTCCTTTCGGGCGATCAAGCGCAAGCGATTGAGCGAGGTGAAGGTGGCGGGGCGGGGCCATGCCGCGCAATATCAGCTGTCGATTCAGGCGTTGAAACTTGGTTGGAAAGTCGCGGAGCTGCCCACCGTCGAGATCGTCAATCCCGAGCTAAACGATCGCAAAGAGATTGTCCTCAGCGCCTTCCCTGTCTTGATGGCACTGATCAAGGAGTGGGCAAGCTATGGAAAGGGAGCGGACGGCTCCACCCGCAACTCCCTTCACAGATGAGCCTACCGTAAAAGCGGCTCCCTCGGCGTTAGCGCTTTGAGAAGGATTCCTTGTACAGCGTCCGCAGCAGCTCCCAGCCGGTCTTCATGATTTTCATTTTTCTCACGCCGGCAACCCTTTTGGGTTCATCTCCCGGGATCTCGGCGACCTTCAGCTTGGTTTTCCCGCACTTGATGGAAAGCTGAAGGTCGATGTCCTCATCCGGGTCTATCGTGATGGTGTTCAAGATGTCTTTCCGGAAGGCCCTGAAGATGACGAGCACATCCGTATACGTTGTTCCGAAGCGCAAATTCACCATTCGCGTGAACACAAAATTCCCGATGGCCGTCAGACAATCGTCGTCATAGCTCTTCGCTCCATCCGCATAGCGTGAAACGATGACCATGTCGTAGCCCTCATGGATTTTATCGATCACTTTGGGAATGAGCTCGGGAATTGAATTCCCGTCAGGACTGAAAAGGACGATGATGTCCCCTTGGGCCAGCTTGAAGGCCTCATCGAGCTGAGGGACCAGCCCCCGGACTTGCGGGCTGACCACGTGGTAGCCGTTCTGCCTGGCATATTCCACGGTGCCGTCGTCCGAACCGCCGTCCACCACGAGTATTTCATCCACCCAGTTGCTTTGCACCCTGGGCATGATGATTTTCATACTATCAACCTCGTTGAGCGTGGGAATCAGTAGGGTGGTTTTCAAGGCTTTCATAGAGTCCTTCCGCCCGTTTGCCAAGGCATTGATGCCCAATTGTGTTTGAGATGACGCAGATTAGCAAAAAAGATTTGACCGATTTTGAAGATGAGATCGCGGCACTGTATTGCGATGGACGCATACGGGCGCCGATCCATTTGTCGGACGGCAACGAAGATCAGCTCATGGAAATATTCAAAAACGTAAGACGGGATGATTGGGTGTTCTCGACCTGGAGAAGTCATTATCATGCGTTGCTTCACGGCATCAGCAAAGAATGGCTTAAAGCGGAAATATTAGCGGGAAACAGTATCACGATAAACCATCCGGAACGGCGGTTCTTTTCATCCGCGCTGGTCGGAGGCATATGTCCCATCGCAGTCGGCGTGGCCATGGGCCTGCAGATGAAGGGCGCATCAGATAAGGTCTGGGTGTTCGTCGGCGAAATGACTGCTGAGACGGGCGGCTTTCATGAGAGCCTCAAGTATTCCCAGAACCACGACCTCCCGATCCATTTCGTCATAGAAGACAATGGAAAAAGCGTCGGAACCCCCACCCGAACCGTATGGGGTGAAAAGGAGCAGGACCCGACCAACAGCCCGATCGAACAGGTGGCTCCGAAACTATACAGATACGCGTACATAAAAAACAAATATCCTCATGTCGGTGCCGGGAAATGGGTCCAGTTTTAACTTACGCATCTGAAATCAGGCGGGGAATCGATTACCTTGCCAGCCACGAGAAAACGGTGTTTCTCGGGCAGAGCGTGGCCTATCCGGGGAATGTCATTTACGGGACCCTGGCGCATCTCGCTCCTGCCAAGAAAATCGAACTCCCGGTTTTTGAGGACACCCAAATGGGCATATCCATCGGCCTGGCCCTGCAAGGGTACATCCCCGTGTCTGTCTTCCCCCGATTTAATTTCCTCCTGCTCGCGGTCAATCAGTTGGTGAATCATTTGGACAAGATTCACGTTCTGACGAAGGGACAGGTGAAGCCGAAGGTCATCATCAAGACCATGGTCGGGAGCACGCGCCCTCTGCATCCGGGGATCCAGCACTGCGGCGATTTTACAGAGGCCTTCAAGATGCTCCTCGAGAATGTCGAGGTTATCAAGCTCGAAGACCCCGCACAGATCTTGCCCGCGTACCAGAAAGCCCTTGAAAGGGAGGACGGAAAATCCACCCTGCTTGTGGAACTGGGCGATCGTTTCAATGAGTGAAGACCGATTGATGCATCAGATCATAGAGCAGGACATACAAAGCATTCTGTCCAGGATCGACTGGGGCGCAATCAAGGACGCATCGATACTGGTTACGGGCGCCAATGGCTTCATCGGCACGTACATGATCAGTGCGTTGTCCGCCGCCAGTACAAAACACCACCTGAATCTGAAAATAACCGGGATAAGCAAGAGCCCGCCCAATTGCGCCATTCAGGAAATCGCGACGCGCGTCAGCGGGTTCCGGTTTCTCCAGGAGAACTTGGGCGAGTCATTCACGTTCGATGGCCAAGTGGATTACGTCGTGCACGCGGCGACCTATTCGCCGCCTGCAAAATTCCTGGAACACAAGCTGGAGACCATCGTCCTGAATACCGTCCTCACCGAAAAGCTTCTTCAGTTATGCCAAGCGAACAAGGCCGTCATGCTCTTCATCAGCTCGTCGGAGGTCTACGGGCAGGCGCAGGTCATCCCCACTCCTGAAACCTACAGCGGAAATTGCCAGACCACGCAGCCCAGGTCTGTGTATGCAGAATCCAAAAGACTGGGCGAGACCATATGCTCGGTTTTCAGGGATGAGGGCGTGGAAGTCCGGATAGCCAGGATATCGGCAACCTACGGACCCGGAATCACCATCCGTGATAAGAGGGTGTTGGGTGAGTTCCTTGGCAAGGCGCTTGGCAGGAAGCATATAGACCTTGTTGATAACGGGCAGCAGGAGAGGACATGGCTGTATATCTCCGATTGCGTGGCCATGCTGTTGAACATCCTGCTGCGGGGTAAACATTTTGTGTACAACATAGGCGGCAATGAGACGGTGTCCATCCTCGATCTGGCCAGAATGATCGGGGAAATGACGGACTCCCGATACAGCATACCTGAGCACGGCGCGCATTCATCGAGAAGCGCCCCCGACATGGTGAAGCTCGACATCAGCCGGGTGACCGAGGAGTTCCAGATCAACCGGTTTGTCGGGCTGAAAGAGGGACTCGAGAGAACCATCGCCTGGAATAGGGACCTGATAAGCCAGGGCGCCTTGGAATTTTGAAATGGTAATGCCGAGATCGTCAAAGGTTTATGTGGCAGGACACACAGGCCTCGTCGGCTCCGTCATCACGAGGAAGTTGAAGGCCGGAGGATATGATCATCTCGTTGTCCGCAGCCATGCAGAGCTTGATCTTGAGAACCAGGGCGCAGTGGAGAGGTTTTTTGAGAAGGAGAGGCCCGAATACATCTTTGCCGCCGCGGCCAAGGTGGGGGGCATTCACGCCAACAACACCTACCGAGCTGAATTTCTATATAAGAATCTCCAGATACAAAATAACCTGATTCATTTCGCGTGGAAGTATGGCGCCAAGAAGCTGCTGTTCTTGGCGAGTAACTGTGTGTATCCCAAAGAGAGCGTCCAACCTTTGAAGGAGGAGTACCTGCTCACAGGGCTGCTGGAGCCGACCAATGAGCCCTATGCCGTTGCCAAAATAGCCGGGATGAAAATGTGTGAATCGTACAACCGGCAGTATGGGGCCAATTTCATCTCGGCCATCCCGGCCAACGTGTATGGACCGAATGACAATTATGACTCCATGAACTCGCATCTGGTCGCGGCATTGATCGCCAAGTTCGACCACGCGGTTGCCAACAAGGACAAACAGGTCGAACTGTGGGGCACAGGAAAGCCTCTGCGGGAAGTCATCTATGTGGACGACTTGGCCGATGCCTGCCTGTTCCTGATGCATTCCTATGATGAGTCGGCGCCTATCAATGTAGGCACCGGAAAGGATTTCAGCGTCAGGGAAATAGCGGGAATGGTCGGCGACGTGACCGGTTTTCAAGGGGACGTCACATTTGATTCCAGCAAGCCGGATGGCATGTATCGGAAGCTCCTCGATGTGTCCAGGATTCACAAGTTAGGATGGGTGCACAAGACCGAGTTGAATCAGGGACTTCAACTCGCCTACGACTGGTTCAGGAAGCACGTCAAATCGTCCGGGAGGACTGTAACCTAGCCTATGTGCGGGATCTGTGGATTTTATAGATTCGATGGCCAGCCGGCATCGGCCGAGGTCGTCACGCGGATGGCCGAAACGCTCGCGCATCGGGGCCCTGACGGGTCCGGTGTCTACGCGGACGGGCCTGTCGGGCTCGGCCACACCCGTCTCAAGATCATCGATTTGTCCGATGCCGCCACGCAGCCGATGTCCAACGAACAAGGAACCCGCTGGATCGTCTTCAACGGCGAAATCTATAATTTCAAGGACCTCCGCCGGCGGCTGCAGGCGCAGGGCTATACCTTCCGCTCCCAGTCCGACACCGAGGTGTTGCTCCATCT
>JACRDG010000009.1 GCA_016218715.1 Desulfomonile tiedjei | reverse complement strand
GCCTCGCGCCAATCCACCCCGTCACACCCAGGAACCTGAAAGGAGGAAGATCTTGACAATCACCAAGGCAAGAGTCTAATCATGCAACGAGTGCCGCACTTTTCGACCGGCACCCTCCGCACTTTTCATCCGGCGTCCACATTGCCGCCCAACTGAGCCCCAGAACCCTTTCCACCAGTCCACATAACACGCAAAGCCTTATTGAAATGCCCCGCAAATCTCTCCGCGTCCAGGCGGGGCGATCTGGACATCTTTTCCCTCATGCCGGCCGCAACCCCCTTTACCAAGACCTCCTGCTACCGTTCCCGGAGGCTCTCGCTGGAATGCTGCAAGAGCGGCGTGAGGAAATACTCGATTACCCGGCGTTTCCCGGTCTTGATCTCCACGGTCACGGCCATGCCAGGGGTGAGGTCCACCATCTTGTTCTCGACCTGGATGGTGGAGTGTGCCAGCTTCACCCGCGATGAGTAGACGAGCCCCCGTTTCTCGTCCTGGATCGCATCGGAGGAGACCTGCTTCACCTCGCCGTGGATTGTGCCGTACTTCGTATACGGGAAGGTCTCGATCTTGATCTCCGCGTCCTGGCCCGCATTGACGAAGCCGATGTCCTTATTCTCCACGAACACTTCCACTTCCAGAGGGTCATCCTTGGGGACGATCACCATGAGCGCCTGAGCCGGGGTGACGACCCCTCCTATGGTGTGTACCGCAAGCTGCTGCACGGAGCCGTCCACCGGTGCGACGAGCTTCATAAGCTTGTGTCTCTGCTGAGCCTTGATTAGTTCCTGGGTATTCGTGGTGACCTTCTGCTCTGCCTCCCGCTGGCCGTCAAGGACCGTACGCCGGGTCTCTGCGACGAGAGACGCTTTCTGTTTCGTGGCTTCCAGGAGGGCAGCTTGAATGGACTGGAGTTTTTCGGAGGTCGCTGCCAAATCACCCTGAACCTCGATGAGGGTCTTCTCCTGTTCCTTGAACTGTTGCTCCGAGACCACTTCCTTTTCGAACAGACTCTTAAAGGCATCCGCTCTCGTCTTCACAATGGGAAGGGTCCGTTCCAGCTTGTTCACCACCTCCCGGGTGGAGCGCTCTTCAGCCTCCTTGCTCGTAATATCCGCTTCGATTCGTTCCAGCTTGGCCTTGTACTCCTGCCACTGGCTGGCAAGGAGCCGGCGTTCGTCCTTCAGCCGATCCGGATCGATCCCGGGGATCTCCTTGAGGTTGACCTCCGCCCCGTCCATCCCCTGAAGAAATGCCTCTGCCCGGGCTGACTGCAACCGAGCAACGATGAGGTCGTTCTCCAGGCGTTTCGTGTCCGCACCGGTCGCGGTGGCATCCAGTTCGATGAGGAGATCACCCGCTTTCACTCGTTGCCCATCGGTAACATGGATCTGCTTCACGACCGCTGTCTCCATCGGTTGGATCGTCTTGACCCGTTCATTGGGAACGATCTTCCCCTGGGCCGTCGCCACCACGTCGAGGTGCCCGAAGATTGCCCAGAGGAGCGCAATGAGGGCGAAGCTGATCAAGAGCCACATGGCCACCCGAGGGGCAGGGGAGACCGGAGTCTCCTGCAAAGCCAGGGCTGCCGGGAGGAACTGCGCCTCGTGAGGCAGGCGTGGTGCAGTCTCCATTTCTCTGCGATGTTCCCATGCATGGCGGGTCACCGCAGCATAGCGCTGGAGAAGTTCCCGTATAGCCTGGAGATGGAGCGCGATGTTCAAACCTGTTTCCTCAACCCTGCTGCAGCCGATGGAGGCGGGAATAGTACCCCTCCTCGTTCGTGAGCAGCTCCGCGTGAGTCCCGTTCTCCACGATCTCTCCGCGGTCCATCACAAGAATGCGGTGCGCGACCCGCACTGCGGAGAGCCGGTGTGCCACGATGATCACCGTGCGGCCTTGGCAGATCGCCTTCATATTCTCCTGGATCACCCGTTCCGACTCGTAATCGAGCGCGCTCGTCGCCTCGTCGAAGATGAGGATGCGCGGGTCGGTCATGAGGGCGCGGGCAATGGCAATGCGCTGCCGCTGGCCGCCGGAGAGGGTGTCCCCATGCTCCCCCACGATCGTGTCGTACGCTTCGGGGAGTTCCAGGATGAACTCGTGCGCGCCGGCGAGTTGCGCTGCGTAAATCACCTGTTCCATCTGCGCACCGGGATCGGCCAGGGCGATGTTCTCCCGGATCGTGCGGTTGAAGAGGATGTTCTCCTGCAACACCATCCCGATCTGTCGCCGAAGCGAGGAAGAGTCCGCCAAGGCCAGGTCGAGCCCATCGATGAGGACCCGACCCCGTTCCGGCACGTACAGGCGCTGCATGAGCTTGGTCACCGTGCTCGTCCCCGAGCCGGAACGCCCGACGATCCCGATCACCTCTCCAGGTTCCATTTCGAGATCGACCCCTCTGAGGACTTCAGGGCCGTCAGAGCGATACCGAAAGACCACGTGGTCGAAGACGACGCGTCCCTGGATCTGCGGCAGGGTGCTCTTGGCCTCGGAGATTTCGGTTCGGGCGTTGAGGATATCCCCGAGCCGCTGCACCGAGATGCCGGTCTGTTGAAAAGTGGTCCAGAGCTGAGCGAGGCGCATCACTGGCTGGGAGACCTGGCCCGCGAGCATGGTGAACGCGATGAGCTGCCCCACGGTCAGGTCGCCGCTGATGACGAGTCGTGCGCCGAGCCACATGGTGGCAACGGTGACGAGCTTGCCGATGAGGGTGACCCCGCTATTGGCGAAGGTACTTGTCGTCGCGGTGCGGAAGCTCGTCGCCACGTATGCAGCAAGCTGATTGTCCCACCGCCGGGTGAGCTGCGGTTCCACCGCCATGGCCTTCACGGTCCCGATTCCTGAGAGGCTCTCCACGAGAAAGGCATGATTCTCCGCGCCGCGATTGAATTTCTCTCCGAGCTGGGAGCGCAGGATCGGGGTAAAGATCACCGAAAGGATCGCATAGCAGGGGAGCGACAGGACCACGATCAGCGTGAGCCAGATGCTGTAGTAGAGCATCACCGCGATGAAGATCATGGCGAACATCAAGTCGAGCACCAGGGTGATAGCGTTGCCCGTGAGGAAACTCCGGATGTTCTCCAGCTCACGAACCCGGGCCACCGAGTCCCCCACCCGCCGCACATTGAAATAGGTCATGGGGAGATGGAGGAGGTGGCGGAAGAGGCGCGCACCGAGCTCTACGTCAATGCGGCTTGTGGTATGCGCGAAGACGTAGCTCCTCAGGCCGGTGAGGGTCACCTCGAAGATTACGACGACGAACAGGCCGATGGCGATCACATCGAGGGTGGTAAATCCGCGATGGACGAGGACCTTATCCATCACCACCTGAAAGAAGAGGGGAGTGACCAGGGCGAAAATCTGGATCACGAGACTCACCGCGAGCACTTCCGCGAGCAGGCGACGGTACTTCATCATGGCCGGGATGAACCACGTGAAGTCGAACTTGCTCATCTCGCCGGTGAGCGAAGCCCGGGACGTGGTAAGGATCAGCTCGCCGCTCCACCGGGTTTCGAGGTCCGTGAGGGGAATCGTCTCGGGTCGGCCCGTGGTCGGGTCAAAGATCAGGGCCTGATCGCCTTCGGTCCGGGCGATGATGAAGAAGCGGGCATCGGTGCCGATAGCCATAGCCGGGAGCGGTGTTCTGTCCAGACGACCCGCATGAGTCTTGACCGGTTTGGCTTGGAGACCGATCTTCTTGGATGCGAGAAGGATCTCGGTCTTCGAGAATGGCTTGCCGTCGGTCTTGAACTCGTGCGCGAGTTGATCTGGGTCTGCGGGAATTTCATGGAGCCGGGCGAGCATGGTGAGACAGGCTAGGCCGGTGTCTATCTCTTCTTGGATATCCCCTGGTTCCTCTGGTTCAGCGACAACGCTCTTCACTGCTTGAAATCCCTCCCATGTCTATCGAGAATGGCGCTCTCGGCTATTTCCAATTCGCTGCAATCACGGGATTGAGCTTGTCCTGGTAGTCCAGCGGGAGCGTGGTCTGGCCTGCAGCAGGCGGTGCAAAGGCTGCCATCGCGCTTACGAGCAGGTCGACCTGGGTGTTCAGCAGCGCCTTCCCATCCGATGTCTTGAACTGCTCCACCTGAAATGCTGACCCACGATACCAGTTGGATATCGTAGTCTGGTCGCTGGTCCCGATGATGCTTACCTGGAGGTCATACCCTGACCGGCTCAGCCAGACCTGGTCGGCCGAAATCGTGGGACCCAACGCCAGGGTATCGGTATTGCCGGGAGTCCGGTCACGATCGGTAATCTCATCTTTGCCGTCCCCGCGACCGAAGACGTACGTGTCATTCCCGAGTCCACCTGTCAGAGAATCATTACCCGTGCCGCCAGTCAAAGTGTCGCTTCCAGATCCTGAGTCCAAGGTATCGTTGCCTGCTCCACCGTCCAGGAGGTTCGTTCCGCCAGCGCAATACAAGAAATCGTTGCCGTCTCCCCCAGAGAGCGTGTTGTTTTCCCCGAACGCGTACAAGGTGTCGTTTCCAGAGCCCCCTGTCAGAGTGTCATTCCCGTCGTACGCCATGAGCGTATCATTCCCCGCACCGCCGTCCAGGATGTCCCTACCGCTCAAGTCAATAATCCAATCGTTGCCGTTCCCACCGCTGGAAGTATCATTACCTCTCCCGGCATAGAGCATGTCGTTCCCGTCCCCGCCATCGAGCAGGTCTCCCTGAGATCCACCGAACAGCATATCGTTACCACCCAACCCGTACATGTGGTTCGGTCGGTTGTCGTACCCCCTGAGGAAGTCGCTCCTCGGGGTGCCATTTGTGGTGGCGTACAGATGATCGTTGATTGCGGCCTGATCCCACACGACCCCATCACTGAAAACGATCTGCTCGATCTGGGAGGCTGAGGACGCGAAATAGTCGGCAATCGTGACCGAGTCTCCTGCCCCGTACGTGAGGACGAGATCGTTCCCGCTCTGTTGAATCCCGGTCAGTTCGGTGGAGGCCACATCAACCAGCTTCACCACATCCGTCGCACCGGGAGTGGAGTCGTTCTCGACAATACGATCCTGGCCCGATCCCATGCTGAGGACGTACGTGTCGCTCCCCAAGCCCCCTTCCAAGGTATCGTTGCCGGCTCCACCGATGAGGGTATCTGCACCGACTCCTCCATCGAGGACGTTGTCAGCATCATTGCCGGTCAGGATGTTGTCCAGTTCGTTGCCGGTACCATTGATTCCTGCAGTGCCCGTGAGCACGAGATTCTCCACATTGGCTCCCAGCATGTAGCTCACCAGGCTGTCCACGGTGTCGATCCCTTCGAAGGGATTCTCCACGACCACGTCGTTGGCGCTGTCCACAATGTAGGTGTCGTTGCCTGCTCCACCCGTCAGAATGTTCGTGCCACTGTTGCCGGTGAGCACGTTGTCCAGCTCATTGCCGGTTCCGTCGATGTCTGCTGTCCCAGTCAGCACGAGGTTTTCGACGTTCGCCGCCAGTGCATAAGTCACTGAACTCTGAACTGTATCGATCCCCTCATCCGCATTCTCGGCCACAACATCGGCGGGATTGTCGACCACGTACGTGTCATTTCCCAGTCCGCCGATGAGCGTATCCGCTCCGGCACCTCCATCGAGCACGTTGTCAGCGCTGTTGCCGGTTAATGTATTATCCAGGTCATTGCCGGTGCCGTTGATCGCAGCAGTGCTGGTGAGGGTGAGATTCTCGATATTGGCCGCCAGCGTGAACGTGACCGAACTCTGAACGATATCGATCCCTTCGTCGGCATTCTCGACCACCACGTCGTTCACGTTATCAACGAGGTACGTGTCATTGCCGGCCCCGCCAGTCAAAGTATCAGCACCGACACCTCCATCGAGCACATTGTCAGCAACGTTGCCGCTGAGTATGTTGTCGAGTTCGTTTCCTGTACCATTTATGGCGTCCGTGCCGGTCAGGGTCAGGTTCTCTACATTGGCGCTCAGCGTGTAGCTGACCGACGACTGAACCGTATCGCTCCCTTCGTCGGGGTTCTCGACGACTACATCGCCCACGCTTTCCACGACGTAGGCGTCATTTCCAGAGCCTCCTGCAAGGGTGTCTGCTCCAGGCCCGCCGTCCAAAAGGTCATGTCCCGAGAGCCCCTGAATGCGGTCGGTGACATTCGTACCGAGGAGGGTGTCGTCACCGTCGGTTCCCATGATGTCGAAACCCAGAGCGATGAGCTGGGCATACGTGATCGCCGTGCCGTCGGCAAACTGGAAGCTGTCGACTGCATGCGATCCAAGGGCGTCATCTTTGTCGAAGCCGCTCAGTCTCAACTGGTCGCCATTCGTGCCAACATCAATCACCAGCGTCGTGGCGTCATAACTCAGCTTGAGATCATCGAGGGTAATGCCTGGACCGAACTGCACCACATTCCCCTGTCCCGAGAGGGCGGTATCGGAGATGCTGTCCACACCATCGCCGACGTTGAAGAGATACCTGTCGTTCCCCGGCCCTCCTGTCAGAGTATCGTTTCCCGGCCCACCTACGATCAGGTCGTAGCCTGCGCCGGCGTTAATTGTGTCGTTCCCTGTTCCTCCGGAAATGGTGTCGTCGCTCTCGAAGGTGGTGACCGTGTCATTGCCGCCCTTCGCGTCGATCACGTCCTGAAAATAGCTCCCCAGGATTATGTCATCCCCTTCAGTCCCGGGATCGACGAGGCTCGGGAGCCTCATGGACGTGCCATCGGAAAACGCCAGCGTCTCCACCACGTGCGAGCCGGTCTCGTCATTGAAGTCGAAGTTCGGCAGGATGATTAAATCGCCGCCGGTCCCATATTCGATGGTCAGGGTCGTCCCTTCCACATGCACCATGATATCGGCCTGGGTTATGCCTGCGCCAAACTGGATGAGGTTCCCTTCACCCAGAATAGCGGTATCGGTAATGGTGTCCACCCCGTCGCCAAGGTTGAAGACGTACGTGTCCTGGCCCGGGCCGCCGATCAAGGTATCGCTTCCTGGGCCGCCTGTGATGAGGTCATCTCCAGGACCTGCGTCGATGGTATCGTTTCCGGTGCCTCCGCAAACAGTATCGTTGCTCTCGAAGGTGGTGACCGTGTCGTTGCCGCCCTTGGCGTCGATGGTGTCAGCAAAGTAGGTGCCGAGAATGGTGTCGTCCCCTTCGGTTCCCGGATCGACAAAATTGGTGAGCGGGAGCACCGTCCCGTCCGCGAACTCGATGGTCTCGACCACATGTTCCGTGTTGTAGGTGAAGTTGGGGAGGCGGATTGCGTCGCCGGCTCCGTATTCGACAACGAGGGTCGTGCCGTCCATGTGGGTCGCGATGTCGTCCTGTGTGATCTCAGCATCGGCAAAGTAAATCCGGTTCCCTTCGCCGAAGGTCGCGGTGTCGGTGATCGTGTCCACCCCATCACCCACGTGAAACACGTAGAAGTCCGACCCGACTCCACCGATAAGCTCGTCAGCGTGAATCCCGCCTGTCAAAGTGTCGTTCCCCATGCCACCGTTTAAGACATCGCACCCCTCGTACCCATAGAGACGGTCGGTCATGTTGGTACCGTGAATATCATCGTCTCCAAAATCTCCCTGGATGATGAAGGTGTTCTTGACCAGCTCTTCGTAGCTCAGGATGGTTCCGTCGAAGAATTGGAAGATCTGCACCGCACGGTCGCCGTAGTCCGCGGCATTCGGATCGAAGCCGGTCAGATGCACCTCGTCGCCGTTGGTTCCGACGCGAATGATCAGCAGGTTGTCGCGGAAGGTGAGGCGATTCTGGATGTCGGCAAGGGCAATACCTTCGCCAAACTGCACAGTGTTCCCTTCGCTCGCGGTGGCAATGTCGTCGATGGTGACGATCCCATCCCCTGCATTGAAGAGGTATGTGTCATCGCCCGCTCCTCCGGTGAGAGTATCGGTTCCGCCTGCACCGGCCAAGGTGTCGTTCCCATCCCCGCCGAAGATACGGTCCGTGGTTGCGGTGCCGGTCAAGGTGTCATTCGCAGCAGTGCCGCCGATATCGAACCCCTTATCGATCATCTGGCTGTACGTGAGGATTTGTCCGTCGGCAAACTGGAAGTACTCCACCGCATGGGGTCCATAGGGATTCGCGGCATCGAAGGTGCCTAATTTGACCGCACTTCCGTCAGTCCCGATGTTCAGCACAAGCAGTTGGTTTGCCGCGTCATGGCTCAGGGTGATGTCATTGGGCGTGATGCCGGCTCCGAAGATGAGCATGTTCGGTTCCATGAGGGGCGATTCATCGATAATCGTGTCTGCCCCGTCCCCGAGGTTGTACCGGTACGTGTCATCCCCCGCGCCGCCGGTAAGAGTGTCGTTCCCTTCATGGCCGATGAAGAGGTCTCTCGCGCCCGTCCCCGACAGAGTATCGTCTGCAGGTGTGCCTTCAAAGGTGAAGCCGAGGCCCAGGAGCTGGCTGGCATCCAGGACTGTCCCATCAGAGAAAGTGAAAGTCTCCACCGGCATGGTGTTCGCGGGATCGTTCGGGTCAAACCCTTCCAAACGCAAGGTTTCTCCGGTTGAACCTATCTTGAGAAGGAGCGTGTTCGCATCTACGGACAAGGTGAGGTCGGCAGTAGAGATCCCCAAACCGAATGCAACCACGTTCCCTGCACCCGGTGCTGCGCCGTCACGGATCGTATCGACGCCGTCACCGAGGTTGAACACATAGAAATCGTTGCCGCTGCCACCTTCGATGATATCGTCACCAGGACCGGCTGCGATGATGTCGTCACCCCCCAGAGCCGTTATACGATCTGTGGCAGAAGTGCCGATCAATACGTCCTGCGCTTCAGTGCCGGTGATGTCAAAGCCCCTCTGAAGCAGATCAGCGTACGAGAGGACCGTGCCGTCGGCAAACTGGAAGGTGTCCACCGCATGTTCGCCGACTGCATCTGCGGGGTCGAAGATCTTGAGGGCTATCTCATCGCCGTTGGTCCCGATCTTGAGCGTCAGGGTGTCGGCACTCGCGACGAGAGAAATCTGTTCCGCCGTGATTCCGTCACCAAATACGATGGTGTTCCCTTCGCCAGGTTCCGCTCTATCCTGAATCGACACTTTGCCGTCGCCCACATTGAAGTAGTAGGTGTCGTCCCCCAGGCCTCCGAGAGCCGTATCACCGCCTTGCAAGCCTTGTATAACATCATTCCCCGGACCAGCGTCGATATAGTCGGTACCGTCACCTGCATCGATGATGTCGATGCCCGCTCCGACGACGATCGTATCGTTACCCGCTCCGGCATTGACAATATCGTCACCGGAACAACCGACAATGCGATCGTTTTCATCGCCTCCATATTGCTCTCCACCTATGCCATCGGCACGAGCGAGGATATCCTCAAGGGTCAAGACCGTGCCGTCGGCAAACACAAAGCGCTTGATGGCCAGGTCGGAGGGCGTGGGGAAGGTGCCGCTCTCGGAGTCCTCGCCATAGCTCATCGCTGCCAAGCATGGAGGAGGTTCTTCACCCCCGTCAGCATTGGCCTGGATCAGGACCCCTTCGCCGTCTCCAATGTCGATGCTCAGTTGTACAGACGAGCCGCTTCCTCCCGTGCTCTTCCAGAGTCCGTTGCCGTAAACGAAAAATAAGGTGCCGTCCACATCCGTCAAATCATAAGGGGCAGGCTTATCAGCAGCGAGGTAATCCGTTACCGCAACCATAACGGTGCCGGCTTCCGTCCCGTCACTCTTCCAAAGGCTACCGCCGTATTCGTCGCCAGAGACTATGAAAAATAGGTTGCCGTTCACATCGGTCAGCCGGAAGGCGCCGCTGCTGTCAGCGCCGGCGATTATATCCTTCACCATGATCGTGCCAGCCTCAGTCCCGTCGCTCTGCCAGAGCTCTTGGCCGTGGACGCCGTCATCCGCCGTGAAGTAGAGCATGCCGTTCATGGTGACGATATTGTTATACGCGCCGCCGGACCAACTGTTCGCGGCGCCAGGGTTGATGTCCTTGACCATTACCGTGCCAGCTTCCGTGCCGTCACTTTTCCACAACTCGGTCCCGTGGACACCGTCTTCTGCTATGAAAAAGAGGGTGCCATCAAAGTTCGTCAAATGCAAAGGCGAGCCATAATCGGAGCCTGGGTTAATGTCTTTGATCATGACGGTGCCGGCTTCGGTTCCGTCGCTCTTCCAAAGCTCATACCCATGAACGCCATCATTCGCCGTGAAAAAGAGAGTGCCGTCCACATCGGTCAGGTTTTGTGGCACCGCGCCCTCGGAGCCTGGAACGATGTCCTTTATTAGGACCGTACCGGCCTCCGTACCGTCGCTCTTCCAAAGCTCAAGGCCGTGAATACCCTCATCTCCCATGAAAAAGAGCGTCCCATTCACGTTGGTTAGATTCTCAATCCAGCCGTATTCGGAGCCGGGGCTCATATCCTTGATCATAGCCGTACCAGCTTCCGTCCCATCGCTTGTCCAAAGCCCAGAGCCGTGCTCAGAGTCCCAGCCCCCGAAAAACAGGGTGCCGGTGGCGTCGGTCAAGGAGTTGCCAGCGACCTCTTTCACCAGGACGGTGCCGTCGGCAGTGCCGTCGCTCCTATAAAGCCCGTACTGCGAGAAGAAATACAATGTCCCGTTCACGGAGATTAGATCACCCACCAAGCCGTTTCCGGAACCGGGATTCATGTCCTTTACCATGATCGTACCGGTCTCGGTCCCATCGCTTGTCCAAAGCTCAAACCCGTGGACGCGGTCATTGGCTCCGAAATACAGTGTGCCGTTTACATTGGTCAACTCCGTAATGTAGGAGAAGGACTGATCTGGTGCCACGGCGACGATGCCGCCACCGTTGTCAACGGTCAGTTGCACGTACAGATCGTCGGGAGTGATGCCGGGTCCGAAGACGATGGTATCAGGGGCTTCCTCAGGCAGGATGAAGTGCGAGGTGATGGTGTCGAATCCGCCCCCTCGGTTCACCGCGATCGTGTTCAGACCTTCAGTTGCTATGATCTGGTCATTGTCAGGACCGCCATCCATGAAATTTACGCCGGGACCGCCCGTAATGGTGTCCTCTCCAGCGCCTCCTGAAAGAGTATCATTCCCATCATCGCCAAAAATGGAATCATTACCGACGCCACCGAGCAACTGATCGTCGGATTCGAGGCCGTAGATGGTGTCATGGCCGTCACCGCCGTCAATAACGTCATTGAAGGGAGTGCCCACGAGGTAATCGTCGGTGTCGGTGGGTGTACTCGCGGTTTCCTGCATGTACGCAGCATCCCAGACCGTTCCGTCAGCAAATTGCAGCTCCTCTATCTTGTGCGCATCGTCGAGGAACCAGTTCTTCAACTGCAGCCGGTCGTCCGAGCCGCCGATCGAGACAATCAGGTCATCGCGGCTTCGCCGGAGAGTTACGTCGGAGGAGAGAATATCCTCCTTGAACGCCACAACGTCAATGTTTCCGACTGTGTCGTCAACGTCCTCCAGCACGTCCTGTCCGTCGCCTCGACCGAAGACATAGGTGTCGTTCCCTTCACCCCCGTTGAGATAATCGTTCCCCAGACCGCCTTCCAAGGTGTCCTGTCCCGCATAGGCATAGATGCTGTCATCCCCTTCCCGACCCGGGATGAAATCGTCCGATGTGGAGTAGCCTCTGAGGAGATCGTCTGCGGCCGTGCCTTGCATCACCGCGAGTTTGATATCGTCCACGCCCCAGAAGGTGCCGTCGTAAAAAGCAATCTGCTCGACCTGATACCGGGTCCATTCGAGCGTAAACCACAATTGTACCGTCACCGTATCGGTGGTGTCGTTTATGGAGAGCACGAGATCGTCGTCGTTCCGTCTTAACATGACATCAGTGGGGAGGACGTCGTCTTTCAGGAGTATCGTGTCGATGCAGCCGGGTTCGGGGTCATCATCGTACACCGTGTCCTGGCCCGATCCGCGACCGAATCGGTACGTGTCACTGCCGTTTGGGTAGAAGGGGTTGCTCAAGCCGCCGTAGATAATCCCCGGAGTGTAAACGACCTTGCAGCCGCCGCCGTTCAGATAGTCGTTCCCCGGGCCACCGTCCAAAAGGTCGTCACCCTGGTCACCTTCCAGACTATCGTCTCCCTCTCCACCCATGAGCGTATCGTTGCCTTCTTCCCCCCAGAGGTAATCGTTCCCACTCCCTCCATCCACGAAGTCATTTCCTTGCCGACCTATAATTCCGTCGTCGCCGGCATGCCCCAGGATAATGTCAGAGGTGTTATATCCGACGAGGATATCGTTTTCCTCTGTCCCCCTGCATACCTCCTCCTTAATCTTGTCGACATCCCAAGTAGTACCATCGGCAAACTGGATCTGTTCCACACGATACTCGCTGGAATCGTTCCAGAACCACTTGCTCACGGTGAGCCAGTCCCGGTCCTGCACGCCTTTAATCAACAGGATGAGATTATCGCGCTCGTGAACAAGCCGGACATCGTCGGGTGTGACGTCCGCGGTCAGGCGAATCGTGTCGACATTGCCGGGGGTGGTATCGCGGTCGGTAATCGTATCGTTTCCTGACCCATACCCGAAGACATAGGTGTCGTCCCCTGGCCCTCCGACGAGAGAGTCGGTCCCAGGGCCACCATCCAAAAGATCTTGGCCGGCACCTCCCAGAAGGGTGTCGTTTCCCTCTGCTCCTATCAGGGTATCGTTTCCTGCCTCGCCGTAGAGAGCATCTCTGCCGGGTCCCCCGTCCAGGGTATCATCGCCACCACCGCCATAGATCGTGTCGCTGCCTGCACCACCCCGTATGGTATCTGCCATCGCAAAGCCGTAAAGAGCATCATCCCTATCAGTCCCCGTCAGCAGAAGCACTTCAACTGAATCTGTTCCCCATACCGTGCCGTCGGCGAACTTCACTGTGCCAGCCCACGCGGAGGCATCGTCCTGAAACCAGTTCTTGGCCGTGACCCTATCCAGGGTGTCCATAATGGTGAGTTTCAGGTCGTTGCCCAGACGTTCCACCTGGACATCGGTGGGGAGAACACCCTCCCCCATTACAATGGTATCCGAGTTCCCAGGGCTCGCAGGCTGAGCGACGATCGTGTCCTGGTCCGATCCTCGGCCGAATAGATACGTATTGTTGCCAGGCCCACCATCCAACAGGTCATTGCGAGGGCCACCGTCCAATACGTCGTCACCAGGTCCGCCATAGAGCGTGTCGTTGGCTTCATCTCCAAAAAGAGTGTCATTGCCGGCGAGTCCATAGAGTGTATCGTAGCCGTCTCCACCGCTCAGAATATCATCGGAATCGGTCCCAAAAATAAGGTCGTTTCCGCCGGTGGAAGCATATGCTTCGCGAACTATGTCAGATCCCGACCAGACCGTGCCGTCCATGAACTGAATCCGCTCGATCTGGTTTAGAGAACTCCCGTTCCTGAAATGGTCCCGAACGGTCAGCGTGTCGGTGATTCCTTTAATGCTGAGGACGAGGTTGTCACCCGACCGCCTCAGAATGATGTCGGCGGGGGTGAGATTGCCCCCAAGCCAGATGGTGTCGATATTTCCGGATGTGGGATCAACATCGATTATCGTGTCCTGTCCCGAGCCCCTGCGGAATATGTAGGTATCGTTGCCGGTGCCGCCGTAAAGCATGTCGTTGCCGGTACCGCCATCCAAGAGGTCATTTCCAACGCCTGCGTCGATCTGGTCATTCCCGCCTCCTGCAACCAGTACAGCATCGCCGATTTTGGGCCCTTGCCAGCCGGGTTGGTTCCTGAGGACCTCATCCCGGGATGTCCCATAAATGACATCATGCCCGCCGCGTCCTTCGAGGAGGCCGTCCCCCACGGTGAGGCTCCCTTTGATGGCATCCGCATTGTCGGTGCCGGAAATACATCCCCATGACCCCCCGCCTTGACCTTGACCGACCTGGTCATAGACAGGCAAGCCCCCGCTGTCGATCACCCAGCCCAGCTCAGGATCGATCTCAAGCATGTGCTCGCGGAAGGTGAGGTAACAGCCTGGTGAACACGAAGAAATACCGCGAAGCGATCGGGCGAATTCCGACAGCACCTGCTTACCGTGCTCGGGGTTGGCGTCGAGTGCTGCCACGAGATCAGGAATGACGCCACTGAAATCTGTTCTTGCCTCCTGGTTCTGCTCATCCCAGGTATAGGTCAGCTTGTCGTACAGGCTCTTGAGATGCGTCTGAGCCATGAGCTCACCGTACATCGACTCGAAGATTTCGCGATAGGACTCGTTCAGATATATGCCAGCCTTGTATTGGGCACCAGGATTATCGTTCTTAAAAGGGTGACCAAAGAATGTCTCCAGGAACCCGAGCATACCTCCGCTGAAACCGCCACTGCCGGCGTTGAGATCCAGGTTTTCAGTACCGGCCCATTTCTGAAGGATCGCACTCATCAGCGAGGTGCGCGTGCTTATCTCAGGAGCGCTCATGAACTGCTCGACAAGCGACCGCAACTGACCGCTCGTGTCTCTGACCATGGCCTGTTGGAGATCGTGCATATTTCCGTACCCCGGCAGGTCAGGAAGGGCTGCTATGCCGTCGGGAACGGGAAGTCGTTGCGTGTCAATGGTGTTCACGGTGTCATGCTGAAAGCCGTAATCCGCGATCTGCCCGCTCGTGCCATCCTCCCACTCAAAACTGCCAATCCTATTCTGAGTGTTCCCCTGCGCGTCAGTCACATTGATTATCGTTGAAGCCAGACTGATGGACTTGATCCCGAGTTCGTCGAGCGTGTGAAGCTCTTCTGGGAATGAATAGCCGTCTTCGCCCACATCCTGCCAAACTCTGAGCTGTGAGAAGGCCGGATCGGCTGCGTCGATCTTCCCGTCCTTATTGTCGTCCCATTCGGCTAATGCCTCGAAACCGTTAGCAGCCTTCTGACCGGTTCGTAGGATGGTCTGGTCACCAAAGAGTTCCCAGCCATTATTGATGATGCCGTCGCCATTCCTATCGAAGACGAGGATACCATCATCGGACTGAATCCAAGCGGTCTGCTCGGCAAACCCGTTGGCGTCATGGTCAAAATGTGCCCTGGCCTTGACACCCGTTGTCTCAATGCCGTCCCCGTCGAGATCGAGCACCAGCGGGTCCGGAGGAGGATCTGCCTTCGCGCGCCGGGCGGCGCCATAGTCGTCCTCCCCCGGAGTAGGGGGATCTGGGGAACAGAAGCAAAAGTGGCCAAACACAGGTGGAATTTCGCCTTGAAGCTCCTTCGCGACAAACGCATTGAATTGGTTTTCAGTGAATAATCCTGGACGCTGCCCCACCGGTTCAAAGGCAATACTGAAGATAATGCTTTTAGGGACCTCCGCGAGGGAACTTAGCCCGCTTGCCTCCAGAATAGTTTGGTTGAGATTGCCCCAGTTTCCGCCGCACACTTCAATGCAACCTAGGTCACCGAAGGCTTTGAGATAATCTTCCGGCCTTGTTCGTGGAGTGACCGGGCCGTCATGGACAAGGTATTCGCCCGTAAAGGGCCACCCGCCCGGTTGCGCGTCCGGGTTGCTACGGGGCTTGTACGAACCGTCCCAGGTGGTGATGGGATATTCTTGTTGATCCTTTAAACCGCAGACGTATGTGAAATTCGTGTCCTTCAGATAATCAATTCCAAAGCGAACTACTTCGTACGCGCATATGTGAGTTTTCCCTTTCAGATCCACCCAAATCAAGTCCATTTCGTAAGTTGGAACGAGGTACAATTTTGTGTCTGTTGGGTTTTCACAACTCTTCAGATAAGTGTAACCCACCACATCCTTACTGACATCCATAGTTATCTTCTTTGTACCGGGCATTGCATACCTCCCCTAAGCCGCGTCCCGAAAGACGTTGTGTCAGAACGACTTGAAATGCCTGCTTCACCGAACAACGTCATCATATGCTCTCACATGCTTACTCGACGATCGTCTTAAAGACACCGTTAACCTTAATGGTTGTCAGACCTCTACCGTGCTCCTCAACGTATTCCGGATCGGTTATTTCTTGCACGCACTCGAAGTCGATCCGGCCCTTGATAACGTCACCCTTCCGGTACTCCTTCTTGTCCAGAGTCAACTTTTGTCGTTTCGTCGTCCATATTAGGTCTATGGGGCCAGCTACATAACGAGTCCAGTACTGGCTCGTGAACATTCCATTCCTGATCCGCACTCTTAGTGCATCACGAAATGCCGGATTCTTCTCATGAATGAAGAGATCGATCATGTTCTCACCGAGAAACCTTGCTGCACAAAATCTGACCAAATGCTTGCTCCCATAAGAGGTGGAAAAACACTTGGCTGTATGCTTGAGATGAGGTGGTTCTTTATCAGGTCGTTTGTCACTGGTAGTGTCTTCAAAATGCCCATCTCCATGCTTGATTATGTACCATGGATAGCTCCACTCATTTGACGTGAAGAACGGATCGGTCAGCTTGGGATCATAATCAACGCGGGACTGCATTTGATTGGGTTGCCCCGGAGGGGGATTCTCCCATGCAGCACCAAAGGCATTGCCGAGAAGCAACAGGACCAGGACAGGCCCCAACAGTATCCATGTGAGAGGGCGGATGGTCATTGACGCTCTCCAGGAAAGGAGCTTCAAGGGTATCTGATTGGGCGTATCTATCATCGATTTCTCCGAATCGTAACTATTGTCCCCTTCGGGAGTGGTGGATAACCCTCGACGTCGGGCGAGGACTCCGGTAGGCCCGTCGGGCCAGAAGCGGGGCCGTCTCGATTCAGCGGCCGAGGGCCGAGCCTGCTCTTGGCTTATCCCAGAGGCTGGCAAGAACGAACTCAGACAGATTGAGACCGTTTCCCCCGAATCACTTCGCGCCATGAGCCTTCAAGCACTGGACGATCGCGGAGTCATTGCGGAAAGAGGCAAGGCTCAGAGCAGTTTGGCCGTTCTTGTCCCTGGCGTTCACATCGGCCCCCTTAGCGATGAGGAATCTCACGACTTCGAGTCTTCTCCGCACGGCAGCGGCCATAAGAGCCGTGGAGCCGAATTTGTTCTTGGCATTCACGTCCAGGCCGTTATCGATAAGGAATTTCACGACTTCGACATTTCCATTTGCGGCAGCTTCCATGAGGACCGTCTCATCATCTTTGTTCTTGGCATTCAGGTCCGCTCCCTTGTCGACGAGTAACTTCACGACCTTGAAACGACCCATCCCGGCGGCTTGCATGAGGACCGATTCGCCGTTTTCGTCCGCCGCATTTGGGTCGGCCCCCTTAGCGATGAGAAACTTCACGACTTCAAAGCTTGTCCCGGTGCCCGCGAATCTGAGGGCCGTATTGCCCCATTTGTCCTTGACATTTACGTCGGCCCCCTTGTCGATAAGGAACTTTACGCCATCGAGATACCCTGACTTGGCAGCTTTTATGAGGGCCGTTTGCCCGTATTCGTCCTTGGCATTTACGTCGGCTCCCCTCTCGATGAGGAGTTTCGCGATGTCAAGATTTCCTCTGTCGAGAGCCTGCGTGAGGACCTTCTTGTGGCTTTTATCCTCGGCATTTACGTCAGCTCCCCTCTCGATGAGGAATTTCGCGATGTCAAGATTTCCTCTGTCGAGAGCCTGCATGAGGACCGTCTTGCCTTCCTTGTTCTTGGCATTTACGTCGAGTTCCTTCTCGACGAGAAATCTCACGACTTCCAGATTTCCCGACTTGGCGGCCTCCATGAGGACGGTGTCGCCCATGTTACCCTTGGCGTGCAGATCGGCTCCCTTAGCGAGGAGGGACTTCACGATTTCGGGATTTCCCATCCAGGCAGCGTCCATAAGGACAGTGTTGCCTGTATTGTCTCTGGCATTGACGTCAGCTCCGTTGTCAATCAGGAGTTTCACGGCTTCGCGATTTCCCGACTTGACCGCTTTCATGAGGACCGTAATCCCGATATTGTCCTTGGCATTGATGTCCCCGTCCTGTGCCAGCACGGCTTTGACCTGCTCCAGAGAACCGTTCTCGGCTGCCCGCAGCAGCTCTTCATTCGCTGAGGGGTCGGCCGCCGTTGCGATTACGGGCAACAGAATGCAGACCAAGATTGCTCCCGTCCGGAGCATCCTGTTCATCCGAGTACGATACCTTCTCACTGCTGGTCCTCCCTATCGAGTGTCTCAGCACGACTTGAAATGGCTTCTTCCCCGAAAAAAGTCGAGATATGCTCTCATCCACTTACTCAAGAATCATTTTCAAGACCCCATTGAGCTTGATGGTTGCCGGGTACTGGCGTAATCCCACCTGAGCGCAACCGTGGGTCGGAATCTTGCAACCTTCTCTTGCCTTTTACGAATTGGCATTCATGTCACTCCCATACGATCTTGCCCTGGATTCCGCCCGTCCTAGGGGAGTTCATCCGGGACAGATCAGCCCTCAATCCGCCACAGACCTATCTTCATGGCGGAAGGAACAGCCTCTCTTTTAGGCCCTTGATTGGACTCAGTGCCGAGGTCATCTCCCCCAGGCTTGCCCTGGCCACGGCCACTCGCTCTCAGGGTTGCATTGTGAAACGCCCTGCACATTCGCCCCCCGGCCAGCGCGTTGGCCGACGACCGTGCAGCCTTTGCCCCGAAACCCGGAGAAACCGGCAGAGCTCCCCGCCTCGCCAGACGTCCGACCGCATTCGCATGAAGAGGCGAGTCCAAGAGCACCAGGATCATAAGGGTGGGGTTTCCCATACGCAAAGCATCCTCTCGCGCCCCAGAACCCGAACGGCGGCTGAACCGGAAGAATCAGCACAAAAACTCTGCTTCAGGACGGCCACCGGCCCTGGACTGCATGCGCCCCTTCTTCCTTCCGAGCCTGCGCAGGTACGTCTCCACTGCCGCATTGATATGATCCTCGAGGCTTCCGTCGATGGCCTGCAGCCTGGTAAGGTTCTCGTCATTGAGCAACAGCTTGGCAGCCCTCCTTTTTGCCTCTCGCGCCTTTTTCGCCTCGTCCTTCGCTCCCTTGACGATCAGGTTATAAGCCCGGTTGATCGTCAGTTTACCTCTCCTCACATCCTCCTTGATCTGAGCGGTACCGTCCTTCAGGATTCGTCGAGCTCTTTCCACCTTCTTGTAGTTGCAAGCTACCATGGCAGCGGTTTTGTGGGCCGACGCGGACCGTCCCATGAAATTGCCGACACGTGTCGGCAATTCTTTGGAGTCCTCGCTCCGTCGCCCTCGCTCCATCAGGCTGTCGTACGTCTCGATGAGTCGAAAGCGCACGGCATCGTTGGTGATCCTCCGCCTCGCCTGCTTGCCCATGGCGTATTCCATGGCTGCCGCCGAATTCTCGAACTCCCGGACTACACAGGAGATTTGTTGGATACCCGCATCGATCGCGGCCTGTCTTCTCGCATAGCCGTCAATGAGCACAGGATGATCCAGCCCTTTCCATATACCAAGAACCACGGGATTCGCATCATCGTACCCGTTGGCAGCCATGTCGGCCGTGATGAGTTTCAGGAGAGCCGGGTCGATGGGAAGGAGACCCTCGAACGTGGGGTGTGTCTTGATTTGCCTCGGTTCAATGACCCCCTGTTGTCCCGAATCGCCGTTGCTGCTTACTCTCTTCTTCTGCAACACCCCTGCGGCGGCCATCTGGTACGCGTCGACCAGAGGAAGGCCGGTGTCGGCGAACTTCCTCATTGCCTTGACCAGGTGGACACTCTCCACTGAGTAGTACCTGTCACCGTTCGAGATCCTGGCAGGCTTTATGTACCCTTCTTTCTCGTACTTCTTACGCTGTCTCGCCTCCAAGCCTGTGGCATCGTAGAACTCATTCTCGGTCAGGAGCGCTTCCTTTGCTTTCTTGCCTGTCGCCGTTGCTCGCAGCTCTCGTCTCATCGCCGTTCACCATTCCTGTCCGCGGGTCTCGCCGGCCATCTTCCCGAAGCCTCCGCTCCTGGTTCCCTCATGACGCGGGGAACGCCTGGCCATGCCAAGAGCATGCCGATGCCCTGACCCAATCGAACACGTCCTGTCTGTTTCAAGGACAAACACCCCCTCAAGGGAGGGTGCCGGAGGTTCCCCCGGAGTTTGATATCGCGCTAGCCTTGATTGGAGCGGGGTAATTTCGGGTCTCGGCCGCCCCAACCGAGAACCAGGCAGGTGCCGAATCCTGAAAGCAGCCCTGGAGTAGCTCAACTAATCTGTTGCTTCCGGATTCAAGACACGGCTCTCGGAGCATATAAACAAACAGCAAGAGGAGCTGTCAAGTGGAAAAGCGTTTCGGGAGACAAAGGCCAATGTCCCTAACCACTTAGAATGGTATTGCCGGGAGCGGCCAGCGGGAAACGGTGACCCATGGGACCAATCCTCCCATCTCCAAGGACTTCACGAGGAATGCGTCCCGTTGACGGGCACTTTCTGAGGAGTAGACTGAGAATCCCTCTATGAAGCAAGGGCAGACTCCTCGCTGTTGCAAAGCGCGGATGGAGAGAAGGTGCCTCTTCCCGGTTCCTGCGAGGAGAAGGCGTAGCGACTTATCTCCAAGGCGAACGACTCACTGATGACGTGGGCGCCGGTGAGCCACGAGGCTCACCTTGATCCATGAACCTGCATCAAAGGTCACGATACTCAAGAAAGCCTCTCACGGCCCCAAGAACGCTTCCAATCACAACCCTGGCCGACGGTAAGGCTCCGTCGTGATTCGACGCTCAAGGACGGTTTCCGGGCGTTTCAGATGGCTTGAGCTTCCATGCCCGCTGCGTTTCGCGGAAAGGCTTGGCCGCTTGAGTCTTAGGAAGTACCGAGAGGTGGGAGAAGGGGAGGGGCATTGCGTACGTGAAGAGGAGATTCCCCGAATGAAGGCTCGAAGGGTAAGGTAAGCGTCGTGATTCGGCTGGTCGTTGTCAGAACTCTTTGACCAAAACCGTCTCTGTGCTATTATTGCCTGTCGGGAAGGCACCATGGCGAAAACGCCCCAAAAATGCCATGAACTTCCGGGCCCCAAAGGGCCCCTTGGACATGCAAATGGTTGATTTTTGAGATCCGATTTGACCTGAAACGCGTGTGATATCACGTAACACCTTGATATCATTAGGGGCGCCGGCGCCCTCTCACGGCGGAGACACCGGTTCGAAACCGGTTGGGACTGCCACTGTAACAAACTGTAACTCCACGTAATTTCGTTCGCCTCGTACCTAAAGTGATCTCTAGATTATGGGCTCCAGGGCCCCAAAGGGCCACTCCGGAAGAAAACCGCTTTTTAAGCCCGTTTGGGGTGTATCGTTGGGGAAAGCAGCTCCAGGAGCGTTATTTCTCCTAGGGGTCCCAGAGCCGATGCGTCAGCGATTCTGATGTAAATAGCAACTTATGGATATCACTGGTACTGTCGCCGCCGTTTACGGTTGAGCGACCCGGAAGTGGCATCGTGCATGTCGCGTCGTGGTTTCTTTCGGTCGACATTATCGGGCTCTGTTCGGGTGACGGGGCACCAGATTCTGGTTGACGGGGGCACGTGGAGCGAGGTACGCTCAAGAAGAGGATCAATTAGGCTTTTTCAGTAACGAGACAACGGTTTTGCTTTCCGTCTGCGTGTTGAGGGACCATTCGGATCTTTTTGGGTGCATGGGGGAGACTACTGAGACAGCTTTCTCGGCTGAAGTATTCCCGAAACGGCAAGCCCTCGGCATCGTTCCGGTCGATCACCGAGAGTGAGGTACGGGTATGAGTTCCAGACGCGTGTCTGTAGTGTGCAGTATGCTTTGTCTGCTGTCTTTCTTTTACGTGTCAGACGCTGTAGGGCAGAGTATTGGCTTCGCGACAGGGCCTACATTCGGCTCATGGTTTGCCCCACGGGGCCTTGCAGCCGGGACGGCAGAGCAAGAAGACCGGTGGTCGGCAGCGTCGGTCCACGTGGGCTGGATGACCGCACCAAATCGAATTCACGTGGGTTACGACGGTCTTGTTCCTCCCGGCGCATGCGTGTCGTCTGTCTTTGTCTATCCCCTCGGTGGGGTTCAGGTGGGAGGCTCGTTGCCGATCCTGGCGACAGACCGGTATGCTCTGAGAGTGTACGGCGCTTACCTCATTCCACACAACTCACAGGCGGAGCAAGAAATAACGTGGACCAACAATCCTCCGGGGGTCCGGGAATGGCGTCGCAGCGATTCCCAGTTATACAAACTCGGAGGAGAAGGGATGTATCGAGTGTCCGGGGATATGGCATTGGTGGGGGGTCTTCGATGGGAGTCTCTTCTCACCAACTTCAGCGATCCCAACCCGGCTTACCGGTTTACGGTACCGTGGATGGAAGCTCAAACCACCGTCACGGCATATGAACCGTACGTCGGTATTCGTTTGCAAGCGAGCTCGAGATTGGGCGGCCTCACGTTGCAGCTCGTTGGCTTCCCCTTCCTGTTTGTAACGATTGAGCATCTCAACACGTGCAACAATAACGGAGTTCCGTTTGCCCACACCGGAAGCCGGAATGCGACAAACGGGTATTTCGTTGAGGCCATGGTCGAGTATCGTCTAGGTCTATTTCAGGGAGTGGGAGCTGCAGGATTCGTTGAATGGAACGCCTACCGTGGACAATGCGACATGAATATAGAACGACACGAGGGAGGGCTAACTCCCCTCGTCACATCCGCCACTGTTTCGTGGACCCACCACATCAGCTCGTTGGTGTTGGGAGCTAGAATAGAGTTCTCGTGGAATCTGCCGCTATGATGATGAGTTGGTGGCGGGCTTGAGGTGCATGAAGGAACTCGGAACCTTGGTACACTGAGGAACGAGAAACAAAATGCTTTCTGAGCATCGTGACAACGGCTTTTGCCGATGTCAGCTAGAATGGGATTCTGTATGGCGACCCATTCGGGGCCGACGGACCTCTTTTTCGGCCTCTCAAGGGGGACCGAGAGGCTCAAGATCGCACCACTGCAGCAGAATTCCAGGAGAACGGGGCATGATTGAGAATGACGACTCTTCGGGAACGAGCGTTGGAAGACCTGCATGTCGGTGAAACCTTTTCCGTGACGCGGACATTGTCGGAACAGGATATGATAAGGTTCGCAGCGACCACCCGGGACTACAATCCTGTCCATTTCGAAGACCGGTATGCTCGGGCAAAAGGAATGAAAAGCCGTATATGCCATGGGCTTCTCGTGGCGGGTCTCATGACGGAAATCGGGGGCCAGTTGGGATGGCTCGCGTCACGCATGGATTTCCGTTTCAAACGACCTGTCTACTTCGGCGATACTATCACGTGCACGCTGACTATCACTAAGCTGGGTGATGCAGGTCGTGTCGAGCTCGACGCCGTCTACACCAATCAGCACGGAGAGGTGGTGGTCAAAGCCTACCTCAGCGGAATAGTCCCTGGGGAGAGCGAAAAGGAGATAATTCGCACGATGCTGAAAGAAGGAGACCCCACGAATCCCTTGGTCTGCTAATGGCAGCTGCCTTCCGTACCGAGCTCGTGCAAGCCAAAGGAGTTCATGCGGATGTGTGTATCATGGAGTACGATAACATGGGACGGGTACCGACGAGTAACAAATTGCCCACCGAACGTCATCAAGGGAGACCGGACGATGAAATCCAGATGCGCAGAGTTCTGGTTTCGGGGCTATGCGGAACGAAACCCGAATTCACTCCTGGCCAGGATCTGGCGCTGGCACACCGGATGGTGTCCGGGCTGGAAAGCCTACCAGAGGGAGTTGGCTGAAAAAGGTGATGTCAAGACGTCGTGATCTCTGAGCCCGGTCTGAGAGCCCAAAAACTAACGATACCTTCTGCGAGGATAGGAGGTCCCTCGTTTATTCCTTGCCTGGGGTCATGGGACTGGGTACAATCCACGTGTCTGACCCCAGACTAACTTCGACTAATTTCCGTGCCATGAGGTGAGGAAACTAGACTCCGTGCCTTGTACGGATCACGTTCATGACTGTCAGGACCGTACACCATGCCCGCCTCCACGGAGAACCCTCCTCGTAACATCACCCGCGTGGATAACGACGCCAGTGGCGACCACGTATGGGTAGTCGTAGTGACACGGAAGGGAGAGAGCATAGTAAAGCGGTTTTCTGACGGCACCTATGGTGGAAAACGGAAAGCGCTGGAGGCCGCTGTCGAGTACCGAGACGCTTTACTCGCCCAGGACGAGCCCTTTGACCATCAGATCTGGATTCGCACTCGGCTCCGCAAGAACAACAAGTCCGGCATTCCCGGCGTCCACCGATATGAGATCAGAGACAATTCCGGTAATGGGAACGTCCGTGAATACTGGATTGCCACCTGGACCAATGAGCACGGCGTTACACGCCAGCGCAAGTTTTCCATAGCACGCTATGGCGAGGAGGAAGCAAAACTCCTGGCCATCGCTGAGCGCGATTACCAGCTACGGCGTGTGGTCGCCATCAACGTGGCCGCTCGTGAGGCCGAGCCTCCTGATCAGGAGAAGGTCTGGCAGGCGAGTCGCGTGGAAGAAGGTCGGGACGGTGAAGGCGGGGGAAAGGTTCGGACGGGAAGTGGGGACCATCAGCGTGGACGTCAAGAGAGGATTCGGGTTGTAGAAGCCATCATTGACGAACACGGCATTGTGACGCTCTTTGAGCCGGTGGAATTGACATCCACGCGACGTGCGCTCGTAACCATACTAGCCGAGGGACGGGAACACCCGAGGGATGAGCGTTAGTCGTTGCTCGGTCTCCCTCGGGGTAGAAATATCATGGGCGTTTTCCTCCCCACTCATTCCGGGAGGGCTGACGGACCGAAAATGAACATTCCGCATCTTCTGTGGAACAATCTCATCATTGTTGGGCGTCAGGAGAGTGGTGCAAGGAGGATGAAAGAGGACAATGGGTGATCCCATCAGTCTTATGAAAGCGGCAAAGCAAGACCCAGAATCCTGTACGGATCAGTCTATTTGTTGTTAGGGGAGGCTACTGAGCAATGGGACGACTCGATATCGGTAAGCTATTCCGGGACGAAGCGGAGGAACTCGTTAAAGCAAGAGATAGATGCATCCAGACTCATGGTACGAACATCCGCGCTGCTGGCAATGAAGTTGAGATGGCGGTCCGCAAGTTTTTCCGGCGGATGCTCCCGACGCGATTCCATGTCACGCAAGGCCACCTCATTGACCGCGACGAACTGGTTAGCCCTCAACTCGATCTGATCATATCGGATAATACCAGTATTCCTGCCCTCTTTACGACTTATGACGAGACATCCTACATCCCAATAGATTGCGTTTATGCCGTTGGAGAGGTTAAATCCACGTTTAGACGTTCCAAGAATTACATTGACCGCTTTGCAAAAACCCTGCACTTCATCCGAGAAGAGATGACCCGTCCACTGGTTGAGAACACGATGTACGATGGAATCAAAGATTCGACCCTTCTGCGTGATTCATTCCTGGGCAAGCCCAACAGATACCTGAATCCACTGTTTTCATTCATGGTGTTTGTGAACTCGGGCGATGCTGATGAAAATGCCCTCGAAAAGGCATTCACCTCTACTCCCCACGAGGACTTACCTGGAATTACGGGCTTGCTCAACATGGCTGTTGTGGTTTATGGGAAGATAGCTGGCGACATATTCTCTTTCGAAAAATACCCCTGGATGGGGCAGTCACCAGAACGCCATTGGCTTATATCGCCACTTCAAGGAGCCACAGACACGGAATCGGTGGAGGGCAATCACCTTGGCATGATCTACTATGCATTGCTAGAACACTTGAATCAGTCGTTTCTCGAACCACTGGATCTCCGCTCTTACTTCAGAAGGATGCTGGTTGGCAGGAGATCGACCTCTAAGAAGATAGGGGATTCCTAACCCCCAATTGCCGCGGACCCAATGGATCGACATTACACTAACTGTCTAGAAGTGGTTGCAAAACCTCATGGACATTTCCTCAACACAATGATCACGACGGCTAACTCGAGGAAGGCGACGAACATACTGATATGATTCTCGTATCTTACAACCAATCTTCTGAAAGCACCGAGCCAAGCGAAGGTT
>JACRDG010000074.1 GCA_016218715.1 Desulfomonile tiedjei | reverse complement strand
ACGTTGGGTTGTTTGATATGCAAGGCCTTCGCAAGCCGCTCTTGAGAAATGCCTCGCGCACGTCTCAATTCGTGCAGTGCCATTTCAGCAACCATTTCCCGGTAGCGTGCATCAGAACGAGCGATTGCCTTGGGGGACATTTTGGCTTCGAGTTCAGCAAACTTACGGGGCATTCTTTGAATCCTCTTTCTTTAGGGTTTCCAAGTGTTCATCATAAAGCCGATCTGCAATGGGCACATATTCTTCGTACCAGCGATCGTTTCCCGTTTTGTCTCCGCCGATCAGTAAAACAGCGCACCGGCGAGGATCGAAGGCATGGAGCACACGAAAGGGGCGGCCAGCGTGCTGAATCCGTAATTCACGCATATGCTTGTGTCGGGACCCCTTGACCGCGCTGGAGTGGGGGAAAGGAAGGTTCGGACCATAATCGCCGAGGAGTTTAACGCCGGCCCTTACTGATTCTTGCTCTCCTTCGGTCAGGCTGTCCCACCACTCGCCAAACTCATCCGTGTATTCGATGTCCCACTTCATGGTAAGATAATACCCTCTGAGGTATATATTGTCAAGGGTATACCGACAGTAATCAAGAATCGTCCGGGGGCGGGTCTCATGAACCAGGATTCACGGCCGACAGCAGAGGACGCAGCGAGGCGGAACCCGGAAATTGCGCCAGTCGCATATTTCCTTGCCCGTTCAGCCGCAACGAGGTACCTTGTGTTCAGGAGGACCCCGCCATGAGCGTGGAGACCGAACGAGAAGACGACGGTCGCTGGATCGCGGAAGTGCCCGAGCTTCCGGGCGTCATGGTCTATGGCCGGACGCGGGAAGAGGCCGTCACCTGGGTTCAGGCTCTCGCCCTTCGCGCGATCGCGGACCGACTGGACCACGGTCAAGCGATCCCCGAACTCGACGAACTCTTTGCCGTGTCAGCATGAGCCAGTGGCCCTGAGTCCGCGGCCACCCGCCTTGATTCATGAAGCGAAGCCCAAATTGGGCACGATGTGAAGTGGCACCCGACATCTGAGGGGGCAGCGAAATGGGGGAGTGGTACCAGATGATCGTCGATGAAGAGGCCAGCGAAGAGGACGCTCCAGTCCTGGCGTCATCCATACGCGACTGGCTCGTCGCTGAGGGGATCATCGAAGGCACGCCGACCGATTGCCTTCTCAGCGAGGAAAAGGGTTACCCGCCCGGACCGAATCACATAAAGGCCGCGGATGCAGGTCTTGGCGACGACTACATGTTCAGGTTCGGGATCAACGGGATGGAGATCATCACCGAGAGGACTGTCTTTCACACCATGGGCTTCCCGTTTGAATTGCTGTGTGCGGACTGCGGACATCTTTTCGAGCCTCCGTATGAATGGGGAGACGCGGTCACGGAATGGTACGTACGGACGGGGCCAGGGAATTTCCCTTGTCCCCAATGTGGCGTGGAGCGTTCGATCACAGAATGGCAGTACGACCCGCCCTGGGGATTCGGAAACCTGGGTTTCAAGTTCTGGAACTGGCCTCCGTTTGAGCCATGGTTCGTCGAGGAGGTAAGTCGGCGCCTCGGGCACCCCGTGGTCGTTGTCGATGGGAAGCTGTGACGGCGATCCGGCCGTTCCCACCACCTACGCCGCAGGCGAATCATTCAGAGCTGTGTTCGGCATCAGCAGACCTTCTTCTGCTTGACACCGCGGGGTTCATGGGCCACTCTGAGAAGAGGCTCGGGCCTGCCGGTCCGTGAAGGGAGTGTGAACATGACAACGGCAAAGGAAAGAATAGTCGAAATTGTCGGGCAGCAACCGGACGACAGTTCCTATGAAGAAATCCTTCGAGAACTGGCGTTCGCTCGCATGATCGACCGCGGCCTTGAGGATTCACGGGAAGGCCGCACCATATCCAACGAGGCAATGGAACGGCGAATCGGCACGTGGCAAGAATAACCTGGACAGATGAGGCCGCGAAATGGCTCCGGGACATCCACGATTACATTGCTCAGGATAATCCTACCGCTGCTGACCGCGTCGTGAGGGGTAATCTACAAGAAGGCTCAAGTGTTGGCCGATTTCCCGGAGATGGGGCATAAGTTCCGGACGGAACCCGAAGGTGATATTCGCATTCTTGTCTATGGCCATTATAGAATCGCGTACCTCGTGAAGGGGGCCGACCAGCTCGATATTCTTGGCGTTTTTCATGGTGCTCTCGATATAGATAGATACCTTCCGTGAGGGCCATCGGAGGATTTGTCGTCGTGCCTGAACGAACCTTCACCGCAATTGTCCGCAGAGAAGACGACCTGTTCGTGGCTGAATGCCCTGAAGTGGGCACCGTGAGCCAGGGAGCCTCCTTCGAGGAGGCTGTCGCCAATCTCAAAGAAGCGACCGAGCTTTACCTGGAAGAGTTCCCACCTCCTGCGGCTTCCCGCGTTATCCTTACCACCTTTGAAGCGACCTATGGTTGAGCTGAAGCGAGTCTCAGGAAAGGCCGCCATTCGAGCCTTGGAACGGCTGGGCTTCGTGCAAACCAGGCAGCGTGGGAGTCACGTTGTGCTGAAGAAGATGCCGGAAGGTATCGTAGGGTGTGCGGTTCCGCTGCATCGCGAACTTGCCGTCGGCACGCTCCGTGGAATACTGAAACAGGCCGGTGTGTCCCCGGAGGATTTTGTCGCCAACCTCTCATAGACTGTTGGAGTTCCCATGACACGACTGAATCTGGGGACACACCATTCTATTTTCGAGCCGAGACAGACCTTGACAAAAGTATCGCCGAAATTCCACGGAACGCATTCAGCAAATCAAGAACGACCCGGGGGGCATCATGAACCAGGATTCACGGCCGACAGCAGAGGACGCAGCGAGGCCGGGAAGGGATGTGATGCCATCTATCCCACTGAAATTAATGCGATAGGCCAGCAGCGGCAGTGGACTTTCTTCTGCTTGACAGCGGCCGGTTTGTCGGCCACTCTTGGAGAAGGTTCGGTCAACGGCTCCGAGGAATATGCCGAAACTCCGGAAGACGGAGGCAGACCGGTGGCAGCATTGCGGATGGCTTGAGCGGGCTGCAAGACTGTCGTGGCTCGCGGCTAGGAGTGACAACATGGATCTTGAAGAGACATCCAAGGAAATCATGAAACTCAGTGTGGCTGAGCGGATTCTGCTCGTTGAAGAAATATGGGACAGAATAGCTGCCGAACAGGAGCCGTTGGAGCTAAGCGAAGCTCAAAGGCGAGAATTGGACCGGCGCCTCGATGCCTGTGAAGCCTCTCCCCGAGAAGGTTCGTCCTGGGAAGACGTCAAGGCCAGAGTAACGGCCATGAAATGAAGCTCGAACTTGTCATCCGGCCGGAAGCCGAAGGCGATATCGAAGATGCGTACAAGTGGTATGAAAGCAAACGTGCGGGACTGGGGTCGGATTTCCTCCTGTGTGTCGAAGAAGGACTTTCCAAGATCCTGCGCAGCCCCGAGATGTACGCGGTCGTGCACAGGAATACGCGTCGATTCCTGATACGCCGATTCCCCTATGGGATATTCTACTTGGTAGACAGGGGCCTGATCGTCGTGTTGGCGGTATTTCACGCCCATCGCGATCCGCGGACGTGGCAGTCTCGCTCGTGATTTCCAGAGGACGGTCGGTGGATCGCGGAAGTGCCCGAGCTTCCGGGCGTCATGGACCATCCTCGGCTGTACCCGTCTCACTCTCGTCGATAGACGAAAAATTCGTAATCTTCACGTTACCGTCAGGGAAACGAGCCACGATGTCGAGACTCCCTCCCATAGCCTCAATCGTCTCTCGAAGCGTAGAGATATAGACGTCTGTGCGCTTTTCCAGCTTGGCCACGTTGGGTTGTTTGATATGCAAGGCCTTCGCAAGCCGCTCTTGAGAAATGCCTCGCGCACGTCTCAATTCGTGCAGTGCCATTTCAGCAACCATTTCCCGGTAGCGTGCATCAGAACGAGCGATTGCCTTGGGGGACATT
>JACRDG010000073.1 GCA_016218715.1 Desulfomonile tiedjei | reverse complement strand
CGGTTTCGGCCGGGATCTTTGCACGGCGTTTCTTTGATCATCGGCCCAGTCCCAGCGGGTTCTAGCATGCCAGTGGGCGCTCAATCGCTGAATCATGGCCCCCTCCCACCGGCCGTTGCCCCATTCCACCGCATCCGTATCCCGATTCCTTCGGCCATGAAAGCGTTGCAAATCCCGGTGCATGGGGGCATAATCGGACGGTCATCCATTCGGTTGGTTTCGGGAGAGGAATGGGAAAGCAGGTTATTGACGCGAAGGCTGCTCTGGACGATATCCGGGCGGGGATGAACGACGCCGCGCTGATGGAGAAGTACAATCTATCGGTCCGAGGGCTGCAGAGCCTCTATTCAAAGCTGGAGGCCGAGGGGCTGTTGGACCGCTTCATTTTCGGCAGCGAGCCGTCCGGGCCTCAGAATCATAAGCATACGGAAAAAAAGGAACTCTCTGCGAAGGGAGCCCTTGCCGACCTCAAGAGGGGCATGTCCGATCGGGCATTGATGGAGAAGTACAGGCTTTCCGTCAGGGGGCTTCAGTCCATGTTCACGAAGCTTCTGGACGCGAAGCTCGTGGACGAAGCGAAACTCGAACAAGGTGCTCCGGGTCTGAAAAAGAAAATAAAGAGACTGTTCGAATCCGGCGCCGACCTCAATGCCGAGACCTTCTTCGGGTTCAACGCTCTTGCCCTCGCTGCCGGGGTCGGCGACGTGAAGTTGCTCGAGGCTCTTGTTGCCAACGGTGCAGACGTCAACCGGCGGCTCAAGAACGGTGAAACGGCCCTCATGAATGCGTGTCGCTGGGCGCGCTTCGATGCGGTCGTCTTCCTCCTGGACGAGGGTGCGGATGTCGATGCGCGCGACGAGGAAGGGCTCACCCCGTTGATGTGCGCTGCGGCGGCAGGCGATCGCAAGATCGTTGAACTCTTGCTGGCCAGAGGCACCGAAATTGACGCGAAGGCGGACAACGGGGTTACGGCACTGATGCTCGCGGCAAGCGAAAACAGCCTCGCGGTGGTCGAGTCTTTGGTAGATCGTGGAGCGGATGTGGATTTGAAGGAAAACGAAGGGGCTACCGCTCTGATGATGGCCGCCCACGAGGGGCATACTGACGTGGTGGAATTGCTGCTGGACAGCGGAGCGAACATGAATAGCCGCGATTCGCAAGGAAAAACAGCTTTAGGTTGGGCGATCGAAAACTCACACGAGGAAGTCAAAGAGGCTCTCCTGGAACGTGGAGCCAGGCAGTAGTGTCGCTGGAACCTGGAACGGGAGCGTCCCTCTCTTCGGAAAGACTCGCATATCGCGCATGCCGGGAAGGGGAAACTCCTATGCGGGTCCGGCAGCTCAAGGGGGCCGGGACGGCTCTTGGCGATTGCGAACTTTTCCTGCCGTCTTTCTGCGGTCCCGCGCTCATTACTATAGGAGGGTCCGTAACGCTCGCAGGCCGCGTCCGGTAATCCTGCGGCGCCGAGCCCGCGATTGGTGCGCATGGCACCAATAAACTTGACCTGACGTCACATTTCGGATACCGTCTAACTGAGAAGACCCCTCGCCGTTTCTTACCTAAAAGATCTCGACCGTCGGCACACTGCGGAGGCAGAACCGCGTGAAAGAGGCAGACGCTAGCACGAGTGAACTGGGCCGTGAGCTAAGAGAACTCCGCGGGCGCGTCGCTCAATTGGAACGCGTGGAAACCGTCCTCGCTCAAGTGCAGGCCGAACTTCGTCAGAGCAAACGAACGTTTGACGCATTGTTGAACGCTACCACTGAAATGGCGATGTTGATAGGCGCCGACGGAACCATTCTCGCCATCAATGACGGTTTTGCAAAGAGATTGTGCCAGCCCGTCAGCGGACTCGTCGGAAAACGCGTGATCGATTTCCTGGAGCCCGACTTCGCGATCAAAAGGCAAGAGCAGATTTCAAAGGTGCTCAGCACCGGCGAACCTCTGAGGTTCGAAGACGAACGAGCGGAACGAATCATCGATCATCATCTGTATCCGGTCTTTTCAGGCGACAGACAAGTGGAGGGGGTCGCGATCTTTGCGAGAGACGTGACTGAGAACAAGCTCAAAGCGCGAGCCCTGCATTACAGCCAGGAAATGCTCAGCAACATCCTGTCGGCTTCACCCATTGCAATTAGCTATGTCGAACACGGGAAGCTGAAATGGACCAACCCCGCCATGGTGGAGATGTTCGGCTATGGAGATGCTGAGGAATATCTGGGCAAGGATGCGAGGGATTTCTATTCTTCATCGGAAGAATACCAGCGCATACGCGAGGCATTCTTGAGGGGCCTTCAGGAACGCCTCATGGTCGATACCGAAGCACAGTTCAAGCGCAAAGACGGTTCCATCTTCCACGGACAGCTCAAAATCAGGGCATTGGATGCTTCGGACTTCAGAGGAGGATCGATATCGACCATTGCAGATATCACGGCACGAAAAGAGGCCGAAGCAGCGTTACGAGATAGCGAAGAGCGATATCGCGCTCTCTTCGAGCATTCCCGGGATGCTATTGCCATTACGCATCGGGACGGCCGATTTGTGGATGTGAATCAATCGTTTCTCGATCTGCTCGACTATCGTCTCGAACGGATCATGGAGATGAACGCGGGAGACCTGTGGGCTGATTCCGCGGATCGAATCGGGTGGGAAGAGAGGATCGATAGCGAAGGATACGCAAGGGATTTTGAGGCAAAGCTGCTCAGGAGAGACGGCTCGGTCAGGTATTGCATGCTCACGTCTACTGCCCGAACGATGCTGGACGGTAGCGTACAATTTCAGACGATTTGCCGGGACTTCACCGACCGGAAACAGGCCGAAGAGATCCTTCGCCAGAGCGAAGAGACGTTCAGAATGTTGACAGAGTCCGCGCCGTTCGGCCTTTCGGTCATGGCCGCGGACACGAAATTCGAATACTTCAATCGAAAGTTTACTGAAATCTTTGGATACACGATCGAGGATCTCCCGGACAAGAGAACCTGGTTTGTCAAAGCCTATCCAGACGAGGATTATAGAGCGAATATCTCGACTGCCTGGAGAAAAGACACGATAGATCAGGTTACCCCCGGGGAGGTCAAACCGCGGGTCTTCAGGGTCAGGTGCAAAGACGGCGAGGACAAGGTCATCAGTTTCCGCGCGGTAGTGATATCCGAGGGCAGACAGATCCTTACCTATCAAGACGTGACCGCCGAAGTCAGGGCCCAGGAAAGCATTCTCCAGGCAAAGAACGAATGGGAGCGCACGTTTGACGCGGTTCCGGACCTTATCATGATCCTGGACAACGACTATCGGGTCCAGCGCACCAACAAGACGCTGCTCGATGGCCTGAACATCACCGCGGGCGAAATAATCGACGCGAAATGTTACGAAGTGCTGCATTGCCCGACTGGTCAGGTCCAGCTCACGTGCCCCCATGCGATGCTCCTCGATGACGGCAACGAGCATTCCGCCGAAATAGCTTTCGAGCGGCCGGCCGGTGTATTCGACGTCACGGTGTCGCCTCTGCGCGACGAACAAGGGCGCTTGATTGGGGCCGTCCACATAGCGCGGGACATCACCGAGCGAAAGAAGCTCGAAGACCAGCTTCGCCACGCGCAGAAAATGGAGGCAATCGGCAGGCTGGCCGGAGGTGTCGCTCATGATTTCAACAATCTTCTCACTGCGATAATCGGTTACTCGAACCTGTTGATGGAACACCTGCCCGAGAACGGGCCAGATCGCGAAAGACTCGTTCAGATCGATCGCGCGGCCGAAAGAGCGGCAGCGCTGACGCAACAGCTCCTCGCGTTCAGTCGAAAGCAGGTCCTGGATCTGAAGGTGATGAACCTCAACGAGGTCATCTCCGACCTGGAAAAGATGCTGCGACGGCTAATTGGGGAAGATGTCGAGTTGCGAGCCGCTCTGGATAATTCCATCGGGAGCGTCAAGGTCGATCCCAATCGAGTGGAGCAGATCCTGATCAATTTGGCCATCAACGCACGTGATGCCATGCCCCACGGTGGTAAGTTGACCATTGAGACCACGGACGTAACCTTGGACGAGGACTACGCGCGCAGCCACCAGGAGGTCAGACCGGGGCCGTACGTCATGTGCGCGGTGAGCGACAATGGCGTAGGGATGGACCCCGAGACCCTCTCCCGGGTTTTCGAACCGTTCTTCACGACCAAAGAAAAGGGGGTGGGGACGGGCTTGGGACTATCGACGGTCTACGGCATTGTGAAACAACACGAGGGGCACATTTCGGCCTACAGCGAGCCGGGCTTGGGCACCACCTTCAAGGTCTATTTTCCTCGTGTGGAAGCCGCTGTTGAGGAAATTTCCAAGACAATAGAGCGCCGGACCCTTCCCGGGGGGACCGAAACGATCCTGGTCGTCGAAGACGAGGAAATCGTGCTGGACCTGTCAGGCGAGATCCTTCAAATGCTCGGGTACACGGCTCTCAAGGCAAGCTCTCCTCGTCAGGCCCTGGCCATCTGCGAGGAGTATGGGAAGCCGATTCATTTGTTGCTGACCGACGTCGTGCTCCCACAGATGGACGGGAGATCCCTGTTCGACCGTCTCGCCATCGAGCGGCCTGACATGCAGGTGCTCTATGTGTCGGGGTACGCAGACAATGCCATTGTGCATCAGGGCGTATTAGACCCGGGAGTCCACTTCCTGCAGAAACCGTTTTCCGCTCACACCCTCGCCTGTAAGGTCCGACAGGTACTTGACTGAGCCATTATCACCTACCGCCGACGAGCATCTCTCTGGCAGAAAACGGATACCGCCCTTTCTTGGGGCTGTTGCGATCCGGAGCCGCTGTCTTGCGGATGCTGAGGGGAATGGTCACAATTTCCTTCACCACATCGCCGGACAGTCGCTTGATGGTGATCTCCTTGCCATGTAATGCGGCATGTTGGTCCGCTGCTGGTTGAGGCATGACCGCGATCACTACCTCCATGCCCGGTTCAAGAGTGATGCCGTTCCACGCTTCTTTGGGAACTTCTGCTTGATCCGGCTTTCTCATCACCCGCATGACGCGGAACAATGTGGCATCAGGAAATTCCAGAGCTACGGTCTGAAGGTCCTGTGCTATGTTTTCGATGCAGACCCTCTGTTCGGTGTCGAGACCGCTCCATTCCCAGGTAAGGAGAGACCTGTCCACGTTGAGCACCGGCTGAGATGCATTGTCCTCTTTTTCCGTATGGCGTGATGGGAGAGCCCCGTGTTTCCGCAGGACCTTGACGACCTCCTTGTGGCCCTCTTCCTCCGCGTTGCGCAGTGCGGTCCAGCCGTGCCGCGAGACCGCATTGACATTGGCGCCGCGAGACAACAACAGCTCCACGATATCCTCCTGCCCTTGCTGGGCAGCCATGATGAGCGCTTCATGGATCTCGGCGCCCTTGTCCAGCAGCAGCTTTGCCGCGTCGTACTGACCGTTGGAGCACGCATTTCCTAGCGCAGTAAACCCTTCTCCGTCCATGGCATTCAGGTCCGCTCCCTTTTCCAGGAGGAATTGCACCACGTCCACGGACCCTCCCGAGGCTGCTTCCATCAGGGCGGTTATGCCCCCGCATTGCGGGTTGCTCCCCGAGGCATTCACATCCGCTCCGTGGGCCACCAGCAGCTTCACCAGTTCGAGATGGCCGTCGGCAGAAGCCCAGATCAGAGGTGTGCGTATGTCCGGATAATAGGAATTCGCGGCATCGACGTCCGCACCTTCGTCAAGAAGCCGGCGGACTTCTTCCAGATCGCCCAGCATGCAGGCTTCTACAAGGGTGATCTTTTCTCCCCGGGCGCGTAACAGGTCAACGACCTCCTTGTAGCCCTGCTCCGCTGCGCGATTCAGAGGGGTCCCACCGAGTGAGTCCTGGGCGTGGATATCCGCTCCGTGGTCCACAAGCAACCGTATCACGTCGAGGTGTCCATTGGCAGCCGCGGCTATAAGGGGTGAAGCCTTGTCACCGTGATCGTCTTTCATATTCGGGGCAGCACCTTTTTTCAGCAGGAGTTCGGCAATCTGGTGATGGCCCTCCCTCGCGGCGCAGAGCAGAGCTGTTTCGCCTTCTCTGTTCCTGGCGTTCACGTCCGTTCCTTCACCGAGAAGCCGCACAACCGTTTCCAGACCGCCCGCTTCCGCGGCTTCGACCAAGTTGTCCGCGCGTCCCGCTGCTTTCGTGCCTTCGGTATCCCCGGCTGTCAGGAGTCCCACTATTGCTTTGTGGCCCTTTTCCACAGCCCATTGCAGCGCCGTGTAGCCGTCGTTCTCCTTTGCATTGATATCTGCACCTCGACGGAGGAGTAATTTGACCACGTTCCCGTGTCCCCTCATGCAGGCCATCATCAGTGCGGTGGTTCCATAGTTGGTCCTTGCGTTGACATCCGCCCCCTTGTCGAGCAGTGCAGCGACCTTTGCTGCATCGCCTGCAAGCGCGGCAGTCCACAGCTCTTTGTCGAGGTTGCTGCCGGCAGCAGGCGGCGGGGAGGCGGACGTTAGGAAAAAAGAGAGTACGAGGAGGACGAAGAATGGGCCCCGGATTCTGCCGCCGAGAGATTGTGAGCAGGAAAAGCGGTGCATGGCGGACCTCCTCTTCAATTGGAGGAACTGGTCAGCGCAAGTATGCTTCGAGTGTGAACGATTTGCAAGACCGCCTTGTCGGGTTCGACCGGAACCATGGCTGGAGTGAGATTCGGGTCTTGATACAGTCTCAGATGCCTGCCTCACCCCTATCCCCGAGGCAGGTGCCCAAACTTGCGAAAGCGAGGACTGAAGGGAGAATGATGATCAGGAGCCGCCGGCGGTGGAGACGGATTCCTCGGCAAGGTTCCTGAGGAGTTCCTCGTCCAATCGGTAGTTGCCTGCCAGGAAACTACTGGCAAGCAATCCAACGCTTCTTTCCGACTGCATGAGCATGTCCATCTGGCGGGTGAACTGCAGGAGCCGTCCAACCATGTCCAAGCGGTCCTGGGTCAGGTCGAAGTCATATTTGTAGAACCGGGCGTCCACGCGATCCTCGCGGACTTCCACCTCGAAATCCAGGGCCCGAAATATAGCGGCGATGGCGCGCACGCGCCGGCTACGACGTGTTTCGTCGGCCGCCCCTCCTTTAAATACAAAGGTGATGTAGTTCTTGTTCACCGTTTCACCGCAGTACGTATCGAGCACGCTGTAATGGTAACCGATCCTGGAACTGAAATTCAGATACTTGTCCGAGATGATCGCGTAACTCCGGTCGCCGAAGCGATCGGCCAAATTAGCGGGTGCAAGCATTTGTTCCCGCACGACGGCCAGGAACCCGCCCAGGTCGACAGGCCTCGGGCCCTTCTCGCGGAGATCCTCCCGAAGCATCCCCTTGAGAATCGCTTTGAACGGCAGGCAAGCAATCTGGTCCACCGTCACGGACCGGGTATAGGCTGAAGTCCCCTCGAGACCTCCACCCAGATCGATAATATGGAGGTCGAGGGGGATCGGCGCCCTCAGTTGCACCGAACCGGCACCCTCGGTGTCAGACACGAGGTCGCTGATCCCGAACATTTCCCGGTACGAAAGCTCGTGCACGAATCTCATGACGTCGTGGAGGGTTTTGCAATGATCGGGCGCGAAGTTCGCAGCAGCGGGGTTCACCAGATTGAGCGGAACCGTCCAGTCAGCTACCCGCGTGAACGTCTCGTACACAGGAGTTCCCAGCATCGCGGATTCCTTCGTTTTGCGAAGGGCCATCAATTCCGGGACCTGGCCTTGATACACCCTGCCTGAATAGGCATCCACGGTTATTTCGGTCCCCGGAGCAATGGCCTTCGTGGCCGTCTTTGCGTCCAGCACCGTGGGGATTCCGAATTCCCTGGCCAAGGCGGCCATGTGCCCGGTAATGCTTCCTGCGTCGGTGACGATTGCTTGGGCTTTCCGCATCACGAGCACGAACTGGGGTGTGGAATGCTTTGCCAGTAGAACCGCCCCGTCGGGGAAGCGTACGAGGTCCTCATCTGTCTGCACGTGAAACGCGGGGCCGCAGCCCACCCCAGGAAACGCTATCGCTCCGCCTTCAGCCAGCACCGTATAGCCTTCCACGACCGGAAATGCCTTCAGGCCATCCTTTGCCACCTCTTCCAGGTGCAGAGGACGAGTCTGAAGGATCACGATCCGGCCGTTGGGATCGAGTGCCCACTCCACATCCTGCGGGTATTCATAATGTTTTTCGAGCTTCGCGACATATGCGGCGAGTGTCCGAATCTGGTCCTGCTTCAGAGAAGCCTTGTTCTGTTTGTCCGGCTCCACCGGCAGCTCGGCGAGTCCTCCATGCGGATTGGAAGCCAGTTGAACCGGTTTGTGAGCGATCGTGGTGTCCATCACGGTGAATTCGGGATCTTTGGTCACCACGTAGCTGTCCGGCGTGATAACGCCATCGACCGCGTACGGACCGAGTCCCCAGACGGCGGTGATGAGAATGGTGTCTGTAAGGGCCTGGAAGGGATGTCTCGAGTAGGCGACGCCGCTGGCCACTGAATCGATCATTTCGATACAGGCGACGCTCATCGCGATGTCTTCGTCTCTCATACCTTTGTTCAGGCGGTATGAGACGGCTCTCGGGGTGTAGAGGCTCGCGAGAACCAACTTGTATGTTTCGACGATGCGATCCGCCGGCACGTTGAGAACCGAGAGGTACTGGCCGGCGTACGAAAGCTCGCTGTCTTCTCCGATGGCGCTACTGCGCAGGGCTACTCGGGGACTGGCGTCGGCAACTCCGTCCCTACTCCGGATCCTTTCGACCAACGAGCCGTAAGCCGAGAGGATCGCATCCTCGAGAGCCGTAGGGACAGGGGCCGAGATGATCAGGCGCTGGATTTCCTCGCTCACCGCCGCGACCGTGTTGGGGTTATCGGCATCGAGGTGCATCCTGCATTTATTGATTTCATCCACCAGGTCGTTGTGATCGAGAAAGAACTCGTAAGACCGCGTGGTAATGGCGAAGCCCTCGGGAATCGGCAGCCCGACTTTGTTCAGCAACTCGCCGAGATTGGCGCTTTTCCCTCCAACCCAGTCCACCATCTCCTTGGTAACGAGCGGGTAGGGAAGGACCCAGTCCGTTAACGGCAGCTCTTTGGTCTTTCCGAGTTCCTGCTTGATGGCCTGGTTGATGTCTGCCACCACGCGGAAGAGGACCGGATAGCGGTGCCCCGAAAGATCGTCAAGGCTCTTGACCATACGCAATGCGTGGAAGACCGCCCGCGTGGCCTGGGACCGTATGTAAGACATGCCGAAGGTCTCCTGACCGCGAAGCTTTTCCTCAAAGTCGGTTATAATGTTGAGGAGTTCCGTATTGGACGCGAGCAGGTCCTTGAAACAGGCGTACCGAAATCTGAACACGCGCGACACCTTGTCGCGGGAAGAGCCGCGGTTTCCAGATCGCCATCTCCTAATTCTCTCCAGAATGTCGGCTATTTTCCCGGGCATCACGATTTTCTCAGCATCACGAGAGGATAAGGCTTCTGCTCGCCATCTGGCACCCTGTTAAGCATAGCAATAAGTATGCCGCTTCTCAAGAGCCGAAAACGCTTGTGAAAGGTCATGGCTTCGAGCTCACTCCTCATCGCGTCGCGAAGCCGGAATGGCACGCGAATCTCAGGAGGGACTCCTCTGCTTCGGAGCTGACAGCAACACGAAGTCGGATGCGCCGAAGTGCTTTTACAGTTTGTAAAGAAAGCCGACAGCAATGCCTCTCTCTTTTATGAATGAATCGTCGGTTCACAGATTCTGACATCCTGATCTGTTCGGCACCAACCAAGGCCCTTTTCAGCAAGCCCTGGCCGTTGGCACAACGCTTGCAACACCTAACGCGACTTCTCGTGTACGAGGTGACATCCTTCAGCAAAGCGTAAGGGAGGCTCCAACATATGAAAACCATCTTCCGTAAACTACTGCTGTTTTTGACAGCGGCGTACGCGTTCGTCCCGGACGTCGTCCTGGCGGCGGGGGGAGAAAAGGTCGGCCTGTTGGTGGTGGTCGCGGATACCCGACGGGTAGCGTGGGCTCCAACACTTTACATACTGGATCTCTACAACACAAACCCCTTCATGCTCGGGCTTTGGTGTGTGATCATAACCGCTGCACTAGGTTGCTCGCTCGGTTTAATCACCGACTTCTTCATGAAGCGGACGGGAATCGACCTCTCGTCCCGTAAGCTCGTCGAACATTGATCCGACAGGACGGAGGAGGTTCCATCATGGAATGGTATTACATGTACATGCCCATCGCTGGCGTCGACATCTTCTGGCCGGGGTTGGTGCTGATCGGTTTTTCCGTGGGAGTAATCGGAGGGTTCTTCGGATTGGGCGGCGCGTGGATGGTGACGCCCGGTCTGAACATTTTGGGCTTTCCCATGGCGTTTGCCATCGGGACGGATATCGCTCACATCGCCGGCAAGTCGATGATATCGACCATGCGGCACTCAAAATTCGGTAATGTGGACTACAAGCTTGGTCTCATTATGGTCGTCGGCACTGTTATCGGTATCGAGTGCGGTGCACAGGTCGTAATGTGGCTGGAAAGTGTCGGACGCGTCGGACCGGTGGTCCGTTGGGCGTACGTGGTGGTCTTGGTGCTCATTGCCACGATGGTCTTCACCGACTACTACAAAGCGACGCAGAAAAAGAAGCTCGGCATCGTCGGGGAGCACGGCGCTGAGGGGATAACGTGGTACAGGACGCTGCAAAAGATCAACATTCCTCCGATGATGCATTTCAAGGTCTCGGGGATTACTTGCTCGATGTGGCTCCCAATTTTTGTGAGCTTTCTGACGGGCGTCCTGGCCGGTTTCCTCGGTATCGGCGGCGGTTTGCTCCGTATGCCCGCCCTGGTTTACCTGATCGGCTGTCCGACTCACATCGCGGTGGGAACCGACCTCTTTGAGGTGATGATTTCCGGACTCTACGGAACTTTCACCTACGGCGCAAAAGGCCGGATCGAGATCTGGGCGGTGTTCGTCATGCTGATAGGGGCTTCCATCGGCGCACAGATTGGAACCGTGGCCACCAAGTATGCCAAAGGGTACGGGATTCGTCTGGCTTTCGGCGCCGCAGTGGTCGCGTGCATGATTTCCGTCATCCTGAAACAGTACAAGTTTGACATACCCGCAGCGGTTGTCATTCTGGGTGCGGTCGGTGCGATCTGCATCTACATCACGAGCATAATGCTCAAAGGCGCCAGGGAAGAACTCCGGGAAAAGCGAGCCCGAGAAAAACTTGCTGCCTGACGGAGAGCAAGTCGAAAATCTGAGAGGAGAGAAGGCATGAAAAGCAAGATTCTCGTTTCCATAGCATCCCTGTGCCTGGTCCTTGCCTTCACGTTTCCGGCAACGGCCGCAGATGTGGCTCAGGGTAAGTGCATCAGCTACGACAAAGAGAAGAGCATTCTCACCATAGAGGAATACGGCCTCGATTTCAGTAAAGACAAGTACGGGAATCCGACAGGGAAGCAAACGGTGTATGACTTGTCCGGAGCCCTGATAGGAATTCCTCCCGCTCCGGGTGATGTCGTGAGAATCGCCTACGAGGAGAAAGGGAAGGACCGAATGGGCATCAGGATCCAAAATGTTTCCAAGCAGGACTTGATGAAAAAATAGTCCCTCTCATTTGGTACGAGGCTCTCCGGCGTACGCCGGAGACATGGGCGGATGGGTCGGGATACGGCTGGCTTGTGCCTTACCCGACCTTCCCGTCTTAGCTTCCCGGCCGATCCCTTGAACCAGGGAGGGCGTCAAGAAAGGGCGTGCTTCGCTGCGCTCGCAATGAAATGACCGAAGACTCCTCCGCCGCTCCCAAGAAAGCAGAGTCATTTCCTGACAGTAAGTTACCACCTCTGCTTCCGCGGTGTACACCGCGTGACACCCGCTTTTAGGCGGCCAGTTTTTCCCTTGCTGCCGCGCTCTTAAGAAGATATCGTACGGTACGTGGAACGAAGGTTCGGATGATCCGTTCATGAAGAAGCTTGTGCGCTTCCTGAAAAGACTGATTTCGGACGATACCGGCGGCGAGGCGGCCGTGTTGGGCGTCGAAGAGCTACGTACGCTTGTCAGGGCCCGCTACCACAGCTTCAAGGTGCTCTTGTCCGCGAACAACAAGGCCCTGGAAATCATGAGCAACATCGAGCAGGCCCTTCGCGGGGCCGGTCCGTTCGGGATGTCCTTCGTCAGATCTGCTGTTACAGGTGTCTCGGTCAATGTCTTTCGTATGATCCAGTCGGTGGACCAACTGGCTCCTGGCAAGTACGCCGGCTTGTACGCTGCTTTTGAGGCGATTCAGCCCCTGATAAACGAGGCGATTACCGTTAAGGACGCGGCTGTGGGGGACAGGCTGGTGCTGCCGCTGGAGTCCATCGACCGGACCATGGTGGATCGGGTGGGGAGCAAGATGGCCAATGTCGCGGAAATCAGGAACGAGGTCCACCTCCCTGTGCCCGCCGGATTCGCCATCACGTCTCTGGCCTTCGAACTATTCATGCAGCACAACGATCTGCAGGCCGAGATAGACCGCCGTGTTCGGGCGATGTCCACGTCGTCGATGGAGGACCTGTTCAACCTGAGCGCTGACCTCCAGCAACTTATCATCCGAGCGCCGGTGCCCGAGGACCTGGAACGGGCCGTGCTCGATGCCTATCGACTGGTCGAGCGGGAAGCCTGTCGCGAGGTAAAGGTGTCTCTGAGGAGCAGCGCAGTCGGCGAAGACGCCGCGGGAACTACGTTCGCAGGCCAGTTTCATACCGAACTCAACGTCTCCGAAGAGAACTTGCTCCAGGCGTACAAGCAGGTGATTGCCAGCAAGTATGCGCTGCCGGGTATGACGTACCGACTCCATCGCGGCATACCCGACGAGGCGGTACCCATGTGTGTCGGCTGCATGGTGATGGTGTCGGCCAGATCCGGCGGCGTAATGTACTCGCGCGATCCGATGAATATCAGAAATCGCTCGGTGGTAATCAACTCGGTGTGGGGTTTGCCCAAAGCGGTGGTGGACGGAAGCGTCGATCCGGACGTGTTCGTAGTGGCCGGAAACGAGCCCGCACAGGTGGTTGAAAAGAAAATCAAGATAAAAGGCTGGGAATTCTCGTGCTTTCCAGAGGAGGGGGTTTGCCGGAACGATCTTACGGGAGACAAGGCAGCTGCAGCCTCTATCAGCGATGAAGAAGCCGTACGGCTGGCTGACATGGCTGTCCGGTTGGAAGAGCACTATGGATCGGCACAGGACATCGAGTGGGCAATAGATGCCGATGGTGCGATCCACCTCCTGCAGTGCAGGCCTCTGCAGCAGATGGAAGCGGGATCGAATGCGACCTCCCTCCGATCGCCAGCCGACGTGACGGCTGCCGTGTTGGCTCGCGGCGGCGTCACCGCGTCTCCTGGAGTGGCCAGTGGCCCTGTGTTTCTGGTTCGGAGCGACATGGACAAACTGCGGTTTCCGCAGGGTGCGATTCTCGTTACGGCCCAGTCCCTTCCGGCGTGGGCACCACTGCTGGGCCGGGCCGCGGCAGTCGTGACCGAAGTGGGTGGCGTGGCGGGACATCTGGCCAATGTTGCCAGAGAGTTCGGCGTACCGGCCCTGTTTGGCGTTGCTGAGGCCGTAGACAACCTTGTCCACGGCCAGACGGTCACCGTAGACGCGGACGGGCTCACCATCTATGAAGGCCGGGTGGAACCGCTTCTCACGGTCCAGGAGACTCGGAAAAACCTCATGGAAGGCAGCCCCGTTTACGAGTCCCTCAAGGCCGCGGCTGCCCATATTGTCCCTTTGACCCTCCTCGACCCGGAGGCAGCAGAATTCCGTCCGGCGAACTGCAAAACACTTCACGACATCACCCGTTTCATCCACGAGAAATCCGTCCAGGAGATGTTCAATTTCGGAAAGGATCATCGTTTCCAAGAGCGTTCCAGCAAACAACTGCTGTGTAAGGTTCCGATGCAGTGGTGGGTCCTGAATCTCGACGATGGGTTCAAAGAAGAAGTCTCCGGCAGATTCGTCAGTCTGGACAACATCGTTTCCGTTCCCATGCTGGCTCTCTGGGAGGGGATAACCGCGGTCCCCTGGGGTGGGCCGCCACCGGTGGACGCGAAGGGACTTATGTCCGTGCTGTTCGAGGCTACCACCAATCCCGCGCTTGACCCGTCGCTGAGTTCCGCTTTTGCGGTACGCAATTATTTCATGGTGTCGAGGAATTTCTGCAGCTTGAGTTCGAGGTTTGGGTTCCACTTTTCTACTGTGGAAGCTCTGATCGGGGACGATCCCTTCGAGAACTATGTCAGTTTTGTATTCAAGGAAGGGGCTGCCGATTATGTGCGTCGAGTGAGACGAGCGACCCTGATTAGCCAGATCGTGGAGGAATTCGGCTTCCGGTCGGAAGTGAAGGAAGACAGCCTCTTCGCCAAGCTTGAAGGGCGAGATCAGGACTACATGAAGACCCGATTGAAAATAGTCGGCTACTTGACTATTCACACCCGTCAATTGGACATGGTGATGGCCGACGAGAGTGAAATGAGTCGCTACCGAGCGAAATTCTTTGAGGATATCCAATCCTTTCTCAACCTCGAACCAAGTCGCCATCGTGGAACGCCGGCAATGCACGCACAGGCTTCGGAATAATCTGAGCAGGGGTTCGAGTCTCCTCAAATTCCAAGGCGCACCCCAATCAGGGGAACCGGTAGAGATCATTGTGCCTTCATGAAATCGTTTGACACCTTCCCTCGCACGTACATATAATTGGTTCACAATAAGGAAAAAGTTGGGTTCTTCTTCAAGCCGGTCAGCAGACACCCCCCTTCCATGCGCTCGATGACTGCCTGAAGCAAGCTCTGTGTCGTGCATTATTTGCATGCTGAGCTCGCTCCCCGGGCACGGTTTTCTTGGTCTTCACGGAATCCTCTACATCCGAATTCGCTTACAACGCCCCAGAAAGGAGTGACAAGATGAATGGTAAGCCGAAGATTTTATTAGCCGCGGCTGCTCTTCTCGCCGTTCTGTTCTTTACGCTTCCTCCAGCTAATGCTGCGGAGAAGCCCATTGTGATTGGTTCTCCGTTGGCAACGTCGTTTCTGTATGGTTGGGATGCGGAGAAGGCGATCAAGTTGGCGGTGGAGGAGATCAACGCTGCGGGTGGAGTCAAGGTTGGTAGCGAGAAGCGGCCTTT
>JACRDG010000070.1 GCA_016218715.1 Desulfomonile tiedjei | reverse complement strand
TGATGGCGCGAATGCGGTGACGCATTTCGGGAAGCATGGTGGGAGGCATCTTGCCTGTCCATGAGGAAATGACAGGCGGGACGCCTGTCCCACCAAACAGCCAGTGAGGCATCGGCGATAAAAGGCAACCGTGTCCTCAAGAAATACGCGACGGTATTCAGGGAATGGAGTAGCAAGCCGGCCGGTCTTGTCCGAGGCCGCACTCCTGACGGACTTCTCCGCGTCGGCTATAATGGGCCTTGCCCCGGCGGACCATTTTGCGTATACGTTTGCCAGGTCAGGGAAATGAAGGAGGCAATGATTACCAGACTCTCGCTCACAGTCTTGTTGCTGGCTGCGACGATCTCCCTCTGCGGATGCGAGAAAACCGAGCAGGCGCCGGTGGAGCAAGCGTCGAAGCCGGCGGCCGGCAGTGCTGTAGCGACAAACGATGACAAACCCGCGTACGGCGATATGCTCATTCGGGCCAGTATCGGGGATGCATCGGTGCTTCTCCCGGTGCTGGCGTCGGATGGAGCCAGTTTTGCCATAACCGGCCTTATCTACAATGGACTGGTGAAATACGACAAGGACATAAAGCTGATCGGCGATCTTGCAGAGCGTTGGGAGATCTCGGAGGATAAACTCACCATCCGATTCTACCTTCGCAAGGACGTGAAATGGCAGGACGGCCACCCTTTCACGAGCAAGGATGTGGAGTACACTTACAAGGTCATCATCGATCCCAAGACCCCTACCGCGTATGCTACGGATTTTAAGAAGGTCAAAGACTTCCGTTGGTTGGACGACTACACGTTCGAAGTCACGTACGATAAGCCGTATGCGCCTGCGCTGGGATCGTGGGGGCAATCGGTCTTGCCCAGCCATCTTCTCGAGGGGCAAGATATCACCCAGAGCCCGCTGAAACGCCACCCCATCGGCACCGGCCCGTACCGATTCATCGAGTGGAAGACCGGTGAGAAGATCGTCGTGGACAGCAATCGCGACTGTTTCGAGGGGAGGCCGTACATCGACCGTGTTTTGACCAGGGTTATTCCCGATCCCGCGACGACGTTTCTGGAGCTGAAAGCCGGTCGGCTCGACCTGATGACCCTCAGCCCGCTCCAGTACATGAGGCAGACTGATACGCAGTGGTTCAAGGAAAATTTTGCCAAGTATAAGTACCTGGTATTCGGATACACGTATCTCGGGTACAATCTCCAGAGGCCGATGTTCCGGGACAGGAAGGTACGCCAGGCACTGACCACCGCAATTAACCGGGAGAGCATCGTGGAAGGGGTGTTGCTGGGATTGGGGCAAGTGTCGTATTCCCCGTACAAGCCTGACACCTTCTGGTACAATCCCAATGTAAAGAAATTCCCGTACGACCCGGAAAAGGCCAAGCGCATGCTCGCGGAAGCAGGGTGGGAAGACACGGAAGGGGACGGGATTCTCCGAAAAGAAGGTAAGCCGTTCGAGTTCACCATCTTAACCAATCAGGGGAACGACCTGCGAAAGCACGCGGCAACCATCATTCAACGGGACCTTGCAAAGGTGGGAATTCGTGTCAAGATCCGCGTTATCGAATGGGCCGCATTCTTGAAGAACTTCATTAACAAACGGGACTTCGACGCGTGCCTCCTCGGATGGGGAACCGGCCAGGATCCCAATCAGATCGACATCTGGAACTCCAAGAAGACCGGTGAACACCAACTGAACTTCATCAGCTATGACAACCCAGAAGTGGACAGGCTCCTCGAAGAAGGGGCAGGCACGTACGACCGCAACGAACGGAAGAAGTACTACGACCAGTTCCAGGAGATCATCGCGGAAGACCAGCCGTACACATTTCTCTTCGTCCCGGACGCGCTTCCGATCGTCAGTTCACGATTTCATGGCATTGTACCCGCGCCCGCCGGCATCGAGTATAATTTCATTAAATGGTACGTACCCAAGCCTTGGCAAAAGTATCAGATTCAACCGTGAGGTGAGATGGGGCTGTACATTCTCAAGCGTCTGTTGCTGATGATCCCGGTTCTCATAGGAATCACCGTGATTTCCTTCACCGTGATGAAAATGGCGCCCGGTGACCCCATCAGCCTGGTGACGGATCTCAACCCCAACATGAACGAAGAGACTATTGCGAGACTACGCGCTCATTACGGACTCGATGAACCATGGTACGTGCAGTATTTCAAGTGGCTGCGCAACATGCTGATGCTGGATTTCGGCCGGTCCTTTGCTTCGGACAATCGGCCGGTAATAGACAAGATTCTCGAGCGTATTCCTATAACCTTGTCCATTAACCTGATTTCACTGGCCCTGATTCTGGCGATCGCAATTCCGATCGGAGTGATGTCCGCGGTGAAGCAGGGGTCCGTATTTGATAAATCGACTACGGTATTTGTTTTTCTGGGAGTTTCCATCCCGTCGTTCTGGCTCGCTTTGCTCCTGATGATCCTGTTCGGGATCCAACTGGAGTGGTTGCCGATCTCCGGCATCCGGTCCCTCGATTACGCGGAACTCTCGACCGCGGGAAAGATCCTCGACATGGCCAAGCACCTGATCCTCCCGGTCTTTGTTTCGGCGTTCGCAGGGCTGGCGGGGATGAGCCGATACATGCGGTCGAACATGCTGGAAGTTATCCGGCAGGATTACGTAACCACCGCACGCGCCAAAGGCCTCGACGAGCGGACCGTCATCTTCAGGCATGCGCTCCGCAACGCCCTACTCCCGGTGATCACGATCCTGGGACTGTCGGTGCCGGGGCTGATCGGGGGCGGGGTAATCTTCGAGACGATCTTTGCAATCCCCGGCATGGGGCAGCTCTTCTATCAATCGGTCATGATGAGGGATTATCCGACTATCATGGGTGTTCTCGTCATCGGAGCCGCCCTGACGCTGCTGGGAAATCTGCTGGCAGATCTCGGGTACTCCCTGGCTGACCCGCGCATACGGGTCTCGGAGTGACCTGTGGTGAAGGACCGAGCATTATTGATGTTCAGGAAAGCGCAATAATGGCAACAGTATTTGGAGATTTTTCCCGGCGTCTCGCGAAGAACAAGATGGCCATGGTCGGCCTGGTGGTTGTCGTGGCGCTCTTCGTAGTGGCGCTCTCGGCCCGGTACGTGTCTCCCTATCCGCCGGATGACATTGACACCTCACAGATCTTGATGCCGCCCGACCTCGCTCATTGGCTGGGTACCGACGTGCTCGGCCGGGACGTCTTTTCCCGGCTGCTGCACGGAGCCGGAGTGTCGCTGAGCGTAGGATTCGTCGCGGTGGGCATATCCACGATGATCGGAGTAGTGCTCGGGGCTATGTCAGGTTATTATGGAGGAGCGGTGGATCGGATCATCATGCGCTTCGTGGACGTGATGCTCTGTTTCCCGTCATTTTTTCTCATCCTGGCGGTCATAGCGTTTGTGGGGCCGAGTATCTGGAACATCATGGCGGTTATCGGCGTGACTTCCTGGATGGGGGTATGCCGGCTGGTCCGCGCTGAGTTCCTGAGCATCCGTGAACGCGATTTTGTCCTGGCTGCTCGAAGCCAGGGAGCAGGCGATTTGCGGATCATATTCATCCATATCCTGCCCAACTCGATGGCGCCCGTTCTCGTGGCTGCAACGCTCGGGGTCGCGGCCGCGGTGCTCGTTGAGTCGGGGCTATCGTTCCTAGGCCTCGGCGTGCAACCGCCCGATCCGTCTTGGGGAAACATGCTCACTGAAGGCAAGGACAATATCGAAATCGCCTGGTGGTTGTCGGTCTTTCCGGGAATGGCCATCCTCATTACGGTGCTCGGGTACAACCTTCTCGGTGAAGGAATCAGAGACACCCTGGATCCGCGGCTGAGGCAGCGATGAACGATGCCGCTCCGTCGGGCGGCCCGTTATACGTCATTCCGGGGTAGGCCCGAATCCAGTCTTCTTGAGGCCTCCTGGACCCCAGCCTCCGCCGGGGTGACGTGGCTCTTATTGAGGCAACTAGGTGAAGCTAAAAAAGAATATCCCATAAGTCGGCGCTTATGGGGTTTGGGGGGAACTTCTTTGTGCAAAGAAGTTCCCCCCAAGGTTATTCTGCTGGAAGGGGACTGACCAGATGGCGCTTCGAATCGGATGGCTCTCGTCCGGCCGAGATCCGGCGGCACGGAATCTCTTGAAGACGGTATACGACGACATCACCGGGAACCAGATCCCTGCGGATATCAACTGGATATTCTGCCACCGGGAAACCGGGGACGGACCGCTGAACGACGAGTACCGTGACCGCGAGCTTTTTTTCGATCTTGCCGCAAGCCTGGACATCCCCGTCGCGACCCTCTCTCACATCCGATTCATGCCCGAACTGCGAAAAAAGGGCCTGACGGAGAGTCCGTCCGCCGCGGAAGCTTCACCCGCTTTGGAAGAGTGGCGGAACCTGTACGGCCAAGAGGTGATGAAGGTCATCGACATGCTCCCACCGGTGGATATCATCGTCATGGCGGGGTACATGCTGATCCTGGGCGAGCCCGAACTCGACGGCCTGGTGCTGGTAAACATCCACCCTGCGCTCCCGTGGGGCCCGAGAGGCACCTGGCAAGAAGTCATTCATCAGCTCATCGCCGAAGAAGCCGCGGAACAGGGTATCATGATCCACATTGTGACCAAGGAACTCGACCGAGGGCCGGTAATCTCCTACTGCCGTTTTCCCATCCGTGGGGAAGAGTGGAGCGAACTGTGGAGCCAGTGGCAGCAGGATATCGGGCCTGAGGCGGCAAGAGAAACGCGTGAGGGGCACCCGTTGTTCAGAAAGATCCGCATGGAGGGGGAAATCAGAGAACTCCCGCTTCTCCGGAGCGCGATTCGCGAGCTGGCCTTCGAGAACATCACGATCAAAGACAAGAAAATCTGGGCCGGCGGGAATCCCCTTGAAGCCGGCGTGGATCTCACCTCCACCATTGAACGGATTGTCAGAGCCGAAGTGGTGTGAACCGCACGGAGTGAGGATGCCGAGAATCCCCGTTTGACCGAACTGCCCCTGTCCGTGCTCCAGGAGCCCTCAAAATCACTCTCCATCCGCGTCTCGTTGCATGATCCTTTCGGTGAGCGCGAGCACGAGGGCGAAAACCATATCAAGCTCGAACCAGCGGCCTATGGACTTGTCAAAGAGAACGGTCACCGATGCGGGGAACTCGTCATCCTGTTTCCAGAGGACATACGTGACCGGCATAAGGGGAAACGGCAGGAATCGCATACCCTTATCACCATACGCCCCGGGAATTGCTCCCAATTCGAGGCACCGCTGTTCGAATCCTTCCGGGTCCGTGCCATACCGGTGGGCGATGGGACCGACGTAGAGTGCATGGGGCCCCTGAAAGAACGTCACGCCTCCGGGCAGGTCTTTTTCACTGATGTCCTCACCGGTGGGCTCACCTCCGTAGTTCGCCACCAGGTACCGGATCAGCAGGATTTGGAACTCCTCGCTGAGCTGCCGGGAAGGACGAGGAGTCAGCTCACGAATCACCTCGTGAATCGGGTCTACAAGGTACCTTGCATTAAGAAACGGAACTTCGAAACCGACCGCATCTATAGCGGTTTTGACTCCGGGCTGACGCAGGATGTCCTCGCGCGGACGTGATCTCAGGTCTTGCCAGTGAAACGGACTGGGAGCAGCACAACCCATTGTTTCCTCCACACGGTATAGGGAAAAGCCAACCAAATGTATCCGATATTCGAGCCTGGAGGCAAGGGCCGTGTAAGGAAAGGCCGCGGAAAAATACGCCTGTCGCGTGGGGGCAAGCCAGGTTAAACGAGTCCGCCCCGCAGTCGACCATGCCCGTGGCAGGGCGCTGGGACCCCAAATGGCAGGCCCGGGCATGTGGGAGTGTTTTTTTGAAACCGGAGTCCCGGGGTCTTCTCTTGTGATACCGACCGGTCTATGATAACAGTCAAGCCTCCGATGATGGAGGTCTTACATGAGATTCCTCAAGAAACGTGTAACGGGAGGCTCTCCCATGGTGCGAAATAGAGCGGTGAAGGCCACGCTTCTGGTGGCAATCCTCCTTGGCCTGCTTCTGGTGAGTGTCCCGGTCCTTCGATGTGAGTCCGGGAGCAAGTCGAGTGAGTTCGACGAGCTGAGACTCTTGCGAAGGGTTATGGGACTGGTCCACAATAATTACGTCAAAGAAGTCACCGACAAGGATCTGGTTCATGGCGCCATCAACGGCATGCTTCAGGCGCTGGACCCCCACTCTACGTTTCTGACGGAAGACATGTTCAAGGAACTCCAAGTCGAGACCAGGGGCGAGTTCGGCGGACTGGGGATTGAGATCACCCTCGACGGCGGAGTGCTCACCATCGTTTCTCCCATTGAGGATACTCCTGCGTACCGCGCGGGCCTGAAGGCAGGGGACAAGATCATCAAGATTAACGGCGAGGCTACGAAGAATATTACGCTGCTCAAGGCAGTCAAACTGATGCGGGGACCCCAAGGGACTAAAGTCACCATCACGATCATGCGGGAGGGTTTCAAGAAATTCAAGGATTTCACCTTGACGCGGGCGGTCATTCACGTCCACTCGGTCAAGAAGCAAGTGATTGAGCCCGGCTATCCCTATATTCGCATTGTGAATTTTCAGGAAAGCACTGACTCCGATCTCACGAGCGCCATCAAGGAGATGGGCGGCGATGAGAAGATCAAAGGAGCCATCGTGGACCTGCGAAACAACCCCGGAGGACTGCTCGACCAGGCCGTCAAGGTGTCCAACCTCTTCGTGGACAAAGGCCTCCTGATCGTCTATACCGACGGCAGAGCCAAGGACCAGAAGATGGAGTTTCGCTCCACCAATACCGGGAAACACTACAAGTTCAAGGTCGCGGTCCTGATAAACGAGGGGAGCGCCAGCGCTTCGGAAATCGTGGCCGGGGCACTGCAGGATCACGATCGCGGGTTGATTTTTGGGGTCAAATCGTTCGGCAAGGCCTCGGTGCAGACTATCATCCCCATGGAAAACGGCACGGGTTTGAGGTTGACGACCGCCTACTACTACACCCCCTACGGACGGCACATTCAGAAAACCGGTATTGTTCCGGATGTGGAAGTGAAAGACGACCTTGAGAAGAAACGGGAAGAAGGGCAAGAGGACGATTCAAAGATAAAGGACAAGGACCAGCAGAAAAAGCCTCAGTTTCCACGGCCCGTGGTTGACCTGGAGAAAGATAAGGTCGTGCAAAAGGCCCTGGAATGGCTCAAGAGCGATGTGACCGTCAAACAGTTCAAGGACGAGCAGAAGAAGAAGGTTTTGCCCAACACGGCCCGTGCCAGGTAAGGTCGTACCAAGTCCAAGCTCAAAGCGTAACTTCGGAGGGAGCTTCTTTGCACACGGAAGTTCCCTCCAATCCTCTTGTCTGAGAGCATATCGGCATCATCACACGAAACGCTTCTTGATCGCCTGAATATAAGCGGGCATTGCGCCCGGAACTTCCTTTTCTATCTGGCGCTGGGCCTGTTCGAGTCGCTTTCTCACAGGCGGTAAAGACAACTCCGAGAGGGAACGGATAGCGCCTCCTCGTCGGCCGAGCTGGAAGAGGAGACGGTCGTCCTCGGGGAGATTGAGGTATTCGTCGATCATGGCGAGCAACCGCGGCTTGTCCTGCGGGAGCTTCCCCTCCAGTTCTTCGAGCAGGTTCAAGACGTGGTCGCTTACCACGGTTGTGGAGATGCCGTCCAGGTGCTCGATCAGCGTCCTGATCTCCCTGACCATCGTGTCTTCGTCGGGTGACGTGAACGTCCCCTGCTCGACCATCTCCGCAAGTGGGGTCCGCTTGCGAACGTACAGAGATCGGAGTCTCACGAAATCGGGATTGATGGCGTTGATCACGCGCGCGGACTCGATGGCATTCTCTTCGGAGAGGTCAATGCCGCCGATTCCCGGCATGATGTAGAGGCAGAGGGATATGCCCGCCTCAACCGCGCGCTTGGCCCCTTCGATAAGTTGGTCTGAGCGCGTGCCTTTCTGTATCATTTTGAGAATCCGGTCGGACCCAGATTCCATGCCAACATGCAGCCTCGACAGTCCTGCTTCCTTCAATTGGACATATTCTGCGACACTCTTGCCTTGAAGGGTTATGCCGCGGGCGTAGGAAGTCACCCTTTGCACCTCTGGAAATTTTTCGCGGATGTGATTCAATATGGACACCAGAGACGCGGTGGACAACATGATCGAATTGGCATCCTGCAGGAAAACCGTATTGCTGCCGTTGGCCATCCAGAAAGCCACCGAATGGTACGAGTACGGCAAGGAAGGATCTTCCACGATCTCCGTGAGTACCCGCCTGGTCAGGTTTCCCTCATCGCCGACGTGCCATGAGATTTCTTTGATGCGATCGCTTATGGCTTTGACCGTATCGATGTCGCGTTTGATCTCGTCGAGACTCCTGCGGGAAAATTTCTTCCCCTTGTACGTGCCGCAGAAGGCGCACCGATTCCAGGGGCAGTTTCTGGTGACCCGGATGAGGAGACTTCCAGCCTCACTGGGCGGTCGTATAGGTCCTTGTTCGAAATCCATTGCTTTGTCCATCAGTTCTCTCTCACTTCATGAGCGTGCTGCCACGGCAACCGCGGCACCTTGAAGAGTTTGCTCGTGGTTTTGTTCGTAATAGGCTATAATAACCTATTGTCAACGATGAGAATACGCATCGCGGAGAAACGAGGGAAATATCCTTGAGACGCTCATCATTTGTCGGTTTGGGCTTCTTGCTTGCCCTCTTTTGGTTCGCGCAGGCCCTCGGTCCGGTCGCGACCATTTATGCCCAGAAGAAAGAATTTCCCGACACCGTCGAGATCAAGGCCCCCGACGGCCTGTCCACGAAAATATATTCGACACCCTCGACCAAGTCGGAACCTGTCGGCATAGGCCTGCACGGAGACGTGCTGGAAACCGAGGCGGAATCAGGCGACTTTTATGCAGTGCGTCTGCCGGGCAAGAAGGGTACCGGCTACGTTCTCAAAGATCATACCGTACCATGGACGGCTCCGGAACGAAAAGGCGGGTCCGTCGTCGTGATAATCATCATCGGCCTGGCGGTCCTGGCGGCTGGGGGAGGGGTGTTCTTTTTGCTCAGGGCCAGGAAGACGCATGAGGAGGAAAAGGCGGCGGCCGCAATACCCGCGGCGATACGACGCGCCGAGGACCTCTTCCGCACAGGCGAATATGAAGAAGCGATGCGCGAATTCCAGCTCTACTTGCGCCTTCAAGGGGGCGAAGTGAGAAATCCGGACGTGTACCGACGGTTGGCGGTGTGTTACCAGAAGACCGGCGCAGTGCGAGAAGCCTCCCAGTGTTGGGAAAAGATGCGTGAGCTGGGGGGAGTAAGGTCCATAGAAGACTACACCCTCGGTGTCGAATTGATGGTCGAACAAGGCCGGGATGGGGAGGCTGCCGAGATCTATGAAGACCTCCTCGCGGAAGAAACCGACGAAGACAGGAAGGGCGAAATACGGCACAAGCTGTGCGATCTCTACCGTAGAGTCAAGCGCGGGGATCGTCTCATCAAGCACGCGATGGCTCTGGCCAGCCAGGTGGAAGGGGGAGGAATCCTCACCTCAACCGTCAACTTCCTTATCTCCGAAGGAAAGATCGACGACGCGATCGAGTCGGGCAACAAGCAACTGATTACGGCAATCTGCAGGGAATTCCTCGAAGACAAGGTGACGACCCCCGACGCGGGAAGGCTCTATCTAAAATGTCTCGAATTCGATAGGACCGATTTGCGACTCCACCGCATGCTCGCCGATGTGTACCGCCAGACGGGTGACTTCAGAAAGGCAGTGGCCGAGCTGACGATCCTGAGTCAATTGGACAAAGATCACCTCACGACGTACGTGGAAGAAGCGGCTCGCCTCTACTTGGAAAACGGTCACGTTCAGGAGGCGCTGGCCGAAGGAAACCCCGCGATCATCAAAAAGATTGCCCAGTCATACCTTGCGCGCTCGGAAGTCCACCCTGAGGCGGTGCAGGTCTATGAAAGGGTCCTCGAAATCCAACCGAAGGCAGTCGGCATCAACAAAATGCTGAGCACCGTATACCTGACGCGAGGCGACCTGCACGGCTACATGGCACGCCTGAGGGTCCTCCATGAAATAGACGGCAAGAACTACGATTACCTCACGGACCTGGCCGTCTGCGTCGTGGACAACGATCTAATCGAGGAGACGATCAAAGAAGGTAACCGGGAACTAAATGCCAAGGTCCTCAAGCAATTGATCAAACGGGGGGTCTCCAACGATAAGGCGATATCTCTCCTGGAGAAGCTCATCAAGTACGAACCGGAAAACACGGTCATACGCGGCGCGCTCGTCAAAGCCTACGAGCGTCGACAAGAGCCCGACAAGGTTATTGATCACCTGCTCTACATGGCCAAGTCCAACCCGGAAGACAAAGGGCTCATCTCGAAAGCTGCGCTGCTCGCGACAGAGCACAATCTCCTGGATCAGGTACTCCAATCGGGCACGACCCAGGTGCTCTTTACCACAGCCCACGAATTGGTGAGACGCAAGGTCTCGTCCCCCGAAGCGCGACTGGTGTTCCAGAAGATCCTGAGCGTAAGGCCGGATGACACGGTCATCAGGCAGTATGTGCAGAATCTTGCGCCAGCGCCGGTGCCCTCACGGAAGACGACCCAAACCATCCCGCCGGTCACGCGTTCCGGCAAAGATGCAGAAGCTCGCGCGAAAGCGTCGGGCACGCAATTGAGGCGAACGGCTGCACCGGAGGCCCCGCCAGCGCCGCAGGTTCGGAAGCCGGTTCCACCGCCTCACGAGACCACAGGCGAAAAGCCGACTCCCCGCCCGGCACGAGAAACAGGGGCAGGAGCAGAGCCCAGCGGCCGGACAAGTGCTACCGGGTTGAAGACCAGCGGTCGAACAAGTGCCACCGGGTTGAAGACCAGCGGCCGGACAAGTGCCACCGGGTTGAAGACCAGCCAAACGGTGCAAGCTCCGGAGTCCGAGACCCAAGCTCAATTTATCGCTGGGCCGGCCACGACTTTTGTCTCGGGGTATAACAAGGGGGCCGCTGCTTACCGGCCGGAGGAACTCTTTCTCCCCGCGGCCGGCGGGCTGGCGTACAAGCCCACCGAGGTGCTCGTTACCGATGGTTGGGGGACGGTGCATGTCGGCATGGAGGTGAACACCGGTCGGCAAGTCCTGGTCAGGGAATTCCGGAGGGATTTCTTGGATTCCTCGTCCCTGAAGGAGTTCGTGAGCCAGGCCGGCGAAGTGGCCTTCAATCTCACGCACGACAACATACTCGGCCTTGATGAAGTGGTGATGCGACTGGGGAGCATGCCGGGCTTTATCCATCCCTATATGCCTCGTACGGTGGAACAGTTGGTGCAATCGACGAAGCGCCCGAACATGAGCACTATCCTGGCTCTGATCAGGAAGATTATGAGAGGACTCGCTCATGCCCACGCCTACAAGTCCCTGGACGGCAAGTTTCGCAAAACCTATCACTTCAATTTCCACCCGAACCAGGTGCTGGTGAACGAAGACCTTCGGGAATGCAAGATCATGGGACTCGGCTATTCCCAGGTTTATCGGACCTTCACAAGGGCGAGTAAACCGCGCTGGCAAGAGCCTGGCATGAATCCGGCGACCATGCCTCCGGAGTTTTTCCGAACCAGGGTGGGGACTATACAGGAGAGAGCTGCCGATATCTATTCGCTCGGCGCGGTAATGTATTTTATGGTGGCAGGAGACTTTCCCTATGAAGGTCCCTCGTTCGACGATTACAAGTTCGGGCATACAAAAATGAACGCAGCCCCGACCCAGCTGGCGAATCCGTCGGTGCCGGACTGGCTTGACCGAATCATTCTCAGGTGCCTGGAGAAAGACCCCGACAAAAGATGGGATGCCGTGGCAGATATGCTGGAAGCGTTCGACGAGGGAATGGAAAACAGACAATAATTTCCGACACACCGTCGTGACCTGACTGGCCTGAGGTAAGTACAGTCCTACCTACAGCATCGAGAGCGCGGGGCGCACTCAGCCAATTGTGATCTTATCTACTAATAAGCCCACACCTGATTGAACTGCTCATCATTCCCGAACTGCTCGTTTTCGGTCGGCAGACTGTTCATGTAATTGGAAAGAATCCTACAGCGTTCACATGGGTTGTACGAGGATTCGTGACGGGTCACTCGGCCGTTTGCCCTGGATGACATATGGATCTTGAGATCTTTCATTTCGCTGTACATCCGAAGGCAGTGGCGAATGCTCCATCTCCCCTTGAACACTCTGCAGGTCACCGCATTACCTTCCAGCCACAATTTGTTGTCAGTTTCCATGGCGACCCATCCCCTCTCCCCGGACGCACTTCGTCACCGGAGCGGTCTGCATGAAACGAAGGTTTATGCTCTTGTACGATTATTCCCACTAACCCGACCCGTAATTAATGCGACATCCTCGGCAGTGAAATGTTCCTGCGCCGAAAGATTTCTGAAATTTTTTGCAGGCCGTGATTAATTAGTCGTTGACTGATGTGCCGATTAATGCTAGTTTTTCTCACCGGAGGTATGGAGGTAACGTGTTTCAGGGAGACCGTCCCTATCTGAAGTCGTCTATCCGCAGGCGGTCGAGCGCTTTTTTTAGGCGCTCGGTGTACTGCCTTGCCTTCTTCGTTGTGGCCGGGTCTCTCGTCTTTACTTACTTCACTCCTGGATTCTCCGATCAACGACAGCTCACCTGCAGTTTGCCCACCGGCACTCTTGGCAACCCGCACTCGGATGCGGCTGCCGCCCCATTGGATAACGCCGTGATTCAGGAGGAGCCTGGCTCCGCTGGCGCGTCACAGGAAATCGCTGACGTTGCCGGGCCCGGCGATTCGCTCTTCTCAGTGCTCTGCGCCAACCTAATCGAGGAAACAACAGCGAGACGCATAGCGGCCGACATGGCTTCCGTCGTGGCTGAAAGTTGGGACCAGGGCAAAGACTTTAACGCCTACACCCAGCTCAAACCCGAGGAGACCAGATACACCATTTTGACCGACCATGCCGGCAATTTCCAGAAGGTCACGCTCGAGATGGATCCCGCGCACGTGTACCACTCGGTTCCCCGCGGCAACAATACGATCCATTCATGGAAAGAGGACGTGGTCGTCGATTTTAGGGTCGAGGCGATCGCGTTCAAGGTCCAGGGGACGCTTGCCGAATCGGTGCTGAACGCGGGTGAGGGGAGCATGCTGGCAACGAAACTGACCAACGTGTTCCGATGGGACATAGATTTCCAGTCCGAATCGCGCCGGGGCGATGTGTGCAAGGTTCTCGTACAGAGACGGTTTGCCGATGACAGGCCTTTGGGTTACGGCGACGTGCTCGCAGCAGTCTATGAAGGAAAAAAGGTCGAAGGCGGGAAAAAGACCGCGATCCTGTTCAACGGGCAGTACTACGACGACCGCGGGGTCGAACTGAAGAAGGATTTTCTGAGATCGCCCTTGCGTGTCCTCCGCCTCACCTCCAAGTACGGCCAGAGGTTCCACCCCGTGCTGGGGCAAATGCGCCACCACGATGGTGTCGACTATGGCGCGCCCACAGGGACTAGGGTACAGTCGATAGCAAGAGGTGTGGTGACCACGGCAGGTTGGCACGGCGGGTACGGCAACTATGTGTGCGTCAAGCATGACAGCGGAATAGAGAGCCGTTACGGCCATCTGAGCCGCATGTTTGTGAAGAAGGGGCAGCGAATCCAGCAATGTCAGTGCGTGGGTCTCGTGGGGCAAACCGGTATCGCAACCGGCCCTCATCTTCACTTTGAATTGCTTAACGGTGGCAAGCACGATGATCCTCTGAGCCCGAAGAACAAGCGCAAGTACCGGGTGGAACTCCGTCAGGTCGCTTCTCCATTGAGCGCCCGATTCGACCAGGTCCGTAAGGAACGACTCACTTCGTTGGCCTCGGCCGCCCCACCACTCTCCTCACCAAAGGGCCAGGGTCTCGCAAGCGCCCGATAATCCAAGGAAGTTGTCTCATGCGAGGGTAACGAGCGGAACTACGAGGCGCCGCTGCCGGTGCTCTGGTGAACTGTACGCGAGACGTCTCCGCTCTGAGCCCGTTCGAGCCCATGCATTTCTCGAAGTACCGTCAAGGGAATTGACTGATTCCCTCAAAAGCGATATCATGGTTGCGATGTAGCATGCACGAATAACTTGAGATGGAGAATCCTCTCATGAGAAAGCTCACCGCCCTCATCGCCGTGCTGTGTGTCGTCGCGTTTGCGTCCCCCAGTGACGCGTTCTTCGATTACCTCTTTGGTGGCTCCTCAAACACCGAGGCAATCGACAATTCGGCTCTGGGAGATCTGCGCGCATGGTGGACGGGAAACCCCGCGTACCAATTCAATCCGTACCATAGCGGCGCTCCTGTGCCCACGGGCCAACAACAAGGGCAAGCCGCCGCGCCCGCCGCGGGCTATGGCCAGCAGCAGTACATGCAGTCTCCTCAGGTTCCTGCGAATCCCTATGGGCAAGGGGTACCCGCTGGAGTTCAGCAGTACGGAGCTGCCCCGCCGGGTTACCAGCCTGCGCCTCAGGGATACGCACCCCCTCAGCAGGCGTACCCGCAGCCGGCACCTCAGGGTTACCAGATGAGCCCTCAGACGCCGCCTCAGGGCTATCAGCCGGCTCCGCAAGCGTATCAGATGCCGCCGCAGGGGTACCAGGCACCACCGCAGCAGCAAGCCTATCAGGCGCAGCAGCCGGGATATCAGATGCCCGCTGCTCAGCCGGGTCAGCAAATGTACGGCGGTGCAGGATTCGTCCCTGGTTACGGCTATCCGCGGTGAGTCTGATGCTTGAAGAGCGGGAGTGATTATCGATTCGCTGTCAAGAGTAGTGATCCGGGGAGAACCTCTTTGAATAGAGGTTTCCCCCCAGCCGCGCTTGCGTGCGAGCTACTATTCTCCGGGGAGAGCTTTCAGTCTCGAGGCAGCCAGCCGGGCCTGCACGGTATGAGGGTGGTCGTGGACGAGTTTCTGAAAGATGATCTTCGCAGAACGGCTGTCCCCCATCTTCTCGAAGGCCTGTCCCTGTTTCAACAGAGCGTTCAACTCCTTCTTCGATCCGGGAAATTCCTTGATCACCTTATCGAAGTTGAGCACTGCCTCGTCGAAACGCCCCTCGGCAAAACGGGCCTCTCCCACCCAATAGACAGCGTCTGCTGCGAGCGGGCTCTTCGGATACTTCCGGAGGAAATCTTCGAATAGTGGTACTGCCTGCTGTGGAGATCCTCTCCTGAATAACGAATAAGCCTCTCGGTACTGTCTTTCCTCAGTGGACGGCTGGTTGTCCACGATCTCGACCGGAGCCTGCTGATCCACGGCAGGCGCGCTGGGCGGAGCCGCGACGGGGACTCCTGCTCGTGCTGCACTCTGGACTCGCGGGTCAAGAGGAGGACCGGCGAGCTGAGGTCGTGGGTTGGGAGGAGGACCGGTGGGACCGGCTTGTCTCCCCGCACCCGCGGAGTCGATGCCGAGCTGCCGTTCAATAAAGGCTATCCGGTCGTTCAGATTTGCCACTGCCTCCCTGTCTCCGCCGCCAGCCGCGACCTCGGCCTGGACGCGTTCCAGAAAGTCCCTTAGGCGCTGTAATTCGACTTCCATCTCCTGCATGCGGCGAGAGAGCTGCAACGAGGCGGGGTCAGGATTGGGATTCGGGTTCGCATCTGAATAAGCGGGCTGCACGTACGGCAGACCGGGAGCCGCGGTCCGGCTCAGGCATCCTGAAACCGAAACTACCACAGCAAGAGAGAGGCCCGCTGCCCACAAGACCCCTCCTCTGAAGCGCGAAGGGGCTTGAACGGCCGGATCTCTGAGATCATGCGGTGTCGTCACTTTGAGACCCTCAGATAGGAGCGGCGGTTCTGTGCCCACGCCTGCTCGTTGTGACCCGGATTCACAGGAAGCTCCGCGCCGTACGAGACCGCGGAAAAACGCTGGGGAGGCAAGCCCATGGTGGTCATGAAGTTGAGCACTGCACGTGCACGACGATCGCCGAGCGCGAGGTTGTATTCGGAGGTTCCTCGCTCATCGCAGTGGCCTTCCACCACGATAGACACGTTGGGGGTGCGACGCAGAATCTCCGCGTTGTACTGCAGATCGGTTTGCGCGGCAGGCGAGAGCACATAGCTGTCGTAATCGAAGTATACGGACTTCAATTCAGCCTGAACCGCTTGAAGCTCGGCTTCCTGGACCTGTCCGGGAAAGCCGACAGGGATCTGCTGGGTTCCCTGCGGAGGGCCGGGCGTGGGGCGCACGATCTTCTGCGCGCATCCGGCCGCGAGGACCAACGAAAGGCAGAAAAGGGTAATTACGCGGGTCAGACCGATGTATGACATGAATGGCATCTCCTTGGGTTCGTCGCCTCGCCGCTCATCGTCCCGATCACCCCGGGCTCCGGGACCAGGCCGGCGCCTTTCCCGGAATCGGAGAGACAGGCACCTGCACTTCCCCTCGGGCGTCCATGACGTATATGACCGACTTCCCGTCCCGATTGGACACGAAGGCGATCATTCTGCCGTCAGGAGACCACGCCGGATCCTGGTTAGTCCCCCGATTGGTGAGCACTTTGACATCCTTTCCGTCCGTCCTCATGGTGCATATCTGAAACCGTCCGTCGACCCGAGCGGTGAAGGCCAAGAGATCCCCTCTGGGGGACCAATCCGGATCGGTGTTGTAGTTGGTTTTCAAGGTCAGCCGCCGGGACGGTCCTCCGTTCACGGGAGCGGTGTAGATCTGCGGCGATCCGGCCTGATCGGAAACGTAGGCTATTGAAGCCCCGTCCGGTGACCATGTGGGAGAGATATCATTTCCTCTGCCGTCAGTCAACCTTTTAATGACCTGACCTTGCGGAGTTACAAGGAATATCTTAGGTGTTCCTTCAAAACTAAGCGATAACACCAAGACATCACCGGCTGGACTGTACCTAGCAGACGCGTTGATCCCGCGGCGTGCCGATATCCGCTGCGGCTGACCCCCACCCAGACTCTGGAACCAGAGGTCAGGATTGCCCCCGAGGTAAGACGTAAACACGATCCCGCGGCCGTCGGGCGACCACTCGGGCGACAGGCTGACACTCTGAGTCCACGTGACCTGTCGCATGTTGTGCCCGTCGTAATCCATCGCGTAGACCTCTTTGGGATGCGAGTTCGCTACAAACGCGAGCTTCGAGGTGAAGCATCCGGGGACGCCTGTGAGCTTCTCCATGACCCGATCGCCGAAGGCATGGACAAGACGGCGGTGGTCGGCCAGGCTGGCCGTGAATCGTTTGCCGAATTCCATCTTCTTCTGCGCGATGTCGAAGAGGCGTGCTTCCACGGTCATCTGGTCGCCGCTCACGGAGAAGCTTCCGACGATGAGAGCCTGGGCGCCGGCCTGAGCCCATGCCTCGAAATCGGGCGTCCCGTCAGCCGAACTCTGCTGAGCCGGCGGGCCGTCAATGATCCGAAAGAGGCCTGTCAGGGCCAAGTCGTTCCTCAAGATGTTCGCAAGCTCGCGGCCGTCGGTGTGAGCGGGTCCCAGCGCAATAAAATCGGGGATCGCGATGGGCAGCTTGGCTTCATTGGGGTTCTGCAGGTCGATCACCATCTGGCCAAGAGCCGGCGGGCACCAGGCTGCGCACACGGAGAGCCAGACGGTCAGCACTACAAGACCCGAACGACGACCAGACCAACGCGGCGTCAACAAGGCTTTCATGATCTATTGCTCCGTAACGGCAGCACCCCTGCAGACGGGGCATGGGGAGAAGCGTCTTTAAAAAGGGTTCTCCACGCATTGCCGTTTTGAATTCGTGTCACTGCATCCCTTTGGGGGTAAATCTCAGGGCGAGGCCGCCGGCCTTGCGAATCTTTTCGCTCACTTCGGCAGGGACAGGCGGGAAGGGGGCAGCCTGGAAAACTGCGCTCACGGCAGATCTATCGAAGAGTTCGTCGCCCGAGGTCTCGTGGATCGTGGCACCGATGAGGCGGCCGTCATCGCCGATTCGCACCCCGACGATCGTCACCCGTTCCACAGGGCGGGTTTCCGTAGGGACCGACCAGCGGGAGTTGATGCGGCTCCGCACGCCGTCGAGCCAGCGGACCAGTTCACGGAACGTGGGGTCTGTCCCTGGATTCGGGCCTGAGTTGCCCGAACTTCCGGGTTGTCCGTTCGCGGAGCCGGCCGCCGCGGCCTGAGGCGCTGCGGCCTTCCTCTTTTCTACTTTCTCTCGGAGGGCAGCGAGCTTCTTCTGAAGGATCGCGTCCGGATCTTCAGGTTTCTCCTTCTTTTGTGCCGTTGCCTCAGGCTTCTTTTCCGCGGGCTTGGCAGCCTTCACCTGCTTCATTTGGCGCTTGCGCTTGGAGACGCGAATGGTCTCCGTGGACCCCCGGATCTTTCGCTCGTCCACGACTTCACGCGCCACTGCAGTGGGCTCGGAGGTCTTCTCAGCGACGGTGGGCGGTTCGCTCGCTGCGGTATCCACTTCGGACATTGGGGTTTCCTGGAGTTTCTCCATGGCCGGTGGCGCTGCGGAAGGGTCGGAAACCAAGTTTACCAGAGTAGAGACCTTCTTGTTCGGAGGTTCTTTCCGCGTGACGACCTGGTGGGAAACGATCACGAGGGCAAGAATGAAGATGCCGTGCAGGAAGACGGATATGAATAGTATCCATGGCGGGACGAGGTCCCGCGATGTGGCGAAGATCCGGGTCATTGTGTGCGCGAGGAATCTTCCTGGGGTGACGTAATCATTCCAAGGCTCGGAAGGCCTGCGTTCTTCAGCGCGGCCATGATCCTGACCACCGTCCCGTAGGGAACGCTTTTGTCGGCACGGAGGAACACCTCCGCGGTCGGCTCCCCTTTGGTCGTCTTCAGAACGGTCTCCGTCAGGTCCTGCTCCGTGACTGCGGCTTCATTGAGGAAGATTTTTCCCTCACCGGTCACTGCGATGACGATCTCTTTCTTCTCGCGTTCCTTTTCGAGAGCCTCCCCTTTGGCTGACGGGAGGTCCACTGACACGCCGGCCTGCATCATAGGCGCGGTGACCATGAAGATGATCAACAACACCAGCATGACGTCGACCAGCGGGGTGACGTTGATCTCGGCCATCGGGGATCGATTGACGCCATTTGTGCTGAAAGCCATGACTGCTCCTCTTCCTTGACTATCGTGACGGTCGCGGGCGTACCTGCGTCCGGTCAGGACTGGCGCTTCTGCCAGTAGATTCGTTCAATGATATTGATCAGTTCAGAAGAGAAGTTGTCCATTTCGGCCGAAATCGAATTGATGCGGCCGAGGAAATAGTTGTAGAAGATCACGGCCGGGATTGCCGCGGCCAAACCGGCTGCCGTCGCGATGAGCGCTTCCGCGATCCCGGGAGCGACCACTGCCAGCGACACACTCTTCATCGCTCCGATTTGGCGAAACGACTCCATTATCCCCCAAACCGTGCCGAACAGCCCGATGAACGGAGCCGACGATCCGGTCGTGGCGAGGAAATGCACCCCGCGCTCGAGGCGCGTTCGTTCCGCGGTCACGGCTTGCTGGAGAGACCGGGTGACGTTGTCCATGCCGGTTCGTTCGATCTCCGGTTCCTGTGAGGGTTCCTGCGTGCTCTTCTGACTGGCCTGCTGAATGATAGACAACCGGCTCAGTTCTGCATAGCCGGCCTTGAAGACCTGGGCGAGCGGGCTGTACGTGAACTGCTTGGCTTCCGCGTAGAGCACGGAGAATTTGCGCGATTCGCGAAAAGCGTCGAAGAAAAGCTGCGTATCTTTTCGCGTTTTCGAGAGAGTTATGGCCTTGGAGAGTATGATTCCCCAGCAGATTACCGAAAAGATGAGAAGGAGGCACATCACCCCTTTCACCACCCATCCGGCTTGCATGACGATGGCCCACAAGCTGTGCTCGGCCATAGGAAGGAGCTCCTTTCTACAGTAGGTTGGTTCTAGTCCAGAACGGGACTTAAGTCAAGTTTTTACTCTATTTACATGATGTTACCATAATAAGTTCAGATAAGATCGCTGATTATCGGGGAACTCCCTTGTCTTTGCAGGAGGTTAGCAGGAAAAGTCTCGTCTGGGAGCTCCTGCGGTGATACACTCCCATGGCGGGGGTGCTGGCTCTCTGTGCACGTCAGACGGTCTTCCATATTGTAGTTGTAATTCCGACCTTCAAGTTCTATAATAGAAAATAAGGACATCCCATGGGGGGTATTGTTCCTCTCAGCAAAAAACTCCGGATATCCGTCGTAAGTCAACCTTGAAATAACTTGACATTTCTACCGAATTTGTTGTATTTTTTATAGAAAAACTCCGAGGTCGCCATGTCCTACCGGATCGTCGTGGCTGACAAAGATCCCCGAAGCCGCGAAACGATAAAGCGTCTTCTCGTTTCCGCAGACAACGAGTTTATACCTGTTGCCACATCGGCCGAACTTAATCAAGAGATCAAGAAGCAGAAGCCCGATCTCATCATCTTGAACTCCGTCCTGGCCGACCTGACAGACTGGCGCCGCGTGCAGCGCGTCATCCAGGGGATCAAGGAGTCCAAGCGATATGGTGATGTGCCGGTTCTCCTGGTTACGGGCGATCCAGGGAGTCCGTCGGCCGCGCAGTTGCAGGACGCGGGAGTGGACGGATATCTCAGCAAACCGATTGATGGTTCGGTGCTCAAAGGGACCGTCCAATCGTTGCTAGGGATTGGCTCCGCTACGGTCGAGGCCGATGACGGAGACCTGATGATCGACTTCACCGACGACGATTCGGGCGACATGACGGAAGAACTCCTTGCCATGTCCAATGTGGCCCTGGCAGAGGACGAGCCGTCCACCGAGGTTGGAGATACGGTGGAGATCGACACAGGTACCCTTGTGGCGGAGCTTGACCAGGCCCAGGACTACGCCGCTGAAGACGCCTATGAGGATACGGTTCGGCTCAACCTCGAAGACATGGGACTCGAAGACGAAATCGACGAAAGCGGTTCCTTCGAGCCGACTATCGAACTGGTCGCGGATATTCCTTCTGAATTCGGTGGGTCCCCCGCGCCTGTCGGCGAATCGTCCGTCGAGATAGATTTGGACACCGTCGATGAGATCACGCCTGACTTCTCCACGGCCTCCGATGGATATGCCCGTCCGGTTGAGGCGAAGGACTCGGTCACCGTCGAAATGGACATGGACGAGCTGCAACTGGATGTCGAGGAAGAACCGCTCGACAGCGGTGTCAGCTCCGGCGCGGTCGATCGGATCGATCCGTACGACACGGAAATCGGGAAACTCCTCGGGGTCGAGGAGCCCTCGGAGGTGTACACGTCCGAGGAACTGATGATTGAAGAGGATTCTGTCGGAACGGACGCGTCGATGGACGCGACGACCGAGCCCGGCATGGACGTCATCGATCTGGAGGACGATACCGAGATCCGTGACATAGAGATGGAAGAGCTGGAGGCGGTTCGCACCGGCGAGGAGGAAGGGTTCGCCTTCGACGATGAGACCGTTCCGGTCGAGACCGAGGAGATGGACCAGATCGCCAAGGAGAACCTCGGCGAGATCGACCTCGATCTGGCAGAGGAATCCCCAATAGAGGCCCCGCTGGACGCGGACCATCCGTCTCTGGAACTCGGCCCCATGTACGGCGAGGAGACTCCTTCGGAAGAACTCACCCTGGAGGAGGCCGAGGAAGACGAATTCTCCACGCAGGAATTTTTCGGGGAGGAATTACCGACCGAAGAGTTCCCGACCGAAAAGTATCCGGAGGACAAAACGAGAGATCTCGCGGGCATGCAAGAGATCTCTCTTGAAGAGGATGTCTCCTTCGAGAGCGGGGAAGGCGAACTGGCCCTCGAGGCCCCTTCACCGGACGAGATCCTGCTGGAAGAAGGCCGCGAAGAAGAGCCCATGCTCGAGGTAACGGAGGACATTTCCTTCGACGAGATAACGCTCGACTCCCAAGCCGAGGAACGGATCGTGGGAGGCTTGGAAGAGTTCGAGCTGGCGCCTCCGAGCGCGGTAGTGGAACCGGCTACCGAACGTGAAGCGCCAAGTGCTCCGCCGCTGCCGGAGCCTCCGGAAGCTCCTCCCGTTGCCCCGGTGCAGTCCGCGGCTGCCGCAGGAATCCCCATGATGCCTGTAGGACCGGAATTTGCCGCGGCGGTCTCCTCGATTCTCGGCGACCGGCTCAAAGACGTGATGCCGGGAAAGGCCGAATTTGCGGATTCCATGGGTACTGCCCTGAAGGATTCCATCCCGGAAAAGGGCGATTTCTCCCACGCCTTCAGCGAAACGGTCAAGTCGTCTCTTCCGTCGAAAGACGAGATCATCGAGGGGGTCCTGCGTGGTTTGGCAGGCTCGCTGCCGACCCGCGACGAGATTTTCGAGCGAGTGGACAAGATGGTCCGTGAGAGCCTCCCGAGCACAGACTACATCGAGGAGCGAGTGGACCAGGCGGTGAAGGCGGCATTGCCTGCCCAGGAGGTCATCCTGGAGCGTGTGGACAGGGCGCTCGATTCGTTTACGGGGCAGGAAGATCTGGGCAAACGCTTGGAGGAGGCACTCAGCAAGCTCCCATCCGCTGACATGATGCTGACGCGCTTTGAGGACGCCCTCAAGGCGATCCCTTCGGACGAAGACATCAACACGCGGCTGGACGAGGCCCTTGGGAAATTCCCGTCTGCAGAGACGATTGCGGCGCGGGTCGAAAGCGTAGTAGCCGATGCCGTTCGGGCGAACGAGCTGAGCACCCGTGTCGAAGCGATGCTCGGCGGTATGCCGTCAGCCGAGGATATCCAGAAGCGTGTGGATGAAGCATTCAAGGCCTTGCCGACGCGCGAGGACCTTATCGATCGCGTCGACGTGGCTCTGCAATCCATCCCGTCCCACGACGATGTAGCCGCGCGCTTGGACGATGCTTTCCGAGGCTTCCCATCCGCGGAAGAGGTCAACCGACGGTTTGATGACGCCATTGCAGCGCTCCCCGCACCTGAAGCGGTAACATCGAGAATTGATGAAGCGTTGGCGGCCATACCGTCCCAGAAAGCGGTCAGAGAGAGTATCGACGCCAGTCTCAGTAAGGCTATTCCGCCGGAGATGGTGGCGGATCGCCTCGACGTGGCCCTGCGGGGCCTCCCCTCTCCCGATTATATCCGGCTCCGGCTCGAGAGCGCGTTCGCAGCGCTCCCCACACCGGATATCGTCAACCAGCGAATCGACATGGCGCTTCGAGCGATTCCTGCCGCCCAGGAAGTGGAGGCACGACTGGATCGCGCCTTGTCTGCCATTCCTTCTGCCGAGACAATAGCGAAGCGTATCGACACCGCTCTCGCGGCGATCCCCTCGGAAACGGACATCCTTACCCGGGTGGATGAAGGCCTGAAGTCGTTGCCCGGACCGGATGACCTGGTCTCAAGGGTGGACGATTACATTCAGCGCTTGATGCCTCCGTCGGAAGAGATCAGGTCCGCGTTCCACAAGATGTTGATCGAGAAAATCGACAGTGCCGTTTCGCAACAGGAGTTGCGTGCTACCGTGCTGTCGGTCCTCCCGCAGACGGAAACGCTTGTGGAAACCATGAGACAGGCATTGCCCGACAGGGACCGCCTGAAGGATGCTCTCACGGCAAGCCTCGCCGATGCGGTGCGCAACTCGCTGCCGGAGAGGGTCTGGCTCGAGAGTGTCTCCAGAGGCCTCTTCGACGAGAGGACAAAGGGTGTCCTCCCCGGCAGGGAGGAGGTCATAGCGGTGCTGAGGGAAGAAGTGCGATCTCAGCTCCTGACCACGATCGAGAAGCTCATCAGAGAGCAAATCGAGAAGGTTACAGCAGGTATCTCAGAGTGATCGAGTAGGGGGAGGGGCCACCCCCGACGTGGGGATGCGTGTCCCCCATGCGGTCTCTGCGCTCGCCTCTAGCGATCTCGGCAGGTAATTTCAGAAATTCACGATCATTTCCCGCGCGATGCCCCCGTCGAAGGCATATCAGCCTCCGAGTGGGCGGCTTCGCGCGGAAGTACGCGTGAGCGGTTCTTCGGTGAAAGCACACGCGCTACCGCCACGGCCCTCGCCCACCCCCGCACTGGTCTGACTCCCATCACACGGGAATCCCAGTCCGGTCAGGGGCACTCCTCCGCGGAGATGAGATTTCTGATTCGCTACTTCTCCAGGGCCGCCAGTATGGGGCAATTCGCACAGGGTAACGTGCGGGACGATGCAGTATTGTCCAGAGACTTAGCATTCCTCGGGCCTTTGCGGGCCCTTCTGGATATTTCCAGGCACGTCCTTCGCGTCCAGCGCCCTTTCAGCTGCTTACACTCGATGAGTTCATGAGCGTCCAACCACGATTGGGCATCAGTATAAACCATCGCTCTCTCCCTCGAAAACCCAACCAAGACCCCATCTGCTCTATCAGCAGGATTAGTAAAAGAAGGCATAAAATAAAAAGGGTCATTTTCTATTATAGGAGAGGGACGTAGGGAGTCAAGCGATTTCCGAGAATGATCCCGGCCCAGCCGTATGAGCCCAAAGTTTCCTGTGAGGTTTCTCGGGAGAAACCTCCTCCACGCGGCAGATTCAATTCACCAGGCCGAGCCCGCGCAACATATCCTGCACAGCCCGGTAGGAGGGAGAGTCCGACGAGATGTGTGTGAGCGGCTGTCCCTGGAGATCCAGGTCCACCAGCGTCTCGTCATAGGGTATGATTGCTTCGGGGGGAAAGGGGAGGGCCGCGATCTCCTTGCGTGTCGGCTCGGGGAGGTCTTCCAGCGATCCCTTGACACGGCTCAGTACCAGGTGCGTCTTATGTACACGCTCCCCCATCTCGTCGATCAATTCCACGATGCGGGCAACGGTTCTGAGACTGCGAGGGGACGGATCCGCGATGATGAACAGGTGATCCACCGCCTCCTCAGTCCGACGCGAGAGGTGTTCCATCCCAGCTTCATTGTCGATCACGACGTACTGATAGTTGGATGTCAGTTTGGCGATAATGTCACGGAGGATGTTATTTGCCATGCAATAACATCCAGGCCCTTCCGGCCGTCCCATGGACAGGAAATCCACGTCTTTCGTCTCTTCGAGGCATGCCTGAATCTGGTATTCCATGAAGCGGTCCTTGGTCATGCCACCCGGGACGTTGTCTCCGGCCCGCCTCGTATCTTCCCGGACGCACCCCACACTGCGCGGTTCTCTAATTCCGAGGGTCTCATGAAGGTTGGAGTTGGAATCGGCATCAATGGCCAGCAGGGGCTTCTTGCCGGTTTCAACGAGCGCTTTGATCATGAGCGCTGTCATTGATGTCTTCCCAACGCCCCCTTTTCCTGCAACTGCAAGTGTGATTCCCATATTGTTCCCTTTCAAGTTACGAGCTGCAATGTGTCTCAGGTATCGTATGTTTGCCGCGCTGCCTATTCAAGGCCGTTCGGTGGGACCGGCATCTTGCCGGTCATTTCCTGATGGACGGACGAACCGACCGTTCCACCAATGCATCGCGCGCACGAATCATGTTCGCAGAGCGTCGATGGTCAATTCTGCGCCGAGATCCGACAGCGTCCCGTACACCCTCTCCGCTTGGGCCACGGTCAATCCCGCGCACCCGCACGCAGGCGTCACGATAAGCCTTTCCAGAAGGAGGTCTCGATCCACCCCTGCATGGGCGAGGCTTTCAACACCACCTCGGATTCTCCGAATCACGTCCGCCGCGGTCTCATGCTCGATTCTTTCGGTATTCGGCACCGCTCCCCAGGCGAGGCAACCGCCTCGGGCAAGGAATTTCTTCAACGGCGCCGCATAAATAGCCAGAGAATCGAGGAAGTCGACGGCGTCGAAATTGATGATCCTCACGGGGGTCTCCATAAGAATCCCCCAATCCGTGTTGCCACAGCAATGGACCCCGGGGATCGCTCCTCTGTCCAGCACCATGGACACGACCTCACTCAACGATTCGATCACATCGGCCTTGGAGACACTGAGAAAGGCCGACGACCCGTAAGCGCTCAGGCTCGGTTCGTCGAAAAATACGATCACATTTTCTGCCAGAGTTTTGAACTGCTCCACCAGCCAGACCGCCTTGAGCCCCATCCCTTTTACCGCTACATCCCGGAACAGGGGATGGTAAAAGATGGGTCTCCTGTTTTCGTCGGTCACCGTCAAGGCGAAGCTCAAAGGCCCCGTAACCTGGACTTTTGCAAGCGCTCTCTTGCCGCTGCCGCCCTGGAACACTTCACGAAGGCGGTGGATACCCCGCCCGTACTCCCGTCCTACGCCAAAGGCCTGAGCAGAGGCCCCTTCGGTGATTTCCATATAGGCCGAGTAGAACTCCTCAATCACAGAAACGGGGTCTCCGGCCGTGTCGAAATAGTAACTCAATTGCTCGAGGTCCACTGTGAAGCGCGGCAAGCCTTCGGTAAACTGTATCCACATCTGTTCCCGTGGGTCCATCCGAGATAACTGCGGAGGATGCGGCGCTGCGGGCAGGGAGTTGAGAATCAGTTCTATCGCTTGGTCCGGGTCCGTGTGCGGGAGACTGCCGACCGCGGTAACCAGCACGGACGGCAACACCTCGGTGTCTCTGAAATCCTTCATGATCCCACTTTCAGCTTCGACCGAATAGGTATGGGCTTCCTGGGCTCTGATACAGGAAGACGTCAAGAACGGTCTGTTGTATTGAGAAACCAGGATTGCGATTACCTCAAAAAATAAAGCACTGCACCACGTCCTGTCAAGCAGGCGGCCCGTGCCCCTCCTTTATCCTCGTCCGTCGGCAAACATCCCGGCCGCGTTTGCAGACGACGACGTCGGCATGGGGTCACGTGGGGGAGTAGACGAGTTCTCTGTCGCACACGGCATTTTGGCTTTTCCAGAATCTCCATGATTCTGCTCTACAAAAGGGGGAATCGAAGATGTCTTCGCTACCCCCCCCCCTCGAAAGGGAGGCGAGAAGGGATTTTTCCCGCGCATCAGTGAATGAATACTGGATAGTTGCTGTTCCTGTGGATATTCTGCACGTTATCGGTTATGCTTCAGGAGAGACCCCCGAGGTAATTGATGGCGAAACGACAGGTATTCTGGATTCATCCGACGAGCTACACCTACCGCGTTGACGAGCCGGAGAAGTTGCTGGAAACCCTGTGGGTGGAGCGCCCCGGATGGGGATACCTTATGCGCAGCGACATCTGGCTGTCGAGAGAGTGCTCGGAGGAGGAACTTCTCAGCGAAGGATACAGAGAAATGGTCCCCGTCGCGGACGGTCAGGCGTCGCTCTGCCCTTTCTGCAATATGTACATCTGTGACATACCCGGGTATCTCGTGGAAAAGCATATGGCGGAATGCGGGGGGGGCAGGAGTGAACCTTACTCGCTCCTGGAAAACGCAATCAACGAACAGCGGCGTATTATTCACGAGCGAAAGATCCTGGAGGCACTCCGGAGGGCAAAGGAAGAACTCGAAGAGGCTGAACGGCGAGAACGGTTCGACCGGATACGCGAAGAACAACTTCAGCGACAACAGCAGAAGGACCGGAAAAAGAGACTCAAAGAAGAAGTGAGAGACCAACTGCGGAAACGATGAAGCGCTCTCTCGATTGCGGAGCCAACCGCTCCATCCGCTCTTTTCCCGTCATCATGGTTCTTCCTACCGTTCACCTCTCCGCCGTTCCCCTGCTCGAGCCATGACGCATCCAAAAAAAATAGGGGACGCTCGGCGTCCCCAAATGGATTTGGAGGAATCATGGGTTTAGGAAGACGATTTACTATGTTTTCGGCCTGTCTCGATCCGCGATCGCGTCGCTCTACCAGCAACCTCCGAACACAGGGGAGACGATGCTGCTGAGAGTCGCGTTGTACGAACGGCCCGAGCATGATGGTTCGATGGCACAAAGGGCGCCCTGAGCCAGCTTAAAGGGCATCTCAACCATGGAACCGGCCATGGAGAGGTATCCCGGAGGGAGCATCGGGCGGACCGGACTTCCAGGCGCAGTTGCGTGCATGAAGGATGTCGCAGGCACCGGGCTCAGCTCCGATCGGTAACGAACCGCAGGATAGCCGGTCGGCTGAGAGGCCGGTTTGCATTTGGTAATGGGAGCGGGAGCCGGGCCGCACATCGGCGGCGGCCCACACATGGGCGGGGGACAGGGCGGCGGCCCACACATGGGAGGGGGACAGGGCGGCGGCCCGCAACGAGGCGGCGCCAGGATCGTGTTCATGATGGCTGCCGGCAACGATATGGCGAATCCGAGGACCTGTTGGACCGCGCCGAAGCAGTCGAGTAGCGGCGCAAAACCAGGCCCGCAAGAAGGGGGTCCGCAAGGAGGAGGACAGGCCGGGGGCGCACACATTGGTGGAGGACACATCACGGGCTCGGGAGCACACCCGACGACAGGGCCGCCCGCATGTGAGAGAGAGATCATTGATGCGATAAGAACGATCACCACGGGAAAAGACGACAGAAATACTCTGCGTACCATACCTCATCCTCCTTTAGTCAGATCCCTCACGCAATACTTGAACGGCGTAGTTCGATGTGAAGGACACTGAATCTAAGCCCTTGTGGGGCTTGCTTGAACGAGGCGTTTAACACGGGGTCAAATGGCTGTCAAGCAAAAATATTGATTGTCATAAGTTATGATCAAATAGTTGAGCTTGACTAAATCGGAATGGATATGTTATTGTTTATGTTAACTATTACAAGGGCACGGAGTGGTTCGCCGGGCGCACCTCCCCCGGCTCAAAAGCCGAACGAGGTCGAATCCTTGAAAAAAAGTGGCAGGCACCCGGGGGGAGGAGCAGAACAGACCGAGAAAGGACCGCGGAACTTATGAAGAAAGCCTTGGTGTTACTAGTCTTTTTTGTCATATGCTCTCCAATGCCTGGCCTCGCCCAGCAGGACGCTGTCGAATTGTACAATCAGGGGATCGCCGCATTGCAGCAAGACAGGCTGGATGAGGCTATCGACCTGTTCACGCGGTCGCTGGCACTCGACCCTCAGGACCACCTCGCGTACAACAACCGGGGTGTCGCGTACAAGCGGAAAGGCCTCTATGACAAGGCCATGGCGGATTACAACTCCGCACTGGAGATCAAACCCGACTTCTCGTACGCGCTCGCCAATCGGGGGAGCGCCCGACTCAAGAAGGGGGACCTCGACGGCGCGTACGAAGATCTGACCCTCGCCCTGAAACGAGGTAAGCCAAACAGCGTCATCTACGCGAGTCTCGCTGAAGTGGAAAAAGAGAGGGGGAACCTCGACGCGGCAGCGAAGAACCTCACCCGCGCGATCAGCATCAACAAGAAGAACGTGAAGGCATATCAGGTCCTTGCCGAGGTCTACGAGCGCATGCACCAGAACGAAAAGGCCCTGGAAGCGTACGATCGGGTTCTCAAGCTTGCCGCCAACCGAGAGACGATCCAGGAGACCGAGGAGAAGATACGAACGCTCAGAGACAACACCGCGGACGACCTGTACGACCAGGCGCTACGGAACTACCGAGAGGGGAAGGAAAAAGAGGCGGTGAATCTCTGGACCAAGGCGCTCAAGTTCGTGCCGGGGCATGCGAGGGCGCTCAGGGACCGAGGGCTGACCCACTATAAGGCCGGAAAATACAAGGAAGCCCTCGTGGATTTCGATAACGCCCTGGAGAAAAACCCCGACAACTCGGAAATCTACCGCATTCGGGCGGACACGCGGTTTAAGTTGAAAGATCCGGAGGGAGCGATCCAGGATTATTGTCGCGCCCTGGAGCTCAATCCCCGAGACGCGGTGGCGTACAACAACCGAGGGCTCATTTACCACGAGCGCAACCAGCTCGACATGGCCCTGGCCGACTATTCCCAGGCCCTCTCCATCGATCCGGCAAACCCGATATTCTCTGAGAACAGGGCACTGGTGTACCTGTCAAAGGGGATGCTCGATCGGGCGAAACAAGACTACGACCACGCGCTGAAACACGCAACGGATGAAGGGCACCGCAGCAGTCTGATGGAAAAACGCTCCACAGCGGGAAGCGGGGATGATCAGGCAAGACAATCCAGTTCAGGGGCAGGCCCCCAGCCTTCGGAGTCGGGCGGTCACTCTCCGGACGTGCCTGGGCAGCGGGTCAGGAATCCCTGACAGGTCCGTCAGGCGCCACACGCGCCCTGAATCATCTTGATCTCTTTCAGTCCCTTGCAAGCCAGCCGCACGAGCGAATTGAGCCGTGCCAGAGAAAACGGCTCGCCTTCAGCCGTCGCCTGGACCTCGACCAGTCGCCCTTTGCCGGTCACGACGACGTTCATGTCCACGTCCGCGACCGAATCTTCCTCATAATCCAGATCGAGCAGAGCCTCCTTGCCCACCATGCCGACGCTCACAGCCGCGACCGAGTCCACGAGAGGACTCCTCTCAATTAACCCCTGTCTGTGTAAGGTCTGGACCGCGTCTCGCAGTGCCACCCACCCGCCGCTAATGGCTGCAACGCGTGTTCCTCCATCGGCCTGAATGACGTCGCAATCTATGGTAATGGTGCGTTCACCGAGCCGGGTGAGGTCGGTGACGGCCCGAAGGCTGCGCCCTATCAAGCGCTGGATCTCCATGGTGCGGCCACCGACTCTACCCCCGCGTTCCCTCGGCGAGCGCGTGTGGGTAGCGCGCGGCAGCATCGAGTATTCCGCGGTCACCCAGCCTTGGCCCCGGTTTCTCAGAAACGGCGGTACGCTCTCTTCGACGCTGGCTGCGCAGAGCACCCTGGTTCTGCCGCACTGGATCAATGCCGAGCCTTCCGCGTGTTCCAGGACCCCGGAGGTGATGGTCCAGGTTCTCAACTGATCGTTTCCGCGAGATTCCCGTCCGGTCAAGTTCTTTCCGTTCATCGGAGACGCCGTACCAGTTTTTGGCTCAAAGTGTCACCGATGGCCGCGCGTGTCAAGGCCGGCGTTAAAGATACCAGCGGTCGACTCTTCGGACACGATGTCGAGATCGCCGTTTCACCAAGGGCTGTTGGGCGGGCCGAGATTACCGAACGAACAATCAACATGAGCTTTATTAACGAACATCGTGATTTTTATTGACAAATATCGATTGTCAGTGTAGAAGTCCGGTGACGCTGATCCGTATACTGCGGAGGAGACAGGCACGCGGTGGAACCCATCAGGAAGATCTTGAGCGATCGTAACGGCCCTCTGACCCTCTCACCGGCCGGGGACATATATCGGCCCGAGGTGATGCTGTTCAGCGATGCCGATGCGTACCGCCGTCTCTTTTCGGGGGTCTTGGTGAAGCGGTCTCCCGCGCGAGTGGGGCGCCGAGGTCTCTTCCAGGAGTTCCTCAACCGGGCGTGTCTGCAGAAGCTGGAAGATGACGTGAGGCGCGGATTCGACGTTTCTGTGGTACCGTATCCTCTGAAGCTCGACCTTCGAGCATGGGGGGTCGCATTGGACCCCGTCGGAAGGATCTGGGGTGTTAGGACGACCGACGCAGACATGCTGGAAATGGAATTTCACGGCGGTTGCTGTCGATCGAAAGATGACTGGGAATGCCTGGTCGGCGAGAAAGCGCCGGATGAGACGGACCCGGTGTTACGGTTCTATAATCGGGCACGCCTGCTTGGCGGTAAGCGAGTGATCCTGGCTGGGACCGTCGGATTCGGGTTGTGGGACGCGCTGTGGATGAGCTTTGATTTCGATCGCGCCTGCGACCTGCTAGCAGAAGACGAGGACTTTGCCGTGAAGGTCTTTTCGTTCTGGAAGAGCCGTCACGTTGCCGCTGTCACCGCGATGCTGGACGCGGGTGTCAAGCTGATCATGTTCCGAGAACATCCGGCAGGGTTCCCTGCGTCGCGGGGGATGGCCGAGCGGTTGGACCCCTATCTTCGGGATAATTTTCAAGAATTATCGAGGACGGTGCACGCCCGCGGGGCGTGTGTCTTTCTCGACTGTGATGCCGAGGATATCTTCGAGACCGACTTTCCATTAGAATGGGGATTTGACGGAATTGGCCCGCTCCTGTTCCGGGACGATGGAGACCTTCAGGCTGCGAGGAGGTGCATGGCCCGCGATCTGTTCCTCGTGGGAACCATGGCTTCGCCACCATCGTGCCCATCCCTTGCCCGGGAGATAGGGTCGACCCGAAGGGTTATGATAACCAACGAACTGAATGCGTTCGAAGAGGCCATGGTGGACCCTTCGGACGGATCGAACACCTGTTGGTCATCGAATCTGCCGGAGAGCGTGAATCTGGCATCTTAGGTGACGGTACGACCATGCAATTCGTAGAGTCCTACAACCTCATAGACATGTTCATAGTCGGGACGGTATTCATTACCCTCGTGCTGGGTGTTTGGAAAGGGTTTGTCCGGTCCTTGACCGCGTTGGCGAGCCTGGTGCTGGGGGTTTTGCTGGCCGTTTGGTATCATCCCGCCGTCGCTCCTTATCTGAGCAGGGTTTCGTCACTCGATCCCCAGATTGCGACGATCCTTTCGATGGTCGTGATCTTTATTTTGGTACAGGCTCTTTTTGTCGTGATCCGCCGCATACTTGACGAACTTCTGGACGTGGCCCGACTGACATGGGTGGACCGGATTCTGGGAGCGGCCATGGGGGCAATAGCAGGGTTCATGGTCGTCGCGTCAGCGGTCCAGGTGATTCTCATCGGAATCCCCGAGTGGCCTTTGGTCAAGAGTTCGAAGCTTGTTGTCCCGGTGGATAAGCTATCGGAGAAGGCCTTAACTCACGCCCCACAACAGGCGAGAGATTATTGGCAATCCATCGTAACAAACTGGAAGGGGACGCCGGAGCAGCCACCGCAGAAGGGCATTCGTCAGAGTGACCCGTCCAAGCGCGCTGCCGTCTCTCCTCCCCCGGGACCCGCGAAGTGAGTTTGACGGTTTCCCGGCCGATCCAGGAGAAAGTCATGAAACGACTATTGGCACCCTTCCTCATCCTAATGCTGGGGCTGAGTAATGGCTGCGCCTATCTTACGAGCGAAAAGAAGGACGTTCCGCCGCCGCTTCCTCCGATCGAGGAGACCAAGCCGCCTCTGAAGATGAAGAGCGAGTATTTCAAAGCGTTTCCATGGGGAGAAGTCTCCAAGCCTCGTAAGGACGGAAACGACCCGGATACCTGGATGCACACCGCGAAAGAGGGAGAAACCCTGGAAAACATCGCGGAAAACATGATGGGGTCTCCCGGGATGGCGGACAAGCTTGCGGACTATAACGAGCTATCCTCCCCGACGAATGTCACGGTCGGTGAGAAGGTCGTCATTCCGTATCCGATCATCGGCATGAACGCGCAGCTCATGGTGAAGGGAGCGAAAGAAAAGGATTTTGGCCCCCCGCAACCGTTCAATACGGAGTTCAAGAAGGGGGACGAGTACAAATTCCGATTCGAGCCCAACGTGGACGGATACTGCTATATCGTGCGTGAAGGCGCTAAGGGGATCACCTTCCTCTTCCCGACCCCGAGCAAGGCACCGAGCCAGGCGCCGGGCAAGAAGGGAAAGAGAATCAAGGCAACGGAGCCCCTCCCGAGCATGCCGATGAAGGTCAGGGCGTTCGATCCCATCGAAATCCCCATCGGCAAGAAGGGCTTTGCCTACGATCCCAAGAAAACCGCCGATCGAGTCTACGTTTTTCTTTCACTCCGCAAGATACCCGAGCTGGAGGACTTGAGGGACAAGACCAAGACCCGCGACATCAAAGAGATCGAGGATGTGATGCACCGCGTGAAAGAAGGCTCGATCTTTACGGAGGGTACCATCCGGCTGCTGAGGATATCCGACCCGGCCGAAATCCTGGGATTTTCACTGACGATCAACGGCTGAGGGGAAAAGATTTGACACGATCCGGAGACTCGTCCTATAATAACGCTTCTTCGGGGCTGTAGCTCAGTTGGGAGAGCGCTTGAATGGCATTCAAGAGGTCGTCGGTTCGATCCCGTCCAGCTCCACCACAAAACTGCAATCAATACCGTAAGTTAACCGCCAGTTGCCTGGCGGTTTCTTTTTTCCAGGAAGACGACTGTGTCATAATTGTGTCTTTCCTCGGGACAAACCCGGCTGGAATAGGCTATCAGCTTGGTTATCTCCCCCATCGATTCATGTCATGACACTTGCGCGGACAGCAGGTCTCCTAAGGTGCTGCCAAGTTCTCTGTAAGAATATGGTTTCTTGATAATTGCACTGAACCCGTGATCCCGGTAATGGGCCATAACCGGGTCGTTTGAATACCCGCTTGACACGATCGCTTTCACGTTCGGATCTATTTGACGGAGCATTTGGGTCGCTTCGTAACCACCCATACCGCCTGGCACCGTCAAATCCATGATCACCGCGTCGAACCCTTTTCCGGAGTCTTTCGCCTTCAGATAGAGGCCAACAGCCTCGGCCCCGTCTTCTGCAACCTCCGCTTCGTACCCCAGCAACGACAAGACATCGCTCCCCAGTTGTCTGATAGCGTCATCATCGTCCATGAGCAGTATTCGGCCTTTTCCCATTGTGGGCTCGTCGTCGGCGGGGCTTTCTTCACGGACCTGGTTCTCCGAGGCGGGAAGATACACGTGAAAGGTCGAGCCCTCGTTGAGTTTTGATTCCACGCGGATCACTCCTTTGTGCCTCTTTATGATCGAATACGAACTCGCAAGGCCCAGGCCGTTACCGTCAGCCTTGGTTGTATAGTAGGGATCGAATATTTTCCCCAAATTATCTGAGGGTATTCCGCAACCTTGATCCGTGAAAGAGATCCTCACGTACGTCCCCGCGACCAGCGGAAGGCCATGTCCGTTGCTCAGTGCCACATTTTCTCCTCTGACGTGTATAACCCCGCCTTTTTCCATTGCTTGATTCGCATTAATGGCCAGGTTGCTGAAGACCTGCCCGATCTGTCCCTCATCGGCTTCCACGGGCCACAGGTCTTCGGGAAAATCAAACTGGCAGCGCACGTTGGAGCCAGTTAGCGCGAATTCACAACACCCCTTAGCCAACTTGTCGACTAAAACGGTCTTTTTGATCGGCGTTCCGCCTTTGGAGAAGGTAAGCAACTGGCGGGTTAGAGCCTGCGCTCGCATGCTAGCCTTTTCAGCCTCATCGAGCAACTGAGTTACTCGATCGTTACCGCTTGCCGACAGAGCCGCCAGCGCGATATTTCCCTGCAGAGCTGTCAGTATATTGTTGAAGTCGTGAGCGATACCGCCCGCCAAGACTCCGAGCGATTCGAGCTTCTCCAATTTTCGCAGTTCCTCGTCTGCTCGCTTGATGTCCGTTATATCACGGCATAATCCTCGGAAACCGACAGGGCGGCCTGACGAATCCAACACCAGCGATACAGAAATCTCCACATCCCTTTTCGTTCCGCCTCCGGTAGTCAACTCGCATTGATGCGCCTTTACGGATTTGCCTGTGGTTCGAACGCGGGAGAACACGTCACCCATGCTCGCCTCATGCTGCTCGTCCAGGAAATCGTGGCACCCCTTGCCGGCGATCTCATCTTTGTCGTATCCGAATACCCTGCACGCCGAATCGTTCACGAAAACGAACTTGCCGTCCAGATCGACCTCGTAATAGCCCTCTTCGATATTTTCCACGATAGCCCGGTATTTTTCCTCAGACTGACGGAGCGCTGCCTCAACCTTGCGACGCGCGAGAATCTGCTGTTTGAGGTTTCGATTCGCCACGACGAGTTCGTGAGTCCGTTCGTCGACTCGCTTCTCAAGTTCATCATGTGCCTTCCGCAGCTCTTCTTGGGCTTGCACGCGATCGGCGACTTCTTTCTTGAGCTGCCGGTTCGTTGCCGTCAACTCCGCGGTTCGGGTAACGACTCTCTGCTCCAGCTCGTTGCGTGCTTCCCGCATTCTTTGTTCTTGCTTCTTGGCAAGGATTAGCTGCTTCTTCTCGGCCGTAAGGTCCTCGATAAGGAGAAGCACGAGTCGGTCGGTACGGAGTCTGATCGACCTCAAGTGTATCCTGCCCCAGATTTTCCCTCGGTCGGTTTGAAGGATCGCTTCCATGACTTTCCGCTTCCTGTCTGCGAATATCATGTGCACCATTTCCCGCACGGCGCGAGCGTCTCGATCGAGAAGCAGAAGCGACAGGAACGACTCGGGCCGGCCTTTGGTGACATCGGCCCCCATCTTCTCCGCTACATCGTTGTAAAAAACCGTCGAACAGGATCGGTCGATGAGCATCGCCGGTATCGGAAGCGCCTGCAGTAGCTTACCGAACGAGGATAACGACAAGTCGTTCACCAGAAAGCTGCCCGAAGGATTCAGAAGGCTCGCGGCCTGTTCGGCAATGTCGATGGTCTCCGTGTGCGCTGTCAAATCAGGTATCATTTTCGGGGACCCGTCCTCCTGGTTGTCTTCAAACTCGAAGGTGACCAAATGCCCCAGGTCTTCGACAGCTTGACTCAATGTATCAATGCTGGGCATGTCAATTACCCCCCATTTCTTGGCGCTCAGATGAACTTGGTTACGATGGCTGAGGGCTTGCTTGATATAAAGCAAAGAACGTGCCAAGATCGGCAGTGTCTAATAAACCAAGATAACATGCTGAAAAGGTGAAGAGAAAGTGCTTTGCCTGGCGAGGGTGAACACTGCCTATGCTACAGGAATAACTGCCCGACAATTGGACAAGGCCGCGGTGCCCCAAGTAAATTCAACAGATTGGAGTGTTGTTGGTGTCGTGATGTCGGACAGTCACCTGGATCGACCGGATGGCTTCGCGCGGTTTCACCTATCTCACAAAGGACTGGATGAAATCGCGCACCTCTTCTCTTGTCCGGAAGACACCGAAATGCCCTTCGAGCAGAAGATCCGCCTGCAAAGCGAGAAGCTTCCTCAAGGAAGCCTGATACTGTCTCTCGTCGGACAGCAAGGAGGGATGAATCGGACCGTGGACGTCTTGTCCGAAAAGCACAAGCTTCTGGTCGATGTACGTTGTATAGACCACGGAACCGGGGGAATGCCCAGGCCAGTGAATGGCCCTCACGGCGCCGCTCCCGATTGCAAGCGTGGATTCTTCACCCTGAAGTTTGATGTCGATGGCGAGCGGTTTGAATCGGGCCCCGTACCAGGAGGCCGCGGTTACCTCGCTGTCCCCCGATTCCAGGTAAACCGCGTCCAATTCATGGGCCACGATGCGGCAGCCAAATTCGGTTCGCACTGCTTCGGCCCCGCCGGTATGATCGAAGTGGCAGTGGGTCAAAAGCAGGTATTCGAGTTCAGTATCGGGGTGCAAGCATTCCGCGATGTGTCTCCGCAGTCGTGCGTGACTTTCCCCACATCCGGCATCGATGAGGGCTGCCTTGTCGCCAAAACGTACAAGATAGATGGCGGCATCCGCGGGATCGGTCAGCCCGCCGCCGCCCACTAGCCAGACATTTTCCGTTATTCTTTCGGCCACTTCAGCCTCTTTCGGTCAAGTTTTGTCCGCCTCAGCGGGGGTTGGCGCTAACGCGGGCAACGACAAGCCCCACCGTATGGCGGCCAGTCGGATTCCCAGCGTGACGGCTGCGCCTCCCAGCATGGCCCAGTCCTCATGGATGCGCAAACCCGAGAGGGCGAGGTAAGCCGAACCGCCTGCAAGGCATGCTGTGGCATAGATTTCCTTGCGAAAGAACAGCGGGATTTCCGCGGAAAAGACATCGCGTATGATTCCGCCACCCGATCCGGTCAACATCCCCATGATCACGGTAATGAGGAGGCCGGCATCGTTAGCCAGCGCGGTTTTGCACCCGAGGACCGTGAATACGGCCAAACCGACCGCGTCAGCGACGTTCAGGAGATTGCCGGGGACTGCTGCAGGCTCTCGCAACCGGAGATACGCGAAGGTCAAGATCCCGAATACCACCGAAATCTCCAATCCTGAGCAATCGGTCACCCAATTTACCGGCCGCACACCGAGGCAAAGATCTCGCAGCGTTCCGCCTCCTATCCCGGTCAGAACAGCGGCCACCACGACGCCGAACAGGTCCATCCCCTTCCGAGCCGCGGCCATCGCTCCCCCGACCGCAAAAACAGCCGTGCCAAACAGATTCAGATAGTAGATCACCGGCACTACCTCCCCGCGGGCGTTCGTGACTCCGGATCCTCCGACAAACCGTCACGTTTCATGCCCTCAGTCAAGTGAAAACTCGGCTTGCAGGGAAGTACTCAGTTACAGGAGGGGAGCTCGAGTCAAGGACTGAGAAAATCCGTCTTATCGATCTTTTCCCAGGGCAGGTCCATGTCGGACCTTCCAAAATGCCCGTACGCTGCGAGCTTGCGATAGAAGCCGCCTTTGGAGATCGACGGCAGCTTTCTTAACGCGAATTGTTTTATGATACCACCGAGGCGAAAATCGAAATGCTCTCGAACCCGGGCGCTGATCTCTTCATCGGAAATCTTGCCCGTGCCCATGGTCTCCACCTGCACGCTGACCGGTCCCGGCAGTCCGATGGAATAGCTCAGTTGAACCTCGCACTGGTCGGCGAGGCCGGCCGCGACAACGTTCTTGGCCGCGTACCGGGCTGCATAAGCTCCGACCCTGTCGATTCTCAGTGGATCCTTCCCGCTGAGAGCCGACCCACTGTTCCTCGAATACCCGCCATACGTGTCGATCGCGTTCTTTCTTCCGGTGAGGCCGGAATGCACGGATGGACCACCGAGTTTCAAGGGACCGCCCGGATTGGTGAGCACCCTGGTCTCGTTATCGGGCTTGAGGGGCTCCTTCTCGAAGACTGCCCGGATGACCGCCTCTCTGAGGTCGTCCCGGAGTCGCTCGGGCTTGGGGTACGTCCGGTCTTTCTGGCTCGAATTGATCGTGATACTGTGAATTCTGTGGGGCACGCGATTTCTGTACTCTATTCCTACCTGGACGGTGCCGTCCGGCGCGAGGTACGGCAGCAGGTTTTCGAGGCGCACCTGGGCGAGCCTCTTGGAGAGGCTGTGTGCCAGCCATATGGGGAGAGGGAGCAGCGTCGGGGACTGTTTGCACGCAAAGCCGAAAAGGGTCACTTGGTCCAATGCCGCAATCCGTTCGATATCATCTTCAGAGATCTCTTCGTCGTCGGGGAGGAACGGCTGATCCGAGACCATCTCCTTGAGGCTTGTCAATATGCTGCAACTCTTGAAGTTGAATTCCTGGTCCATATAGCCGATGCGCTGGATCACCTTTCGAGCGACATTGGGGAAGTCCACCTTGGTGTCGGACGCGAAGCGTGCGGCCATGAAAACCACGGAAGAGGAGACTGCGCATTCCGCGATTATTCTCGCGCGGACGTCCTGTTCGAGGAATCGATCGACTATAGCGTCGCTGATTTGATCGCACAACTTGTCAGGATGTCCGTCGGTGACCGATTCGGACATGTGTATAAAGTCCTTCTTCATCGACCCCCTCCGTGCCATTCTTGGTAGCCTCACTTATGAGAAGGGGAAGTACCGCTGCGCCGCCGATTACCAGGCCGTCAACGGCGGTTATAGAGGTTATCCCCAGCAGGCTTCTCAGGCCTGGAACGAACAGCGTGGCCAACTGCAACCCGAGCGAACCAATGATTGCTATATTCAGATACTGGTTCGGAGCAGATTCTCCTGCATCGAATACGCTGCGGTGTTCGGAGCGGCAACTAATAGCGTGGAGAATTTGTGAAATGGTGAGGCTTTGAAATGCTAACGTGGCGGCCGAAGCACCCATCCCGTATTTCGCCAGGCCGTATCCATACGCGGCAAGTGACGTCGCGGTCATGGTCGCCGCATCAAAGGCAATTCTCTTGAAGTCGCCCGTACTGACGATCGGCTCTTGTGGATCCCGCGGGGGCCGGTCCATCACGTCCGGCTCCGCGGGCTCCAGTGCCAGAGCGAGACCCGGAAAAATGTCCGACAACAGATTGATCCAAAGCAGTTGCATGGCGTTCAACGGGTATCCCAGTCCCAGTGCTCCCGAGACGAACATTACCTGAATCTCGCTGAAGTTGGTCGCGAGCAGATAGCGGAGTGTCTTCCGAATGTTATTATAAATGGTTCGCCCGTCACGTATCGCAACGATCAGGGTCTCGAGGTCGTCTTCTTCGAGCACCACGTCAGCGACCTCGCGGGCCACGTCAGTGCCTCCCCGCCCCATCGCGATACCGATGTCCGCAGCTTTGAGCGCAGGGCCGTCATTGATACCGTCGCCGGTCATGGCCACGACCTGACCGCTGCTCTGCAGGGCCTGAACGATCTGGAGCTTGTTCGAGGGACTGACCCGCGAAAACACGTGGACCTGCTTGCCCAACGCCTTTATCATCGCGGGATCCGTGTTCGTTAGGCTGGTGGAGTCCAGGATTTCCAACGGACGGCCGTTGCTCAGCCCCAACCGCCTGCCCACCGCGTAGGCGGTCTGGCTTTGGTCTCCCGTGATCATCACGGTTTCCAGACCTGCCTGATGGAACGCCGCTATGGATTCTTTCACCCGATCCCTGATCGGATCGGCCATCCCCACGAGCCCGAGCCAGGTCAGACCGTTCTCGCTGGCCGACGGTTCGCTTCCCTGGTGGATCGCGTAGGCCACGCCAAGCACGCGCAACGCGTCCCCCGCCATGCTGTCATTCTCGGCTTCAATACGGTCCCGGTCTTCTTCCGTGAGCGGGACCCTAGCGCTGTCCTTCATCTGATGTTTGCACTTGGCTAGGACCTCTACAGGGCTCCCCTTCAGGGCGACAAGCCTGCCACCATCACTCAGTAAGTGTGCGGTGCTCATGAATTGGCGATCGTCAGACCGGTATTCGGTTTCCAGGAGCGGATACTGTTCTCTCAGCGTCTCAACCTCCACCCCGCAGCTTATCGCCAGGTGCACCAGCGCATTCTCGGTGGAAGACCCGTTCAATACGTACTGCTCATGCTGCGTTTCGATTTGCGTCTCATTGCACAAAACGCACGTCTCAAGGAGTTTCCCGAACTCGTCAGGCCGGGCGCCATAGAGAGCTGACTGGCCGTTGGCCCAGCCGTTGCCCTCCACTTTTATCCGCTTCATCCCGGTATGAATCCTGAGGACGGACATCTTGTTGCGTGTGACCGTCCCTGTTTTGTCAAAACAGATCGTCTGAATAGATCCGAGCGTACAGACCGCGTCAAGGTTCCTCATGAGGACCTTGTGCCGCCTCATGTTGTTGATGCCGAGGGCCAGGGTAGTTGTCGCCACTGCGGGCAATCCTTCCGGAACTGCCGCAACTGCGAGAGAGATGGCCGTCTTGAGCATCTGGAGAACGCCGTTTCCTCGGATCAGGCCGATCACGAAAACTAACCCGCAGATGGCACCGGATAGGAGGACGAGCTGATTGCCAATCACGGTCAATTGCCGCTCAATGGGTGTTTCCGGGGTTGCGGCGCTGGAAACGAGACTCTGAATCTTCCCCATCTCTGAGAATCTGCCCGACGCCACGACAACGGCGCGCCCCTGGCCTCCCGTAACCAGCGTGCCGGAGTATACCATATTGATGCGGTCGGCAAGAGGAATTGCGACGCCTTTCAGAGGGGTCGAGACCTTGACGACAGGCATACTCTCACCGGTGAGGACCGACTCGTCGACGCTCAAGTGACTGGCCTCGAGGAGTCTCGCGTCGGCCGTCACATACGTCCCGGGTCTGAGTGTGAGGATGTCGCCCACGAGTACTTGCTGCGCCGGTATTTCCCGCAGGTCCCCTTCCCGGATCACCTGGGCGTACGGCTGGATCAGGCATTTCAGCGAATTTATTGTCCTCTCCGCCTGACTTTCCGTCACAAAACCGATGACCGCGTTGATGCCCACCACGGCCATAATGACCATCGCGTCCGCAGCACCCCCTGTTGCGACAGAGAGGGCCGCCGCAACGGACAAGAGAACTACCGGGAGCGACCTGAACTGGTCGATCAACATGCCGAGCTTCGAGCGCGGGGAAGGCTCAGGGACAATGTTGAGACCATATTTCTTGCGGTTCTTCTGCGCGGCCTCCGTCGAGAGTCCGTTCTCGAGCGAAGAATCGAGCGACGCGAGCACGAATTTCTTGTCCATGAGGTGCCAGTGCTCGGCGGTCGGGCTTCCCAACTCGGTCAGACCCCTTGGCAGGCGAAGGAGCCTGCCCGGACGAACAGGCGCCACGTTGATTGCCGCAGCCTGGTTATTCCCCGCATCACCGGGCGTCAAAACCTTTTTGGCCCCCGGCGTACGACCTCTCGCATAGGTCGTGGCTATGTGCTCGACGAGCACAGCTATTTTGCGCGGATTACAATCGGGATTGAAGAGCACGAGCACATTACCCGTCAAAACGTTCGCCGTGACCTGGGTTACGTCAAGGTCTTCCGATGCAAGCATTTCAAGACGCGCTTTGAGTTCGGAAGAGCGATAGAGGCCAGCGACTTTGAATCGTACCCTGCCTCGTACACCGTTATGGATTTCTCTAATCAATTCAACCGCCTCCGGCCACCGCCCTTCAGACGCGAATACCCCTTCGGCCCCGCCGCGCAACTCTGACCCTTAAGACACTATCTCTGTGACACGCTTACAAAACACACCCAGAAGTCATACCAAACAATCGTCAATCCCCGTCATCCGCCCCCTCTAGCACGTCTTCCCCTTCGTCCCACTCTTCCGCTTGTGCTCGGGTGAAGACTCCCAAAGCGTAATAGAATGCCGTGTACCAGGCAGGCATGACAAAATTGCCCCGAGCCAGTTGGTAAATTCCTGAAACAAGCAAGCTGGAAAAGACCAAAGTGGGAAGGTCTACCTGTCCGTCAGTCATCTGCCTCAGTTTTGCATTGTACGCTCCAAACGTGTCGGCCACGTGGTCAAAGAGGGTCTTACGGGCCGGAGTGGAGCGCCGGAGTACGAATAAATCGTTGTCCCGTGCATACCGCGCAATTGCACTTGTCTCGCATTCATACAAGATCAGGGCGCTGCCGGTCTGCGGATTCACAGCGATCTCTCCGATACCGGTACAGCCTGAGAGTCGCTCCGGCAAGGCCGCAAAATAGGAAGAGTCTCCCTTTTTGGAAGGGATTTTAATTCTCAGCCTACCGGACATCTGATGTGAAACATGAGCCTCGGGAATCATTGAGCCTCCCTTTGCATCTCCCGGTGGATCAGGCTCCTTCTTCCCGTGATGCAGCCAGTTCCGCGTGCACCTCCGTTTTTGCCTCCGCGGCCAGATCCTCAACTTCCTCAACGACCTCAGCCACCATTTCTCTCCCCTTTTCATAGACCATGAGGCCGCCCTTAATCGCAGCCTTCAGTACGGGTCGCGCCACGGCGGCGATCATGGGAATCACCACTGGAGCTACCAGGAGTCCGACTCCTATTGCGACTCCTGTCCACACGTCAGCTTTGGGTCTGTAATCCCATATTGCCATTTCTGCCCCCTTTCCTCGCGTCAAGTCTTTTCGGTTTTGTGGTTATCCGCTGCTTCCCCTCGTTCAAGCTCACCGGTCTCTCGTCGGAAGGATGCCGTTAACGGTCTCTTACCCTCCATCCGACTGCCATAAGCATGCCCGCGTCCGCCTTCTCTCGGCAATCCGTGGTGCACCGACAAAGCCTCGTGTACTGCAGGTTCCGAGACCGCAAACTGGCTATGGTACTCAGTCTGTACTCCGGCTGTGACAAAGTCAAGTTAGTTTTCTGTGAGGGAAAGGTGTTGCATCGTTGCCTTTACCAGGGATTCGGGTGTACTTATGGGCTTGGCAGCTGCTAAAACGATGGGGTAAGATAAAGGGAGGCTTACTCCTCTGCCCCGGGGGTGAAATCTCATGGAGTTCTGGATCGGACTTTCAGTCGGTATGCACCTTGGTAAGATCATCGCCGATTACTTGCAGAAGTGCGTGGATGCCTCCGGGATTCTCAGCCCGGAAGCTCGCGAAGACATAGCGGAAATCGAGAAGGTGGAGGAGAAAATCAGCTCCATCGTTGACCGTATGGTCGACGATGAGTGAACGCACCTCCCGCATCGATCGGTCTCCTGCGTTCCGTTATGGTACGGGGCCTCGAACAGCACGGCATGATTTCACCAGGAATGGGGATCATCCCTGCTGCTCGTCCCCCCAACCCCGCGACCGCACCGCGGCTGCCATATTTTCCCAGAACAGGGGCGCCGAATGCGGTGTCATCGGCAAATCAGGGTCGCAACTCTTCAGGAACCTCTCTTATCTCCGGGCGTCCTATCCCTGCCACAATCCCGAGGGATTGCATGATCTGTCGCATGTGATCGATGTGCATGCCCAAATGGCGGTCGCCAAGTACCTCAATCCACACGGCTAGGGTGGGATACTCACCCATCGGACTTTCGCGGAGCATGGGAATGTGCGCCTTCCGGCCGAGTTGTTCCTCGGAAAGCCCCGCCGCGAAGTCGGCAATCCGATCGTATTCCTCGGTGAACTCGGAGAGAAGTTCTTCCAGGCTCATCCGGCTACGCTTGTCGGAGAAGAAGGGATTTTCGACCTGGATGTCAAATCGAGGCGTATCCTCCCTCACGATAGCCTGCAGCATCGGCATATGACCGATGCCATCAGGGCCGCATAGGTGCGAGACGATTTGCTTGGGCGACCATCGTCCAGGCGGGGCGAGAGATGCGGTTTCGTCGTCAAGTCCCTCGCAGAGTCTTTGGAAACTCTCCGCGTTCTGGCGGATTGTCTGTGATAATCGAAGGCCTTCTGGTGTCTGCATAGCGCTCGTCTCCTCTCTGCGCAGATGGCCCGAGACAGATTAGTCCGGACACACTAAATGTAATACCGGGAAATGGCTCGGGTAGAGAGCGCGTCGAAGAATGCTCGTGCATGCGCTGCTGAAGCGCCCTTGCGAATGAGGCCGTACTCAACGCGCGTCTGCATGAAATCAACGTTGACGGACAAGATCACCGTGAGATATGCTGAAGAACAAAGGGGAAAAGGCTTTTGCTGAGGATGAGCGGCCGCACCCCTCCCTTGGGCTGGAGTCCAACGTGAGTCGCAGCCTGCCAGCGATCGGAGAGCTCGCACGAGAACTGCCGGCAGTCCCACGATTCGGAGACGAGGATGCCTGCCCCGCATTTCCATCGAACGTTTTCCAGGAAAGGAGCTCAGCCATGGAATACAAGAGTATCAACGGGCCGGTCTATTCCCGCCACGCCTCCAGCCCTCCGGTGATCAACTCCGGGATGGCAGCCCTCTACGGCATCAAGGCGCCGTGCATCCTGGAACCCGGGCAGTACGCCGGCGTCGGTGTGGGTGGCAATGTGAAGCTCAGAATCTTGGTGGACGGCGGAAAAAGGAAAATAACCTGCCATGCCATGATCGACTGGATTAAGCCCGACGAGGCCTCCGCCACCTGGTCCATTGGCTTCGGGAACCTGTCGCTCAGCGACGAGGAGTTCCGTATTCTTGAAAGCAATTTCGTGGAGGAAGCGGAACAGCCGGTGGAATTCGTTCCGAAGGTAAGAGAAAAGGCCGCGGAAGCAGAGAGTGTGGTCGTCGCGGATGTCGCCCGCGAAATCCTGCGGTTCAAGGCCGTGCAGTTCCCTGTGAGCGTCATTGAAGCCATTGACGTTATGCGAGGTGATACGCCGTTCTCCGAGTTCGTGGTGGAGGCGGTACGATCGTATTCCAAGAAGTAGGGAGCCGCCTGATCTCCAGCGGCTCTTACCACGCGGTCCGTAGTTCATGAGAGGGTAGTAATCGGGGCCGGCGACCGACATGTCGGCCACGGGCAATAGGATCCGTTTTCCTAAAGGATTCCGCCAAGTGGGTGGCGAGGTCGGCGGTGATGACGGGCCGGCCCGTGGAATAATCCACTTACGTGGGCGGTGTTCCCTCGGGATCTTCCAACACGTCGCGAACCTTTGTTCCGAGGCTGTCGAGCGTGAACGGCTTTTGTAGAAAGTGGACTCCCGGACGCAGGACGCCGTGATGCACAATGAAATTCTGTGTGTATCCTGACACATAGAGAACCTTCATTTCCGGCCGTCCGGGCGAGAGGCGTCTGAATAGGCTCATGCCGTCCATCTGCGGCAGGACGACGTCTGTCAGCAAGAGGTGGATCACTCCCTGGTGCTGGTCGGCAATCCTCAAGGCTTCCTCCGGGTTGGCAGCACTGAGAACCGAGTAGTCGATCATTTCCAAGAGCTCGCATGCGAGAGTGCGAACGATCCCTTCGTCCTCCACCACCAGCAAGGTTTCGGTGGCAGGGCGCTGAGGCACCGCCTCATACGATCTCCGGGCTGGTTCCACGGATTTCTCCACCCTGGGCAAATAGACCCTGAAGACAGTACCCAGACCGGGTTCGCTGTAGACTGAAATGTGCCTCTGATGTTGCTTCACGATACCGAAGATGGTGGACAGTCCAAGCCCCGTGCCTCTCCCCTTTTCCTTGGTCGTAAAGAAAGGATCGAATACGTGGCTCAGCGTTTCGTCGTCCATTCCCACTCCCGTATCACCAACCGCGAACATGACGTACGAGCCGGATCGAACCTCCGTGTGGGTCCGGGCATAGTCTTCGTCCAGGACAACATTTGAGGTTTCAATGGTTAATGCCAATGTTCGATTCAATAAGTAATATTGCTGAAGGGCGCTCCTGGGAGTCACCGGAGCGCAGTCAGGCTCTGCCGTTCGTAGCGGAGGAGACCTCCCAGGAAAAGCCCAGAGCAGAGTCCTCGGATGTTACAAATTGAACTGCACATTGGTATGAGATAACAATAGAATACGACGGACTACCGGCAACGATGCACTTTCGACCCGGCAATACAATTCCACGCTCAGATAGTGTACTTCAGTTGGCCTTACTTTTTCAGTCAGAGGTATCTTGAACAAAGGGATTGACGTTCCATTCCAACCAATAGGACGCCAGATCGCGGAGGAGTTCGGTGAACTGCTTGAAATGCAGCGGCTTCACGAGATAACTGTTCACATGGTGGTCATAGGCCACGGCGACGTCGCTTTCGGCCTGGGAGCTCGTCAAGACGACCACAGGAATGCGGCGCAGCTCTGCATGCTCTTTTATCTCTTTGAGTACTTCCAATCCGTCTACCTTTGGCAGGCGCAGGTCGAGAAGAATGACGTGAGGCCGGGGGCTTTTCTGTGGATCTTCATATTCACCTCGCCTGAGCAAGTAATCCAGGGCAACACTGCCGTCCAACACGTGACGAATGTCATTGGACATGCCGTGGCACTTCAAGCCGCGCCTCACCACTTCAGCGTGGTCCTCGTTGTCCTCGACCAACAAGATCCTCACAGGTGTCCCTGTCGCGGTCATATCTGCTCTACTCCTTCACAGGTTCGGGTTCCATGAAGCCGCTGACGTCGGAGGCTGCGCTTCCTTCCGATTCCGCCGGCTTACACCCACTTCCTCTTGCCACAGGCTACAAGCATACGACACGATAATCTCCCAGTCAACCGTCATTTCCCCGCCGGAAGTCTGACCCTCGGCTGCCCTCTTTCACCACGGCCCCTATGCTCACTGGCTGTCGAGAATCTGGCGCACTTTTCTCGCCAGGTTGTCGATATTGAACGGTTTGTGCATGAAATGCACGCCCTTATCGAGCACCCCGTGATGCACGATGAAATTCTCCGTGTATCCGGACACGTACAGGACCTTGAGACCGGGTCGCTTGGTTGAAAGCGCGGCGAACAAACTCCTCCCGTCCATCTGCGGGAGAACCACGTCCGACAGCAGGAGGTGGATTGTGCCCTCATAGGCATTGCAGATCGCAATGGCTTCCCTGGGATCGGAAGCTGGAAGCGTGTGATAGCCGAGGATCTCGAGGGCTTCGGAAGCAAGGGTGCGCACGATCTCCTCGTCTTCCACCAGAAGCACAGTCTCGTTTCCGTGCGGTCTCGGTCCGGGGTCCCAAGTCTGCACCTTTGGATCGGCGGTAGCTTCACCGCGAGGAAGGTACACCTTGAACGTTGTGCCGCGGCCCGCCTCGCTGTAGACAAGGATGTGTCCCTGATGCTGCTTGACAATGCCGTATACCGTGGCCAGGCCCAATCCGGTACCCACCCCTTTTTCTTTCGTGGTGAAGAAAGGCTCGAATATCCTTGCAAGGGTTTGCGAGTCCATGCCCTGACCCGTGTCGCTGACCGCGAACATCACGTACGGGCCCGGTCGCACTTCGGGATGTATCCGACAATAGTCGTCATCCAAAAACGCATTCGCGGTCTCTATCGTCAGCCTGCCCCCTTCCGGCATGGCATCGCGGGCGTTCACCGCCAGATTCATCAAGATCTGCTGGATCTGCACCGGATCGGCTTGGACCATTCCTGCAGATGGGTCGAGAACGGTCGCGAGATCGATATGCTCGCTGATAAGTCTTTTCAATAGCCGTTCCATATCAGCTATTATTTCGTTCAGATGCGTAACCTTGACATCCAGCATCTGCTTGCGGCTGAAAGCGAGAAGTTGTCTCGTGAGATCCGCAGCTCGTTCAGCACCGCGGGTGATCTGACGCAACTTCTCCTGGTACGGTCGGTCCTTCGGCAATTCGTCCGACAGCAAGTTGGCATAACCCATGAGGGCTGTGAGGATGTTATTGAAATCGTGAGCCAGACCTCCTGCCAACTGACCGACGGCCTCCATCTTGGCTGCCTGGCGCAGTTGCTCTTCAAGACGTTTCCTGTCCGTCACATCCTTGAGAATGCCTCGAAAACCGGCAGGCTGCCCCGCATTGTCTCTCGCGAGGGAGATGGAAATCGAGACGTAGCGTGTGGCCCCGTCCTTCCTCATCATCTCGTACGTGAATTCCGGGTTCGGGATACCGGTCCTGAAGACCTCTCCGTACGCCTCGCGTATGCGGGCCGCGTTCAACTCGTCCATGACTTGCCTGAAGTTCATGCCCTTCAGCTCTTCCCGAGTGTATCCCATAAGCTCGCACAGAGAATCGTTCACCAGCGTGATATTCCCCTTGAGATCGGCCTCATGATACCCATCGGTAATGGTTCCCAACATTTCACGATATTTTTCTTCCGACCGCCGCAGCTCCTCTTCAGCTCGTTTGCGCTCGGTGATATCTTCAATGATACCGATCCCTCCGACCACCGAGCCGTCTCGCGACACTATGGGACCGAATTCGCATTTCACCGGCGTCCTTTTTCTTGCCGTGACGGAAGCGTAGTAGTCCTCGTAGTGCCCCATCCCACCGGAAAGCGCCGCTTCGATAGCCGCAATCATCGGCTTGTCGTTCAAGTCCCTGATCGTATTGAGCCCAATCAACTTTTCTCGTGAGGATCCGATGATGCCGACAAAATTGTCGTTACAGGCAGTGATGGTTCCCGTGGAGTCGAAATGAAAAACTCCGAGAGGAGAGTACTCGAATATCAGCCTATACTTCTCCTCTGATTGGCGGAGAACTTCCTCGGCTCTCTTTTGTTCGGTGACGTCTCTGGAAATGGACTGATACTGAATGCTGCCGTTTTCCGCGAGGCGAACGGTCGAGGAGAGAAGGCAGTCCCGGATCTGCCCATCCTTCCTCCGCAATTGCCATGCGTAATTGCTTACCGAACCCTCGCGTTCCAGTTTCGCCTTCCATTCCGATCGTTGATTCGGATGCAACCACAAATCTCGAGCGTTCACGGCCTTGATTTCTTCCGGTCCGTAGCCGGACAGTTCATGGAACGACCTATTCGTGTCGACGAAGGAGCCGTCCTGCGCCGTTATGTGGATGGCATCGCGCGAGTGTTCAAACAAATGTCGATAGCTTGCTTCACTTTCTCGCAGAGCGCACTCGGCCTGCTCCCTGTCGGCTATCTCCAGCATGAGCATCTCATTGATCTCTCGGAGCTGAGCCGTTCGTTTCTCGACTCGTTGGTCCAGTTGGTCACGAGCTTGACGCAGGAGTTCCTCCGCCTGAACTTGAGCCGTCACGTCCCGAATCAGCGAGAGCACGGCCGGGCGCCCCTCCCAGATCATTGATGCTGAAAAAGACTCGACCCACTTGACATTCCCAGTGGAGTCAATGATACGGAAACGCTGGCCGGGCTGGACGTGTTCTTCCCTGATTCTCGCTAGATAGAGGCGGGTCACGTCCTCAATGTCATCAGGATGAACCAATTCGACAAATGGTTTGGACAGCAGCTCTGCTGCACTGTATCCGACCAGTTGCATGCCATATCGATTGACAAACCTCAGAACACCGTCCTGGGTAATGCATATGGTTTCGCTGGCATTCTCGACTACAAATCTGTAGGTATCCTCTGCTTCCCGAGATTCGTTTGCGCTCGATCGGACAGATCCCCCGGGTTCGCCCGGAACGCTCGGTGACTCCCTTATGGGTTGCTGCCGCAAAGAGGCGCAAGTGGCTTCCAGTTCAGCTATCTTGTCACGTAGGCGGGCAATTTCCTTGAGCAGTTCGTCTGGATCCATCTGTTCGCCCTCATCGGAGGTTTGGCCACAAGTCTACGCTTGTTGCAGGCGCTCCAACAATCCCGTCGCACCGACCGTCCAAGTTTACAGATTATCTCGGGATTCAATCCAAGTCAAAGGACGCGTTGGACCGAACGCTCCCCGCGCAAAAAGAATGGGACCGCAAACGACTCGGCTCAGGCTGGTACCTTTATCTTGTGCACAGAGTCACACGGCGCCCCGGTCATCTCATGTCATGCCGTTATGCCGAGTTGTCTGAACATCATGGCCGCAAGCTTCAAGAGGTTGAGGCCGATCTGCGGATACACTCGCATGATCTCGTGGAATTGGCTCTGAGGCAGCACCAGGACCTCGGCATCCTCGGTCACGACCGAAGTGTTCGCCGGCGGGAGATGCGTAAACATCGGCACGAAGTTTAGGTATCCGTTCTGTTCGGTCGTCCTGAGTTCCTTCTGTTGCGGGGTCTGATAGTCCTGGTACGTGACGATTTTGCCCGATAGCACCAGATAGATGGAGGGGTTCTCCTCCCCCGATCGAATTATGATGTCTCCATTGTGCAGTGCTTGAGGCTTCGTGATCGAGGCGACGGCATGGACTTCCCTGGCACCCAACCCTTCGAAAAGAGCGAAGGTCTTAAGTTTATGAATGATATCGAGTATTTCAGGCATTTGCGCCTCCTTTCCCATGGCTTTGGCCGATGCATATTCTGCAACCTGCCGCACAAAAGGATCCCGGTCTTCCAAAAGCGATTCGATAACAGGAATCAGCGCTTGATTCGGGAGGAGATCGGCCATCACGAACACGGCCAAGGTCCTGGTAACCCGGTCCTCCGAGTGGGCTAACAGCGCAAGCAGGCGCTCCGGCTGATCTCTTGCTACCAGATTGAACAGCTTCCGCCCCTTCTCGATCTTCTCATCCAGTGGCAGGTCATCGATGAGGGGGACCAGATACGGAAGGTTCTGGCCTCTCAGTGAGGTTTCCACCATCTCGATGGCTACCGACGCATTTTCCGACTTGAGGGCCTGGTACATGAGCCGCATATCGGCATGGAACACCCATAAGGCATAAAACAGGAGGCTGAGGATTTCGTCGTTTCGAGCGAGAAGGTGTTGTTTGAGCATTTGGACACTGGCATGGTCTTCAAGCTCCTGCAGCCGACGGACGACAATGAGGTTCCCGTAGGCCTCCTCCACGGATCTTGCGAAGAGGTGGGTCATCTCGAAATCGCTGACTGCCGGAGCCAAGCGTATGACCTCGAGGATCGCCTGCTTGCCTCGGAGACTGGACTCCAAGAGAGATGCCTCCAGGAATGGCAACACCTCGGCCGGATAGGCAATCAGCGCCTCCATGGCCGCAGTGCGAACCTCGTCATCCAGATCTTCCAGGCATCGAATCAGCTTTCTCGCTCCCCGCATGTCCGGATGAACGGCCAGCGCCAGAGCGGCCTCGGTGCGAAAACTGGGGCTCGGGTCGTCCAGCAATTTTAACGCAATGTCCGGTGCCATAGCGGTGGGTTTTATCTCCTCCTCAGCCTTTTCCGTTTCGAGCATCTCGGCTGTGGCCGACTCCAACCCAACAGGTGCTCCGCCAGCGTCAAATGTCCGAATGGCCTCCACTTGGTCGAAATCGATCTTGTCCGCCACAATGACCTGTTTGAGGATGCGCTTGTATTCCTTTCTGAACAGGAGCGTCTCAAACACCCAGTACACGGCGAGCGCCGCGGCTATATACGCAAAATCGTGCGGCTGCATGACCGGTTTGAGGAGAATCATGGTAAGAGACCCTGCGAGCATCCCGACCTTAAGGACCGTCCCCCTGATGAAGGTTCGGCTCCAAGCGGCGAGCGCTTTGGGGATGACGCTGAACAGGATCTTGTTCACCGGGCCTGCGATGGCCCGCTGGATGAGGATGGCCGTAAATTGACCGTAGGCGGCTACGTAGATATTGAAAAACGTGGTCAACCCGGCGAAAACGATGGCGAAGTTGACTGGTTGCACCAACGAAGCATTGGGCAGCCCCATTTTCGTGTACAGACGTCCCACGAAGAAGAGAATCAGGAAGGTGACAAGCGTGGTTGAGCCGCGAAACACGCTGAGAAAGGTTATCAGGCTCTGCTCCGAAGCGAAGCTGCTGTTGGCGATCACGCTGAATTGATAGGAGAATATAGGCAGCAGCACGTTGGGAATGAGACCGCAGATGATGAGAAAGCGAACGATCGGGTATTGCTTCATGATTCCCGGGATTTCCGTTAAGCGCTTCTTCTCTGCTTGCTTTTTTGCCGGGGCCTGTTTCGGCCTCGGGTCTCCCACAATACCCCGGCTGGTTTTGGCCATGAACAGAGCCGTCAGCAGGAACACTGCGCCGAAGACCAGCAGGGCAGCATCCTCGCCTATTCCGTGCGTAATAGGCCTGGTCGCGAAGCTGCCGACGGTAGTGCCGAGAACCTGTGCCGCGGTCACCAGAGGGAAGATCCGTTTTCCCTGGCGAGCGTCGAACAGGTCTCCGGCAATGTTCCAGAGGTAAACGAGCAGCATGGAGTCCAGCAACCCCATGAGCTGGTAGAGAATCGGATACACAATGGAGAGTTGCGACTTGACCATGAGCCAGCAGAGAGCCGCACCGACCGCGTACCCCCCGAGGACAAGAAGCATCAGGTACGTATCCGAGAAACGCTTGGCAATGCGATCCGCGTAGGCCAGCACGACGATCGTCAGGAGCGCGCTTATCGTCAGCATCCACGGTATCCACTCCGGGCCGTAGCGCTTGAGAAACGCTGTATCCACATAGTTCCGGAAGATCGCCGTCACAAAGAAAATGGCGAAGAAGATCACCGCAAGCCACTCAAAGCTCGCAGCCTCGTGCTCGTACACCTTCAAGCGTTTTTCCAGAAAGCGCCTCATGCAGGTTTGACCTCCTTGGTCGACGGGAAAACACACAGGCAAATGCATGGTTGCTGGCACGCGTTCGTCGCGCACTGGGTGACCCGCGCTGAGGCCGGTTGCCGCCGGTCAAGCTGCCGGGTCCGCGGCGCCGCTTGAACGGCGGTCCCACCCGCAACACTAATCGACATGCAGAATCACCGCAAAGCTGTTGAACAATACCCACACACGGTCGTTCTTTTCCACATTAAGCTTGCGCCTGCTCTCCTCGGTCACGAGCGAGCACAACTCCGTTCCGTCCTGAATGCGCACAATGAATTCGGTGGTGAGCTTACCACGGCGAACTTGAGTCACGGTTCCGAGAAAAAGGTTCTCAGCGGAGCACAGCGGTCTGGTCTGGGCCTTTAGGACTGTTACCCAGGGGGCCTTTACCTCGGCGACGACCAGGGAACCTCTCTTCAATCCCAGCCGTTCCAAACTGTTGTTCGTGATAATGGTCGTGACTGCGTCCCCACCTACGGTGGCCAGTTCGACCTGGGACTGAATGTCCCCCTTCCGGATCGCGCGAATCTTTCCGAAAAACGTGTTCCGCGCACTGGTCTTCCTTCGGCTTTCCCGCTCCATGAAGTGCCGCGTCACCTGATGAATATCTTCATCGGAAAACTCGACCAGCGATGCGGTCAGGTTCGGGGTCGAATGTCCCAACAGCCTTTGCACCGCGGGTAACGGCATGTTGCTCTGCATCAGTTCGACGGCTCTGGCCCTCCGAATGGCATTCGGCGAGCCCAGATCCTGCGCGAAACCGCAGGCCACGGAGCGCTCATAGAATTTGCGCCGGACATGCCCGGGATCTACCCGCAACACCGAGCCCCCTTCTGCCCCACAGACAGGATCATCCACTGCTGCTTGGATCTCGGACATCAATTCCGCAGAAATCTGCACCTTCCGGCCCCGGCAATTATCGGCCGAAGAGGCGCTGCCGTAAGAGACGACGCGTTCGGGGACGTCGATGTGCTTGCGGAGATCAAGGGCCAGGACTTCGTTCAGGCGGGCGCCGGTGTAACGGATCAAGAGAAAAATCAGGAGAATCCGCCTCCGGGAGGCTCGTATGTCGGGCCGGGACGCAGCCTCTGACCATGAGCGAAACTCACGCTCCAGTTTGGCCAACTGAGTCGGATCGAGATGTCGCGTTCCCCCCGGTACCACGGAGATGCGCGCGGGGTTCAGGGGACCGGAACCGGCACGAGCACCGCCCCGGGCTGTCGATGCGGGACTTCTGGCTATCCTGCGAGGCATTATCTGCTACTCTCCCAGCCCTATTCCCGTCTCGTGAGCAATCTCATCGTGAAGCGCACTGAAAACGGCGGACCGATTCGAAACGCATCACAACCCTGTTCCGAGCTTTTGAACGGACATCGAGACGTTCAACTATAGCACACTTCCTCCCCCGATCCCATAATCTGTCCTAAGCAAAAATCTTGACAAGATTGTGAGGATGTCTCTATCATAGTGACACGAGTTTGTCCAGAAACGTGTCACCTCACCGGGGAGGATGGCCACTCGCAAGGCCGCCCCACTGTACGGTCAAGACCCCATTGTAAGCGCTGCCGTGCTTCGGTTCGGAGGATGCAATGACCTTTCCCGTTTCAGGAGTCGAAACAGCAATCTGGATCCCTCCCCTGGTGGGGTTGGTGATCTCCTTCTTTACATCCATGGGCGGTATCTCAGGAGCTTTTCTCATCTTGCCCTTTCAGATGAGCATCCTGGGATTCACGAGTCCTTCCGTAACCCCAACCAATCTCGTGTTCAACGTGGTCGGCATCCCGAGCGCGGTCTATCGGTACTTCAGAGAAGGACGTATGAATTGGCCTTTGGCCTGGAACATCATTATCGGAACGATCCCGGGTCTGGTGCTCGGTCTCTTCATCCGAATCTGGTATCTCCCCGATCCGAGGGCGTTCAAGCTTTTTGTCGGATGCGTACTGTTCTATATCGGCGGGCGCATGTTGTATCAGCTCGTCACGGGCCGAGGCAAGAAGACCTCGGGACAGGCAGCGGAAACGAGAATGCGCCAACAGGCAGCCGCGGGGGCATCCTGCGCGGGGGCGTCGAACTGCGATCGACCGACAATCCGTACGATAAGTTGGTCTCTCTCCTGTACCGAGTATGAGTTCTTTGGCGAGTGTTTTCGGTTTCACACCACAGGGTTGTTCCTGCTTTCCCTCGTGGTGGGCCTGATCGGCGGAGTTTACGGCATAGGTGGCGGCGCGATCATAGCTCCGTTCATTGTCTCCTTTTTCGGACTGCCGATTCATACGATAGCTGGGGCTACCCTGATGGGAACGTGCGTGACCTCGGTAGGCGGGGTAATCTTCTATGAGTTCTTCGGCCCACTGGTGGCGCTCCCCGGCCAGTCCGTCCGACCCGACTGGTTGCTGGGTTTTCTTTTCGGCATAGGCGGGTTCGTCGGCATGTACCTGGGCGCGAGCGCTCAAAAGTACGTGCCGAGCAGTATTATCCGCCCTGTGTTGGCGATCGTGATAGCCGGGCTCGGACTGCAGTACGTGGTCGGCTATTTCTTGTGATTCGTGTCATTCTGACTTCGCAAAAAGCTTCTGGTACTGGCCGTAACCCTCCTTTTCAAGATCTTTTTCCGGGATGAATCGGAGCGCCGCGGAGTTCATGCAGTAGCGGAGCCCGGTTGGCTTCGGTCCATCCTGGAATACGTGCCCGAGGTGAGAGTCGGCTTTTCGGCTCCGTATTTCCGTACGGCTCGTGAAGAAGCTCCTGTCCTCTTTCTGCACGACATTCCCCGGCTCCAGCGGCCGTGTGAAGCTCGGCCATCCGGTACCCGAATCGTATTTATCCAGCGAGCTGAAAAGGGGCTCGCCGGACACAATGTCTACATAGATCCCTGGCCCCTTGTTGTCCCAGTATTCGTTATGAAACGCAGGTTCCGTCCCCTCTTCCTGGGTGACTCTGTACTGCAATGGGGTCAATGTCTTTTTCAGCTCTTCCTTGCTCGGTCGTTTGTAATCCACGGCGGCTTCCTTTCTGTCTTTTGGGTTCCTGTCAGCGCTCCAAACCTTGTCCAAGTAGCGGTCACGGCCGGAATTGTACCGATAGTATTTGTACCGCAGCGGGTTCTTTTTGTAATAATCCTGATGGTATTCTTCAGCCTTATAGAATGCCGAATCCTTGAGGATCTCGGTCGCTAGCGGCTTGTCGAATCTCCCTGATTTTGCGAGTTCCTCTTTCGATTTTTCGGCAGCCTGCTTTTGTTCGTTGTTTCGGTAGAAGATGGCTGACCGATACTCCGGCCCTCGGTCGACGAACTGTCCATTGGCGTCGGTGGGGTCGACCTGTCTCCAGAACACGTCCAGCAGCCGCGGATACGATACTTTCGACGGATCGTAGGTAATCTGCACGGCTTCGATGTAGCCTTTTTGCGCGTAGTCTTCATAGGTAGGATTCGGACCGGTTCCGCCGGTATAGCCGGCCAGGACTTCCACCACACCGTCCAGTTTTTCGAACGGCGGCTCCATGCACCAGAAACATCCGCCTGCAAAGGTAGCTTTTTCGTGTTGCATCTGCGCTGAGGCCACCGCAGCCGCGAGCGCGAGAACACAAAGGCTGGCAACGAAGATCTTTACGAGTAATGCGAACATGGCACCAACCTCATTTCCTGATTATCTCAATCGAGATATGCCGAAGCGTTTCAGGTAACTGTTACGCTCGACTCTTGAACTGAGGATGTGCACGGACGGTGAAGATCGGAATAAGGAAAGGTAAAGATTGGGTAAAGATCGGGGCAACAAAAGGTAATCAAGCCAACGCGCCCTCAAACAGGTGGTATCGAAATGCCTACCAAGGGCTTTTACCGGGAGGTCTCCTCCGCCACGGAGGGCACAGCCTGACCGCGCTCCGGAGACCTCCCACGAGCGCCCCATCAGCAGTATCACTTCCTTGATCGCGCATTGGCACTAGATCTCAGCAAGCCTTATGGAGTCCATATCAAAGGCGATAGATACTCCGGCTGATAGTCTCGCACCCAGTTCGTCGCGATACGGAGTTCCTTGCAAGCCCAATCCCTGTGCCTGAGCCTCGAGCACGTGCAACGCGCTTATATCGTCGAGGTCCAGAATCAGCGCGAGCTTGGGATCGTAATCATCACCCAACTTGCCGACGAGACTGGCATTCATCGCAGGACTATCCTGATAAACAGCAAAAGATTGTGCGGTAATACCCGCGAGGCTATAGTCCTGGTCAGGTTGCATCGGGGTTTCCGATCTTCCGGCGACGAGAGCGAAGACATCCGTGCTCGCCGACCCCGAGTCGCTGGTATCGACCGGCTTGACAGGCGTGGTGGGAGCGACGTCCGTCACAGCCCAAAGATCAGTGGTGAGAGGTACAGGATCGGTGGCGAGTGTGGTGGTCACTGCGGAAGTCGTAAAGCCAGTGGGGCTTAGGTCAACAAACAACTTGGAGCCAGGAGTTTCGTCCACGAGGTACGACGCATAGGCCGGAGTGGAAGACGTGCTCGGCATCGGGTCCACCGATAAGGGCGTGAGGCTCGTGGGAGTGCTCTTGAGCGTGCTCAACAAAGACGGGGCGGTCGCGGGAGACGACAGATTAACCGTCGCGAGCGCGGACGTTCCCTCGTCAGCAACGAAGCTCTTGGTCATGGTTCCTGAATCGAGCGCAGTAACGACCGGGCCGGTGTCAAGCGCTTGGGACATCATCATGTCGGGCGCGCCGAGATCCGGACCCCCGAAAGGACCCTGGCGGTACGGAACCAGCTTGAAGTGATCGATCGCCGCGTCAAGGTACCAGTCCATACCGCACACTTCTATCTTCACACCCACATTATGCGTCCCCGAACCTCTCAGCATCGTGACGAGCGGGTCCGTTCCAGGCAACAATATCGAAAAGTGCTGCATCGAAGGGACAACCCCTGTCGTCGGGCTGTTGGCATTAGTCGTGGTGTAGGTGAACGATGTTCCGGGACTATCCGCGTCGTACAGCGTTACCGCAATGTATTGAGTGGCGGAAAACTTCGACCCGTCTGCCGCGCCGTAGTTGGAGTTCCAATAAGCCATATCCCAGCTAAGCTCGAGAAATGCAATATTCGGATCTGACGTGTACTGCGTGATAGTTACGGGGTCGTGGGTGAGGGTGGCGTCTCTGAGGCCCCCGCTCAGGATGACCGCGGTGTGATCCGTTGCGCTCCCCGGGACCGTCATCCCCCACCCGGAATAATACATAGCGTCCAGCAACTGCGGCGAATACTGCATCTGGTCATCGCCGTTGTAGTAATCGTGCACCACGGGGGGTTGGTTCTTCAGCGGGTCAGAGCTCATGGGGTCCCAGGGGCTCAGTGTGGACGATAAAATGCCGAAAGTGCCTAATTCCGAGACATAGGCGGGGTAAGGCGTCGACATCTCGTATGTTTCGCTCTGCGTCCACCCCGAATACGCATTTTCAAAGCTCCAGTTGGTGATAGGTTCCACCTGGATCCCCACCGTGGCCGGCGCCCCATGAATCAGAGTCGAGCCGGATCCGAACCCGAGGTTGTAAAAGATCTGGCTGCGGGCGCCGTCCAAGCCTACGACCACGTCGATGCCCCCGTTGCCGTCCACATCGCCCACGGCCAAGCTCAAAGCATCCAGATTGCCGCTGCTGACGTCCGACCCATGGCCGTTGAACGTCCCAGCGTAGTACGTGTATAGCCTGAGCTCCTGACCATTCCTGGCCACCAGGACATCCATGTCTCCATCACGGTCCACATCGGCAAGGCTTATCTCGGTACTACCGCTGGCCGTTCCTATCGAGCTCGCAGTCCAAGTGACAATGCCACCGCTCTCCGACGTCCACCTATAAAAGTAGTTACCGCTTCCTCCCCTCGCAACCACAATGTCCATGTGCCCGTCACCGTCCACGTCGCCGACATCACAGCCGGTCGCCCCACCCCTGCCCGTATTCGGAAGGGTCTGGACATGAGCAACGGTGAAGTTTCCGCTGGAATAATCGGCATTACGGTCATTGTAGAACAATAAGTGGTTATAATTGGCGGTGGTATTGGTTCCCTTACCTACGAAGATGTCCGTGCTCCCGTCGTCGTTGAAATCTCCGGTAGCTACACAAACATAGGTGCCGGTAGTGCCGGGAGTGCCGGAAGGAGTGGGCAGCATGGATGTAGCTGTAGTAGGAAAGGTCCCGTCACCGTTGTTCAGGTAAATCTCCCCAACGCGATCGTGTACCCTTACAATATCAAGACGACCATCTCCATTGATGTCCCCGAGGGCAACGTCTCCTGAGGACTGCCCCGTAGCTTTTGTAAGCTGGGAAGGCGTGCTGAACGTGTTGGTGGTGGGATTCCAGAGGTAAACAAGGTCGTAGGTCAGGGTGTTGACGGTCCTCACTGCTACATCGGCGTACCCGTCACCATTGAGGTCACCGGTGGCAAGCTCCAGGGAACTTACCGAAGACGTCCCGTTTGTGTCGTACATCTCGAGGCCGGTCTGAAAAAAGCCGGACCCGTTATTCAAGTAGTACTCGGTGATGCCGTTCTTTGCTGCCACCAGATCCAGCATCCCATCGCCGTTCAGATCGGCCAGGGCCGTGCCGTTCGCGTCGGCTGTATCGCCCGCGGCTCCGATATTCACGCCGGCCTGGGCAATTCCATTCCACGCGCCTCCTGGAGTGGAAAAGGTGAACTCGAAGCCGTCCGGTCCCCAATACCCTGAGACGGGAGTATAGGTCACAACCGCGTGGTAATTGCCGTCCCCATCAGAGATGGCGCTGCCAATGACGACGGACCCGTGGATGGTCTCGTAATTGTCCACGAGATCGAACTGGCGAATGTGGTTCCCCGGATCGGGGTCATAACCGTATATATTGAACGTTACCGGAGAACTGCCGTACGGCACGCTGACGCTTGCCGAATAGGCGGTGGGTAGGGACTGCACCCGGATGTCCACATCGGCAGCGTCCCCGTGATGCAGGGTAGTGCCGGTATTGAATCCCGTATTGTAAAAGATCTGGTTTCGAGCCCCGGTAATTCCGACCGCCACATCGACGAGGCCATTGTCGTCCACGTCACCTACGGCGACGCTCAGCGCGTTGAGGTTCCCGCTGCTGAGGTTGCTCCCTGTAAAGCCCGTCGTGCCGTTGTACGAGTACAGCCTCACGTTCTGTCCATTGTTGGCTACCACAACATCCAAGTCCCCGTCACGGTCCACGTCGCCAAGCGCAATGCCCACACTGTTATTCGCGTCCGTCGTTATCTGGTATGGGGTGCCCCAATCGGTATATCCGCCGACGTTTCCGCCATTCATGTAAAAGTAGTTGGTGTTCGTTCCTCTCGCGACAACAATGTCCAAGTCGCCGTCCGCGTCCATGTCACCCACCGCTACGTCGGTAGCATACCCGGCCCCTCCGGCAGGAAGGGCCTTCGCATCGGTGAATGTGAAGTTTCCGGACCCGTCATTGAAGAACACGTAGTGGGTCTCGCCCGCGCCCGATCTTCCCACGAAGATGTCAGCCGCACCGTCCCCGTTGAAGTCTCCGGTCGCTACCACGGCATAGGTGCCACCCATATTGGGAAGAATGATGCTCGCGGTACCCGGGAACGTTCCGTCCCCGTTGTTCAAGAAGATCTCACCGGTACTGTCGTACACCCTCACTATGTCGAGGTTACCATCCCCGTTGAAGTCATCCAGAGCGATGGACCCCTTGCTCTGAGCCGAAGCTTTTGTGAGCTGGGCAACGGGACTGAACCCTTGAAGCGCATCATTCCAGAGGTAAACCGCGTCGGCCTGGGTACTCGTGGCCCCGGCAATACCATTCCTGACCACCACGTCCGCAAACCCGTCGTGGTTGAGGTCGCCGGTGGCGAGGACCACCGAATCACCGGCAGCCGACCCTGTCAGATATTGCAGTGCGACGCCGTTCAGAAACGTGCCGTTGCCGTTACCTATGTAGTAGTTGCTGTTCACATCGGGATTCGTGGCGCCGTTGGATTTGGCTGCCACCAGGTCCAAGTTCCCATCCCCGTTCAGATCTGCGAACGCCAGGTCATAGCTGCTGTTCGTATCTTGAGCCGTTCCGATGGTAATCCCGGTGGTGGCAAATCCTTTCCAGGTGCCGCCCTCAGTGGAAAACGTGAAACTGAAGTGGTCGGTCCCCTGATAACCTACGTCGGGTGTGTAGATATAGACTTGGTGATAGATGCCGTGCCCGCTACTGTCGAGCCCGTCATAGATCGCGTTGCCGGAAGGGGTGAGTGTCCCGTGTGTCACGGAGTCGCCGGTCACCACGTCAAACTGCACATCGGCCGCGGCATGGGGCGTATAACCAGGATCGTGACCATAGACGGTAATGGTGGTAGATGGGGGAGTCGGACTGCCCACATAGGGTATGGTGACGCTCTGGGATTCCGCGATGGGCAGCTCGTACCCGCTCACTGTGAGCGAAAACGTTTCGTACCTCGTATAGAGTTCTCCATCATGGGCGCGCACCTGAACTACGGCAGAACCGGTTGAGCCGGCGCTGCTCGTGAAACGGACGTCTCCCGAGGCATCGACGGTTGGAGTAGCCCCCAGCACGAGGCCGTTGACGTACGAGACAGCCCCGAGTTGATAACTGAGGCCTCCTCCTGGCGTATCGACAAAATAGGAATGGACGTCGTAGTCGTAGGTACCGAAATTCGTACCCCGCTGTACGTCGGGGATGTCGCCTACGGTCGGAGGCGCCACATAGTGACCGGTGGTAGGGGTGTTGAGTGGTACGTTCGAGAGGAGGTAGTACCCGCCGTTCATGTAGTCGTACGTGCCGTCGTTCCAGCTCGTAGCCTGAATGCAATAGTCGCCCGGACCAAGGTGAAGGGTCGCGCCTCCCGCGAGCAGGGCATCGTTCCCGTGCCAATCGGGCACCTGAGTCGTCCCCGGACCTATCCAGTCGTCGATGGACGCTATCCTGGTCCCCGCGGTGGTGGTGCCGGAATACAGGTCGAGCCAGCAATCAATAAAAAGATTATTGGAGACACCACCGGCGTGGGAGTGGTTCAGATCCGGATGGCAGGTCTGCATACCGATGATCACATCGGTCGCCACGTCGAGGTGGAACGTCCATATTTCGGCATATTGTGTAGTATAACCGGTTCCGGAATTCGACGCGTGGACATCCAAGGAGTCAAGCGCGCTGAAGTACTGGTGGCAGTCCGGATTTGACAGGTCGTCCACGGGTGAATAACCCGAGAAAATCAGCTCGGGACCGGTGGCCGATCCCACGGTTAACAGGGGTACTATGACAGCTCCCGGGTCGGATGAGTACTCCAGGGTCCAATCGGAAGAAGTCCCGCCGGTGACATCGGTACTCGCGAAGACCACGGAATGTGTAGAAGATGCCACCTGGTCGATCAAGGCCTGGCCTCCGGCGCTGTTTGCGATGGAACACCCGAAAAATTCAATTTGGGCATCGGGAGCCAGGTCTTCCCCCAGGGCGTCGAACGTGGCCGAAAACTTGAACATGTTCCCGGACGTGATGTGATCCGTGCCGATTTTGATAAGCCCGTCCGCGCCGTGATCGACAATGGCCAGAGTCCCGATCTGTTGCCCGGCGGATTGCACCAAGTTGTCGAGTGCCGTAGTGATGGTTGTCAGATTGTCCTTGGCCGCGTCGTACACGATGACTTTCGCTCCGTCCGCGACTGTCACGGACGCGACTTCAAGCGCGCTCACGTCGCTGGAAACCAGCACCACATCGAGTTTCTGTGAGAAAACTTGCGCTTGCGCGTCATGAACGCTATCCGATTGAGTCGAGGAGGCCGCAACTGCAGAGGATTCAGCCGCATTTGAAGACGTAGGAACATCGCCGACAGGGGTTGTAGAGCCGGCATTGGCGTCGTGGTTGTCGGCATTGGTAGCCACGCTGGCATCGAGCACGATTCGCTCTTCCAGGACATCCAATATCATCTCCGGACCGTAGTACTTGAATCTCCTCTTAAACCAGGTACCCATCGACGCCTCCTCGATAACCCCGTAGTCGCCGGTCTTCGCTCAGTGCTAGCTCGTTTCAGCGGACATCTGCTTGCGGCAGAACCCCAATTTCGTGTGTCCACGAGAGCTTTATGCCCGACAAAAGCTCTTGCAATTACTGTACCTCGTGTACCGCAGGCAAACGCGGGTGCCCATCGCTAGTATTTTCAATACGTTAGGTGCGCACCACGCTCCGGCATCATGCCACGGATTCTTCATGAGCACTCCCTTATGCGTAACTTCCACACATGAGGGCTAACTTGTTATAAGATATCATACTCTTAGGAAATCTCACCGCTAAGGAATTTTTCCACACGTGCGCCATTCTCACGCACAACCCGGATAGGATCCACTTGCTTCCGCGAGGACAGCGGTCCTCTCCAACGCCTCTCATTGTAAGCGAAGCGGAGCAAGCTCCCAAGATTGCCCCACTCGTGTTCACTGCAGAGATTGCTGGGGTACCCGAGGAGGATCTCAGCTCTCGTCCCTGCGATCTCTCTCCCGCCTCGGTGAAACGTGTGCCGTTGCCGGTACCGAAATCCTCGCAACGAACCAGCCTGAACGGCTACAAGTGACCGAGGACACGCTCGATCTCCTCCCAGAATGCTCCGCGGAGGTCCAGCCGGAGCGTGTACACAGGGACTGCCTGTGCTATATGACACGCATTGTCAAATACCGCTGTGCTCAAAGACTCATTTTCTCGAGGTTCCGGGGCCCGCAACCTCCAGAAGGACGCCTCACGGGCGGATGTGTTGATCTTTGCCGCCGCTCTGGCCCTTCCCATCGGCAAGACCTCCACGCATGGGGCTTGCTGCAAAAAGAAAACCGCTGCAAGAGAAACGCGTTCGGTCAGGTCCCAGCTCTGTTTAGACTGCGAGGCAAAGTGACAGCTCCACGTGGGGAGTGGGTGGGCGAAATAGCCTCTCCCCGCGCGGTGAAGCACCAGGACCTCGTCGTCGCTGAGCCCCTTCCACGGAGCGGGGAGGCGGCGGAAGCAAGTGGTCTTCCCCGCGCCGGAAGCGCCGGCAATCAGAACACCTTGCCCGTCGCGTGCCACCAGCGCCCCGTGGAGAGGCAGCCCCTGAGACCGAACGGCCGTCTCGTAAACGGGGCGAAGGGCCTGCGCCATGGTCAGAATCGCTACCTGCCGGACATGGGAGTTCAACAGCTCGCACACAAGGTCGTGCCCCTCGTGCCTGGACCAAAAACGGACCAACCCCTGGTGATTCGGCTCCCAGCGTTCCTCTGCGACGACTTTCAACTCTGACACGTCCGGAGGCCATGGTGGATTGGATCCAAGCGGCCCTGCAGCGCGCCCGCGAATGAAGGTCATCTTCGGCAGTCCGTCCCAGTTGCCCGCCGGCAACCTCAGGACCGCTGCAAACTCTTCGAGCCAGGCCTCCGTACCGTTGGTACCGGTCAGATTCCAGGCTCGTTGTTCGTCCAACTGCAGAACGAAGGATCTATTGTCGAGGTGTCTTGACATAGTTCGGAACGCTGTCTCGAGGAGCCTGGATCTCGCGGGAATCATCAGGGTCACGAGGTGGAAAGGCTACCACTCGGTTGTTCGGAGCGCAAAGAATCAAGGCTGAACCATCCATGCTTGGAAGGCTCTTATCTCCGACAGTCCCTTCGCGAACATTCATGCGCTGCCCATCTCACGGCTTTCTCCCCGGCCCGACCACGCAGGTGTTACTAGATGCTCCACTTCCCATGGGGCTGCAGGATAGCCCGGCCTGAGTTCCGTTGGCGAAGCAGGAGCCGCCTGCATGGTTTCCACCACCGCAGGACACGACGTTACTTCCGCCAACCGGGAAACATGCGCCCCGAGCAGAGCGTGCCCCACCGTCCTGAAGGTCGATTAATGTCGGCTTCTCGTACTTTAACCGTGAAGGACTCATTTCTCGGATTCCTCAGCCCCTCCCCACCAAGCCTGAATCATGCGGCTGCCTTGCCACTTTGCGATTTTCGACCCTCTTGAGGGGCGAGAAACGTCCCTGCTGACCCAGAAAAGGCCTCCGCGTGGTTTCACAAACGACCTGACGCAGGCAGAACCGTCGTCACCGTGCCAAGAAGGCTACAATTTTCCTGGATTTAGGGTACCTTACCGTCCGCTCCTCTGTCAACCAGAACTTCGTTGACCCACACCCGAAAGCAGCTCTGATTACCCTCAACGCCACTTGATTTTCTTCACTACATCAAATGGTTGACCGGAAGAACAAGAATTTCTGTCTCTTGCCGCCGAATAATGCGGGGACCCCCAGAACCCGGAAACATGCAAGTCCTGATGAAGCACTCACCGAGACGCATCTTGTCAACCGCGTACGGATCTGGCACATTGCTATTAGCTGTGGAAAGACGTGTTCCGGTCGGCAATGGTCGGTTACGTGTGGGGGGAAAGACCAACCCTCTTCATGACGGCTTTCCGGAAGTCGCTTCAAATCCCCCTTCCCATCCTTTCAAGGAGAGTAGGGGATTTTCCCCCGGATAGCTGAACGGTTACGACGTTCGTCGGACAGACCTGGAGACGCACAATGTCGCGAGACATCCCGGTAGGGAATGGAAAACTCCTCGTGTGTTTCGATCGGGATTACTGCATGCGAGACCTCTACTTCCCTCATGTAGGGCAGGAGAATCACCTCGGTGGTAATCACTCTCGCTTCGGTGTGTGGGTGGACGGCCGGTTTTCCTGGATCGGAACCGACTGGGAACTCGATCTGAAATATGTGTCGGAAACCCTGGTCACTGAAGTGAGCCTCTACAGTCGAGAGCTTAGCCTGCTCCTGTTGTGCCATGATGCGGTGGATTTCCACGAGAACGCGTTCCTCAGAGAGGTGAGGGTGGAAAACCTTGACGCGAGCAAGCGAGATGTCCGCCTGTTCTTTGTCAATGATTTGGACATCTCGGGCAATAGCGTCGGCGATACCGCAGCCTTCGATCCTGAAACCGGCGGGGTGGTCCACTACAAGAACGCTATCTATTTCCTGGTAAACGGCCGAACCGAGCAGTCGGAAGGCCTCGCGGGGTTCGCAGTCGGGCAGAAGGGGATCGGTAATCTGCAAGGAACGTTTCGGGACGCGGAAGACGGGACTCTCTCCGGCAATCCCATTGCTCAGGGGTCGGTCGATTCCGTCATTTGCCTTCGCCTTGAACTGGAGGGGATGTCTCGCGGCAAGGCGCACTACTGGTTGTCCGCAGGTCAGAGCTGGGACGAGGTTCGGCGCATCGATGCAACGGTGAAGAGCAAAGGCCCTCAAGATATGATTGCTCGCACGCGAGCGTACTGGAATCTCTGGATACGCAAGGAGAACCCTCGGCTGGAGTTGCTGCCGGAAACGATACGCGAGCTTTATCGCCGCAGCCTTCTCGTTTTGAGAACCCAGATCGATTGGCAGGGCGGAATCATAGCTGCAAATGATTCTGATGTCATCCGCTTCAATAGGGATACCTATTCGTATGTATGGCCCAGGGATGGCGCCCTTGTAGCCGCCGCTCTGGATCAAGCCGGACATGCTTCCCTGTCGCAGAATTTCTATCGATTCGTCGCCGACGTTCTGGAAAAAGGGGGATACCTGCTCCACAAATACAACCCCGACGGTACCCTCGCTTCATCCTGGCACCCCTGGTTGAGCGACGGGCAGCCGCAATTACCCATTCAGGAAGATGAAACAGCCCTGGTCCTCTGGGCACTCTGGCACCATTTCGTGCAAGATCGTGACGTGGAATTCATAAAACCCTTTTACAAGGCCTTTATTAAGAAAGCTGCCGATTTCATGTGTGAGTACCGAGACGCAAAGACCGGGCTCCCTGCGGCTTCGTACGATCTGTGGGAAGAGCGGCGGGGGATTCACGCGTTCACCGTGGGGGCCGTTTTCGCGGGGATTACCGCGGCCTCGCTGTTCTGCCAGGCTTTCGGAGAAGTGGACAAGGCGGACTCTTACATGAGAGCTGCGGCAGAGATTCGGGACGGGGCTTCGGCTTACCTCTGGCGGGAGGATCTAGGCCGCTTCTGCCGTATGATTCATGTCAGTGACAGCGGCCACATCGAGATCGATCCGACGAGAGATTCCAGTGTTTGGGGCCTGTTCGCATTTGGGCTCTATTCGGCAACGGACCCGAGGATCGTCGCCACCATGTCGGACCTCAGGGAAAAACTTTGGGTACGCACCGAGGTCGGCGGAATGGCTCGTTACGAAGGGGACTCCTACCACCGTGTCAGTCCTGAAATACCGGGCAATCCGTGGTTTATTTGCACGCTTTGGCTCGCGGATTTTCTCAGCGAGAAGGCTGACGATGAACAGGGGATCGCCGCGGCCGTCGAGATCATCGAGTGGGTAGCGGCACACGCTCTCTCTTCAGGGGTGTTGCCTGAACAGATGGACCCGCTCACCGGGGACCCGCTCTCCGTCTCCCCGCTGACCTGGAGCCATGCCACATTCGTGAGCAGCGTCCACAGGATCCTCCGGCGCCTTGGGAAGATCAAAATCTGTTCCGAATGCGGGTTGGCGTTGACCGATCGTGCGCCGAAGGACCATTGGATTGACACATTATACGCGGGCGCTTGTAGCACCATCTACGACATCTGTCGGGTGAAATAGCTGGGCGTACCTGTTCGTACGGATGTAAGCGTTCAGCGAGAGCGCAGAGCCGCCTCGAGCCCCGCTGAACCATTACGAACGCATCTTCCCGAAAGAATTTGAAGTCCATCTTCGCGTCTGGTATGCTGGTGTTCTGTCCTATTTGCTGACGGTTGTTGTCCTGAAGAAGCAAGAACCCTCTGACCGGCAAATCGTTGGTGCCGGCTGTCGCGAAAAATGGCGCGGGTGGGTCTCAGTCGAAGTACTACGAGCTGAACTTCCGTGGAAGGGAATGTGCTATGCCGAGCCTCAATAAGATCCTCGTGGTGGACGACGATAGTATCAGCCTCAAGGCCATAGACCATCTGTTGAAGTCCTTCGGATACAGCACAGTGACAGCCTCCAGCGGACCTGAAGCACTCGAGAAGCTGGCGCCGGACACGCGAATGGTGCTCTTGGACGTGATGATGCCGGATATGGACGGACTCGAAGTGACGCGGCGTATCCGCGAGCATCCCGAATACGGAGACATTCCGATCATCATGGTTACGGCCCTGACGCGCAGGGAAGACCGTCTTGCCGCGGTGCAGGCCGGGGCCAACGATTTCGTATCCAAGCCCCTGGACCGAGTGGAGTTGGAGATCAGGATCGCGTCCCACTTGAAGTTGAAGGAAGCCCAGGACAAACGCCGCGAGAGTGACGTCAGGTATCGCATACTGGTCGAGAACTCCCCGGTTGGCATACTCTGCTGCAATCCTCTCGGAGAGGTCACCGAAATCAATGCAGCAGCCTCAGACCTGTTCGGGATACCTTCCAGCGGATCCGCGGGTCCACAAAATCTTTTTGAGAAACCCGAGCTAAGTGCATCGGGAATTTCGGATTTCCTGAGATCGTGTCTGGAATCGGATGAGATGGTCGTCAATGAGTTTGCCCTTGGGATGCAAGAAGACAGATTCGCAAGACTCTACGTCGTGCCCGTTCGCGATAGAGAAGGTCTCGTCTCGGGCCTTCAGGTTGTATCCGAGGACATCTCCGACCAGAAGAGGATGCAAGAACTGAGTCGCAGGGGCACTCGTTTGAGGGCTTTCGCTGAAATGGCTCGCGGGTCGGTGAGACACTTCTCCGATGCATTGGAGAACATCGGCAAACAGGTGACCGTCGGACTCACCGCCATCGATGCACAGGCCTATACGGACGTCAGAACGTCGCTGGAAGGCATACGAGTCGATGGTCAGCGTGCGTCACAGACACTGCATCTCCTGGACAAATTCTCCCGAGGCTATTCCAAGCGTGATGCCCCGACGTGGGCCGCGTTCGACTTCTCCGAGGCCGTACGGGAAGCCCTGGAAGTAACCGAGCCGTCTTGGAAAGTAGAACCGCCGAAGAAGGGGATCGAAATCGAGTTGGAATCCTCGTTTGTTGAGGAGTGTTACGTCGAAGGTGAACGAAGCGACGTGGTGGAGATCGCAGCCCATTTGATCAGAAATGCTGCGGAGGCCATGCAGCGTGGTGGTACCCTGGTAGTCAAGACCTTCAGCCAAGACGATCATGCCGTTCTCGAAGTTCAGGATGAAGGGTTGGGAATGACTCAGGAGCAGCTGAAGAAAGTCGGATACCCTTTCTGGACTTCCAAACAGTCTCATGCCGGTCTGGGGCTCGCTGTCAGTTGCGGAATCATCAGGCGACACTTCGGGACCTTCTCGATCTCCAGCAAGAGGGGAAGAGGAACGACATTCACGGTCAAGCTCCCGTTGACGGCAAGGCGTAAAGAAGATTTGCAGGATCGAACCCTGGAGATCCTGGCAGCCAATCCCAAGACTCTTTTCTTCGATCCCGATGAAGGTATTAAGGGCAAGTTTTCAAGTGAGCTTCAGGGCAGAGGGCCGGTCTATTTTGCACGGTCAGTGGAAGAGGCGGTGAAAGTAGTGCATGAAAAAAACATCGATGCCATTGTTTGCAGCGAAGCGCTCCCCACCGCGGCAATTGTCGAGTTCAGCAAGAGGGTCAGCATATTCGGTGCGAGCAAGGGAACCGTGAGGCCGCCGTTCATCATGTTAGCCCAAGGAGAGCGATTGGCACTACCCGTCCACGGCTTGTCGGAAGCTTACATAAACCGGGTTGTCGAGAAATCCATCGATCTGGGACAATTAATGCAGATCGTCGGCGACGAAGTCCGTTCCGCACTGAGTCGCCCGCGTATCGCGGGCACCTTGGGGCAGATAGACGTTCTGGATGTGGTACAAATGATGTTGCTTTCGGGCCAGTCGCTCGTGCTCGAGGTGATGTCCCAGGAGGGGAGAAGGGGGCTCCTGTATATCTCCAACGGGGAAGTATGCCATGCCAAGTGCGGTAGCCTGGAGGGGGAGGAGGCACTATACTGGGCCCTCGGGTTGAGGTCGGGTTTCTTCTCGACGCTCGCATGGGTCGCTCCCGAACGAACCACCATCGACCGGCCTGGACAGATGCTCCTCGTAGAGGCAGCCCGCAGACGAGATGAACTCAGTGGACCACCGGATGATGAACCGGAGGCTTCTATTTGAGCCATGTCTGATCGATTTCAAGCTCCGGAGTTTCGCTCCGCGTCGGATTGCCTCAAGATTTCCTCGAGGGTCCCCATCAGTTGCCGGATATCGACGGGCTTTTCCAGGACCTCAGCCACTCCCGCCTCGGTCAGTTTTGTTCGGTCAATGGATTGACGTCCCCAGGCAGTGAGCAGGATGAACGGCGGGCAGGGAGCGAGCTTTTCCTTACACAAATCTCCTATTCTCCTTCCCACCTCGCATCCGTTCATGCCGGGCATCGCGAAGTCACAGAGCACCAGGTCAACCGCGTGGGTGCGGAATATCTCCAATGCTTCCTCTCCCGAGTGTGCGGTGAGGACGGTGTGTTGGTACGCTTCCAGTCCCAATCTCAGCATCGCGAGGGTGGATTCCATATCATCGACTGCTAGAATGTTGAGTTTCCTTTGAATCGTCTGCACGGCCGAGGCCTCGGCTCGCTTTGGTTCCTGCTCGGTGAGAGGGAGCTTGACCGTAAACGTCGTTCCCTGGCCAACCGTGCTCTGTACGCTTATGGTGCCACCGTGATTGCCAACGATGCTGCGACTCGTCGCGAGCCCAAGCCCTGTGCCGACTTCGCCCTTGGTGGTGAAAAACGGCTCGAACAGACGGACCATGTCTTCTTGTGGAATTCCCGCACCGGTGTCGCGAACTGCCAGGGTCACCTCTCCGTTCTCGACGGATGTCGTGAGGTCGATTTCTCCTCCTTCCGCCAGTGACTCTGCTGCATTCTTGATCAGGTTGACCAGCACCTCAAAGAGCTGACCTTGGTTCCCTTTAACCAAGCACCCCTCGGCCAGGGCCGTATTCAGATTGACTCTGGTTCCGCGGCTCTGAGGATAGGTCTGCCAGAACGGCCTGGCAAAGTCGATGGCCTGCCGTGTCAGCCGGGACAGATCGACTATCGTTCCATGCTGTGAAGACTGCTCGGTGCCCATCCTGGCGAAATCCTGCAACCGCCTCACCGTCTCCGTTCCAAGCTGCAAGCTTTGCACTATGTTGTCCAGCTCTGCCCTCGCGGCAAGAACGTTGTCGTCATCCAGGTGGTTCATTGCGGCATGAGTTAATCCAAAAAGCATCTGAATGAGGTTCTTCATGTTGTGGGCGACGCCGGCCGACATCTCTCCCACTGCCCTCAATCTCTCGCTCTGGATCAGCATGTTCTCGGCTCTCTTTCGCTCCTTCATCTCCTTTCTGAGCCGTACATTCACCTCGGTGAGTTCCGCAGTACGTCGTTCGACGCGCTTCTCAAGTTCTTCTTGATATTTTTGACTCAGACGCAACAACTTTTTCTCGTTGGTGAGGTCCTCCACCAGCACGAGCACCAGGCGAGCCTCCATCATGCGGATCGATCGAAAGGTCAAGCGTGCCCATACCTTGCCCTTTCCAAAGCCCAGCACGCTCTCCGTCGTTTTAGGTTTTCTCGTCTGCATGACCTCTTCCAACAACGAGATGGCTTTCCCGGCTTCCGACGCGTTGGGGAACAGATTGGCAAAAGCCTGGTCAGGGAGACGCTCATAGTCGGGATTCATCCTGGCACAGGCCTGGTTGGCTGCCATCACGGTACTATTCTGGTCAACGAGAAAGGCGGGTATGGGAAGAGATTGGAGCAGTTTGCCGAAGGTGCTCGCCCATATTCCCCCTCGAATATCGAAACTGCCGGATGCTGTCACATCCTTTGTGAACAACCCTCCGAGATCGAGGCTCTGCGTGGCCTCACTGCGCAACTGAAAGAGCCGGTGGGAATCCAACTCCTCATCCGCAGAAAATGTAGGCGACCTTTTGTCCGTCATGTAGGCTACCTCCTGGGATCTCTCAGTCAAAATCAAGTGACCGTTCACCGGTATGAACGCCACCCCTCGCAATTGCGATGCGAGACGATTTACGGAAACGGCATTAAGACTTGGACGAGCGACCCTGTGCGAGTTCCTGGATCACAGAGCGAAGCCTGGAAGGGTCCATCGGTTTCTCGACGACGGCGTCGACTCCGGCCTCCTTCATCTTCGTTGTTTCTCGTAGTTGTCCCCCCCATCCCGTCAAGAGAATGAAGGGAACTTTCGGCACGCCCTGTTGTGCAGACATGTCTTTTATGCTCTTGCCGACTTCCCAGCCGTTCATGTCCGGCATGCCGAGGTCACAGATCACCAGGTCGATGGATTGCTCGACGAACACCTGGAGCCCCTCTTCGCCGGAAAGTGCCGTCACGACCTCGTGCCCGAACTCGCCGAGCAATTCCGCGAGCATGGTGGTTATTGGTTCCACATCGTCTATCACAAGGATTCGCAGCCCTATCCCGACCATGGAAGCGGCAGGGGATTCAACAGGGACGGGGGGTGTTCTTGAGAGTGGAAGCTCAATCGTGAAAGTGGCCCCTTGCCCCGGCTCGCTCGCAACGGAAATCGTGCCGTCGTGGCTTTTGACGATTCCGTATCCAGTGGCCAGTCCCATGCCGACCCGCTGAAACCCCTTCGTTGTGAAAAATGGCTCGAAGACCTTGCCGAGATGCTCTTGAGGAATACCCACCCCGGTGTCCTCGACTCGCAGGACCACGTGCTCTCCGTCAATGAAGGTCGTGACCGCCAGCTCCCCTCCGTTCGGCATGGCCTCCACCGCATTCCGGATGAGGCTGGTGGTCACCTCGAAGAGTTCGCTCTCCCTTCCATTCACAAAGCAGCCCTTGGCAAGGTTGGGCACGAGACGGACATGGATGCCCAGCTTTTCCAAATCGATCTGCCACAGCCTTCTTGTCGTTTCAATAGCCTGCAAAGCGGTGTGGCTAAGATCGAAAGTCTCTTCCGGGCCGGCCTCTTCAGTGCGCATTTTCACGAATTCCTGAAGCCGTCGCACCGTGTGGGAACCAAAGCGAGAACTCTCGATGATCTGTTGGAGCATTGACTTTGCTGCGTCAAGTTTTCCCTGCTCCAATTCCATCAATGCAACCGATGCCCCGCCCATGATGACCTGCAACATGTTGTTGAAGTGATGGGCCACCCCGGAAGCGAGATCGACCACCGCTCCAAGACGTTCCATCTGGAGCTGAGCCTCCTCTGCTTTCTTTCGGTCCAGCTGGTTCTTCACCCGTGCCTTGACTGTTGCCACGCGGAAAGGCTTGGTAATATAGTCCACGGCACCGAGTTCAAGCCCCCGCGCTTCATCTAATTCGTCACTCTTGGCTGTCAGGAAGATGATGGGAATGCTCTGGCCCTTCTCTTGAACTCTCAGCCTCCGGCACACTTCGTACCCGTCCATCGAGGGCATCATGATATCCAGCAGAATGAGATCGGGAGGGTTTCCTGACCCGGCTATTCTTAGGGCATCCTTGCCGTTTGTCGCCACGCTGAGCTTGTAATCGGGCGCCAATGCATTGATAAGCACCTTGATGTTTCCCGGAACGTCATCAACGATGAGTATTCTCTGCTTCTGACCGGAATGCATCAGCCATCACCTCCGGGCAGCTCCACGTCGAGCATTCGGCGGAGTGCTCCCAGCGCCGCCTGAGCACCCTCAAAGTCGAATTGGTCCAGACGGGCGTTCAGCTCTGCCAAGAGCGGATCGGCGGAACCGGGAGGTACCATCGTTTCAAGTTGCTTCACAACCTGGAAAGATTCGGCATCATGGCCGTAAAGCAGTGCTGACAACTTGCCGAGGGCGATGGAGATGTCAGCTCCACTCGCAAAGACGGGCCGATTGAGATCTATTCCGGGACTTTCTATTCCACCCTGGAGAAACGATTCAGCATCGTCGATCGACAGGAGAACCACAGTGAGCACTTTTGTAAAGCTATCAAATAAGCCAGGGAAATCCTCCCGATGACGTCGCTCGATCGCTTCTTCCAGATCTCCCGCTGCCGCACAGAGGTCGGTTGCGGAGAGATTCCCCGAAACTCCCTTTATGGAGTGGGCTAAATGTCGGGCTCTGTCATAGTCGTGTCTCTCCCATGCGTCCGAGATTCTTTCGGCAGATTCCCGAAAATCCCTGCCAAATTGAAGGAGCAGGGCATGAAAGAGCTGCTCGTTGCCGGCAAACCTGTCCAATGCCGATTCGACATCTATGCCGGGCAACGCGCGGGACCTTCTTGTTGGATCGGGGTACGGTATCCCGCTACGGTCGGATGCTCCCGCCCGTTGCCGTGCAGCGGAATGACTGAACCGGTCAAGGGTCGAGGCCAGGTCATCAGCCCTAATGGGCTTTGTCAGAAAGCCGTCCATGCCGGCAGCAAGGCACTCTTCCCGAAACCCTTCAAGCACGTGAGCAGTCATTGCAACAATGGGAACATGATTTCCCGTATCCGCTTCCTTGCGCCTGATCGCCCGGGTGGCCTGAATGCCGTCCATCTCCGGCATTTGAATGTCCATGAGGACTAAATCGAAGTTGCTCGTTCCCAGCATGTCTATGGCATCTTGCCCATTTTCGGCGGGAGTCACCGAGTGCCCCATGATTTCCAGCATTTTGAGGGCCACTACTCTGTTGATGTCGTTGTCTTCCGCCAACAATATGTTGAGATGTCTCTTGTTTTCCCTGAGTGTATGGCGGGTGATAAGGGAAGGCTGCTCACCGCCGGTGGAGCGAGGGTTCACCGCCTTCACCAGGGCAGCCCCCAAATCGGACTCTTTAATGGGCTTGGACAGGTACGCGGCCACGCCCAACTCCGCACACCGCGATGCGTCGCCCCGCAGCCCCGCGGACGTGAGCATCACGACGGTTGCCTGCGCGATGTCAGAGGTTTCCCTGATCCGCCTGGTCAACTGAAAACCGTCCATTCCCGGCATCGCACTATCAATAAGGATCAAATCGAACGACCGACCTTCCTTGCGTGCCGTTTCCAACTCCTGCAGTGCGCTGTATCCACTTGCTACGGCTTTTGGTACCATGCCCCATCTCGTGAGCGTCCGTACAAGAATATGCCGACTTGTCTCATTGTCATCTGCCAGAAGTACCGTTCGGCCCTCCAGGGCCTGAATCTCTTCGGCATTGGATGGACGCAGGGACGCATCACCGAGTTTGAATTGCGTGGTGAAATGGAATGTGCTCCCTTCCGAGACTCGGCTTTCGAGCCAGATCTCTCCGCCCATCATCCGGACCAGTCTTGCAGTGATCGCCAAACCAAGCCCTGTTCCCCGGTGTTTCCTCGACGGAGACCCATCGACCTGTTCGAACTCGCGAAAGATCATCCCCTGCTTGTCGGCTGGTATGCCTTTGCCCGTGTCCGAGAGGGCAAAATGCAGGCGTAGGTCGTCTTCACCTTCTGACGCAAGCTCCACGCGGAGGGTAACTTCACCTTTTTCGGTGAACTTCATCGCGTTGTTCAACAGATTCAATAGTATCTGACGCAGGCGGCCTGCGTCTCCGATGAGGATTTCAGGCACCGTGGGAGCTATTTCGCATGACAACTCAAGACCTTTCTTTTCCGCATCAATGCCGAGTGTCCTTACAATATCGCCGACGGTATCCCGCAGTCTGAATTCAACGGGGAATAACTCGAGTCTGCCGGCTTCTATTCTGGAGAAATCAAGTATGTCATTGAGGAGGTACAAAAGCGCGTCAGCGGACAATCTGATAAGTTCCAGATGATCGCGTTGTTCCTTGGTCAGTTCGGTATTCAACGCAAGTTCCGTCATACCCATGATCGCGTTCATCGGGGTTCGGATCTCGTGACTCACGTTGGCCACGAACTGGCTCTTGGCTCGCGTCGCTTCTTCTGCAGCCTGGCGCGCTTCTATCAGCTCGGTAACATCCACAAACGACCCTATCACTTCAGCGGACTTGCCGGTTTCCTGGGCCAAGGGCGCAGCGTTCAGCAAGACCTGGCGAGTCTTTCCATCTTTTGTCTTGATGCTGCATTCCTGCCTGACAATGCGCGCGCCCGGGTCCAGTCCGCATATTTCGCAACTCAGCCGCCACTGTCCCGCAAAAATGTCGTCACAGAGCGCGCCTACAGCTTCTTCTTGGCTCATCCCCGTAACGGAGCAGAACTCATCGTTGACCGTGGTAAGGATCCCGTCGGCGTCCATGGTAAAGATGGCTGTGGCCGCGGTGGATAAGATCTGCCGTTGCAGTTCGATTGAGTGCCGGAGTTTCTCTTCCCGGTTCCGGCGGGTCGTAATATCTCGTGCCACGTGCACGCAGCCGCGCAGCCGGCCGTTTTCGTCGTGGAGTGGAACGACGGTAACCTCAAAAATACCCGAGAGACGTTCTTCGCGTATCTCAGCAGTATGTTGCTTCCCGTCACGAAGCAGGCTGACATGCGGGCAGTCCGCCGAAGGGGCCTTGTCACCGTGAAGCAGCGCGAAGCAAGTCTTGCCGATCGCCTCTTGCGGAGATATGCCGAGCCGCTCGCTTGCGACCCTATTGACCCGGACGATCCTGTATTGGGTATCCAGAATCATGATCAGATCGGGGACCGAATCGAAGGTTTGCTCCCATTCCTCCGTGGCCTTGACCAGCACTTCTTCCGCCTTTTTCCTATCGGTGATATCTACGACGAAACCTTCGAGGACAGCTCCCGCGGAGCTTTCCGCGGGGAGACAACGCAGCGTCAGCTCACCAAGGAACACACCTCCGTCCTTGCGGCGGTAAGGAACTTCCGCCGTGAGCCAGGCTTCCCCCTGCATCACCTCGGTGAAAACCTTCACCATCTCTTCTCTGTTAACGTAAAGGGCCTCAGCGCTATTCGATCGATTAATCTTCTCCATCATCTCGCGAGGCGAATCATAATTCGCCATTTCTGCAAAGGCGGAGTTGACGTCCATGAGCTTCCCCTCTGCCGTCGCATAAAAAATGCCCACGGGTGCTTTCTCGAATAGCCTTCTGAACCGCTCTTCGCTGAGTCGCAAGGCAGCGTCGGCTCTGAATCGCTCGATGATTCTGCCGGTCCGTCCCGCGAGAACGTTGATCAGGCTTCGCTCTTCCCGCGAGAAAGGCCCTTCATCACTCTCCGGCCTTTCTTCCAGGTAACAGACCTCCATAGCTCCGACGGGCTTGCCGTGAACCGCTATCGACTCAGACTGCCTCGCAACTCCTGGCGCGTAGTATTCTGTCTTGAATTCCCGATCGCCTACGGTGATTCTCGCGCACGCGATTTCCGGGTATTGCCAGGCTCCGGGAACCAGGTCGACTACCCCCTGCATGAGTCCGTCCATGGGAAGGCCCGGCGTCAAAACCAGTCGGGAGATGCCATAGAGACAATCCAATTTCTTGATGCGCTCATCGAGATCGTGCGTCCGCTGTCGTAAGACCTCTTCGGTCCTCTTCTTTCCGGTGATGTCTTCAGCGATCAAGACGAGATGCCGCTCCCCCGACGCCTCGAACGCCGCGATCCTGCAATCCAGCCACAGCGTTTTTTCCCTATCCGTCGGCAGTTGCAGTTCGCATCGCTTCTCAATTCCGTTCGAGAGGACCTCTTTCGCTGCATCGAGAATCCCCCAACCCCTTAAGGATGGGACTTCCCGGGAATTCTTGTCGATAACCTGCTCTAGACGCACACCAATGAGAGCGCACATGGCATCGTTTATACTGAGTATCCGGCCATCAGGGGTAAAGGTCGAGACCCCATGCGGTGACGCTGTCAGGATCGTTTGATTGAACGCGAGTGCCTCAGCTAAACGTTTCTCCAAGTCCTTCAGTCGCAATTTGCTTTGGATACGAGCCAGGAGTTCCCGGTTGAGAATCGGCCGAGTCATATAATCGTCAGCCTGCACCTTCGACGGATCTGCCGGATTAACAGAATCATTCCGCACGCTGGACAGAAGGAACACGGAGATGTCACGCGTCGCCGGATCTGCCTTGAGGCGCTTGCACACCTCGATGGCGTCAATGTCCGGGAGCATCGCGTCAAGGAGAATCAGTTCAGGCTTCCGGTCCGCGGCCACCCGCAAGCAATCTTCCCCCGTACCGACTCCAGTCGGCTGATATCCCGCCCCCTTCAGCAATCGACATCTCTCTCGTACGGCGCGAGGCTGATTGGAGACGATCAAGATGCCGGCGCCCTCGTTCTCTTGCATCGCAAACACAACCTATATCAATGATTACGCGCAGTCAGGCCCGATTCACCCGTTGAGGGGCCGGTTCAGAGGCCGCTGAGCAATCACGAGACGGAAACCAAAATATGTCCTCGCGGCGTCACTCTTCAGCCGTAGGACGTGGTCTGTCACCTCTTCGGGCCACCTCAACAAACGGATTCTCGCAACGTGGATAGTTTACCCTATCTTCACGGGACTTGAAAGGTGTATCCTGTCACACGTCCAAGCTTTCGCCCGGCTGGCGAGCGCAGCGGCGTCCCAAACCATTGTTGGCCGTGGGAAGGGGCAAATGAGGGAGGTGCACGCTATGTTGAGTCGCTTCATCGTCGCCACGGATTTGTCTCCAGCCTCCTTTGCAATCGTCCGTTCACTGGCTGGACTCAAAGCCTTCGGCGCTCGACAATGCCTGTTATTGAGCTGCCTCAGCCTTGGAGAATCTACGGCAATGGCCTTATCGCTCAGCCACGGGGTCCTGGAATCGAACCTCCAAAAACAGAAACGCATCCTTGAGGAACACGGCTTCGTTACCAGGGCGAATACGGTTTTCGGGTTTGCTAAAACGGAAATCAACCGGATCGCAGAATCCCAGGGTTATCCCCTCATCGTGGTGGGATCGCATGGCCGCACCCTGATAGGTTCAGACCTTCTGGGTGGTGTGGCCAGTGCGGTGATCCACCATGCGACCAAACCGGTGCTCGTTATACGGCTTGGCGTCAAAGAGGAAGAAGGGGAAGTCCGGATTCAGGCAGGTCGGGGCGATTTTAGCCGGCACATTTTGTTTCCTACCGATTTCTCAGACAACGCGAAACATGCATTTACTTATCTCGAGAGTGCGATCGCGGATAGCGCCAGCAAGGTCACGCTGATGCACGTTCAGGACAAGACGCGCATCGATCCGCATCTCACCCACCGCCTCGAGGAGTTCAACGAGATCGACCGGGCACGCTTGGAGGAAATGAAGAAGGTTCTGGAAGCCAGAGGAAACGCCCGAATCGAGATTGAGCTTTCCTATGGGACACCGTTTGCGGAAATCGTGCGCACGGTGACGGAGCGGGACGTGCGCCTCGTCATGATGGGGAGCCAGGGACGCGGGTTCATCAAGGAGCTGTTTCTCGGGAGCGTGAGCCACAATGTGGCACGCCACTCCGAGGCGTCGGTGCTGCTCGTCCCGGCCAAACGGTGATACCGAGTCACTTTCAACAAGTGACGTGGCATCAGATTTTGTCCGGCGGTTTCACGGTACCCGCGCCCACGTTGATCCTGTGGGTGGCGGAGACCGACTGGTTCTTTATCTTGTCGTGCAGGACGATCTTCATAAGTAGGCTATGGTTCAAGGGTTTCTTCAAGTTCATCTCAACCTTGAAGTACAGATCCAGGATCGGGGACCTGGAGACCCGGTTTATCTTGAGCACGCTGTCTTTGCCGAGCAGCACTTTGCCGGACAGGTCCATGAGCAAGAAATCCACGGTACAATCAATAACGTATCGGTCACCCGAGAGCAGCGTGCTTACATTGGCCGGCTCGCAGTAAAAGACGAGCTTGGACAGCGGCTGACCCGGCTCAAGCGGCGAATACGAACCAAACCCGTCCACCACACTGCAGGGCACGATTTTCCGGAAGCCAAGCTTGCCATTGTTTTGCACATCAATAATGCGCTCTTTCAAGACCCGCACCTTGTCCGGCGCTTCGGTACCGGCGGCGCCTTTGCCATCATCGTGCCCCAGGCTGGAATCGCCGCGAATCCCGCGTCCATCATCCGTTTTTTCGCCGCTTGGCTTGTCCGTCCCTCCCGCGACCGCAACGATGGCTGCGTCCGGTGCTTGCTCGAAGAGCACGGGCATGCCCGATTCTCCCGATAGCAGCAGGTCGCGTGCGAAGATTTGCGAGTTGCTTTCCGCCGTCATGAGAGCGAATGCAAGCACCGGCATGACGATCCAGTATGATTCTGAGCGCATATCTCCTCCTCCGGTCGGAAGATCGGCCACGAGATCGAGAGTGAATCGATGACCTCTGCCGCGGCCTCGTTTCGCTTCGGTGGATTCATCTTAGCACAAAAGTGGGTGGTTGACGGACCCAAGATTTCCCGTGGGCGTTCACGAGGAGAAAGCTGCTTTGGCCCGAGAAGGTCTCGCAACTGACCCTTCTTCGGAAAAACCCCTATTATTGCAGTACAAGGTCACCCGATTTCCAAGGCCTTGGAATCTTGCCCCAGCACTTAGGACAGGATTTCGTAAATACGATGTCGCTCATGGGTCAGCTCTTGGCTGTTCAGTGGGCCGGCATCTTGCCGGTCCATTAAGAAATGACAGGCAAGATGCCTGTCCCACCACGGCCCCGAAATCCGCGACCGTATTTGCGAAAACCTGTAATTAGGACTCGACTCGTGGCCGCTGGAGCGTTTTCAGCTCGGACGACCGTCCGGTCACTTTCAGTCTTCCCTTTGCGGGGAATGGCTGGCCTTGCCTCCGGACGGTTCACGATGGTATGCTTATAGCCGTTGCCAAGAAGCGTGTCCGATTTGAGGGCCGAAGGCCGCACGGATCTCCCCACTTCGGACAACGCAGAGGCGTAAGAGTAGAGCGCTTCGGGGAACGCGGGCGTCAACGACCGCTCAGGGTGTGTCGTCGGACGTTACCTGTCGGCCGTCAGCGCTCGACTGTCCTTTGTTTGTAATTGTTTGCCGGGCTTGAGGCGGCACTGCGCCCGGTAAGGACGGAGAAGAAGAGGGGCTGCAGGAACTGCCGGGAGACGGCATCGGACCGGTTGCCCACTAGCAGCGGGTGGGCTGATATCGCCTGAGAGATTTCCCCAACCCTAGGCGACACCACGGCTGCAGCGTGGCCGACCCTCCAAACCTCCTGTATCGTCATTTCAGGGACTGCCCCTGTCCCGGTTAACGGCTGCCTTTGTTTGAAAGGCCCTCAGAGGGCTGCTTACCCTAGTCGGCTCGTGACAACGGAGCAAACAGTGCCTCAACAGAGGGAAGTACCTCTTTCAGGCGCTCTCGAACCACTGCCTCGCACACCGTTGAGAATTCAAGGGAGTGTACACATGATGAGTTTCGTATCCAGAAGTCTCCTGGGCAAGCTGGGAGTGTCTTTCTTACTGGTGGCTTTGATTTCCATTGGCGTGGTAGGATACTTCGCCTTCTCCAACGCACGGACCGCTCTGGTGGCCGCGGATTCCCGCACGCTTGCCGCGGCGAGAGAACAATGTAAGCGGGAAGTCGTTCAGTACTTGCAGCAAACGATGACCGGTTTGCATTTCCTGTCCAAGGTGCCTCTCGTCAAATCGGCCTTTGAGACCCTTGTTGCCTATGAAGGAACCGTTTCGTCGGCAGGAGCCTTGTCAGGCGAGCAGCATGCAGCGGTACGCAACGAAATCAAGTTCCTCGCGCAGGGGTTTCTCAAAGACTGGCAGGCTCTTTATGGTGCCAAGAGCGGGTATTACGACACCTTCATCATCAGCGTCAATGGAGATGTGGTTTGTACCTTGAAAGAAGAATCCGATCTCGGTCAAAATCTCCGCGGAGGCGATCTCAAGGATAGCGGTTTGGGTCGTCTCTGGGAAAAAGTGGTGCGGACACAGAAACCGGCCACCGTGGATTTCAGTTACTATCAGCCGAGCAAGGAGGCCGTTTTCTTCGCCGGGGTCCCAATATTCTCCCGGGAAGACAAGCTCTGCGGAGTGCTCGCAGTGCAGCTCGGACCGCAGCAAATCGGTGAAGTGTTCAAAGTAACCCAGACGGTGGGGGACACGGCGCAGTCGTACCTGGTGGGTACCGATATGTTCTTGCGTACCAAGCCTAGATTCGAGAAAGATTCTGCTATCTTAACGAAGAAGGTGGACACGGCCGCAGTCCGGTACGCCTTGCAGGATAAGGTCGGAACGGAAATGCTCGAGGACTATCGAGGCCGGCCGGTGCTGAGCGCGTACACCAGCGTCGACCTTAGCCGGGATGCGGCGCTCGGAGCCGATCTGAAGTGGCTGATTATCTCGGAAAAGGACGCGGAGGAGGTCTATCAGCCGGTGATGGCACTCGGCGCCAGGATGCTGGTGATTGCCGCGGTCATTGCGGTGGTTGCAGCAATAGCTGCTTTTGTCCTCACACGAACCATAACGAAGCCTATGACAGCGCTCGCATCGCAAGTGAGCCTCGTCGGCGCGGGCGATCTCACCGTGCAGGTTCCGGCACGAGGGCGAAAAGACGAAATAGGTCTGCTCGCTCGGACCTTTCAGAGCATGTTGGATAGTCTGAAGGACCAGACGCAGCAAGTTGTTGAGGGGGTGAACGTTCTGACCGCCGCAACGCAGGAGATCTCCACCACGGTGGCGCAACTCGGCCAGAACACCACAAAGACTTCTGCAGCGGTCGTGGAGACGACCACCACGGTCGAACAGGTAAAGCAGTCGGCCAGGCTCGCCAGTGAAAAGGCCAAGACGGTCGCTCAGGAGGCAATGGAATCGGTTCAGATATCCGATTTCGGACAGAAGGCCACCCAAGACACTGTCCACCGCATGAGGATGATCAAGCAGCAGATGGAATCGATCGGCGAGAATGTCGTCCGGCTGAGCGAGCACAGTCAAACGATCGAAGACATCGTAAACACGGTCCAGGATATTGCGGACCAGTCAAACCTCTTGGCGGTCAACGCCAGCATAGAGGCGGCACGGGCCGGGGAACACGGCAAAGGCTTTGCAGTGGTGGCCCATGAGATCAAAACCCTGGCCGACCAATCCAAACAGGCCACGGAACAGGTGCGGGGCATCCTTGGCGAAATCGCAAAGTGGGTTGGCGCGGTAGTCATGGCCACCGAACAAGGCGGCAAGGCAGTGGATGCGGGAGTGTCACAATCCCTGGCAGCCGGTGAGTCGATCCAATCTCTTACTGAGAGAGTCGCTGCGTCTTCTCAGGCCGCATCGGTCATCGATACAGCGGCCGAGCAGCAATCCATAGGGGTGAATCAGGTTTCCGCGGCCATGGCCAACATCGAGCAAGCTATGCGAGAGAACCTTGAAGGTACGAAACGACTGGGAGAGGCTGCTGCAGGACTGCAAGACCTTGGTGCAACGTTGAGAGATCTCGTGCAGCGGTACAAGATGGAACGGCGGGAAACGTGAGAACCATGTCTCTAAAGGGCGTCAGGAAAGTCCGCGCTTGCGACGATACCCCGGAACGCTTTCGGAGCGACCGCAGTGAAACGTTAATCGCAAGGCTTCATACCGCAAATCGCAAGCTCGCCGTACGAAATTATTGGCAGATTGAAAAAAAAGATGGCATAAGCTTGGCGACGGCAGTCTGGATCAGGTCCAAGGCACCAAACCGGATTTCGGTTCGTTCGCGGGTAGTGAAGCCGGTTACCGACGAAGGCTTGGGTGTCTCCACTGCCAACGTCCTTTCAAGAAGCGAAACGGGCCGTGGTCACCGAGGCGCTTCAAAGCAGTGGGGGCAATGTGACGAGCGCGGCTGTTTGCTCGGCATGTCCAGGGACTCGCTCTGAAACCGGATGAAGTCTCTCGCCATCGAGCATCCATAAAGCCACGCCCTCCAGAGGTCGAATCGAAAGATTGTTGAGGAGTTCACGATGGCCGAAGACACGAGCACTGAAGGGCAGAAACAGGTCGCGTGGGGAAGTCGCAGGGGTTTGAGCCTGGGAGCGCTCAAGCGCGGGTTTATTGACCACCTCAGGTATTCGCAGGGGAGAACCCTCAGGATCGCGACTCTGAACGACGCATACATGGCCCTCGCACACACCGTGAGAGATCGGCTGCTCCATCGTTGGATTCGGAGTGCCGAAACCTTTATGAGGGGCGATGTCCGGGCAGTGAGCTATCTTTCCGCGGAATTCCTTCTCGGACCGCAACTGGCCAATAATCTTATCAACTTGGGAATCTACGAAGAGGTCAGGCAGGCCTTCGAAGCAGCCGGCCAAGACTGGAACGGGCTCTTGAACCACGAACCGGAACCGGGTCTCGGGAACGGCGGCCTCGGCCGCCTGGCGGCATGCTTCCTTGATTCGCTTGCCACCCTGCAGGTCCCGTCCATCGGGTACGGCATACGATACGAATTCGGAATCTTCAAGCAAAGTATCCGAGATGGAAAGCAAATTGAGACTACCGACAAATGGCTGCATTTTGGCAATCCCTGGGAAATCCATCGGCCGGAAATCTCCTATGATGTGAAGCTCGGCGGCTACACCGAGCAGAGTTCGGAGGAAGCCGGGCGCCTTCAGGTCCGGTGGGTTCCGCACCGCGTCGTGAGAGGCGTGGCATACGACATTCCAGTAGTCGGATACAAGGTCAACACCTGCAACACGTTGCGGCTTTGGAAGGCCGAGGCCGCGGAATCTTTCGACTTTCAAGCCTTCAATGTCGGAGATTACTACGGCGCTGTTGACGAGAAGGTCTTTTCGGAAAACATTACCAAAGTGCTCTATCCCAACGACGAGCCGGTGCAGGGAAAGCAACTGCGACTCGAACAGCAGTATTTCTTTGTATCCTGCTCGTTGCAGGATATGCTGCACATATACTTGATGGGGAGCGAGCCGCTGACGAGATTTCACGAAACGTTCGCCGTGCAATTGAACGATACGCACCCGGCACTCGCGGTACCGGAGTTGATGCGGCTCCTCATTGACGAGCACGGCATGGACTGGGACCAGGCATGGGACGTCACACGCAACACCTTCGGATACACGAATCACACGCTTCTGCCGGAGGCGCTGGAGAAATGGGCTCTCCCGTTGTTCGGCTCGTTGTTACCCCGACACCTGGAGATTATTTACGAAATCAATCATCGGTTTCTGGAGCAGGTTCGGCTCAAGTACGGCGCTGACGACGATCGCATTGCACGCATGTCGCTGATCGACGATGCTGGCGCCAAATTCGTGCGCATGGCCAACCTCGCCTGTGTCGGCAGTTTCGCTATCAATGGCGTGGCTGAGTTGCACACGGAGCTGCTCCAGCGAGACGTGCTCCGCGACTTCTACGACTTCTTCCCGGAAAAATTCAGCAACAAGACCAATGGAGTGACCCCGCGGCGCTTCTTGGTGTTGAGCAACCCGCGGCTGACCGACCTGATTACGCGCAGGATCGGGGATGGTTGGATCGCGAATCTGGATGAACTCCGGAAGCTGGAGGCCTTCCTCGATGACGAAGACTTTCAGACCGAGTGGCGCCACATCAAACGGTCTAACAAGATCGATCTGGCGACAGAAATCCGCGATAGGACCGGAATCGTCGTGGATCCCGACTCGCTCTTCGACGTCCAGGTGAAACGCCTGCACGAATACAAGCGGCAGCACCTCAACGTGCTACATATCATCACACTGTACCGTTACATCAAACAGAATCCTGACAGCGACGTGGTCCCGAGAACCTTCATCTTCGGTGGGAAAGCTGCACCCGGATACTTCATGGCCAAGCTGATCATCCGGCTGATCAACTCCGTCGCTCAGGTGATCAACTACGATCCGGACGTCAAAGGTCGCATCAAGGTGGTGTTCTTTCCCAACTTCAACGTCAAACATGCCCACGCGATCTATCCCGCGGCCGATCTGTCGGAACAAATTTCAACGGCCGGCAAGGAGGCCTCGGGAACAGGAAACATGAAGTTTGCGATGAGTGGAGCGCTCACCATCGGGACCTTGGACGGAGCAAATGTCGAGATCCGGGAAGAGGTGGGACGGGAGAATTTCTTCCTCTTTGGACTCAAGGCCGAGGAAGTATACGAGCTGAAATCCAGTGGTTATAAGCCACGGGATTACTGCGATGCAAACGACAGACTAAGAGACGCTCTGGACCTGATCGCATCCGGACATTTCTCCCCGAAAGAAGCGGGACTGTTCAAACCGCTCGTCGATTCGCTGCTGTATCATGACGAATACCTCGTCTGCGCCGATTACCAGTCGTATGTAGAGAGCCAGGAACGAGTCAGCCGCGCATACCGCGATCGGGATGCCTGGACACGCATGTCGATCCTCAACGCTGCGCGCATGGGAAAGTTCTCGTCAGATCGTACGATTCGACAATACTGCGACGAAATCTGGAAAGTAAGCCCGGTACCCGTCTGTCTCGATGACCCTGATGAAGAGGAAGCCTAAGTGCATATTTTCATAAGCTTAGTACGCCATTTCATAAATACGGTCGCTGATGCCCGCGGGACGCGGCTTGCCTCAACCACCGCGGCCTCTCTGGCTGTATTGGTGGGACAGGCGTCCCGCCTGTCATTTCCTCATGGACCGGCAAGATGCCGGCCCCACTGAACAGCCAAGCGCAGGGACCCCAAGGGAGACACCGTATTTGCGAAAAGGTGTACTTGGCGCCGTATCCTCGTAGGTGGAGACTGTTGATTCGCTCCGCTCCTCGCAACGATATTCTTGTGACCCGTCACTGGAAGCTTAGCGAATCCATTTCTGCCTTGGGGTGTCTCCCTGGCAGCGGGGCTCGATTCTTAAAAGGACCGTATTCGTGAAAGATAGTACGAAGGGGAACGCTTTTCGTGAGGCGATAATATGAATCTTCCTCCATACAAAACGAAACTGATTTGTACCATTGGACCCGCTTCGGACTCGCAGCCGGTCCTGGAACAGATGATCCTCGCGGGCATGAATGTAGCCCGCATCAACTTCTCGCACGGAGAGTTCTCGGGTCACGAGAAGGTGATTCAGACCATTCGGGCTGCGGCTCGTTCCACAGGCCGACGGGTTGCCATTATGGCAGATCTTCCCGGGCCCAAGATTCGTATCGGAGAGTTTGCCTCTGAACCGATCGAGCTGAACCAGGGGGACCGATTCACCCTGACGACGGAACACGTCGTCGGCGATTCAAAGCGGGTCTCCGTCACCTTCGGTCCCTTGCCCCGGGTGGTGAAGCGCGGCGACGCGATCTTCCTCAACGACGGTTACATCCAGCTCGAGGTTCTGGAAGCCCGAGACAATGAGATGGAGTGCCGCGTTCTGGTTGGCGGCGAATTGCGGTCTCGCAAGGGACTGAACTTGCCCGGCATCGACCTCGGGATCAGCGCGTTCACCGACCGCGATCGGGAATGTCTGAAGTGCGCCCTGGCGGCTGGAGTGGATGCTGTCAGCCAGTCCTTCGTCCAGTCGGCAGCAGACGTAGCGGCAGTGAGGCAGGCCGCGGGCGACCTCGGATACGACCCCTTCGTGATAGCCAAGATCGAACGTGCACGAGCTCTGGAGAACATCGACGAGATTCTCGAAGCGGCCGACGGCATCATGATCGCTCGAGGCGACCTGGGGGTTGAGATCCCCATCGAACGAATCGCCGAGGTTCAAAAGGGCCTCATGAAGAAGGCCAATTTGTTGGGAAAGCCGGTGATTACCGCAACGCAGATGCTCGAATCCATGACGTCCAATCGACGCCCCACCCGGGCGGAATCAACAGACGTGGCCAACGCCATCCTGGACGGAACGGATTGCGTCATGCTTTCGGGTGAATCGGCCATGGGGAGCTATCCCGTTGAGGCGGTCGAAATGCTGGGGAAGATTGCGGCATGTGCTGAGCCTTCCATTTCGGAGCCCTCTGTGCGCCAGGCTCTCAAGGCTGCGATTCCGAGAGAGTGGTTCAATTTGACGGATCTCATCACTCTCAGCGTCGCCGCGGTGGTGGACAGAGCCTGCCCGGCGGCCGTATTCGTGCCGACGAAGAGCGGGGCCACGGCCAGAAGCCTTTCCCGCTTCAAACTGCCGGTCTGGATTGTCGCGGTCAGCCGTCACGAGAATACTTGTCAGAGGCTCCAGCTCTCATACGGCGTATACCCGGAGCACCAACTGGAACACCCGGAGGATTGGAGGCAGTTCTCAGGAGACTGGTTGCGTGAGCACGGTATTCACGGAAATCTCGTGGTCGTCACCGAGGGCCCGTCCACAATGCATCCTCAAGGGAACAATCGCATGGAAATCTTCGACCTTGACCGTCCCGCCTGATACCGGTGCGCGAGATCCCGACGCAAATCGGAGACGACAAGCCCAGTGACGAAAAGATTGAGGAAGCTGAAAGCCATTGTCTCTACAACGAAAAATCCGTTGAATAGCGACACGGACAGAGTTCCTGGCCAGAGACGTCGTAGGAGAGCGATATCCAGCACGGTCCCGTGCTCGCGGTAAACGCGGAGGGCTGGGGCAACGGCGGCAAGGACCGGCCGGAAAGGTTCAGGAAATGGTAATACACCGGGCCGACTCCCCGCCGCGGATTTTAGGCGGCTCTGGTGCCTCGTGCCGGCTGGTGCCATTTTGTGCTTGACTTCTCGGGAAGGGGATGCCTATTCTGACGTACCCAAATACTGAACCCTGGACCCCCGTTCATGGAGTCTCTCGGCACAAAGATTAGAGCGCTGAGAAAATCTCAGGGATTTTCGTTGAAGCAGCTTGCCGACCGTGTGGGCTGCACCGCCTCGTATCTCTCCATGGTGGAAAACGACAGACTCGACCCCTCTGTTTCCCGTCTCAAGAAGATTGTTGACGCTCTGGGTAAGACCATCGTGGACCTCTTCGGCGAATCCGGCGACGGGGACATTATTGTGCGGAAAGAAAAAAGGGCTCGGGCAGCTTTTCCCGGCTCGAAACTGCTGATCGAGATTCTTGTTCTTCAGGCCCCCGACAAGAAAATGGACGCCCGCCTGGCCATCGTGGCACCGGGGGGCGGTTCCGACGGAGACTACCGTCACCCCGGTGAGGAATTCGGGCTGGTGGTCAAAGGCACCTTGGAACTGACCGTGGACGGAGCGACGTACCAGTTGCAGGAAGGGGACACCTTCTATTTTCATTCAACTCGCAACCATCGATTTCGCAACAACGGTGACCAGGAAACGCAGGTGCTGTGGGTGAATCATCCCCCCAGTTGGTAGCGGCCGCAACAAACGGAAGAAGCCCCGGGAAAGGCGTAATACCCATTCGCATTCAAAGAAGTAACCTGGGATGAACCTTTTTGAAAGGAGGTTTCTCCTCAGGCTACTCTTTGGAATGCGACGGAACGTGATGAGAGTAGCGATCAAGTTCTGCGGCGGCTGTGACCCGGCATACGACCGGGTGGAATTTTTCCAACGGATAAAGGTCGCAGCGGGCGACCTCATCGAATGGCTGAGTCCGGACGAACCGGGCTACGAGGTGGTTCTCCTGATCTGCGGATGCTTCAAAGCATGCCCGGAAGAGGACCTGCAGGTAGTGTCACCGCTCGTAGTTGTACAACACAATGGGCTATCTCCGGAGCGCGTGGTGGCTCAACTTCTCGGAAAAGGACAGACCGATGCGCATCAAGACGAAAGATGATTACGTGAAGAGCCTGAGGGAGCAGGGGCATGTGGTCTACTACAACGGCCAGCGGGTCGAAGACATCACGACACATCCGGCCTTTATCCCTCACATCAACGCCGCGGCCAAGACCTATGAGATGGCACTCGCGCCGGAATTCGAACACCTTGCCACCGCTACCAGCCATCTGACTGGGGAGCGGATCAACCGGTTCACCCATATTCATCAAACCGTCGAAGACCTGATAAAGAAGGTCCAACTGTTGAGGGCTGTGGCCCACGAGACCGGGAGCTGTTTCCAACGCTGCGTAGGCTGGGATGCTCTCAATGCCACGTACATGACGACCTACGATATCGACGAGAAGCACGGTACGGGCTATCATGCCCGCTTTCTCGAGTACCTCAAGATGATTCAGGCCACCAACAAGATGGTAGTCGGGGGCATGACCGACACCAAGGGCGATCGCTCCAAGCCCCCGCATCAACAGGCCGATCCGGATGTCTTCACCCACGTGGCCGAGCGCCGGGAGGACGGCATTGTCATTCGCGGAAACAAAGCGCATCAGACCGGGGCGGCCAACAGCCATGAAATCCTTATCATGCCGACACAGGCAATGCGAGAGGCGGACAAGGACTTTGCTATCTGCTGTGCCGTGCCGTTGAACGCACCGGGGGTCATTCAGATCTTCGGCAGGCAAACCAATGACGAGCGCAAGTTCGGCGGCCGCATGGACGCGGGCAACCCCGATTACGGCCAGGTCGGCGGCGAGACGCTTATTGTGTTTGATAACGTTTTTGTTCCCTGGGAACGGGTGTTCATGTGCGGCGAGAACGAATTCTCGGGGGTGCTGGTCGAGCGGTTCGCGACGCTACACCGGCAAAACTACGGCGGGTGCAAGGGTGGCGTGTCCGACATTATCGTAGGAGCAAGCGCTCTGGCTGCAGAAATGCAAGGATCTGCCAATGCCTCGCACGTCAAGGACAAGCTGGCCGAAATGATGCACCTCACCGAAACCATCTACGCGGGTTCGATCTCATGCTCGGCCATGGGGCAGAAGACGCGGAGTGGAGCTTATTATCCTGACCCGCTCCTGGCAAACTGTACCAAGCAGAACGTGACGCGGCACATCTACGAAATCGCGCGCCTCGCGCACGATATTGCCGGCGGCATTCTGGCTACCATGCCCTTCGAGGAGGACCTGAAGAGCGGGGAAATCGGCAAGTACGTCGAGAAGTTCCTGGCCGGTGTGGAAGGGGTCTCCACCGAGAACCGGCTGCGGATTCTCAGGCTGATCGAGACAATGACGGGTGGCACTGCGCTGGTCGAATCCATGCATGGAGCCGGTTCGCCTCAGACGCAGAAAGTCATGTACGCCCGTTTGGGCAAACTCGATATGAAAAAGAAGATGGCCGGGAAGCTGGCCGGGATCAGCGAATAGACTGAGTGGCACGAGACCGCTTGGGTTGCCCTGGGAGACTCCTCATCGAGTCTCTTTCTTGGCCCGATGCGTGTAAACGGGGTAAGGGGAGATTATGGATTCCATCTATGAACGACGGCCCTGGTTGGGATCTTATCCACAGTGGGTTCCTCACGATCTGAACCGAGCGTCCGCAACCGCCTTAGGCGACTTCCTGAGGTCAGCGGCTTCTCATCCTGATGCGCCGGCAATCTACTATTTCGATGACGTAATCTATTGCGGAGAACTTGACCGCTGGTCCGACAGTCTTGCCGCTGCCTTCCACGATATGGGGCTGCGAGCCGGTGACCGCATCGTTGTGGATCTGCAGAATGTTCCGCAGTTCTCCCTCGCTGTTTACGCGGCTTGGAAGCTCGGGGTCATAGTGGTCCCCGTGAACCCGATGTACAGGGAGAAGGAACTCGCCTATTTCTGTGTAGACTCCGGCGCCAAGCTTTTCGTGACGTTGGACGAGATTGCAGAGCACCTGGATCTCTCATTCCTGAAAGAGACCAGGGTGGAAAATATCATAACCACCTCAGCGCTCGACTTTCTGGGTCCGGACTCACCGGTCCCTGAGACCCTGCGCGGCTGCCGGAGAAACTCGGTTGCAGGTTGCCGGGATCTACGCACCCTTCTCGAACAATACAAGGGGAAGCGCGTGGATGGCACCGAACCGACTCCCGATTCGGTGGCCTATCTCACCTACACCTCCGGGACCACGGGCCATCCGAAGGGAGCGATGAATACCCACGGAAACATCGCGTTCAGCGCCCGCGTGTATCAGGCCATGATGCGCTTGGGCAGTACCGACGTGGTCCTCGGAGTGGCGCCCCTTTTTCACGTAACGGGCGAAGTGGCGCATACGGCCGTCGGTGCTCTGGCCGGGATTCCGGTCGTGCTCTCCTACCGATTCGATCCCCGGGAGACGCTGCGGTTGATCGAGCGCTGGAAAGTTACCATGACCGTGGCCTCCATCACCGTGTACATAGCCTGGATGAACAATCCGGAAATCAGGAACCGAAATCTTACGACCTTTGCCAAGGCCTACAGCGGTGGTGCCCCCGTTTCCCATGCCCTCGTGGACCAGTTCACCGAACTGACCGGCTGTTATCTGCACAATGTGTATGGGATGACCGAAACCAATTCGCCTTCCCACATTGTGCCGCTCGGCACAAGGGCGCCCGTGGATCCGGACAGCGGCGCGCTATCAGTGGGCCTGCCTGTCCCCAATGCGATCTCGAAGATCGTCGATCTGGAAGACTGGTCGGTGGAGCTTCCACCCGGCGAGGTCGGTGAGATTGCGAATCGCGGGCCGATGGTCATTCCCGGGTACTGGCAGCGCCCCGAAGACACGCAGAATGCGATTAGAGACGGCTGGTTGTACACCGGGGATGTCGGCAAGATGGACAAGGACGGCTGGTTTTACGTGGTGGACAGAAAGAAGGACATGATCATTGCTTCCGGGTACAAGGTGTGGCCGCGGGATGTGGAAGACGTGATCTACCAGCATCCGGCCGTGAAGGAGGCCGCAGTGATCGGCGTGCCGGATCAGTATCGGGGCGAGACGGTCAAGGCTTTCGTGGCCGTCAAGGCGGGGCTCGAAGGCTCCCTGACGCAGGAAGAAATCATAGCGTTCTGCAAGAGCCGCATGGCCGCATACAAGTACCCGCGGGTGGTTGAATTTGTTTCCGAGATACCGAAGACCTTGACGGGAAAATTCCTCAGGCGTGCCCTGCGAACCACGGATGGCGGGCCGGATGCCCGCTGATCCCCGTGGACGCATGTGGCTGGATGAATTATAGGAGGTTTCATCATGCGCCATGACCTGTTTGACCTCGGCGGACGCGTCGCGGTGGTCACGGGGGCGTCCAAGGGGCTCGGGAAGTCAATGGCCTTGGCCCTTGCTGAGGCCGGCGCGGACGTGGCTTTGTACGCCCGTGACGTCGAAGGACTGAAGGCTGTCAAACAAGCGATCGAGGACCTTGGCAGGAGAGCCGAGTTCTTCGTTGTCGATATCCTGAACAGAGCCGCGATCGAGGGCGCTGTCGAGAAGACGCTCGACTCTTTCGGGCAGGTGGACGTTCTAGTCAACAATGCAGGAGTGAACGTCAGGAAGCCCGTACTGGAGATTACACCCGAAGAGTGGGACCTCGTAATCGATACGAACCTGAAGGGCTATCTTCTCATCGCTCAGGCCATTGTGCCGCATATGCTCTCCCGCGGTCATGGCAAAGTTATCAACATGGCATCGATCCTGGGGGCGGTGGGACTCCCGACCCAGGTGGCGTACGCCTCCAGTAAGGGAGGCGTGATCCAGATGACGAAAGTCATGGCCCTGGAATGGGCGAAACAGGGGGTCCAGGTCAATGCCATCGGTCCCACCTATTTTGAGACCCCGCTTGTTGCTCAACTGCGAAACGACCCCGAACGGTACAACTTCATCATAGACCGGACCCCGATGGGCCGGTGGGGGCAGCCGGAGGAACTCGCCGGCGTGGTCGTTTTTCTTGCTTCCAAGGCCTCGGATTTCGTGACCGGTCAAACGATCTTTGTGGACGGAGGCTGGACCGCCTGGTAGGGCCGGGAATTCGGCACCCGGAAGGCGGTCGTTTCTCACAACCGGAGGGATGGCAGGGCTTCACGAATTCAAGATCCATCTTCCAACAACACGTTCTGTTTCGGCCGGAAAAGCAACGCCGCAATGAAAGCCAAGGGCGTTATCGTGGAGCGCCTCGAAGATTGCCTGAGAGTTGAAACGCTGTGCAGACCATGCCCAGGTTGCCCGCGGACCGTGGGCGCTCCACCTCAGTTTCTTGCATGTTGAGACTGACATACAAGTCGCTCTGTCCAACCGAAAGAACAGGAGGATGACTATGGACAAACCTGGAATCACGCGCAGGGATTTTGTCAAAATGGGATTGCTCACCGCTGCTGCTTCGGCTCTTGGCTCAGGCGTCATGAAGCCGGTTGGCCTGTGGGCAGCGGCCCCAAAGATCAAGGGACCCATCAAGGTAGGCTATCAGGCGGTGCTTTCCGGAACGCTGGCAGGCTATGGCGAATTCCACAAAATGGGAGCGATCATGGCCATGGAGGAGATCAACGCTGCGGGCGGCATTGCCGGCAACAAACTGGAGGTCGAAATCCGTGACTCCACGCTTGCTGCGCCGGCCTCCATTCAAAACGTGCGGTACTTTGTGGACAGCTGGGAAGCCGACCTCCTGGCAGGCGTCGATTCATCAGGTCAAGCCCTTGCTGTCGCCCCGGTTGTCGGGCAACTGGACCGCGTGCTCATGGTCACCCACGCGGCTACGGAACGGCTTACCGAGGAAGAGGTCTTCAAGAAGGGTATTAAACAGGTATTCCGCATCTGCACCCCCACGTATCAGGACGGCAATGCCGCTGCTTTTGTGGCAAAAGATCTGCCCGCGACGACCTGGGCCACCATAAACCCGAAGTACGAGTACGGCTTCACGACGTGGAAGATGTTCCAGGAGACCTTAGGGAAGCTCAAACCGGGGGTCAAGTTTGTCGCGGACTCATGGGCTCCGTTCGGGACCACAGACTTCAGGCCCCACATCAACACCATCATGGATGCAAAGCCGGAAGGGCTCTACTCAGTGGTGTGGGCAGGCGAGCTGATTACGATGATCAAACAGGCGAAGCAGGCCGGGCTCTTCGACACCATTAAACACGTGTTGCTTCCCGTGGGCGCGGCCATGGACGTGCTTGAAGGACTCGGTCCCGACATGCCTGACAATCTCTGGATCTCAGGCCGATACTTCTTCCTGTATCCCGACACGGCAAAGAACAAGGAGTGGGTGGCTGCATTCAAGAAGCGATGGAATCACTACCCGGCTTACGTATCGGAAACGGCCTACTCGACCATGTACGCGTTCAAGAAGGCGATTGAGACCGCCGGTTCGAAAGAAACAGCGCCGGTGATCCAGGCTCTGGAAGGGATGGAACTTGATTCTCCCGCGGGCCACCGCGTCTTCCGCAAAGAGGATCATCAGGCGATGTACGAAGTCCCGTGGGGACTGACTGCGACGGATCCGAAGTACCCGTTCAAAATAATGGGCAAGCAGATCGTCATCCCCGCGAAAGAATGCTTTAACCGCCCGCCCTTTGAGGGACCAGGGACAACGCCGCCGTTTAAGTCCTGATGATGCGAAATTGCTCCTAAACAAACAATCCGGGGAGAATCTCTCGGAAGAAGAGATTCTCCCTCGACGTCCCCTCGTTTCAACGTGACTTGGCTCAGAATCGAGAGATTCGCCTGCAATCTCGAGACGTCCGAATCGGAGAGTGACATCGAAGATGGAATCCTTCGTCCACGTGTGTCTCGCCGGAATTTCGGCGGGTATGTTCATATGGCTTGTAGCCAGTGGGCTTACCCTCATCTTTGGCGTGTTGCGGGTGCTGAACTTCGCACACGGCAGTTTCTACATGCTGGGAGCGTACCTCTGCTACACCTGTCTTCGATTCCTCGGGATCGACTTCTGGCTGGGTGTAATAGTGGGGCCTCTGGCCGTATGTGTTGTCGGCTACGTTATGGAACGCTTCCTCTTGCGTCGGGTCTACGATTTGGAGCTGCCGTATCAGCTCCTCCTGACTTTCTCCATGGTTCTGATCTTTGATGAACTGGTGAAAATAATCTGGGGAGCCGGGTCGATCGGGTCCCCGAGCGTGCCGGGCCTTTCCGGCTCCCTCATGATCGCGGGGCGCAATTTTCCTGTGTACAACCTGTTCATCATGATTGTGGGGCCACTGGTGGCCGTGGGCCTCTGGGCGTTCCTGGAAAGAAGCTGGTGGGGCAAAATCATTCGAGCCGCTGCGTCCGATCGGGAAATGGCAGCGGCAATTGGGGTGAAGGTCCCCAGCCTGTATACCGCGGTGTTTGTGATCGGGGCCTGGCTTTCAGCCGTCGGAGGTGCGCTGGCGGTTCCTTATGTAGGGCTCCTCACCACGGGAATGGGTGAAGCCATCATCATCAATGCATTCGTCGTGGTGGTCATCGGGGGATTAGGAAGCCTTAAAGGGGCGTTTCTCGGCGCGCTCTTTATCGGTCTGCTGAGTTCGTTCGGCACGAGATACATCCCCACTCTCGATATGTCTCTTACGTTCATCCTCATGGGGGTCGTGCTGCTGTGGCGGCCGCAGGGATTCTTTGCGGGGGTCGATCGATGAACCGTTATCGGACATACATTGCTGCGGTCCTCGTGTTGTGCGTGCTCGTGGGCATCGGCCTTTTCTCCAGCCGCTTCGTCCTGTACCTCACCATGCGGGTGATGATTCTCTCCATCTTTGCCATGGGGTACAACATCCTATTCGGCAGGACAGGGCTCCTCTCCTTTGGGCACGCGGCTTTTTATGCAGTGGGCGCTTACGGCACGGCGCTTTGCTCCATGCACCTTCACACGCATCCTCTGTTGGTTATTCTCGCGGGAGCGGCTGCAGCCGCGCTGTTCGCCGTAATCATAGGATTCTTTTGCGTGCGTCACACCGAGATCTACTTTGCCATGTTGACGCTGGCCTTCGGCATGCTGGTGTTTTCGCTCATGTGGAACTGGCGAACCGTTACCGGTGGCGATGACGGCCTCTCGGGTATTGTACGCGGGTCCATTTCGCTTGGGTTCTTCGCGATTCCTATAATGAAGGATTCTCAATACTATTTCTTCGTCCTGTTCTGCTTCGCTGTGAGCGTTTTGTTGATCCACCGAATTTACCAATCACCGTTCGGACTGATATTGGCGGGCATCCGCGAAAATCATATCCGAACTGAATTTGCCGGTTTGGGGGTGAAGCGGTACCGGCTGGCCGCGTTCGTGGTTTCGGGGACTTTTGCCGGGCTTGCGGGGTCGCTGGGCCTCCTCCTGGAAAGCAATGTCACGCCGTTTGCAGCTCACTGGAGCCACTCCGCGGAACCGGTTCTCGTGAGCCTGATGGGCGGACTGGAGACTTTCAGCGGTCCGATCGTGGGGAGTGTTCTCTTCGTGGTCTTGCGTGAGCTTATCGAACGGTTCACCCATAATTGGATGCTGTGGTTCGGATTGATCTTGTTGGCCATCATCATGGGATTCCGAGGCGGCGTCGTCGGGGCCACCTCAGTGCTCCTGAAGCGGTTTTCAGAAAGACCCTGAGACTGCTCGTGTGAATCCCTTGGGTATCCCCACATCGCGGCCATGAGGAGACCGTGAAATGAACCCTACTCTGCTTGAAGTTCGTGACCTGAACAAGGCATTCGGCACGGTGGTCACGGCCAGGAATCTCAACTTCTCGCTTCAGAGCGGCGTAATCACGTCTATCATCGGACCTAACGGTGCGGGCAAGTCGACGCTCATCAATATTCTGACCGGTTTGATTGCGCCCGATTCCGGGGAGATCCTGTTCCACGGACGAGATATTACCCGTGAGCCGATCGCCCGCCGTGTGCGCTGGGGTCTGTGCAGGTCGTTCCAGGTAGCGAACGTCTTCGGCCATCTATCTCTATTCGAGAACATAGCGATTCCCGTTCTGGCTGTAACGCGGAAGGCGACCAGCTTTCTCAGATCGACGGTGCGGGACAAGGATGTAAGGCGAGAGGTGGAGAGTGTTCTCAACCGTATCGGCCTCCTCAAACAGAGTCACGTACGGGCCGGTGCGCTCTCGCACGGGGATCAGCGCCTGCTCGAAGTGGGGATCGCTCTGGCTGCAAAGCCGAGCATGCTCTTCCTGGATGAACCTACGGCCGGCATGAATCCGGTCGAGCGGACGAGAATCCTTCAGAATATACGGGAGCTGTCCGACGGGGGAGAAGTCACGTTCGCGATTGTCGAACACGACATGGATGTGGTCTTCTCGCTGTCGGAACGAGTGATCGTTTTGCACCGCGGACAAATCATCGGAGATGGTACCCCCGAGCAAGTGAAGGCGAGTCCCCAAGTTCGTGAGGTGTACCTGGGTGAAGAGGTGGCCGAGTGATGCTTGAGATGGATAAAATCAACACGTATTACGGTACGTCGCACGTACTCCAAAACGTATCCCTCACAGTGCGTGCAGGTCAGTCGGTGGCATTGTTGGGCAGGAATGGAGCCGGCAAGACGACGACCCTTCGATCCATCATGGGGCTCACCCCTCCGAAGACGGGTGCGATCCGCTTTGAAGGAACCCCCATTCGGGGTCTCCCCCCATACGAAGTCGCCAAGAACGGCATCAGCTACATGCCCGATGACCTGCGCATATTCCCGGACCTGACCTGCGAGGAGAACCTGGAACTGGCAAGGCGCGTGTGCAAACGCCCCGGTTACTGGACTCGGGAGAAGGTGGAACAGTTGTTCCCCGTGCTCGCGGACCGGCGAAAGCAAAAGGGACTGAGCTTCTCGGGGGGCGAAAAAAAAATGCTGAGCCTGGGCCGCGCCCTTATGATGAATCCAAGCCTGGTCCTGCTCGATGAGCCTTCAGAAGGACTCGCACCTCTCGTCGTGCGCAAGCTCGTCGAAACCATCGGCGAGATCCGGCAGCACGGTTTGACGCTGCTTTTGGCGGACCAGAACCTCAAGTTCTGCAAACAAGTTTGCGAGTACGGATACATTCTGGAAAAAGGGATAATCGTGCATGAGGGGAGCATGGAAGCGATCTGGGCGAATGAAGAGGTCGTAAAGCGTTACCTCGCCGTATAACGGCTGCTCTCGTGTGGGAGAGGGAGGAGTAAAAACCCCATGAACATCCTGGTGGGTTATGACGGGTCGCAGCAGGCCAAAGATGCCCTGGACCTCGCAAAGAAGCATGCCCTGGCTTTCCAGGGCAAAGTGTATGTGGTCACTTCGCTCTTGGGAGAGAACCAGACCGAACCGAACGAGATCGAACACGCGGAAGAGGGCCTCGAGTTCGCAAAAAGCATCATGTCTGAGAGCGGGATTCCTGTCGAAACCCACCTGCTGATCCGAGGCCTAACCCCCGGGGAAGACCTGGTAGAATTTGCTCGGGAGCACGATATCGATCAAATCGTTGTGGGGGTGAAGAAGATCTCGCCCGTTGGGAAGCTCATTTTCGGGTCCAGTGCCCGCCACGTAATACTCAATGCCCCATGCCCGGTTCTGAGCGTGAGGTAGGGCCTCGGCTCCAGAGCCTCATTCCGACGACGCGAGCGGAGGGCAGGATCTGCACTTGGCTATGATCTCGAGTCTTTTTTCTTTGGTGGTAGTGCGGCCACAACTGCGGCGGGCATATATCTCCGGCATGCTCAGCCCGGAGGCCCGCATATCGTGCATGCATCGGCACAGCTCTTCGTATTGCTCCAGCTCGGCCACCAGGTCACGCGAGAGCGTCTGATCGACCAAGGGACGATACTTGGACTTCAACAGAGTTAGTCTCCTGTCTTCCTTCGCATTGCTGGAGTTATAGTATATATGGGCCAACCGTTCCATATAGTCTCGTAACAGGGTGCACTGATTGGGCATTCTTCCTGAATCGGCCGGACCGACCTCAACCGGCAGGGAGCGCCCTGGCTTCGGCGAGTGGACCGGCTGCACTACCCGTTCCACATCCGCCCTTCGGGATGGTACCGGTTTGTACTCCTCGAGCCGCAACGCCGCGCAAGGACTGAGCCCGGCGACAAAGAAAAGGAGCACCAGTACGCGCAGGTATAAATATTTCACCCTTCCCTCAGCGTAGGTCGGTTCTGTAGAGAGATAGAGGTGACTTATATCAAATCCGCGGCCTTCAAGTCAAGGGCTGAAAGGACAAATCGTGGTTGACCGCAGCGACCGGGGTAACGTATGCTCGGAGGATGGTGCAACCAGGGCTTTTGCAGTAACGCCTTGCCTGTTTTTCGCCGATTCGACTCACACGGACACGGCACCTAAATTTCGTATCCACGCCTCGTGGGATCTCAGGAGGACAGCAAAATGACATATCAGACGATCTTGGTTGAGACGTCAGACACTCACGTCGGAACCGTAACCCTCAATCGGCCCGAGCACCTGAATACCTTCAGCACCACTATGGCGCTCGAGTTGGACGAAGCCCTGCTTGCGCTGGACGAAGATCCCGAGGTTCGCGCAATCCTGCTCAGGGGAGCCGGCAAAGGTTTCAGTGCAGGTATAGATGTGAACGAGATGTTCGGAAAGACGACCATGGAACATCGCGAGTGGGTCCACAAGATGGAGAAGCCGCTCGTCACCCTTACTGAGTTGAGCAAGCCCGTCATCGCTCAGGTCCATGGGCCGGCCGTCGCCAATGGGACCGGATTGGTTGCGGCCTCGGACCTGGCCGTTGCCTCAGAAGATGCTCGTTTCGGGCTGACTGCGATCAGGATCGGCCTCTCATGTCTCGGTCCTGTCATTCCGGTAATGCGGTTGGTCGGACGCAAACGGGCACTGGAGCTGTTGCTCGGAGGAGAGGTGATTGGCGCCAAAGAAGCCCTCCAAATGGGTCTCGTCAACAAAGTCGTTCCCAGGGAAGACCTGGAAAAGGAGTCATGCCGCCTTGCCGAAAACCTGGCCGGCAAAAGCCCCTGTGCCATGCAACTGAGCAAACGAGCCTTCTACGCCGCGGCCGAGCTGGATTATCGTCAGGCCTTCGAATACATGAACGAAGCCTTCGCGCGGCTCTGCTCGACAGAGGACGCTCAGGAAGGGGTGAAAGCGTTTCTCGAAAAGCGCAAGCCGTCATGGAAAGGGCGCTGAGCTGGCAGGGCAGGGGCCAAGGTCGCCTGGCGGAGCGGGCCATCGTTAGACAGGTTTTCGGAGCAACATAATTCTCCCAATAGTGTCAAGAACTCTTGAACCGGAAGGAAACAAACCATGAATCGTGCCCGGGAGAAGCCTGACTCAAAGAGTGGGGTAACCTGTGACGGGTGCGGCGCGAACATCCCCGAAGGAGAGGATCGCGAGCACTATGGCCAGGTACTATGCGAAGATTGCTATATGGACGCTCTCTCTCCCAGCCGCACGTGCGACCCTTGGGCTGTCCACAGCGCAAAGCGATTGGGCGACAAGACCGGCGGCCTGCAAACCAACGCGCTCCAGGATAAAATCCTGGGAGTGTTGGCCGAAACCGGCGGCATTGAGCCGAGAGAATTAGCGCAGCGACTGGGAATAAAACCGGTTGAATTGGAGCGGGAAACGGCTGCGCTGAGACACATGGAAAAGCTCAGAGGCGAGCTCAGAGAGGGGAGGAAGTATATCGTCCTGTGGTAGCGGTTGCGCTAAGAACTCGATTTCACAAATACCGTCGCGGTTTCTAGCACGTCACCCCGGCGGAGGCCGGGGTCCAGAAATCCTGGATTCCGGCCTTCGCTGTAATGACGATCAAAGATTCTGGAAAGTAATCCACGCGGCACCGAACTTGCGAAAGGGTCTACTCAGGAAACCGAGTGTGGGAGTCACACCGCACCGGTGCGCTGCAAAGCTACGGAACCACGCTCACGGTCATCGATCCGGTCGTAAATCTGACGTATTTCAGGCAACGCGCGAAGGAAGGTATCAAACACGTTCGGGTCCCAAATGCGGCTGACCACCAACATGACGTTAAGGGCCTCCGGTTCGGTGAAGGCCGGCCGGTGAGATCTGTCGTGCGTCAAGGAATCGAAAACATCGGCAACGGCAACAATTCGCGCGCTTTCCGGGATCTCGTCCCCGTGTAGCCCTTCGGGATAGCCTGATCCATCCCAGCGTTCGTGGTGGGAAAGCGCGATCTCCCTGGCCATGCGGACGACGGGCACGTTGGAGCCCTCCAGGAGCTTTGCCCCTATTCTCGCATGGGTCTTCACAACCTCGAATTCGTCCTGTGTCAACGATCGTTGCGTAAAGAGGATGTCATCGGGTATTGCTATCTTCCCCACATCGTGCAGCGGCGCGGCGCGGCGCATGAGGTCCTGCCGCTCGGTGTTCCACCCGAGATACCTGGCGATCACCGCGGAAGAAACCCCGACTCTTCGACAGTGAGCTTCGGTCTCGTGATCCCGAGATCCGACCGCGGCTATGAGGCGAAGGACGATCTCTTCCTCGCGCTCGGCGAGCTGTCCGACGATGTCGCGGGTCTGCTCTTCCAGTGCGCTCCGATATTCTGTGGTGAGAAGGGTTATACGTCGCCGATCCAGCGCTGCGGCAACCGTAATGAGAATCTTGTCCCTTTCGAAAGGCTTCGCCACCCAGTCGTATGCGCCGAGTTCCAGGGCGGAAAATGCCGTTTCTCGATCGTGAATCCCGGTCACGATGACCACCGCTACCGCAGGGAAGAGCGTCCTCGTAATCATCAGCAGGTCGATTCCCGACATTCCCGGCATCATGACGTCAGCGAGGATGAGATCGAAATCTTCCCGTTCCAGGAGTTTGACGGCGGTCTCTCCGTTAGAAGCACACAGGCAGGTATGTCCCTGAGCAGTCAGGACCCGGACCAGTAGTTCCGCGACAGCCGGCTCGTCATCCACGACAAGAATCTTCCCTTGGGCTGGTTCACCCATGGATGGGACAGTGGAGTCTCGGTTACCGGGAAGGGGCTCCGTCATCGGCAACGGGGCATCTTGGGTTCTGAGGCCGAAGGCCGCGGGCTTGAAGGTGTCCGTCCATTTCGTCATAGCCGTGCCGGTGCGCTCTCCCGCCAAGGAAAGACTCTTGCGCCGGGTTATCGGTTCTCCGTTTAACGGGGAATTCATGGTCTCATCCTTTCAGTCTGAAGCTGGCGAAGGCACGAGAGATGTTTCTACTCTCCAAAGGTCGCGAGCTCTTCGCACATCATGAGATGGTTCCCGTCGTGCAACCGGAAGAGCGTGAACTCGGCAATCTTCTCGATCCCCTCTTTGGAGGCCACTGTTGAAGTGAGCGGCTGCGATGCGTCCTGATCCGCGGCAATCGACGAGACGAGCCAATTCGAAGCCTTGGTCCGCATTTCGCCTGCATCGGGAAACATTTTGACGATCCATTCGCTCGTATTGGGGATGTCGTTGATATCGTATCCGAACGTTTCTCGGAGTTTGGAGTTCATGCCTTCAAAGCTTCCCTCTCTCCCCATGAGGACTATGCCGTGCGGGCAGAGTTCGGCGAGCAAATAGAACTTCTGTTGCGCCACCTGCGCAGACTCTTGTGCCAGGCTCCGGAGGGCCCGCTCCTGCTCGAGTTGTCTTTTTACCTCGCGCAGTTCCCCTGCCAGACGCCCGGCCCGATCTTCAAGCTCCTCTTTGGTCTGTCTGAGGCGGTTCTCTTCTCTCCGACTCACCTGGGCCTGAGCCTTTTCATAGGTCAGATCTTCGACCAGAACGAGTACATGCCGTTGCGACCCCATCCGAACCGCTCGGAGGTGGAGCCGAGCCCACAAACGCCGGTCACCCGCTTCCAGGATCGCTTCGGCACGCTGCGCCCGCCGTGTTGCGAAGGCTCTTTCCAGCAAGGCAACTGCCTTGTCGGTAAGGGCTGCGACCTTCTTGGTGTCGGTCCCCCGAGGGAGTAGGTCTACAAACGAGGTCCCGTAAATCTTGTTGCCGTTCAGGCCGATCTTCGAGCAGGCCTCATTGGAGAAGACCACCCCGTACCACTGGTCCACAAGCAGCGCGGGGATCGGCAGGGCGTCGAGGAGCTTGCCAAGCGAGGTGGAGACGAGGCTCCTGAGGTCGAAAGTTCCCGTCTCTTCCATCCCGGCAGCAAGCGCCTCGCTGAGATTAATGGTCTCGGTGGCGGTATTACGGAGTTCCGCTGGTGCGGAGAGCACGCGACCATCCAAGGATTCTGAAGTCTGATCCGAAGTACAGTCGAACATTTCGGTCTCCTCGCTTTCACTTTCTTGCCCGGCTGTCCATCCGAGGCGTTTCTTACAGTGGCTCACGATCGCGCCCGATTGGATAGCAGGCGCAGTGAGGGGCTTTCGAACGAAGCCGTACCGGCTTTCCGCTGTCTGACGGGCCATGGGGGCGATGCGAGCATTTGTTTTCAGGTCGTCCTCCCTGGGCAGCTTCTCTCGGCACGGTCATTCCACTGCTCGAAGCTTTTACCTTGTGCGGAGCAAATTCGATGCCACAGGGTCCTTGAAAGCACAGATTCAGAATTGCGTTGTGATTACGATTGGTTTAGGTGCAGTGCGTGAGGAGATGCGTTGGGAAGAGAATGGTCGTGATTCACCTTGAGCGTACAAAAAACAAACTCGACTGTGAAATAGGGTGCTGTAAGGGCGCGGCTTGCTGCGTCCCGTGAAATCGCACTGTAGCAGCTCTCGAATGTAATCACGGATTCACTGATGGGTGCCACTGCTGAGTGGTCCAGCAGTGCGACCCCTTTACGCGAGAGTTTCGAGAATCCCTGTATGCCCATCTGTGCCCACCTTCCCCCGTGGGCAGGGCAAGGAGGCTGTATCAAAACTCGGGTTGTGCAGAAAATCGTAACAAGACTGGGTTTGAATGGTTTGAAGAACCCTCACCCTGACCCTCTCCCAAAAGGAGAGGGAGGCGATCAAGAGCGGGGAATAGTCCGTCTCTCTTTGGGAGAGGGGAAGAATAGCGGATCTCTCCCTTTAGGAGGGGCGTCTCCGGCTGTCGGTCGAGGTCCAACCAGGGTCTGTTCATTGCTCTCGCGCCGGGAGAGGCGACTCCCAGTGGCGCCCGCATCCTGCCGGTGATTTCCCTCTCCCTTTGGGAGAGGGCACGGTGAGGGTATCAGGATGCCTCGTTTGACAGCGCAATCGTATGAAACCTTGAATTTGAGCGGCTCCAGGCCAGGTTACAGGATGTCTTTCCTCGTGCCATCGGATTTGTGTTGGTTTTCTGTACACTCCGAACGCACCGAGACTCGCGACTGTGTGTTTAATAAGCCTTGGTACCGACGGAGGAGATCCTCCGGACGCGCGTAATCTCACGGATGAGTTCCGGCGCGTTCGCTGTTGAAACGGGCTCATGGCCATGCGGCGTGAAACCCGCGTTAGCGGGCTAAAACTCTTGCGAAATCGACTGGCTCTGAGCACGACGAGGAAGTAGCGATGTCGGCTCAGAAAGGATTCCGTAAATGTAGACGGGGATGAAATATCAGGAGGTTGACCTCTGCCTGCTCAGACGATCCTCTGGCCCCGGTAGGTGTGGTAGTTAATATTGGGCATGCAGTGAACTCTCTTTGTAGAGAACCGAATGCCAGCAGAGATCGTGATCGGGCTCTTGGGGGTGGGGTGGCTTCGTTCACCGATCCTAACGAGTGTGAGTACCGGTCACTCCTCATTCGCAATGTCGGAGGTTGGCTTGGGTAAGGAGCGAAGCAGCCCGTTGATCTGGGTAATCAGGTAAGATGAACCCAGACGTTCCGCAACCTCGAGCGCCTTCCGATACATCTGGTCGGCACCGTCCAGATCGCCCCGGTCCTGGAGCACGATGCCCAGGTTCCCGTATTGGTTTGCCATGCCCTCCAAACGCCCCAGCTTCTCGTCGATCTCGAGCGCCTTCCGATACATCTGGTCGGCACCGTCCAGATCGCCCCGGACCCGGAGCACGATGCCCAGGTTCCCGTATTGGCTGGCCATGCCCTCCAAACGCCCCAGCTTCTCGTTGATCTCGAGCGCCTTCCGATACATCTGGTCGGCACCGTCCAGATCGCCCCGGACCTGGAGCACGATGCCCAGGTTCCCGTAGTGGCTGG
>JACRDG010000072.1 GCA_016218715.1 Desulfomonile tiedjei | reverse complement strand
GAAGTCCGTCTTTACGATGGCTGAGCAGGAGGCCACTTTCAGCATCCTGCGCCAGGTGGACCCGACCATCATCCTTGAAACCGCACCCGAAGCGACCGATGCCTACGCCGCCGCCGTGGATTTGGCAGCCCGTTACCGGCTGGACCTCTGGGCCGTGTATGACGAACTCAAGCGGCTCTACAGCGGGGACGACATCCCGGCCGTCGACCTTGATGATCTCGCCCGCCAGATCGAGGCGCAGACCCGCGCCTACGACGTGAAAGAAGAGAAGGTGGACATGGCGCTGGCACTGGTGAAGCCGGAAGGCTTTCTCAAGGGTGTGGACGCATCTGGCGCGGAGGTCTATACGGCCGACATCGTGTATCCCAAGGACCGCGATCACCTTCTGCTCTCCTGGGAGACGATGAAGTCGCACAACCCCAGCGACTTCGGCTTCCACTACAGCCCCTACAACTTCGACTCCAACCCCGAAAAGAGCTTCTTCGAACAGATGCTCGGCTACCTGAATCTGAAACCCGAGGATGTCGAAGATATCTACTTCACCGGTGCCGTGACCGATCCGAACAAGACCGACTTCTATGTCGAGTACAAGGACGACAAGGGTAAGTGGCGGCGCTATACACCGGATTTTGTGATCAGGAAGAAACCGAAACCGGGAGGCAAGTCGGGTGCAGGGAAAGCCTTCATCGTGGAGATCAAAGCCGAGCGCGAGCGGGCACACCCTGTGGACGGCGAGAGGGGAAAGAAGGCAATGGCGCTGCGCAAGTGGGAGAGCCTGAATCCGGACCGGCTGAAGTACGAAATGATTTTCACCAGCACGGAGGCCGTTACTGCCGACCAGGTGCACGAGGCCATACAATGTGTCGAGAAAAATGGGGTCTGACTCTAGAAGGTAGTCGCAATCCGTAACCTCAAAGACTGGGCATAGTCATCTTTGAGATTCCATTTCGGCATCTCAAAGCTGGATGGAGTTTGAGGTCGAAAATTGCGACCTCAAAAGACCAGAGATGAAAAGCGTCGGACCAACCGAACGAGAAGAGCCTGAGTTTTAAGGCGCCGTTTTGGCCCCTTAAATTAGGGAACGCTGATATGGCAACGCGTCTGAGCGAGGCTGAGATTTCCCGCCTTCTGGCCGAACGGAAATCTTTGCCGCCCGATTACCGAGAACGCATCCAGACAAAGCCCAAGCACGGCCATAAGGAACGTGAGCTGGATGTGAAAGGAGCCGACGGGTCCGAATTTCGATTGATTTTTCGGCAGAGCGAGTTCAACCCGCTCGACTTTTCGGTTATCCTTGCCTATCGGCCGCCCAAGAAGAACCAGCTTTTCCGGCTCCGCCGGTATAATGGCAAAAGCCATGAACACACGAACACCCTTGAGAGCCGAACCTTTTATGATTTCCATATACACGGGGCAACCGAACGTTATCAGGATGAATCGGGACTGCGCGAAGACTCCTATGCAGAGCCGACCAACCGTTTTGCCGATTTTCGCGGCGCCATCCGCTCCATGCTGGAGGACTGCGGATTCGACGTGCCTCCCAATACGCAAGGGGCTCTCTTTGAGGAGGATCTCTAGCCATGGCCATTGAAACGATCGAGCGGGATTTCAAGCAAAAGGTCTGCAAAAGTCTCCGTCTCTCCTCAGAAGGTATGGATCGTTACCGAGTGTTCACGCCCTTTCTGTTTGAAGACGGTGACCATCTAGCCATTGTCCTCAAGCGCGAACAGGGTCGTTGGATTCTTTCGGACGAGGGTCATACCTATATGCACCTCACTTATGATCTGGACGAAAAAGACCTCCAGCGCGGCACACGACAAAAGATCATTACGAGCGCCCTCTCCGCCTTCGCGGTCGATGATCGGAACGGCGAGCTGATCCTCGGCATCCAGGACAATCGCTATGGAGATGCGCTCTACAGCTTTGTCCAAGCGTTGCTCAAGATCTCCGACGTGACCTACCTCTCGCGGGATCGCGTCCGCTCCACGTTTATGGAAGATTTCCACACGTTCATGCAAGAGCGGGTGCCTGAATCGCGCCGGCGCTTCGACTGGTACGATCCAGCGCACGATCCCGAGGGGAAATATGTGGTGGACTGTCAGGTCAATGGAACGGCGCGCCCGCTCT
>JACRDG010000071.1 GCA_016218715.1 Desulfomonile tiedjei | reverse complement strand
TTTCTTCGTGCCGTGCACATTGAGAACCGCATAACCGGTCTCCACTTACGAAGGAAATCCGAGAATGTGGGTGGCCTTCAACTCGCGGATTTGACGGCCACCCCGATCGGAAGGCACATTCTCGGCAAGGTGGATCACGAGGATTATAGGATCATTGAGTCCAAGTTTCGACGAGGCCGGACTGGGAGTCACGAAGGATACGGCTTGGTAGTGCTGCCGAAGGCATGAAATAAATAAGGCCAGGACCCGCTACGCAGTTCCCAGCCTCTGAATATAATATCGCACAAAGAGGCTGAGAGTGCTAACAAAATCGGAAGAAAAATGAGAAATGAGGATGCGGAAGCACATTACCTACATCCGGGGGCAGGCCAAGGGGCCGAAGGGCAAGCGGGCGGACGTGAAGTTCCTCGTGGACAGCGGGGCTGTCTATTCGGTCCTTCCCAAAGCCGTGTGGCAGGCGATCGGGCTGAAGCCGAACCGCAAGATGACTTTCACCCTGGCGGACGGCACGACCATCGAAAGGTCAGTTTCCGAAGCCCATATTACTTGTAGTAGCCAGTATTTGATCTGACAGTTACGCCGTAGCGACGGCTGTCTGTACGGTCTGATGCAACATCTTTTCTCTCGCCAATGGCAAGCTGTCCAGAAACGTTTGCCTCGGGGTCTTGCCGAAGCAGTACTTGCCACTGTGCGGTCGTGACTCATTGTATTCCTTCAGCCAAGTATCCAGATCGGCTTGGAGTTCGTCAAGGGTGTGGTAGATTTTCTTGCGGAAGGTGACCTGGTAGAACTCCTGCAAGATCGTCTTGTGGAAGCGTTCGCAGATGCCGTTGGATTGGGGATGGCGGGCCTTGGTTTTCGAGTGATCGATGTCCTCAATGGCCAGGTAGAGTTGGTACTCGTGGTGCTCGCGGGCGCCACAGTATTCTGTCCCTCGGTCGGTGAGAATTCGGAGCAAGGGAATCCCGTGCGTCTCGAAGAACGGCAGAACCCGATCGTTGAGCATGTCCGCGGCGACCAGGGCGTTCTTGCGGTCATAGAGCTTGGCGGAAGCGACCTTGGAATAGGTGTCGATGAAGGTCTGCTGGTAGATGCGACCGACGCCTTTGAGCGTGCCGACATAGAACGTATCCTGGGAGCCCAGGTAACCCGGATGCTCGGTTTCGATCTCCCCGTGGGCCTCTTTCTCGTCCCTGGCCTTCTCCAGGGCGATGATCTGGCCTTCCGTGAGGATCAGGCCCTCTTGCGCCACTTTGGCTTCCAGGGCCTTGAGGCGGAGCTTGAAGGTCTGAAGGTCATGGCGGAGCCAGACGCTGCGGACGCCGCCGGGGGAGAGGAAGAGGCTTCGCTTGCGGAGCTCGTTGGCGACGCGGACCTGGCCCCAGGCGGGCTGGTCGAAGGCGAGTTGCACCACGGCTTGCTCGATCGCGGGCTCCACGCGGTTCTTGAGGATCGGTTTGCGTTTGGAGATCTCCCGCAGGGCCTCTTCCCCACCGGTCTCATAGAGCTCCTGGAAACGGTAGAAGCTGTCGCGGGAGTAGCCCAGAATCTTGCAGGCCTGAGAGACGTTGCCCAGTTGTCGGGCCAGTTCCAGCAGGCCCACTTTGGTCTTGATGATCTTCTGTTCGGTCGTCATGTCTGACACTCCTTTGCCCCCTGGGGGGCGGGTTGCGAGGTCGCCGCCGGGTGTGACTCCGCTTCGCTACGCTCCGCTCCGTCACACCCGGCACTTCTCCTCTGTTATCGTCACAGTGTCAGATCAAATCTTAGCTATTTCATAGCGGCGACCTGCTCCGGGGTAACATCGAAGTCCGCGGGTTGAGGTTGCTGCGATGTGACCTTCGGGACCTGTGTATCCGAGACCTTCTCCGCTTTTGGAGCGGAGTCTGTTGTGGGAGTCTTTGCCTCTCTGACCTGCTGCACCTTCGGCGGTGGGTCTACTGTAGCGGTCTTGGTTGCTCTTGGAATGAAGCCCTGCTCCCTAAGCCTCTTGACGAAGTGCTGGTCGTGCTTGTTCTCCTCGTACAGCCGATGGACACGGCGCACTTCGGCATCGGTGGGCAAACGGCCATGCTGTCGCAGGAACTCAACCATGTACGTTGCGTCGTTCCACTCGCTCTCGTTGATTTCCGGCTCGATCTGAGGTACTCCCGGTTGTCAAGACCAAATTCTTAGGTCTTTAAGGTAGAATACTGTAGTAGTAGCATCTTCTTTCTTTTTGCTTCTTTTTCTTTCTTGTTACGTCCTGTTACATTGTTACATCCGGTTACCTTTTCTACCGCCGACCTCAACCACCGCTCTCGAAACGGATCGGTCGTTCACCCCACCGCCCTCCGAGACGCGGTCCCCGAAGTGCACCTCCGCGGGCGTCCGGTAGCCCAGGGCTTGGTGCAGACGTTCCCGGTTGTACAACTCGAAGTACGCCGCCAAGCTCCGGCGGGCCTCGTCCACGTCCCCGTAGTCCTTCGGGTACACCTCCTCGTACTTGACCGACCGCCACAGCCGTTCCGTGAAGATGTTGTCGAACGCCCGACCCCGACCGTCCATGCTGATCGCCACGCCCGCCCGCGTCAGTTCCCCGAGCCACTCGCCCCCGGTGAACTGGCTGCCCTGGTCCGTATTAAAGATCGCCGGCCGCGCCGTGCGTAACGCCGTCCGCAACGCCTCCGGCAAACGGGCCAAGGCCTCCGCCTTCCACTTGTTCACCTGCGAAGGATGAATCTCGTACGCGCTCGCGATCTCGTTCACCGTCTTGTGACCCGCGATCGCCTCGCCGGCCACCCGGGCCTTGAACCCACCGCCATGCTACCGACGCTGTGCCATGATATTCGCACATTTCGTGCGAATTCGTCTTCGACGAATACAAGTCTGTGCATGCTGCCGCACAATTGGCCCCAATACCACGGATGTTCTTCGTTTGCCTTGCGCTCGTACCAATAGAAGTATAGGCCGCTTGGAAGCGGGTTTGTCGAATCGTTTTGTCCCATGATCGGATACGAACCTCCACGCTGGACCAAGTCAGGCCCAAGGGTCCACGGAACTTGAGGTGATAACACAGTGATTGTGGACTTCGGGCTTGACGGAATCAAGGAGAAATCTTGAAATCCCTGTCCCGTCGTGGGATGATGAAGCCCGATGAAATCGGTAACAGGCCCACGTCACAGGAATCGTTGTCGCTATCCGGCCGGGGATGGTCGAACCGCAAGGCTGGCCGCGCCCTTACCGAGCGCCATCAAAAACCCGGCTCTTTTTCTGCGCGTATCGCGGTCTGAGCTATGGCGGTGCCGATGGTTGTGGAAACTGAATGTCCAAGGCAAAAACGAGGGGATTATGACAGA
>JACRDG010000008.1 GCA_016218715.1 Desulfomonile tiedjei | reverse complement strand
GTTCCTCCTGGTCTTCTTGGGTGCGGGGCAATTCGTGAGTCTGCACCTGGTGTGTGATCTGAATCCGGTGTTCGGTAGTGCGGAAAAACAGGTAGGCGCTGCGCAATTGTGCAACGGTAGCGTTATCGAGCAGGTCCGTGTCCCGAAGCAGTGCCAGGGCCTCCAGAGTGCTTGCGGACCGAACCCGCGGCGTCCGTCCGGCATTGATGAGCTGCAAGGTTTGGACGAAGAATTCGATCTCTCTGATTCCACCCTGGCCCAACTTGATGTCCACCCCGGGCTTCCTCTTCAGTTGGCTTTCTATTTGAGCTTTCATGCCCCTCATGTCTTCGATGGTCGAATAATCCAGGTACTTCCTATAGATGAAGGGCTCCAACTCTTCGAGAAATGCGTTCCCAAGCTCGATATCGCCGGCCAAGGGCACGGCCTTCATCAGTGCCGCGCGTTCCCAGGTTCGGCCCCAACCGAGATAGTAATCGACGGCATTGCTGAGAGAGGGAACGAGTTCGCCTTTGTCTCCTTCCGGCCTGAGACGCAGGTCTACCCTCAACACGAAGCCGTCCTCGGTGATGTCCGAGAGGGACCGCGTCACGGACCTGGCCAGTGTCTCGTAGAACTTTACCACGGTGACGCTCTCCGGTCCGCCGGTCCGTCCTTCTTCCGGCTCCCGCAGGAAGATCAGATCCAGGTCTGAAGAGAAGTTTAGCTCCCGGCCCGAGACCTTCCCCATGCCCATGACGACAAAACCGATCCCATCGCGTTCCAAAGGAGGAAGACCATGCTTTTCAAGCAGGCGTTTCCAGTGAAACCTCACAGCCGTAGCCGTGCACGCGGCAGCCAGATCCGAAAGCTCACCCATGACCTGCTGGACGTCCGCCACCCCCACCAGGTCGCCGGTCCCAATGCGGAGGTACTCCTCCTCTTTGTAGAGCCGGAGAATCCGATCGAGATCCTCGGTCCTGGCGGCTGCAGCAGTTCGAAGCGCCAGCTCGTTCTCTTTGACCTGGCGGGTCTTGCGAACGAGGTACCCACCGCCGAGGAAAAAGGGCTCCAGCAGGGCGGGATTTCGTATGAGGATCGAGGCGAGAAAACGTGAGCCCGAGACGGCCGTCAGAAACGGCGGGCTGAGGTCCCGGTCTTCCAGAATGGAAGCGACCGTCTCTGAGGATGCGATGTCGAGCAGATCTTCAATCCGACCGGCCGTTGCCCTGGGATTGGTCGAATCCAGGAATTCCCACAGGAGACGCACCCGCGTCTCATCCGGGAACTGATGGAGAAGTTCCGTCAGCTTGGAGCAGTTGCGATTCAAATAGAGGGTGAGATCGTCTAATTCCATGGGAGAATGGTAACTCAGCTTGCAGCGGCTGCCAAATCTTCTGACCGGTGCAGCACCGCCGCTTTGGGAAAACCCGAGGGAAGGTCCTGTGCCGTTCGGTAGTGCCCGGCGGCCCTGCCGGGCCATCTTGAACCGGCACGGAGGTCGGTCGCTGGCATGGCAGGTTCCGTATGATGTGGTGAGCGAAGCGAATCGCATCCGTCGAGAGAAAACCTCGAACGATGCGGTTTCCGTTGGTCACCGCATCCTACACCTGCTCCCAACAATCCGTTACCGTATTTGAGCCATAGTGCACTAAGTTAACCAGTCCGGCAGCGGATCTTCCTCGGAAATCATGGGGATCGAATAGGCTTTCAATCGGGCGGCCACCACTCCGCGGCCGCGCTGCCTGGTTCCCGCTATATCTACCCTTCTCAGGCCGCAGGAAGGGCTCCCTTCTTTGAATACGATCAGTGACGGCGAAACGAGTTCCACGATGCGGAGCACCTCTTCCGCTCCTGTGAGAAAGGCCGCTGTGCGGTCGACTCCCGTTTCGTCCACGACTTTGGCACGGCCAAGCAGCACCGCAGCTCCGTCCCCGCCGAAAAAACGGCATCGTAACCGGGGAATGCCCAGGCCGCCCAGGATCTCCGGGCATACAGGCACGAGAATCGCGCGAGCCGACAATTCTGCCAAGGCAGGATGCGGCCGGGAAGCACTATCATAGCGTACGTGGAGCCCTGCCAAACACCCGCTGATGACTACGGTACCAGGCACAGAGCGTCCCCCGCGGCCGAACGAGCTGTCACCTCCCCGATGACCCAGGAACGCAGCCCCGCGTCGAAGAGGCATTTCGTCGCTGCGTCGCTCTGATCTCTGCGGACGGTCAGTACGAAGCCGACTCCCATGTTGAAGGTGCGGTGCATCTCTTCGTCGTCGAGTCCCGCGTCCCGGCGGAGTAGATCGAAGATGCCGGGCACTTCCCACGAACCCTTGCAAATCGAAACCGTGCACGATGGGGGCACCACCCGCGGGATGTTGCCGATGAAGCCGCCGCCGGTGATATGGGCCATCCCGGAGATCGACACCTTCCGGCACAAATCCAGCACCGGCTTCACGTAGATGGCAGTTGGGGTGAGCAACTCTTCTCCGAGTGTCTTCCCCAACTCGGGAAAGCGCGTGTCCAGGGCATAGCCTTTGTGTTCGAGGAGAACCTTCCTGACGAGGCTGAATCCGTTGCTGTGGAGCCCCGAGGACGCGATCCCGATCACTGCGTCGCCGGGTTTCATCTTCGACCCGTCCACGGCGGCCGTTCTGTCCAAGATCCCGACGGAGAAGCCCGCGAGGTCGTACTCACCGGGAGCGTAAAAATCCGGCATCTCCGCGGTTTCGCCCCCGATGAGCGCGCATCCGGCCTGTTCACACCCATTCGCGATGCCGGAGATCACCGCAGTCACTGTTTCGGGCTGGATGGCACCCGTGGCAAAGTAATCCAGGAAGAACAGCGGCTCTGCCCCGGTGACGAGCAGGTCGTTCACGTTCATGGCAACCAGGTCTATCCCCACGGTGTCGTGGATGCCGGTCAGGAAGGCTATCTTCAACTTGGTCCCCACGCCGTCCGTCGCGGAAACGAGAACCGGGTCCTGATACCGGCTCCACTGCGGCCGAAACATGGCCGCGAACCCTCCCATTTTCCCGATGACTTCCGGCCTGAACGTGGCCTTCATACGATCCGCCAACGAGCCGATCACCCGGTCGGCCAGTTCTACGTCAACTCCTGCGTCCTTGTACGTGATCTTTTCAGTCATCTCCCGTGCCGACTCCATAGGCTGTGATGCCGAGATCCTCAGCGATCTCATCTGCTTTGGCGTGAACCGCGTTCTTGAGTTTCCGTTCATCCACGGTGAGGATGCAGCGGTCGTGGACTACGAGCTTGCCGTTGACGATCACATGACGCACGTCAGACCCCTTGGCTGCATAAACAAGGTGCGACAGCGGATCGTACACAGGGGTTAAATGCAAGCGGTCGAGGTCCACCACGATCAGGTCTCCGAGTTTCCCAAGCTCGATCGAACCGATTTGAGCGTCCAGGCCGAGGACACGAGCTCCATCGAGCGTCGCCATCCTGATCGCTGTTCGCGCGTCGAGCGCTTCGGGATCGCCCGTCACGAGCTTGGCCATGAGCGAAGCGGAACGCATCTCCTCGAACAGGTCGAGGTTATTGTTGCTGGCAGCTCCGTCGGTCCCGAGTGCTATCGTGACACCCCTGGACTGGAGCCCTCTGAGGTCCGCAGCTCCCGAGCTCAGCTTCATATTGCTTTCAGGACAGTGTACCACGCCGGTCCCCGATTCCGCGAGCAGATCCATCTCGCTTTCCGACAAATGCACCCCATGAATCGCGACAAATGCCTCGCCGAGGATCCCCAGCCCCCGGAGATGCTCCACCGGCGAAACGCCGTATCGGCTCTTGATTTCCTGCACTTCCCGGGCCGTCTCCGAAACGTGGGAAAAGAGCGGGCTGTGCGCTGCGCGGGCCATTTCGTACGCGCCCTGAAACGTCTCGGGAGAACACAGGTACGGTGAGTGACAGAAAAGGGCAGGGGTGATGAGATCGTCCGCGGGACATGCTGCTAGGAATGCACGGGCCCGTTCCCGCCACGAGCCGGGAAGGGGAGCGTCGGGCACGGGAACATCCAGAATCCCCTGGGCAATCACGGCTCGCAATCCTACTTCGATGGAAGCCCGCGCAGCCTCCTCCATGTAAAAGTAACCATCTGCGAAGGTGGTGATTCCCCCAAGGGCCATCTCCGCTGCCGAGAGCTTCGTCCCCAGATAGACGAAATCCGGTGCAACGTGTTTGGCTTCAGACGGGAAGATGTACTTGTTCAGCCATTCATCGAGAGGAAGGTCGTCCGCAATTCCTCTCAGCAGGCTCATTGCCGCATGGGTGTGCGCATTGACCAGGCCCGGCATAATGAGGCAGCCTGAACAATCGATCACCAGGTCCGAGGGGGGCTGAGAATGGATCGGCGCGTTGACCAGCACGAGCCGGTTTCCCGAAATCACCGTGGTCCCGTGGGGAACCACTTCGGGCGATGCCGGGTCCGCGAGGATGAGGCCTCCTGCAAGCACTATCCCAATGTTCATGCGGCTACACGATCGAAGCGCGGCGGCCGGGACCTTGCCCACTTGCCTGCACGCGATGAGGGACAGGCGAGACGCCTGTCATTTCTCGATGGACAGGCAAGATGCCTGTCCCACCGTGCTCCTCGAACGGCGTGGCCGAACTCGCGAAAAGGTCTTAGTCTCCACCGGAAACGAGCCGATCCGCCGCAACTTTCAGTGGGGCCGGCATCTTGCCGGCCATGCGGCGTTCAGCCACGTATCTTGTCTCGCCGCAGGGTCTCTTCCAGGATGGCGGCCAGTTTCGGTTCCGCAATCTTCGCGTTGGCCACGACTCGTTCCACCGAGACCGCTTCCATGCAATCAGGCAGATTGACGTTGGTCACCGCGGCGAGCGCGAGCGTCCTGAACCCAACCTGAGTCGCGACAATCACCTCCGGAACTGTGCTCATGCCGACCGCGTCAGCGCCGAGCAGTCTCAGCATCCTGGTTTCCGCACGGGTTTCCAGAGACGGGCCGGCGACAGCCGCGTAGACGCCGTGCCTGACCGGAATCTTCAGGTCCAGGGCAGCCTGGCCGGCCGTTTCAATCAGGAGCGGGTCGTACGGTCGGGTCATGTCGGGAAAACGATCCCCGAGACGTTCATCGCAGATCCCACGCAATGGATTGGCTCCCAGGAGGTTGAGGTGATCGGTCACGATCATGACGTCCGCTGCCTGGAAGAGCGGATTCAAGCCGCCCGCGGCGCTGTTCACAATAAGGATCTCCGCGCCCAGTTCCCGCATGATCCTGACCGGCAGTGTAATCTGTTGGAGCGAGTACCCTTCGTAAAAGTGCAGTCGGCCCTGCATCACCACGACATCCCTGCCCGCAAAAGCGCCGAAAACCAGATCTCCCTGGTGCTCTTGCACAGTGGAGCAGGGCATATGAACGATGTCTCCGTACGGAATCCGAGCCGTTACCTCGATTCGATTCACCGGCCCGCCAAGGCCGGTGCCCAAAATCAGAGCGGCTTCTGGTTTGAAGGCTATCTTGCGGCGCAAATCCTCTGCGGCATCGTGAACGTGTTCGTACAGATTGTCCATGATCGACGGCTCTGTCGGCGCTCATGCGCCCTTTGAAAACGTGGGCGGTTTGCGAGAAACCCGCTGCGTGACCAGAACGTATGCCACACTTTGCCGTATTCCACAAGGGCGCACCGTGGGAGAGATCTTGACGGGGGCAGGGGAATTGAGTGTGGGAAGGATTCAAGGCGACCCACTACCTTGGCCCGCCGCTCGTTGATCGGGGCTGCTGAAAGTGTTACAGTTACAAACCTTTGGTTTCACCGGTGCCGGCCAGGAAGGATGATTGATGCTTTTTGCTCTCCCCGCGCTGATCAAGATTCTGCTCACGTTTGTCGTGATTCTCATTCTGAGCAGGTTCGTCCCTCTGTATGCGGGTCTTTTCGCAGGAAGCCTCATTGTTGGGCTCTGGATGGGTATGGAGCCTCTTCGCGTGCTGCTCACGATCCTCCAAGAGGTCTCGTCCGGCGCATGCCTGTGGCTCGCACTGGTGGTGAGCCTGATCATCGCCCTGAGCGAACTCCTTGCCAAGAGCGGACAGCTTGAACGTATCGTGGCCACCTTCCAAGCCATATCCCCCGGCTCGCGATTCACGCTCATCGCGATGCCCGCGCTCATCGGCCTGCTGCCCATGCCGGGCGGAGCCCTCTTTTCCGCGCCCATGGTGGCGACCGCGGCTGGAGACGCCCGCATCGCGCCGGAACTCAAAGTGGTGGTCAATTACTGGTTCCGCCACATCTGGGAGCCCTGGTGGCCCCTCTACCCCGGAGTGATCCTCGCTGTATCGCTGTTCGGGCTTCCCACATGGGAGTGGATACTCATCCAGTGGCCGCTCACTCTCGGCGCGATATGTGGAGGCGTGCTCTTCATTCTGCCCCATCTCCCGAGGTTCCCCGACACGAAGACCAAGGCGTCATGGCCGGCGGTTCGGAGGTTCCTGTCCGAGGTCAGGCCCATCATTATGCTGGTGGTGCTGCTCTTCGGCATACAGGGACTGGTGACCGCATTGGGCGAATTCGTGCCGGCGCTGAGAAACCGGCCGCTACACATGAGCTTCGCTCCGGCACTCGCGATCACCATTGGAGCCGTCATGCTGCAGAATTCCCTTCGCTTCGGTGACTTGCGTAGGGCTTGCTTCAATCGCGGCGTGACCTCCATGATGATGATCGTATTCGGCATCATGGCATTCAAGGGATGTTTGATCGAATCCCATGCCATTAGCCAGGTGAGATCAGAACTGGACGCGGCTCATGTCGCGCCTTGGGCCGTGGCAGCCCTGCTGCCGTTCATGGCCGCGCTGGTGACCGGTATAGCCGTCGCGTTCGTGGGTACCGCGCTACCTCTCGTGGTGTCGCTCATCCCCGAGGGCCATTCGCCTATCGCACTCGCGACGCTCGCATACGGCTGCGGTTTTCTGGGCATGATGCTGTCGCCGATTCACCTATGCCTCCTCGTGAGCAGCGAATACTTCTGTGCTCAGCCGCTGGCGGGCTATCGACTCATGTGGAAACCGGCGATACTCTGCCTTGCGTGGACGTTCGCAGTGTTCGCCGCATACCGTCTCGCGTTCGGATAGCAGGGACGGCCCGGAGAACGATTCCTCACGTGAGAGGACAAACGGGTTCCCAAGCACCCTTCGGTATACGAACGGCAGAGCCGGGAAGCACGCAAGAAGCCCGCTTCACTTCATTCCTCAGCTATGACGGGTCGCGGGTTCATCATTGCGAACGAAACGAAGCAATCTCCTCTCGGGGAGTTGACCGACACCGTATGAGCGAAGACGGGTACCAAGCGATCCTTTATTCCCTCAGGAGGACGCATCTGTGACCAAGACACCTCGCATGATACCTCAAACCCCCTCTGCTTATGCCTATCCTCTGCTGATCAAGCATCTGCTGCATACGCCGCTCCTGTACGCTCCCGACCAGGAGATCGTGTACCGGGATGGCGTGCGGCACTCGTACCGTGAATTCGAGCGACGCATTCATCGACTGGCGTCGGGGCTCGCCGAACTGGGAGTGGGACCCGGCGACACGGTCGCAGTGCTCGACTGGGATTCGCACCGTTACCTCGAGTGTTTCTTCGCGGTTCCCATGATGGGTGCGGTCCTGCACACGGTCAATGTGAGACTCTCCCCGGACCAGATTCTGTACACGATGAACCACGCGGAAGACCACACGGTCCTCGTGCACGAGGATTTCGTGCCGATGCTCGAACAGATCTACGACAGGATCGAGACGGTTCGGACGGTAGTGCTCGTCACCGACAGCGAGACGAAGCCAGCGACTTCTTTGCCGGTGGTCGCGGAATACGAAGTGCTGCTGGCTCGTTCCAGCGATCGCTATGAGTTTCCCGAGTTCGGCGAAGAGGCCATGGCCACGACCTTCTACACCACCGGCACCACCGGGGACCCGAAGGGGGTCTACTTCAGCCACCGGCAACTCGTTCTGCACACGCTGTCGGTGGGGCTTGCGACCGCAGGACTGACCGCTCCGGGACGGTTTCAATCGGGGGATGTGTACATGCCCTTCACCCCGATGTTTCACGTTCATGCCTGGGGATTTCCGTACGTGGCGACCTTGCTCGCCGCGAAACAGGTCTATCCCGGTAAGTACGATCCGGAAACGATCTTGCGGTTGATCCGGCGAGAGAAGGTCACGTTCTCTCACGGAGTCCCCACGATCCTGACCATGCTGCTCGACCATCCGGTCGCGAAGGAGATCGACTTGCGTGGCTGGAAGGTAAACACAGGCGGGATGGCCCTGCCGAGAGGGCTGGCTCAGAGAGCTCTGGAAAAAGGGATCGAAATCTTCCACGGCTACGGCATGTCCGAAACCTGCCCGATCTTGACCCTGGCCCACCTGAAACCTCGCATGATGCAGTGGGACAGGGAACGGCAGTTGGATATCAGGACCAAAACCGGTTTCCCGCTTCCGCTGGTCGATTTGAAAATCGTGGACGAAACCGGTCGAGCCGTTCCGCGAGACGGCAAATCCTACGGCGAGATCACCGTGAGAACTCCGTGGTGCACCCAGGGCTATTTCAAGGATCCCGAAAGGTCCGAAGAACTCTGGAAGGACGGGTACCTCCATTCAGGAGACGTGGCGCAGCAGGACGAGGAGGGGTACGTCCAGATAACCGATCGATTGAAGGACGCGATCAAGACTGGTGGTGAGTGGATCTCGTCTCTGCTGCTCGAAAGCGTGCTGAGCCAGCACGAGGCTGTCGCTGAGGCAGCGGTGATCGGCGTGCCGCACGAGAAGTGGGGCGAGAGGCCCGCCGCACTGGTGGTGCTCAAGTCCGGGTACGAGGAGAAGGTTTCTGCCGACGAGCTGAGAGCCTTTTTTTCGCGGTTTGTGGAAAAAGGGGTGATCCCCAAATGGGGTGTTCCGGACAGCTTTCACCTGGTGGATTACATCCCCAAGACGAGCGTGGGCAAAATGGACAAGAAGACCATCAGGGAAGGGATCGACGCTTTCATCAAGATTTAAGGGTGTCCGAGCAACACGGGCATTGTTCGCTTTGCCTGGAGCACGTTTCTGAATCGCGGCCCGGCTCGATGGCGTTCCCTCTCCACCTCGGTCACAACCTCGGGCGTCTGTCCTAAACCTTCTGGGGGCACGCGCATAAAGTCCACTCGGCAGACTCTCCGAACACTGCCAGACGTCGTGCTTGGAAGAGCGCCGCGAGGTGAAGCATGATAAACAGCGGCACGAAGTAGGCTGGAATCAGCACGAGGGGCAGCATCGCCATCGGGCGGGTGGTCAGTTCCCCGGCCACGCCGAGAGCAAGGCCGGAACCGACTGCACCGGTGCCGACAGCCACGACCAGATCCAGTATCCCGAGCAGATTCCAAACCAGGAAAGTCTTGCTGGCTGCAAAGCTTGGCTTGCGGATCAGCGCGAGCGCGATCCAAGGCGCTGTGATTCCGATGGCGATGTCGCCGAGTCCGGCCGGCCAGGCGAACAGGCCGGGAAGCACTCCGTGTGCATACAAAGCGACAAACCCCAGGCCGGCGAATCGCCAAGCCTGTATGCCGGCCAAGAGACGAAGGTCAAGCGACATGACCAACTCCCGGAATGCCCGGGACACCCAAAACGCAAGAAGGAAAAGGATGATGGGTGTCAGGGCCCCGATGAGGATCGGCAGCGGAACCGCTCCGGGCACCGTGACAAACGCACCGCGCGCGCCGAGGATAAACACGAGTCCCAGCCACGCGGCGAGGACCACAGTCACAGCCAGAACTACCTTCGCAATGCTTTCGGTCGATTGAGTGGAGACCATTGGCCACCTCCTCCGTCGATTTGTTTCGAGAACTCGGAACCGGTCGGTGACACAGTCTTTTTCATCGGTCCGGGCCTGTCATCTATTAGGATGCGGGTGAGGTGAGGAGGATTCTTCAGGGGAAATGATTCTCGGAAGAGAGCAGCTCATCAGTGTCGAGGATTGCCCCCGGAACTCTCCGGTGAAGAGTTCCGAGGGGGATACCTGACCGTTCGCTTCGGGTTTTACCCTTTGAGTTGTTTGATCTTGTCGGTGAGCGCGGGCACGACCTGGTTGAGGTCGGCCACGATGCCGTACTGGGCCACGCGAAAGATCGGCGCTCTCGGGTCCTTGTTGACCGCGACAAGCAGAGGAGACCCTTTGATGCCGCCCACGTGTTGGAACGCTCCGCTGATACCGAGCGCCAGGTAGACCTTGGGCTTCACTTCGACCCCCGAGGTTCCAACCTGATGGTATTTCGGGAGCAGATTCTTGTCCACGATGGGTCTCGAGCACGCGAGCACTCCGCCCATCGCCTCCGCGAGGGATTCGAACATTTCCATGTCCGGCTCATCCCCGATCCCGCGGCCGACTGAGACGATGATATCCGCGGATGCCACGTCCACGTCACCCTTTTCGGCTTCCACGTACCCGACGAATCGCCGGCGAAAGGTCGTTCCGCCCAGAGGCGAAGCCACCTTCTCAACCGTTGCCACGGCCGCTCCTGACGGGGTAAACGCGAACGCTCCACCCCGCAACGTCGCCACGATCCTTTCAGCATCCTTGAACGAGACCAGCGTGTTCACCTTGTAGCTGTACATCTGCCGCCACGCGAGCGGCTTGCCGTCACGCACTTCGAACTTGAAGCAGTCGGTGGCCAGGGCCGCATCCAACGTTACGGAGAGGCCGGGCGCAAGGTCGAGGAGCGCATTGGAGTTGCCCATGACCAGCATAAACGGACCGCGGTCGGCCAGGATTGCCTTCAGGGTCTGCATGCACGCGTCGGGATGGAACGGCTCCAAACGCGGGTCTTCCACAACGAGAACTCGGGGTGCTTCTTTGGCGAGAGCGTCCGCCATGGCGTCCACATTGCTGCCCAGCAGGAGGCAGGTGAGTTCCGCGCCCAGATCCTCGGCGAGCTTCCGGCCCGCGGCAAGGGCTTCCCATGTGGTATCCCGCAGTTGCTGCTTGCGATGCTCGGCAAGAACAAAGATCTCTTTCATGACCCGATGCCCCCCTTCTCCTTGAGGATCTCCGCAAGCTTTGCCGCGGCTTCTTCTGCCTTCCCCGTGATGATTTCCGCGCCTTCGCCTTCCGGGGGGAGTTCCATTAATTCAATCCGGATACGGGAACCATCGGATCCTACGGCCGATGCTTCGAGTCCCAGATCGCCCAATTCCAGCGTGGGGATCTCCAGGGCCGCAACTTTCCGGACCGCTCGTACAGAGACGAAGCGAGGCTCGTTTAGACCGGTTGCCACCGACAAGACCGCTGGGAGGTCCATTTCGATGGACTCGTACAGCCCGCCTTCGAGTTCCCGGTGGCAGGTCAGCTTCCCGTCCGAGATCTGGATCTTCGACACCAGCGTCGAACCGGGTATATCCAGCATGGCAGCCACCATGCCACCGATCTGTCCGCCGCAGTCGTCGTCGGCCAACGTCCCGGTGAGCACGAGGTCGTGCGGGCGATCCTTGATAAACTTGGCCAGGATAGCTGCAACCGCGTATCCGTCAGACCCCTCGAACGCATCATCCCAGAGTTGATAGGCCTCGTCGGCTCCTCTGGCAAGGCATTCGCGAAGCATCCCCTCCGCGTCCTCCGGCGCTACCGCAACGGCTGTGACCTTGCCGCCGACCTTCTCCTTGAGCTGCACCGCCTCCTCGATTGCGAAGCGGTCCCAGTCGTTCATATCGAAATCGAGGTCATCCTTCCGGATGTCCTTCCCCTCTTTGTCTACCGTCAGGTCCGCCTCGGAAGTGTCAGGCGTCCATTTCATGCAAACAATGATATCCATTGCTCCTCCCGATTTTGAAAGGATCAGACCAGGCTGCGGTCGACCAATTCCACGAGGTCTATCACTTCGATTTTCCCTTCGTTGCCGGTGGTCTTTACCGCGTCTTCCAGGTTGATCAGGCAGAATGGGCAGCCGGTCACGATCACTTGCGCGCCGATCTGCTCGGCCATGCGGACCCGGCGTTCACCCATACGTTCCTTTTCTTCCTCGCTTTCGTACCAGAGCATAACCCCTCCGCCGCTGCAACAGAAGCTCCGGTCGAACGAGCGTTCCATGTCGCGGAATCGAACTCCCGGTACGGCTTGAATCACCTGTCGCGGCTCGTAATAGATCTGGTTGTGCCGTCCCAGGTAGCATGGGTCGTGGTAGGTGACCACGCGGCCCGCGAGGTAGTCGCTCGAAAGACGTATGCGTCCAGCCTTGATCAGCCGGTCTATCACCTGACTGGCGTGAACGATGGGGAAACGCTCGGGATAGTCGTTTTTGATCGCATTGAACGCATGAGGATCGAACGCAACGATCTCCTTGAACTGCCTGTCCTGGAATGCAGCGATGTTCTTTTGCGCGAGCTGCTCGAACAGGCCTTCTTCGCCGAGCCGGCGGATCTCGTTCCCCGAGTCGGTCTCGTCCTGACCGAGAATACCGAAATCCGTGGACGACTTCGCCAATATCCGAGCCAGAGAACGGGAAAGCTCCTGGATTCTCGGGTCGAACGATCCGCAACTATCCACAAAAAACAGCAGGTCCGTCGCGTCCCCCGCTTTCAGTTCCTTGACTTCTATCCCGTCCAGCTCCTTGGTCCACGCGGCTCGTTTTCCTTTGGCCCCGCCGTACGCGTTCCCTTTCTTCTTGATCGCCTGCATCGGCTTCTGAAGCGATTGCGGCACCTGCCCCTGATCGACGAGATATCGCCGCATGTCCACGATCTTGTCGATATACTCGATGAGGATCGGACATTCGTTCTCACACGCTCCGCAGGTCGTGCACGCCCAGATCTCGCTTTCGGTAATCACATCGCCGACGAACTTGATATCTCCGGGGTCGGGAGCGGTTCCGAACACGGGATAGTACTTGTACGCATAGTCCCGCGCCTTGATGCTGATCATCCGCGGTGAGAGGCTCCGGCCGACTGCGTTGGCAGGGCAGTTGTCCGTGCACCGGCCGCAGTCTGCGCAGGAATAAAAGTCAAGCACGTGTTTCCACGTGAACGACTCGAAGCGAGTGATCCCACATTCGTCCAGGTCCATCCACTCGTCCACGCCGTGACGGACGGGCTTGATCCGCCCCTTATCCACATTGGCGAAGAAGACGTTGGGGATTGCCGTTATCACGTGGAAATGCTTGGACATCGGCAGGTAGTTCAGGAAGCCGAAGAAGATCAGGATATGAGCCCAGTACCCGCCGATGTGCAGGGCGTTCAATGCCGCGGGGCTCGATCCGGCCATAAACAGAGAGGCAACTGTAGCCGCAGGCAGGAGCCCCGCGTCGGTGTGGCCGGTGGCAGCCAGGTGACTCCCGTCGTATATCATGTCGGTGAGCATCAGGGCGCTGACCATTCCAAGAATCACGTACGCTTCAGCTTCGTGTCCCTGTCCCGGAGCGTGGGCGTAGCGCGCGGGCTTGAATACCGCGCGGCGGATGATGGCCACGATGCAGACCACGAGCACCATCAAGACTGCATAGTCCTTGAGCACCTCATAGGCCATCCCCACGGAACCGGTCAGCCCGGGAAGATTGAACTCAGCAGAAAAGCCCCGGCCGATCAGCGTCAGAGATCGGAGCGACAGGATCATGAACCCGGCGAAGAGCAGGATATGAATGATCCCGCCCACCAGGTAGCGCGGCTGTTTCCACTGGCCGAAACCATACACCAGCGCAAGGCGAATCCGTTCCCCGATGTCGTCGAATCTCGGGTCAGGCATTGCCTTTCTGAGGAGGTCGATCCGACGGTTCATGATGTAGGCGAACAGGCACAGGGCCGCGACGAGGATGACAAATGCCAGACCGGGAGCAGGAATGCCGGCGAGTGCGACGTTTGCCGGCTCTTGTATTGTCATGGGCGAAAACCTCAACAGGGGGCATCTAGGGCTTTGCGAAGAAGGCCAAAGTAATAGTTCGCCGGGACAGGCCCAGCCGGCTGGCATCACGTTGGGGAACTATTACAGGCCGAGTTTAGCTTATAAGAACCGCCAGTATCTTTGCCGGCTTATCGCCATAAGCCCGGACGAGATGAACCGTGGTCGAATCGTAATACACCGAATCTCCGGGCTGGAGCACCTCACGGTTGTCGTTGATCAGCACTTCCATCTCGCCCTCGAGGACGTAGATGAACTCCTGGCCGTCGTGAGAGGACGGTTCGTCCGCGGCCGACGGATGCAGCGTAACGATAAACGGCTCCATGAGGCGGCCTTTCTTGCCTGGAGCCAGCGACACGTATTCGTACCCGTGGCGGGCTTCCTTGGATTTTCCAAACCGGCTGATGACGCGGCGTTGACCCGAACGAACGATGGTGAATGGTTCTTCCCCCGCGGAGATCACGTCCGACATCTTGAGCGATAAGGCCTTACTCAACTTGATCAACTGACCGAGGGGAAGCAGCGCTTCCCCGGCTTCAGATTGAGCCAGCAACGCGGGTTCGATGCCGGTGAGTTCCGCGAGCTCGGGGATGGTAAAGCCGCGCGCTTCCCGGGCTGCCCGGAGTTTGTCGCCAGGCGTGGCCGCCACCTCTCCCGCGATCTTTTCTTTGGCAACCGCGAGGGCGTCAGGGTCGGTCAGAAGGTCTTGTCCTTTATGTCCCGAGTATTCGTCAACAGTCTCTCGAAAAGACTCGTACGCAATCTCTTTCTTTTCTTCATCCATGGTCGATCCTTTCGGTCTCTTCAGGCACCCACCGGGGTTCCATCATCGGATCAGGAAACGTTTACATCGATCTTCCAGGTACCCCTATGTTTCGGGCAATGACGATCCTCTGAACTTCGGACGTTCCTTCGCCGATGTCGAGCAACTTCTGGTTCCGGTAATGACGTTCCACCGCGTAGTCCTTCATCAGGCCGTACCCTCCGTGGAGCTGAACTGCATGATTGGCGCAGCGGTAGTAAGTCTCGGAGCAAACCAGCTTGGCCATGGCGGATTCTCTCGGGGTAACCCGGTGGTTGTCCGCGAGCCAGCATGCTTTGTACAGGAGGAGCCTGGCCATCTCGATTTCCGTGGCCATGTCTGCGAGTTTGAATGCATTGATCTGGAACGAGCCGATGGGTCTGCCAAATTGTTTCCGTTTCTTCGAGTAGTCCAGGGCCAACTCAAAGGCACCTTGAGCACCGCCCAGTCCCATCGCGCCGATTGAGAGCCGACCGCCGTCGAGGGTTTTCAACATCTGGTGAAAGCCTTCGCCTCTCTTCCCCAGCAGGTTCTCTTTGGGAACCCGGCAGTCCTGAAAGGTAAGCTCGCCCGTGTTGGAAGCTCGCCAGCACATCTTGTGGTGCATGGCTTCCGCGGTGAAGCCGGGCGTTCCGTTCTCCACGAGGATGCAGCTCACCTCCGGCTTGTTCGGGTTCGAGAAGTCGGTGACGCACTGCACGATGCATACGGCACTCATATCCGTGGCAGAGTTGGTTATGAAGATCTTGTTCCCGTTAATGACCCACTCATTGCCGTCGAGCACCGCGGTCGTCTGGGATGCGCCTGCGTCCGAGCCTGCATCGGGCTCGGTCAGGCCGAAGGAGGCGAGGATTTTTCCTTTGCAGAGGTCGGGAAGCCATTTCTGCTTCTGCTCTTCCGTTCCGAAGTAGTAGATCGGGGCTATTCCCAGCGAATTTCCTGCAGCGATCGTCGCGGCCTGGGAGCCGTCTATTCGCGCTACCTCCTCGACGATGATGATGTAGTTGAGATAGCCGACCTCGCTCCCCCCGTATTCTTCCGAGACGAACGGTCCGAAAAAGTCCAGCTCGCCCATCTTGCGTGTTAGACTGTACGAGAACTCTTCCTTGTCGTCCAATTCCTGGGCGATAGGTGCGATCTCCTTCTCTGCAAACTCCCTGACGACCTTCCTGGTCAGTTCAGCATCCTTGGGAAGATCAAAGTTCAAGGACATTCTCAGACTCCCTTCTGCCATGTTGGAAAAACATACGAAAACTTGTAGGACACCTGAAGAGCAGGGTACCTCGACGAGTCAATCGTCTTTGGGTCGTCCCCAGTGAACTGATTGAAGGGCGACTTGCCCGACAGGGATCAATCCCGCGCACGGATAACCACCTGAAAAGACTAGCTGACGTACTGATGTGTGACGCCGAGTTTGGAAAGATAAGCTTCCGACTTAACGTATAATTAATAGCAGAAGGGTGGTTTCGTTGTCAAGCCGAATGCCTGGCCGCGATTCCGTGAAGTGCAGATGTTCAGCGGGGGAGACATCCGGTCTGCAGCGGCCGGATCGTACAGCCGGCTTCCCACCGGATTCCCTTGTCCTCCAGTTTTCTAGAGTCGCGTTGCTGCGCGCTTAATTCCAGTTTATTCTCGAAGTGATTAACCCAAAACACAAGAGGATCACGAAAGCTTCACGGTTAGCTCCGGTTATTCATTGACAAAACGGTTATTTTTCGCTTATAATGCGGTCTGATTATTCTCCGTCAAGGTACAGCGAGGCCCATGCACGCATCTTGTCGTTCCGCTTTCCGATGGCCGGAGAGTCCTCTCGCTCTTTGCCCAAAAGGAGACCTTCATATGAACCTTTTCCGCCTCTGCCTGATAATCCTAGCTCTTACAGGACTGGTGTTGCAGGGGTGTGGCGAGAAACCCGCGAAGAAACCCGCTGTATCCTCAGACCAGAATCAGGCAAAGCTGTCCCAAATGCAATCGGCTTTGGCAGCAGCGCGCGATCAAGTGGCTAAAGAGAAGGAGAAGAGCACCACGCTTGCCGCGGAAGTAGCATCCTTGAAAGAGCAGGCAGCGGAGGCTCAGAAATCGGCTGCGTCGCGTCCGACCGAAGAGCCGGAAGGGGGCGCATTGGAGCCGGACACGAAGGTGCGACTCCTCGGCGCCAAAGCGATTGCCGAGTTCAAGGCTACACAGTTGAGTCAGCGCCTCGACAAACTGACCAAAGACCTTGATGCAAAAGAGCAAGAGCTGGTCAAGATCCGGCAGAATGCCAAACAGAAGGACGAAGAAGTAGCCCAGCTCACCGCCAAGATCCAGCAATTGCAGCAAGAAGATCAGAAACGGACCGCAGAGGTCACCAGCCGCATGGAAAATATTTCCAAGGAACTGTCAGCACGATCCTCCGACGTGGACCGACTCAAGGAAGACCTGAAGGAGAAGAGCGAACTCCTCGCGACGTTGAAGAGTTCAGCCAATGATTGCACCAAACTGAAGACGCAGACGGAACAGGAAGCCCAGAACCTGCGTGTGGAGCTGGACAAAGTGACCGCGAGGCTGCAAGCCGCGGAGAAGATCGTTCAGCAGGCGAAACAAGAAATCGAGCAGTGTCACGAGCGAGATTCTGAGTGCCGGGACCTCGTGGCTCGGTACCAGGAAGCCGCGGATCAGTTCCGAGCCGACGCCCAAGCTGCGTCGGAATCGGTCAAGACCCTGCAGGCCCAGGTGGCTGACCTCCAGTCGCGCTTGAAGGCGGCCGAACCGCCGGAAGAAGAAGGACCTTCCACTGTGGATCGCCTTATCGAGCGGCCAATGTCGAAGAAATCCCGTCGCCCCAAGCAGTCGCTCTACTGATAACTTACAGCCCCATATTTTCTAGGAAGAGTAACGAATTTATCTGCTCGCCTCTCAGGTACCTCACGAAGGCAGAGAGTGCCTGCCGCAGCTCCACGATACCTTTCCTGTGGAGTCGGAGTCGGTGAGCCACGTCCCGCTCCACCTTGAGCCCTCGGCGCATCACTGCCAGGGTGTCCGGCGAGAGGACAAGTCTCTTCTCGCCTTCACCTCTGAGACACGCGGGATGGCACGCGCCACCGAGGCTTACCGAAAACAGGGCATCCTGGCCAGATTCGATGGCCTTGCCGCATGCCGGGCAGAGGTCGAAGCGCGGTGCATATCCGAGGAGACCCAGGAGCAGGATCTCCTCGCGGAGCAGGAGAAAAGGATTGAGGTCCGACTCCTCAAGCGTCTCCAGGAAGTTCAGCACAAAGGTAAACACTGCTTCGTCAGGCTGACCTTCCGGGAGAAACACCGATGCCAACTCGAGGAAGTAGGCTGCCCTGGCGACCTTCCCCACGTGCTGCCGGACGGTCATGAAGCCGCGAATCACTTGGGACTCGTCGATCCAGACCATGTCGTCCTTTTTCCGGGCGCGAAGGGTCATGTCCACGAGGGAAAGCGGCTCTAGATGACCGCCGAAGCGAATGCGGCTCTTCTTGGCGTTTTTCGCCACCCCCGTTAGCCATCCCAACTCCAAACTGAAGAACTTCACGAGTTCGTCCGCTTCTCCGCGGTCTAGCTTCTTGAGGATGATGGAGCGTACTGCAGGCAACTATCCGGCCTCAGAGTGGTGAGGATCCCTGAGTTCTCGCGGGTCTGGGGATGAGGCCCATGCTCTACCTGAAATCCCGAATCGATCCATACACCTGATGGTGAGTGACCCATTCTTTCTGGCGTTCGATGAAGGTCTTGAGGGTGCCCGAGTCTCCCGAAGTCAATTTCTCGAGCACTTCCCATGCGGCCTTCCTCATCGCCGGATTCTCCACCATAACCATCCCCCCGGCCGAGTTCACCGCTTCCGGAGCGGCAGGCGCTCCTTTCAGGGCCAGTATGGTCAGCGTATTGATTCCCCACGGCCGGAATACCATGTCTCCCTCTCGCCCCGCGGCTATGGTAGCGGCCATGAGGGATTTATAATCGGCCATGTCGTCGAGGCAGTTCAGCGCAGTCTGGAGCAAATCGATACGTCTCCCCGCCAGGCTCGCCAGCGTTCTCATAGTGGCGGCCTTTTTCTTGTCCCCCTTGGAATCGAGCAGCCGTGCCAGCTCTTCGGCCCCCTGCTTCTGGAAAGTAAGTCCCCAAAAGGTAAACTGGAGTCCGCCCCCCTCATTCAGAAATTGCCTGCCGAGACTCATGATCCTCCGATAGATTGCTTCGGCTTGATCTGGGAAGCTGTTGAGTTCCAGGGACTTACCTGACTTCACCGCGGCTTGGGCGTAATCCCGAAACATGTCCCAAGGGACCGATCGTCGGCCGCACTGGTCAGCGGCCTCGAAGTCGGCAAGGTAGATCTGGAGCAGGCCACCTTTCTTGTGACGGGCCCCGTCGAGCATCACCTGGACTCCGCGAGCCCGGGGGTCGATCCCTTTGGGGCTTCTTTCCTGTTCGTAGAGCTTATCCAGTTCGCGGTACTTGTCCACGCCCGTTCCGGCAATCGGTGCGCTCAGCACTTCAAGATCCTCGGTCCCGGGAAGACCGAGCTTGTCCAGGACCCTTGTAGTCGCTTCAAACCGTGACGCGAGATCTCGTTGCGCGTCGGTGGGATACGAGTCGTTGGACGTCACGACGTAGTTGACGTACAGAGGCCGTTCGAGCCACCACTTCTCCTTCTCAGCAACCCACAGAAGAGACATGGTCAGCATTGCGGGGGAGGAATAGCTAGGGCTGAGGGCAGGAGCCCGAAAGTTCACGGTCACCTGTATCCTCTCAGCCTCGCCGTCTTCCGACTTGAAGCGGTTGTCGATGTGAAATCCCTCGAGGGTCAAGGACTTACTGCGATATCGCTTGAGGAAGGCCTCTACTTCTGCTGCCTTGATCTCTTTGTCGTTTATCATGTCGGGTTGAATGATTTTGAGGAGCCCCTGAGCGTCCTGAGAAACAAACAGTGTGGCGAACCGGTTGATGGCCTCGTTGGGGTCTTCTATCTTCGGCTTTTGCAGGAAAGGGAGGAAGCTCACCATCAATACCAGGGCAAAACAGGAGAACGAATGTTTCTGGAACAGTGCGGCCCGATTCATATCAACCTTCCCGATTTCGTTGGCCGGCAACAGGTCCGGGGCCGACGCCGGCAGAGGTCCGGGATTACATAATGTCCGCGGAGTTCGCATTGGTCGCGATGGCCTTCGGGCAGATCCTCGGACTTCCCAACGGACGTGTTTCTCGGCAACTGCTATATAGGGGAAGGCCTGCCCGGAGGGCAACCTTTTTTGTGATGATACCGCGTTGCGGCGGGGAGGGGCCGATCCACGCGCCGAGAATCACACGAAGCCGTCGCGTTCCAGGGTCTTGATGAGGGGAAGCGTGATGCGTCTCTTCTGCACCAGCGACTCATGATCCAGGATTTCGAGGAGTCTACTCAATTCCCTCAAATTGCGGGACTTTCTCGTCACCAGGTAACTGCAGACGTCGCGGGACACCCGGACATTCCGGTCTCGGGCCATTTTGTCCAGAATGAGCATCCGCACGTTGTCTTCGGGCGGGGCAAGCTGGAAGACGAGTCCGGCCTTTACTCGGGATTCCATGTGCGGATTGTCTCTGAACACTTCCTGTATCGACAGGCCTGACGCCAACAGCAAGGGGGAACCTCGCCGGGTGGCCTTGTTGGAGAGGCCCCACAAATGAGCCGACTGCTCGGGGCTCAGCAGGTGGATGTCATCTACAGCCACGCAGCAGAATCGCGCCGATTCGTTGTCGGCCTGAGCGGCAAAGGTGTCGAGACTGGTCCCTTCCTCACTCGTGCCTCCGAGCGAAAAGAAGCGGGAGGCTCCATCGCGCTGACCTCGAGCGCTGTCGACCAGGGATGCCGTTGCCTTGAGGATATGCGTCTTTCCGGTGCCGGGCCCGCCGAAGAGGAATAACGGCGGAAGGGGGCGTTCCGGCTCCTCGTAAACCGAGCGGACCGCAGAAACGGCAGCCTCGATCCCCTCATGTACAATGAGGTTGTCAAAGGTGAAGCGTGGGGCCACGTTCAACGTAAGGACCAACTGGTTCATGGACTCTATTCTATGACGGACGCGCGGAATGATCAATCAGGTCGTGAGAGAACAAAAGACTTGACAGACAGCGCAGCGGGCCTTAATTAAGTAATAGCCAGATTGAGATCACCCTCCCAGGAGTACATTTCCATCCGAGGCAATAATCACTTCCCAAGGGCAGGGGAGATGGAACGGTGGTTGACACTTGCCTGCCCCGCCTTATGAATAGCCGCAGAGAGCATCCAAACAAAACTTCATAGTCCCAATCAGCTTATAGGAACCCCAGGAGATGTCATGGACGTCGTAGAATTGAAAGAAAAAAAGGTCAGCGAACTGTTAGCCATTGCTAACTCCCTTCAGGTCGACGGGGCCAACAGCATGCGCAAGCAGGAGCTGATCTTCGCGATCCTTCAGGCCCAACAACAGACCGAGAAGGAGATGCCCATACGGGGGATAGGGGTTCTCGAGTGCCTTCCTGACGGATTCGGGTTTCTCAGGGCGCCCGATTACAACTACCTCCCGGGACCGGATGATATTTACGTCTCCCCGAGCCAGATCCGGCGGTTCAACCTCAGAACCGGAGACACAATTTCGGGCTATATCCGACCCCCGAAGGATACGGAACGTTACTTCGCGCTCTTGAAGGTGGAGACGATCAACGGTCAGGATCCGGAGGCGGGCAGGGACAAGGTCCTGTTCGACAACCTCACGCCCCTCTATCCGGAAGAACGGCTCAAGCTGGAAACCGACCCCAGACACTACTCCATGAGGGTCATGGACCTGCTGACGCCCATCGGCAAAGGACAGCGCGGTCTGATCGTCTCTCCGCCCAAAGCCGGCAAGACGGTCCTGCTTCAGCAGATTGCCAACAGCCTCACCCGTAACCACCCCGAGGTGTACCTCATCGTGCTGCTGATCGACGAGCGGCCGGAAGAGGTCACGGACATGCAGCGATCCGTCAAAGGAGAGGTGATTTCCTCCACCTTTGACGAACCGGCACAACGGCATGTCCAGGTGGCCGACATGGTCATCGAAAAGGCCAAGAGGCTCGTGGAGCACAAGCGCGATGTGGTGATCCTCCTGGACAGCATCACGCGGCTCGCCAGGGCGCACAACACGGTGGTGCCGCCCAGTGGGAAGATCCTTTCCGGTGGTGTCGATTCCAACGCCCTGCACCGGCCGAAGCGCTTCTTCGGCGCTGCTCGAAACGTCGAAGAAGGTGGCAGCCTCACCATCATCGCGACCGCGCTTATCGACACGGGGAGCAAGATGGACGAGGTCATCTATGAAGAATTCAAGGGAACCGGCAACATGGAGATCCATCTGGATCGCCGACTGCTGGAACGGAGAATCTTCCCCTGTATTGATATCAACCGGTCTGGTACCCGAAAAGAGGAACTGCTGGTCAGCCAACAAGACCTTCAGAGGATGTGGCTGCTCAGAAAATTGCTCGCTGACATGAATTCAGTGGATGCGATGGAATTCTTGCTCGACAAGATCATGCAGACAGATTCCAACCGGGAGTTCCTCGAAATAATGAACAAATAGGACCTGCGCCCGGAGTCGCCACCGGCCGACGTTACGGCAATGAACCCGGTACCGGCCCCCGGGAGAAGCCCGCCTCATGGGTTTCCTCGGTGGCCTTGTCGCGAGATTGAGCCGAGAGGAGTCGGACGGGGAGAGGCTTTTCGTGGGCGCAGCCATTTTTCCTTCTTTTTCGTGAGGATTTCTGATAACATTATTTGATTATGGTTATCTTCGGAGGCTACAGCATGAAAAAGGATATCCACCCACAATATCAGGAAACCGTCTTCCTGTGCGCCTGCGGCGCGGAAATCCGAACGCGCTCGACCAAGCCCGAGTACAAACTCGAGATCTGCTCCAATTGCCACCCGTTCTTCACCGGCAAACAGAAACTCGTCGACAGCGCCGGGAGAGTTGAACGCTTCATGAAGAAGTACGGGGAAGCGCAGATCGCCACGGGGAAGAAGCCGGCAAAGGCGGTGAAGAAGGCCGCTGCTCGCAAGCCGGTTGTTCCCGTGAAAAAGGTCAAGGCGCCCGCAGCGAAGACGAAGACGGCAGGGGACAAGAAGTAACTACACCGATTCCGGGTGACACCAGTCGGGGCCCGAACGGGGTGATCGGTCCGAAACACACTCCCCGGGGAACGGTCCTGACGAATGGAGTTCCATGTTAGTCACGGCTCGTCAATCGGAACAGAGCAAGCAGGTCAAGGTCGGCGGTCAGGCAGTGATCGAAGGGATCATGATGCGGGCTCCCCGTACCTTCACCGTTGTGGTGCGCAGACCTGACGGCCAACTCGCCGTGAGGGAAGACCGATGGCACTCCCCCATGGAAAAGTGGCCGCTGCTGAAGAAACCGCTGTTGCGCGGGAGCGTGGTGCTGTACGAGGCCCTATTCAATGGGATTCAGGCGCTCATGTTCTCGGCTCAGGAGGCCATGGGCGAGGAAGAAGAGAAACTCGGGCCCTGGACACTGGCCGGCACGATAGCCTTCGCGTTGGGTGGGGCAATTCTCCTCTTCGTGGTGGTGCCGCATGTGGCCACACTCGGCGTGGGAATGCTTTTCGGAACGGAACTCGGGGTTCGTAGCTTGTGGTTTCACGTGATTGACGGCGTCATCAAAGTGGCGATCTTTGTGGGGTACATCCTCGCCATCTCGCTGATGCAGGACATCCGGCGGGTCTTCCAGTACCACGGAGCTGAACACAAGTCGATCCATGCGTACGAGAAAGGCGAAGATCTGACCGTAGAGAACGCGCGCAAGTACCCGACACTCCACGCGAGGTGCGGGACGGCTTTTCTCTTGCTGGTGCTCGTCCTGAGTATTTTTCTGTTTACCGCGGTCTTTCCCCTGCTTCCAAAGGATCTCTTCGACAGCAGGATCGCGACGAACGCATTGTACATTGGGATAAAAATCCTGCTGCTCCTACCGATCGCCGGCATGTCTTACGAGATCATACGAATTGCTGACAAAGTGAATAATCCACTCCTCAACGCTGTGCTGCTCCCCGGATTGTGGCTGCAGAAACTGACGACCAGGGAGCCCAGTGACGACCAGATAGAGGTGGCGCTCATCGCTCTGAAGAAGACGTTGGAAAAAGAGGAGATTTGGGGCGGGAGCGAATCCTCGGCCTGATGTGAACTCATGCAAGTGCTCGCAAAATTAGAAGAAATTAGTCGCCGCTACGAAGAGCTCGACACAGAATTGGCGCGGCCGGAAGTCCAGACCGATCTGGACAAGCTCAGGAAGCTTTCCAAAGAGCAGTCGGACCTGGACGAAATTGTCAAGGTATATCGCGATCTCAGCGAGGTCCTGCGAGAAACCGAAGAACTGGAAACGATCATCGCGGACGATGCGGACGGCGAGCTCGTGGAGCTTGCGCGGGAAGATCTCCTCGTGCTGCAGGAGAAGCGGGCCAAGCTCGAGAAATCGCTCTCGGTGCTCCTTCTGCCCAAAGATCCCAACGACGCGAAGAACACGTTCCTCGAAATTCGTGCCGGCACCGGCGGCGAAGAGGCTGCGCTCTTTGCCGCGGATCTGTTCAGGGCATACGGAAAGTATGCAGAATCCAGGGGCTGGCGCGTGGAGATGATGTCGTCGTCCATGGCTTCCGCGGGAGGAATCAAAGAGGTCGTGGCGCTGGTACACGGTCGCGGCGCATACTCCCGATTGAAGTACGAACGAGGGGTTCATCGGGTGCAGCGAGTCCCGTCCACCGAGTCCCAGGGCCGTATACACACCTCCGCGGTGACCGTGGCGGTTCTCCCCGAAGCCGAAGATGTGGATGTGGAGATCGACCCGAAGGACCTGAAGATCGACGTCTATCGCTCCTCAGGACCGGGTGGGCAAAGCGTCAACACGACTGACTCCGCCGTGCGGGTGACCCATATTCCGACCAATATCGTGGTTACGTGCCAGGACGAGAAGTCCCAGCACAAGAACAAGGCCAAAGCTATCAAGATCCTGCGCGCGCGGTTGCTCGCACTGATGGAAGATGAACGCCAGGCCAAGATCAGCAGGGAACGCAAGAGCCAGGTCGGCTCAGGGGACCGTTCCGAGCGTATCAGGACTTACAATTTTCCGCAGAATCGGGTCACCGACCACCGCATCAATCTTACGATTTACCGGCTGGAGAGCGTCCTGGAAGGGGAACTGGACGACATCATCGACCCTCTTGCCATTCACTTCCAGACCCAGGCCATGGCTGAAAGCCTCTCATAACGAAAGACGAGAACGATGAAGAGCGCCCTTGTATTGGTTCCTCCGAATATCCCCAGCATGGACTCGGTAGCAGGAGGGCGCTTTCAGGCAACGTATAACGCGGACGGTAGACGAGCCAGTCACTGGATACCGATCTGGATATGCTACGCGGCCGGTTCCGTCCCCACCGCTCGGGCCATGGACTGCAACGTGGAAGGCCTCTCCCGCGAGGAGTTCCTTCGCTCGGTTCCCGACTACGACATCTACGTCTTCTACGCCAACCAGGAGACCATCGGGTACGACCAGGAGACCGCGCGGCTCCTGCATGATTCCAAGAAGCGCTCGCTCATTGCCTTTGCCGGGCCGTACAGTACTGTGCTCCCTGAGAGAGTTCTTGCCGAGCAAGGGGTGGACGTGGTCATCCGGGGCGAGGTGGAAGAGGCGCTTCGCGCGTTGTGCGACGATTGGCCGCTCCGGGACATCAGTGGGCTCTCGTGGAAAGAAGGAGATCGCATCGTACACAATGGCGAGGCTGCCAAACTGGACGATCTGGATTCCCTCCCCTGGGTTTCCCGCATCATCAGGCGGGATTTGCCGCTGCTTCGCTACAGGATCCCGTACCTCAACTACCCGTACATTTCCATCTTGTCGGGAAGAGGGTGCCCGGGCCGGTGCTGTTACTGCTTGTGGCCGCAGACCATCTCGGGACATCGGTACCGCACCCGGTCGATCGCGGATGTGGCCGAAGAGATGATCTGGATACACACCATGCTGCCGCAGGTGCGCGAGATTCAGATCGAAGACGATACGTTTACCTGCGATCCCGGTCGTGTCCTCGAACTCTGCGACGCGCTTCGGGGGAGAGACATCACGTGGTCGTGTTGTGCTCGGCCCGAACTGCGCGCAGATGTGTTGCACGCCATGAAGCAATCCGGTGCGCGGAATCTGGTGGTGGGGTTCGAATCCGGGAGTAACGAGATTCTTCAGCGAGCCCGCAAAGGAGTGCGCACGCAGCGCGCCCGTGCGTTCCGGGACGACTGCCGTCGGGCCGGGCTGCGGGTGCATGGCTGTTTCGTCTTCGGATTACCGGGGGAAACGAAGGAGACTGCCAAACAAACTTTGGACTATGCGCTGGAACTGGCGCCCGATACCGTCCAGTTTGCCATTGCGTCGGCGTACGAGGGTACCGCTTTCAACGATTATCTTCGGGACGAGGGATTCCTCCACCGTGAGACCGGCATCACCTCAACCGGGCACCTGACCGCACGCTATGACTATCCCGAGCTTTCCGCAGACGAGATCAACCGCTTGACCCACCAGGCCTGGAGAACCTACTACCTGCGGCCCGCGACCATTCTCCGTCAACTAAGAGGAGCGCTTACCAACCTGGAGGACTTCAGACGCCTGTTTCACGGCGTGCACTACGTGGGCCAGTACCTGTTCATGAACGAACCGCATGCAAAGTGAGGGTGCATACCGACTCGCTTTCAAAGAAGTAATCCGGCGAGAATCCTTTTTTCAAGGAGCTCCTGCCCAGATTGCTTGCACACGAATCGGCATCATTCGTCCGCTATGATTTCACCGGCCAGGTTATCAACGATTACGGGCGTTTCGAAATACGTGACGGACGGCTCCGCGCCGTATTTGTCCAAAATAAATTTCTTCCATTCGCCCGTGTACAGGCGTTGAGCATCCTCGCGAGACTTCCACAAGTACACGCCTCCCGCAGTTCGGCCGTCTTCGGACAGGAGGTAATACTTTCGGATAAGTCCCGGCACCTCCCGATACCTGGGGGCGGTGCCTGAAAACACCTCCCGCGCTTTGTCTCGGGTAACCACTTCCGGGAGTTTGAACTGAACAAGTGCCGTAATCATGAGCCTCTCCTCTTTAAACCCTTGTGCCGTGAATAAGGTTCATCGCCAGCGGGCGCCGGTATCCGTTCCAGACCGGGTTCCCTCCCCGCGGGAGAAGTACCCGGTCAAGGTCGCTCTCCCCAGGGTATGCTGGTTTAGAAATAATCCTACCATGGCTGCGGGCGCGGAAGCATCAAGAGGGAGCTTGTCGACACAGAGGGCAAAGACCGTGAACTGAGAACGATGAGGTTTGTGGCCCTTCGGTGGACAGGCTCCGCCAAAGCCGCGTTTCCCGAAATCGGTCATGTTCGGAATGCTGCCTTTCGGTGCCAAGCCGGCAGCAACGGCTCCGGCGTTGGCAGGAAGAGCGTGAACACCTGAGGGGATGTTGAAATACTGCCAATGCTACCAGCCCCTGCCGATGGGGGCACCCGGGTCGTAGACGGTGACGGCGAAACACTTGGTGCCCTTCGTCCAGTCCTTCCATTCCACAACCGGGGAGATGTTCTTGCCGGAGCAGCCACAACCGGAAATGACCTGGTCCGGTCCGAGACTTCCACCCTCACCTACCTGAGGACTGATCAGCATGAAGGACGCTGCACCCCCGGGGGTGCCGACCAGCAACAACAACGTAACTCCAATGATTGCCCCCTTTCTGACATCCACCTCCTTCATCCGAAATAGGTTCCGTCACGGAATCCGGCAGAACCGACGAGCCGCTCTATCTCTAGGGCAAGAAGTGGCCTATATCACGCCTGGAAGGAATTTGGCAAGAGTAACGAACAGATACTATCACGGTCTTGGTACCCACGGAAGAGTCATGCAGATCGTGTCGAGTTCCGTGGCCTGAGGAAGACCAAGACAGGCTCCGGCAAAATCCAGGATGACAAGGTTCAAGACCATCTTGGGGCTTGACAGGCCGGCGCGGATCGGGTATGAGATTCGGTAATCCTTAGACTTACTTCTCTTATAGCATCAAACATCGGCAGCCTCGCTCTCGTCGGACGGCCTGCGTGTTTAAGTTTTCGCTTTTCGGCCGTTTTGGGGGACTTCGTGTCGGTGTGAAAGAGAGCGTGGCATGAAGGGGGCTGGAGCAGTTCTCTCGCTCGTTCTGGTTCTCACGGCCATACCGTTGTCAAGTATGGCGTGGGAGTTCTCAGTGCAGTCTGAGTACGAGATGCGGTATCGGTACATTAGCAGGACAGGACCGAACGATCTTTTCGGCAACGCGGACTATGCCCAAACTCACGTGACAGTAACTAATCTTTTTCGCCAATCATCTATAGGACTGGCGGGGCCCAATAACCGGTACGTCCAGGCGGAAGGGTATTCCTCCAAGGGCGCCGACGCGGCGTATCACGAGATGCGCCTCTGGGTGTATCCAAGAGTTGCGATCAATCCCGCGATAACTCTCAGAGGGCATATTTCCTTTCAGGGCAATCTCAATGGCAACTTCGGCAGATTGTACTCACCCGAGCGTCAGAATCGTGATTTACTAGATCGAGGCGGATACTACATTGGTCCGAGCGAGAATTGGGCGACTAACCCTCACTACAGTGGCTGGATCATGCCCGAAAGTCGGGACGTTGTGGCCGGTGTCCCGATAGCGGTCCCCACCTTGAATGCCCTGTGGATAACAATTCAGAGCCCGTGGGGTTTCCTCGTGTACGGCCGACGCCCGGCAGGGTTCGGCATGGGGTGGGTGAGTCACGAGAAAGACAATTATGCCACCGGCTTCTCGATTGTGGTTCCCTATGGTGCGCTCAGATTCTCCATCAGCCAGTATCTTCATGACGCTGGAGAGGACACGGATCCCAACAATGACGCCAATGTGTTTGACCGATTCTTGAACTACGTTCCCTTTCAGAACGAGTGGCCGATCACCACATCCTCCGCGGTGGATCAGAACAAGGTTGCGGACTGGAATCAGGCAGCGGCTCTGACATACCAGAGTGGCAATTTCGATATGGGCTCCATGGTTCGCGTCATGCGTTGGAGCAATGTACATGGCCTCACCTACAACTACGTGACTCTGGACACCGGACAGATAGTTCCTCTAGGTTCGCTGCGGGACGATGCGTTATATCCGAACCTCTTTCGCATGGTTCGAACAACCGGCGCCGCGAACGTTGGCCAGTTCGGTGGGTTCATGGGCGATTTCGCACGCCAGGTGGGTGACCTCAGGATACCAGTGTATGGAGACATGTTCTTCCTTCTGGCCACTGCCTATCTCAAGTATACAGATGGACGATTTTTCCTGAATGCAGAGTACGGTCTCCAGAATGTCGAAATTCGGCGAAAAGGAGCACGTCCGATTAGCGGCTGGCCGCAAGCGTGGGCGATCGAGGCCGGCGCGTGGGGGGGGCCGCTCAAACTGTCGCTGGCCCATTTCTATCGTAGCGGTCATGATGTGCGCGGGGGGACTTTTGATCCGGTTTCACGCACGGGTGCCTTCACACGCCCCGAAGAACCGGGCAGGATCTTTCGATCACATGATCGCTGGAACTTCTTCCTCACTCGGTGGGGGGGAGGCCAAGCTCCCATGGCTCCGTACAGCTTTCTCCTGCCTTTGTATGGAGGAGGGAACAATTCTTACAACAGCGCAGGTAACTGCACGTTTCAGGATTTCCTGTCTTACGCCCTTCGCGTAGACTACGCGGTTGCCGCAAACTTGAACCTATTTGGTACGGTGATGCGGGCGCAGAGGGCGAGCAACACTGGATCAATTAAAGGCATGTACAGCGGAATCTTTCTCCGGGACCGCGATATGGCTGTGTACCCCAACTTGCCATTTGAAGAGCGGTTCGGCCCAGTCCGCGTTCCTGACAATGACCTGGGGTTGGAGCTGGGTTTTGGTATGGATTGGAGGCTCTTGGAGAACCTTACCTTCAGATTCTTGTTTTCTCACTGGCAGCCGGGGAACTGGTTCAAATGGGCCTACCAAGATGTATCAAGGCCCGCTGAACCGATTAGTTTTAGCGGCGGTCGGTACTGCAATCCTGGAAGGACAATCGATGCTCTTGTAGCTATTCAGAGCGGGTTTCTAGTTGACTTCTAGACAAGGTTTGCGAGGGCCGGGGACCTTCCGGGTCGAATCCATGCTAAGCGTCCCATTATGGATTCAATTCTACGGGGCACGAGCCGAACCCGGAAAGAGTCGACTCGTGACATGGGCCGGCGGCCGAATAGGTTGCCTTCAAGTGGCGCCTGCGGGCTGGCGGAACAGGCCACAAGGCTGAGACCGGAAGTGCGGGCTACCCATCGATATCGACGCTCGCGGCTCTGTGACTCCAAATGGACCCTCACACATACAAGCTGGGGTTGTCTCCATGATTTCCCTGTTCGGCCCCGTGGAGGCGCCGGGTCGGTCCCCAAGGCCTGCACGGTAACCCCACGAGCCGACCTACAGGCAACCGAGCGACCGGACTTTCCTCAGGTAAGCAGCAAACCTCGAAAACCTCACAGAACTGCCGCTCGGGTGATAGTGAGAAAAAGAGAAAGCCGGGATCAGCTCATGCTAACCTTCCGGCATGGTTGACGTTTTTTTGGCGCGCCCGGCAGGACTTGAACCTGCGACCTACGGATTCGAAGTCCGGCGCTCTATCCAACTGAGCTACGGGCGCAGAACAGGGAAACCAATCGTGGCCGCTCATCGGTCAGGACTCTTCTGTGACTGCGGAATGGCCGGAAGAGCAGAAACGGCCTCCTGAACCCCGGGGAACACGAAGACCGTCCGTGACGCTGAGCGGTGGTGGGGAGAGCGGTGGGACTCGAACCCACGGCCTCAGGGGCCACAACCCTGTGCTCCGCCAACTGAGCTACGCCCTCCATATCGGCCCCATCCTACAGATTTTGACCTCGGAAGTCAATCTTTCGCCATGCGTTCTAAGGTGCAAGGGGAGAGTGCGTCGGGTTTTGCACGCGGCCAGTCACCACCACGTCTTCCCCTCCGGTTGCCGAGGCTGTGCATCGGCCCCCCGCCTTCTCTTGGACGAACCGAGTCCGCTCAACCGCTCCCGGATAAGGGAACTCAGGTCCGGTGTAGGGCGTCGCCGAAGCGCCTCATCGTAGAATCTCCGGGCCGATTCGAAATCCCCTTCGTCGTCGGTCATCCTGGCGTGATGGTAAAGAGCTCGCGGATCTTTCGGCGCCATCTTCAGGGCCTGCTCCACATCCTGGCGGGCTTCGGCACGATTTCCGAGCAGTTCCAGGGCAAGACCTCGATGCAGGAACCCGTCCGGGAGAGTCGGCGCCAGTTGGACGGTCTGCTCGAAGTCCGCGAGCGCTTCTTTGAGTTTGCCCTTTTTCAAGCGGATCAGACCACGGGAATGGTACGCCTGGAACATCAGCGGGTCCAGTTCAACGGCCTTCGAGTAATACGATTCGGCGGCTTCAGCGTCCCCTTTTTCCATTCTCGCGTTGCCGAGGTGCCAACACCCGACCGCGTGGGTATCTTCGGGCCGGGACCTGCTTTCCAGCATCGCAGCCCAAACGGACAGGTTCTCCTGCCACTCGGTTCGAGGGTCGAGCTTCTGCGCTTTCCTGTACAGGGCTGCGGCCTCCTGCATACGAGTTCCCTGGCGTTCGTAAACTGCACCGAGGTTCTCCATCGACCGATAGTCTCCCGGATCGATCGCCAGGGCCTTCTCGTATGCTGCAATGGCCTTTCCATCCTCGTTCAACGCCTCATACGCCATGCCTTTGCCAAGATAAACGGCGCTGACGCCAGGCGCAGTCTTCTCGGCGAGGCCATAGAGCTGAATCGACTCATGGAACCGGCCCTGCCGGAAAGCCTGCTCCGCCTCGGCCAAGAAGTCGCGGGGCGCTGACTGGGCTGCCGGCTCCTGCGCTGCGGCCCGCTCGTCTCCAAGGCCCGGTGTCCCGGAAACCGCTCCCACGACCAGCAGGATTATGCCGACGAAGACTCGAACCCGACGACCTATGCTCGAGATTGACCTGATACTTTCAGCCATCGACGAAACCACCCGTTTGTGATACAGAGAGGCCCGGAAGGATTTTCGGGACACCCTTTCGGCCGCGAGCCGGGGCGCCTCCGAACCTTCTCCGGGAACGCCCATGGGTCGGTCGGCTGTGGCGCTCACGCTTCGCGACCCGTTGGAGAAGCATTCCCCAACTAGTTGAGATCAGCCAGGAAATCATGCCCTCGAGCGAATCCTCGCCCAAAGCACGGTCCTCTGCGACGGTAGGCCTCCTGCTGATCTGTACGTTCCTGTTCTGGCCGGGGGCCTGGGAGGCCGGAGCGGAGTTGCTTCAGTGTCCTGCTCCTCGGACATCTGAATACCGCATCGCGATCCATTGTTCAAGCAGGGTACTACAGTTGTGGCGACATGCCGAGTTGATCAGAGAGTACCCCATCGAGGCCGGTCTCGGCGGGATTGGCAAGAGAAGGAGCGGAGACCACAAGACCCCGGTCGGGTGTTACGAGGTTTCGTGGATGGCATCCCGCATCTGCGGAAAAGGGCACAAAATCATCGAGCCGCGGAGCTGGTGCAAAGACAACCGATTCGTAAACGCGGCCACCGGACCAGCGCTTGAAAAGCTGTGGAGCGATCCGTACGGCGGTGAACAGGCGACGGTGATCAGCATCAACTATCCCAATGAGGCGGAAATGCTGAAGGGGTACACGGGAGACTGCATTCACATACACGCGGATCGCAGGCTATTCAACGGCGCATTGAAGAAATCGTTCGGTTGCATTCACATGTTCATCCCGAACGCAATCGAATTGTACAACATGGTCGAGGTGGGTACCCCGGTGAAAATCCTGCCCTGACGGCCTGATACGGAGTCGAGATTCAAAGTCAGGCATTGGAGTGCGACGCGGTGTGACCTTGGCGTTTGATCCCCACCCTGTGAACTCGCGGCCGGGGAAGTTCGCCGCGCGGCCCAATCGAGGAGGATCGAGGCACATGACCGACGATATCGTCGAGGAATATGGGAAACGAGTTCAGTACTCCGATGAGGAACTCAAGACGTTTCGGGAGAACGGGCACCGAGTCAGGCACGTGGAACGCCTCTCCGAGGCTGCTTCTCACTATTCCATCGTGGCCGAAGTGGTTGCGGCACGCAATTGCAATTCGGGGCACTCACCAGGGCAACGCTTCGTGCTGGACATGGACGGCAACTTCATCACGAAGCTTTGTCCCAAGCGGATGTGCGTATATCTTGTTTCACAACTGACCATCCCGGTGGCCCTGGTCAACGAGCGGTTGAGCGAAGGTCTCGCCCCGAACGACTTCCACTTCATGAGACAGGTGCGCTGCCCGGACACGGGGGTGGACTGCCTCGGGTACGGCGAGGTCATGCTCAAGGTCGAAGTGGTCCCTCGACAAAAATAAGCACCGATCCCCGTTCAGTTCCATCGGGTCGCGGGAGCACCGGCAACTAGCAGACCTCATACCAGGTCGCGATCCAGATTACTTGTTTGCATGCAAAACGGCATGAGGTCCCGGCAGGCTGACTATTCCCTTGACCAATCCCCCCCCTTCTTCTAAGTTCGACAGGGCTGGAATTCCTTGGCAGAGAGGGCGCTGTTTCGAGCATGAGCTGCCTGCAACTGGAACGACTGTTACCCGAGTACATCAAACGGTTCGAAGCCTACATCCCGAGCAAGCCAGACCCGGAGCTGATGCGGCTCTACGGGTGCTCCCGCCTCTACCGGCTCAACAACAACGAGAATCCTCTCGGACCGCCGGACGCGGCTCTGGAGGTGATCAGGAACTTCTTTCCACCCAAGGCAGCGATCTACCCGAGTGGCGATGCGTACTATCTGCGCCAGAAGTTGGCTGAGAAATTCAGCAAGCATCCGGATCAGTTCCTCGTAGGGAACGGCGCCAACGAGGTGATCGGTTTCGTCATCAAGGCGTTCTGCGAGAGTGGTGACAACATCGTGACCGCGGACAAGACCTTTGCCGTGTACGAATGGGTGGCTGAGTTTTCCGGTTTCGAGGCGAGGCTGGTCCCCTTGAAGGACTACGAATTCGACGATCGGGGAATGCTGGACTGCATCGATGACCGGACCAAGATCGTCTTTCTCTGCAACCCAAACAACCCGACCGGTACCTATTGGAACCGCGAGCGATTGGAGCGCTTTCTCGATGCCATAGACTCCCGGCGTATCGTGGTGATTGACGAGGCGTATTGCGAATTCGTCGAAGCAGACGATTACCCGGACTGCATGTCTCTGATCGACCGCTATCCGAACCTGGTGGTTTTTCGTACGTTCTCGAAAATGTACGGCCTGGCCGGCTTGAGAATCGGGTATCTGGCAGGTGAGTTGTCGGTGGTGGATGCGATTCGCCGCACTTGTGTCGTCTATTCCGTGAATACGCTGGCTCAGGAAGCCGCCCTGGCAGCGGTCGGCGACGAAGGGCACCTCGTACGGTCGAGGCAGTTCGTTCGGCAAGGAAAGGATTTCCTGAGGCGCGAACTGACGAGGCTCGGGCTCACCTTCGTGGCAAGAGAAGGGAACTACGTAATGATCGAGCTGCCGATGAGCGACACCCTCGCATATCGGAAGCTCATGACCCAGGGCGTCATGGTGCGCAGCATGACCGGTTTCCGCTTTCCGAATCACATCCGCGTTACCATATCGTTCATGGAGGCCATGGAGGCCTTTATTGAGGCTCTGGAAACTATCCTTCGCCGGTCGGTCTGACCGTGTAGTCCCACAGCCCGAAAGAAGCGCACTGCATGAGACACCCAGCCGGCCACAAAGACAGTCGGACCTCGAAACGCTCCCCCGATCGTTATGACCGGCCCTTGAGCATCGGCACGCGAGTTCCCAGGATCGACGCATACGCCAAGGTCACCGGCCGCGAAAAATTCGCTGCAGATTATTACGGTGACGATCTGGTCTGGGCTGGAGTCAAGCGAGCCGGAGTGCCGCACGCGCGGATTGAGGGGATCGACCTCAAGCGCTGCCGGGAGGCGCCCGGCGTGATCTGTGCCTTGACCCACGAGCACGTCGCGGGTACCAACCGGCAAGGTGTGATCAGGAAAGACCAGCCTGTCCTTGCGGACGACAAGGTGCGGCATTGCGGTGACGCGATTGCCCTGGTCCTGGCCGAAGACAAGGAGTCGCTGGAACGGGCGCTCTCGATGGTAAGCATGGACTTGGAGCCTATGCCCGGCGTCTTCGACCCGGAAGAGGCCCTGGAAGAGAACGCGCCGCTGGTCCATGAGGATCATCCCGGCGGTAATGCCCTCCTCAAGGGAGAGTTGCAGAAAGGGATCGGCCAAGCTGCCGCGGCGGAGTGCGAGGTCCTCCTGGAAGGCTGTTTCGAAACCTCGTACCAGGAACACGCTTACCTGGAAACCGAATGCGGCTGGGCTCAACAAGACGAAGAGGGAAAATTGGCGATCGTCTGTTCCACTCAAACCCCTTTCCGCGATCGGATGGAGGTCGCTGAAGCACTGGGCCTGGACCCGGTCTCAGTCAGAATAATCGCTCCGTACCCTGGGGGAGCATTCGGCGGCAAGGACGGTGTGACGGTTCAAACCCTGTTGGGTTTGGCCGCTCTCCACTCAGGCGGCAGGCCGGTAAAGATGTGGTGGGGAAGGGAAGAGTCCTTCGTAGCGGGGACCAAGCGGCACCCTGCGAGCATGCGCTATCGACTCGGCGCGAAATGGGATGGGGCGCTGCATTTCCTCGAGGCGAAGCTTTTTTTCGACACCGGCCCATACGACCACCTCGGCGGCGTAGTGCTCACTCTGGCGCTGGAACATGCGAGCGGGCCGTACCGCATTCCCAACGTCAAGCTCGAAGGGTACGCGGTTTACACGAACAATCCCGTCGGCGGGGCGTTCCGCGGGTTCGGAGTCCCGCAGGTAACGGGAGCTGTCGAACAGATGATGGACATGCTGGCCCATCGCTTGTCCATCGATCCCGTGGAGCTACGAATGAAGAACGCACTCAGGCGGGGCGATCGAAGCGGTGTGGGAAAGACTCTCGTTTCTTCGACCGGCCTGATGGAGTGCCTCGATGTCGTGTCGAAGCATCCTTTCTGGACCGACCGCGACGAGTGGAAATCCGCCGCTGGCCCGTTCAAGCGCCGCGGCGTCGGGATGTCAGCGGTGATGCAAGCTTCGGGCTATGGGCCTGTGGTGCCGGATTATGCCAATGCAAAGGTCGAGTTAACGCAGGAAGGCAAGATCCGCGTCTACTGTGGTGTGGTGGACATGGGACAAGGAAACGCGAGCACCAATCTCCAGATAGCAGGGAGTATCCTCGCTCAGACACTCGAGGAGATGGAATTGGTCCTGCCGGATACCGATCGGACGCTTCCGAGCGGTTCCGCTTCCGCGAGCCGGTGCAGCTACACCTTCGGCAATGCCTTGATCGGAGCGGCTGAAACCCTGAAGAGACGCATTCTGCAACGTGCTGCAGATCTACTTATGGCACAAAGTGCGGATCAGCTGGCTCTTGTCCCTGGAAGAGTCCGGTGCCTGGGAACCGGCAGGGAGCTGTCTCTCGAGCGGATGGCTCGCTTAATGGACGAAACCGAACGAGTAGCCGTTCATCATTTTCGGGCCCCTGTGGCCCTTGACAAGCTGGCGGTGGCGGACGATCTCAGACTCCACGGAATGCCCCACACGCTGTTTTCCTATGGCGCACACGTGACGCGGGTGGAGGTCGACGAGCTGACCGGATACGTGGAGGTGAAGGACTACCTGGCGGTCAGTGACTGCGGCACGGTGATCAACCCGCAGATCTACGAGCAACAGATTCACGGCGGTGTGGCCCAGGGACTGGGATACGTCCTAATGGAAGACTTCCGGGTTACAGAAGGGGCCGTGGGTACCCCCAACTTCGCCACATACCTGATCCCCACTGCGCCGGACATCCAGGACATTGAGTCGATCGCTGTGGAGATCCACGAGCACACCGGACCCTTCGGCTTGAAAGGCGTCGGGGAGATCGCGACCAATGGACCATTGCCGGCGGTGTCCAATGCAGTAGCCGACGCGTGCGGCGTGCGGTTTGACCGGTTTCCGCTGACGCCTGAACGAGTCCTCATGGGAATGCGAACCGCAGAGCATGGGAAGGAGAGCCGTGAATATCAGCTTCAGACTGAACGGTGAGAAGGTCGAAATTGACGTGAGACCCGACCGCCGCGTCGTAGATCTCCTCCGCGAGGATTTCGGCCTGACCGGCACAAAGGAATCATGCGGTGCAGGCGATTGCGGCGCATGTACGATCCTCGTGGATGGTGAGAGCCGCCTTTCCTGCCTCATGCTCGCAGCACAGCTCCAGGAACGAGAGATCGTGACCATCGAAGGCCTTTCCGACGAAGAAACCCTTCACCCCATCCAGAGTGCCTTTGTGGAACGCGGCGCGGTTCAATGCGGTTTCTGCGTGCCCGGCATGATTCTCGCGTCGGTCGATCTTCTGAAAAGGAACCCCACACCGACCAGACACGACATAAGGGAAGGATTGAGCGGTAACCTCTGCCGATGCACCGGCTATCACAAGATCGTGGACGCGGTGGAAGACGCTGCCGCGTGTCTCAAGGACGACCCATGCCGCTGAGAGACGTGTTTCTGCCTCGAACGCTGGACGATCTGTGGGATACTCTGGAACAGCGACCCGAGAGCATGGTCTACGCGGGTGGTACCGACCTCTTCGTAAGGCTCCGGTCAGGATCGATCGCTCCCCCGAGCCTGGTGTGCCTGGAGAGATTGAACGAGATCAAAGGCGTTCGTGACGAGGGGGAATTCCTGTTCATCGGGGCCGCGACCACACACGGCTTTTTGCTGGCGCACCCGCTTACTGTCGAGCATTTCCCCATCTTAGCCAAGGCCCTGGCTGTTCTGGCGTCACCTCCTGTCCGCCACATGGGAACGATAGGAGGCAACATTGTGAACGCCTCTCCTGCGGGCGATACCTTGCCGCCGTTGTACGTGCTCGACGCGGAGATCGAGATTTCCTCGCGGCGCGAAGTCCGGCGAATGCCTCTGGCAGATTTCATTTTTGGCCCGGGCGAGGTTTTGTTAGGAAAAGGAGAAATCCTGACCGGGGTACGCGTGAAGAAGCTGACCAACGAGAACGTGCACCATTACGAAAAGGTCGGGCTGAGGAAAGGGCAGGCTTGCGCGGTCGCGAGCCTGGCAGCGCTCCTGAGGTTGTCCCCGTCCGGGGTCGTGGAAGAGGCTAGACTCGCGTGGGGGAGCGTCGGACCGACTGTTGTCACCCTGACAGAGGTGGAACACGCTTTGACCGGAGAGGTTCTGTCCCATGATACACTTAAGGGACTGATACCGCTCGTCCGTGACAACGTTTCGCCTATTGACGACGTCCGGGCGAGTGCCGAATATCGCCGGATCGTAGCCGGACAATTGCTCCTGCGCCTCCAGCAATATCGTTGGGGCGGCCCCTGACCGGGACACGAGGGTTGTTTTCCAGCACGGCTCCTTTTCAGGTAGCCTCGATAATGACCACGGGATAGCACGAGATTATGGCGCACCGCGAAAAGCTCCTGACACGGGACTTCCTGGTCCTGAACGTCATCATGTTCCTTACGTACTGTAACGTTGCGCTTTTCTTCCAGTTTCACGAGTATCTCGGCACGCTCCCTATCGATGCGCGCTGGTTCGGGCTGTTGATCGGCCTGTTCTCATTGACGGTCCTGGCCGTGAGGCCGATGATTAGCCCTTTCTTGCATCCCCGTAACGCGAGCCGATGGATAGCGGTCAGTTGCTGCTGGGTCATCGTGGCTCTTATCCTCTACGATTACGCCCACGGTTTGTGGAGCCTGGCACTTCTCCGGGTCTTTCATGGCGCCGGATACGTAGTCATGGTCACCGCTGTGCTGAGCCGGCTGGTCGCAGCAATACCTCAGGATAGAAGCGGGCAGGCTTTCGGCCTGTTTGCCGTGATCACGTTGCTGCCGTACGCGGTGTTCCCGCCGCTGGTGGATGTACTGGTCCGGATGTTCGGGGGCTTCGGCCGAGTTATGGAGGCATCGGCTCTCCTGATGCTCGGGACGTTTCCGTTGCTCTCGCTCCTTGAAGAGCAGCGCGCAGGAACCGGTACCTCATCAGACGGCCGCGTGACGGGCGCGGATACTCTCAGGAATCTGCTGGACCTGCGGATCGCCTTGTTGCTCGTTGTATGCCTTCTGCTCTGGACCGCGTTCACGCCGGTGTTCTACTTTGTGAAGGAGTACGGCCAGAAGGTTGGAGCGGTCAACCCGGGGTGGTTTTTCACCCTTTCGACCCTCATGGAGATCCTCGTACGCGTGGTGGCCGGGTCGCTGTTCGACCGCATGAACAAGGCAAAACTGCTCTGCATCTCCCTGGCATGGCTCACTTTGGGATACCTGGCCCTAGCCCACGCCGAGGGGCCGATAATGTTTTACTCGCTGGGCTTTGTTTTCGGCCTGGGCTGGGGAGTGGCAATGCCTGTGGTAAGCGGTTTCATCTTTGACGTGTCTGCGCCACGGTTCCGGGCGGTGAACACGAATCTCGCCATGTGGATGTTCCAGGCGGGTTTCTTTCTCGGACCCATCATAGGAGGAGCCATCTTGCTCGACTGGGGTTATTCCGCTATGTATCTTGTCTGCGGTGGATTGATGCTTGTGGGGGTTGCGGCCTCTCTGTTATTGATCGTGAGGTCGCGAACGGCGGAGTAGGAACTGAGTAACTGAAATGAAAGGCTAGAAGTTATGGACGACCAGCTCGATGGCAAACCGATAGCTTTACCGAATGATGTGGGTCTTTTTCGCCCTGAGGACGCCCCAGGCATTGCGCGCCTGTTCAGGACCGTGTACGGAGAAGAGTACCCGGTAAAACTGTTCTACGACCCGGAAGCCCTGACGCAGGCCAACGCCAACGGTGATTACTATTCCATTGTCGCGAGAACTGCGGCAGCAGAAGTAATCGGGGTGGTGCACGCGTTTCGCTCGACGCCGTACAAGGCACTCTACGAATTAGGGGCGGGTCTCGTGCTCCCGGATTACCGAGGCCTCGGGGTGAACAAGCGAATGTTCAGCTTTGTTTTCGAGGAATGGGCGCCGAAAGTCGATGGCATCGAGGAGACTTTCGGGGAGGCGGTGTGCAACCATGTCCACAATCAAAAGGAGATGGTGCTTCACAAACACGTGGAAACTGCCCTGGAAGTGGCTCTAATGCCCGCTCGGGCCTACGCCAAGGAACAGAGCTCCTCGGGCCGGGTCGCAGCATTGCTGGGATTTCGATCTTACCGGCCCAAGCCGCACACCGTGTTCCTCCCGGCCGCCTACGAACCCGAACTGCGACACATCTATGAACGCCTCGACGACCGGCGTGAGTTGCACGTTTCCGACGCGACCTTGCCTCATGACGTAGTCTCTGCAGCAGATATGACCGTGTTTGACTTTGCGCGCGTCGCGCGAATCGCCGTGCACCACACGGGGGTGGATTTCGGAACATTCCTTCACAATCTCGAAACCGAGGCGGTGAACGAGAACACAGCCGTGTTCCAGGTCTGGCTAACATTGACCGATCCGTGGGTCAGCCGCGCGGTAGACATTCTCAGAAATAGAGGATATTTCTTCGGAGGGCTTCTGCCGCGCTGGTTCGACGGAGACGGGTTCCTCATGCAGAAACTGGTCTGTGACCCTGATTTTGAAGGGATTCGGCTCTATTCGGAGGCTGCGCGAGAATTCCTGGAAATCGTCCGGAACGATTGGCGTCGTGCGCAGGGATGAATCGAGGGCTTCACACGGTTTCACAGCGATCTCGCATGAATGGTGGTTGATCCCCATAGCGATTCTCAGAAGTTCAGTCGGAAGGGCATCGCACTGCTGGACAAGCCAGCGGTGGCACCCGGAAGCCAACCCGTGATTACTTTCGAGAACCGCTCTAGTCCAGGAAAAGCCGGAGGAGTCTATGGAGATCAGTTTTGCGAAGAGGGGCGAATGGACCGTGGTGACGGTTCAAGGTCGCATCGATACCATCAGTGCTCCCGATTTCGAAAAGAGCATGCGCGAGCAGATGACGCAGGGCTCCAACCGATTCCTCGTCGATCTGGCCAAGTGCGATTATATCAGCAGTGCCGGACTGCGCTGCATACTCGCCGCAGGCAAGAATGCCAAGGCCAGCGGAGGGGAGCTTGCCTGCTGCGGTCTGTCAGGGATGGTGAAGCAGGTCTTCGACATCTCCGGCTTTCGTTCGCTGCTCCGTATCTTTGATTCCCCGGACGATGCCGCCAAGGAATAAGCGAGCTTGCCGCGCGAGAACTCACATTCGGGAGTGTACGAACCGGCATCACTCTGCATCGATCTTGAGCCTCGCCACGAAAAAGTTCTTTTCCTGCTCCCGGCGATACTCGACCGATTCCGTCATGGTTCTCACCAGGTGAATGCCGAGCCCGCCTATGGTGCAATCCAGGATCGAATGACACGCTTCAGGCTGCGGAGCCAGGAGTGGGCTGAACTCTCGCCCGCCGTCCACAAACTCGATGGTCAGCGTGGTACCAGCCAGAGTGAGAACCACGCTTATCTCGTGCACTCCCTCGTCGTCAAACGCGTACTTAATGATATTCGTAAGAAGCTCTTCCAGGATGAGGTTGGCTTTGTACACGACCGTCTCAGGAACGGCGCTGTCTTCCAGGAACTCGTTCGCTTCCCCCATCAACCGGGCCAATGCCTCATAGTTGTTCTGTATGGATAGCTGAAGTCTACCTGCCACCACTAATTCCCAACCACTCGAATTTTTAGTCGCTCCACAAATGAATGCCGCAAGACGCGGTGCCACGACGTTGATGCGGCCGGTTGAGCAGTGCTCGCGCATGTCGAGGTTTCTGTTCCCAACCAGGCAACGGCCGTTCAGAGACAGTCCCGTCGCATGTGGGCACCTCGCCTCGGGAGGAACCGCATCGCACCCAATGACGTCTCCGAATGGGAGAACGAGAGTAAGAAGATTCCCCATGCCCCCGGCAGCACTTCGTCTCGGCCTCTACATTCCGGAGATGATCCGCGCGGCCTCGGTTTCGTCATGCGCTATCGGGATGAACTTCACGGTGCCAGAGTTTAATAGGGTCTCTTCGACCATTGGTTGCGGGCTGAGCACCACCAGTTTGTTCCCGTTCTCCGACAGGCTCTTGGCCCCGGCAAAGAGGAGCCGTATTCCCAATGAAGCCAGATACGACACGCCGCTCATGTCGACCAGAAACGACGTGTTGCTTGACGCGATGAGATCCCGGAACTGGTCGCCGATGGACCGTTCACCGTCCACGTCCAGCTTGCCGGCAAGCACGAGATGAGTCAGTGCGTTGTCACTTCGAACGATCTTCAATTCCATACTGTTTCTCCTTCCGCATTCGGCTGCATAGGCACTCGGCTTCGGCCGCTGCCTCCGGGTCATTCGGCTGGAGCGCCGACCCGGATTTCCCTTTCTCAAGCAGTAAAACCATTATCATGTCAGGTCCCTGGGCCGTCAAGGGAAAACGCGAGCGGCGAAAGCGTCCCCTTCTCCGAAAGCCCTGAGCCAACCGAGGTCCTTTCGAAACCAATCGGCCTATTCCGCATCGTTAGCTTAAGACAAAGGGTACGATTGAGGGAGTCCCATCGGGCCGGATGGAGGATATGCGCTATGTTGAGCGAGGATTTCGAGCAAGAGGTTGTCGATGGTCTTGAAGCACAAATGATCGGCGAGAAAAACCGGCCGACCGTCGAAGGGTGGTCCGAAGACGAAGACTACTCCGATTGGGTGGCAACTCACGGCGATCAAATTCGCACGATAATATGCAACACGCCGGAATTCCGGGATTCGCCGTTTTGCGGGCCCGGCCTGCATTAGGGCAGGTGGCAAGAGTCTTGTTTTTGCGATTTGACCTTCGGCATATCGGGATCGTGGGTTCGGTGCCACGCGTTTGGCATGGTTAACTTGCCCAGCAGTATTTTCTTACCATGCACTGCTGGACAAGCCATCAGTGGCACCCGACAGAGGGGAATCTTGCGGAAATCATCCGCTGAGTTGTGGAGGCTGTTCCAACGGAGCGGTTTTGCGCGCGGAAAGACGCGCGGTGCAAATCAAGAGCTCAGAGCGGGTTAAAACGACGCCGATTCTTGACCATGCGCCTGCTCGACCGGAAAAACCAGCGAACCGAGGCGATCGTTCCCGCTGCCACTTATTCGGCCTGCGTCAACTGTGCGGCGTTGTCTCTCGTGTGGCGTTCCATGAGCTCAGTCCAGCGCCGATCCAAGAATTCCTGCAAGCTCGCGATCTGTTCGGGGGTGATCTTCTTGAACCGGGTCTGGCCTTTGACGTAGTCCGCAACCGTCTTCTTCCGCCCCTTCTCAGCCAGGGTCAACGAACGGGAAGTGAGCCGAAACTTGCCGTCACGGATCTCGAAGAGTACGTGGACCCCCGTGTCCACCGCGAGTTTTCCCATCTTGATCAGGTCCTTGTTGAGGAAACCCCATCCAGGCGGGCACGGCGCATGCACCTCGATGTACCGCGGTCCGTATATCTCCCGGGCGGTACGCACCTTGTCAAATAGATCCAGCGGATACGCGGGAGAGGCTGTGGCGACGTACGGAATCCGATGCGCCTCCACGATCGCGATCATGTCTTTCTTGTGCTGAAGCTTGGCAAGAACCGGGGTCGTGCTGGTCACCGCTGCGAGCGGGCTCGCGCTGGAGCGCTGGGTGCCGGTGTTCATGTATCCTTCGTTGTCGTAGCAGACGTGCAGGAAGTTTGTTCCTCGTTCCAGGGCTCCTGAGAGCGCCTGAATGCCGATGTCGTACGTTCCGCCGTCGCCAGCGAAGGCCACGACGTTATAGTCATCCCTGCCGGTGGCTTTCAGGCCTGCAACGAGTCCCGAAACCGATGCGCCCGTCGCACCGAAGGGGTTGTTGATGCAGACGACCTTGACCGGTGTGATCGGGTACACCCCGTGAAGCACGGTCATGCAGCTCGCGGGAACGGCTACGATGGTCTTTTGAGGCTCGAGCGCTTTCAGCGCATGCCGGTACGTCAGCATGAGACCGCACGCGGCACACGAACGGGTCCCCGGAAGGATAAACTCTTCAATCGGTAAATCTCTGACTGCCTTGGTTGCCATGTGGATCCTGTTGGTTTCTTTCACCGTCACACTGCCCGATACGGCACTGGCGGTGGAACTAATCCGAGGGAAACTCCTTTGCACACAGAAGTTCCCTCCTGGTCTACTCCTTAGAAAGCGAAGACTGATTACTCCGTGCTCCAACCGTGAATATCGAGCCATGCGTCGCCTGGGACGCCGTTGACCGCATCGCCGGCTGCAGTCGCTATCTGTTCGGGTCGCACGTCGCGTCCGCCGAGTCCAGCCACAAAGGAGTGCACCTTGGGCCTGACGTCCGCGTCATAGAGCGCGGCCTTCACGTCATTGGCAAGGGCGCCGGCGTAGCCGTAGCTCACGTCCTTCTCGAACACGGTTACAGTCTTCACGCGGGAGAGTGCCCGCGCTAGTGCTTCAGCCGGGAAAGGACGGTACGCGCGCACCCCGATCACGCCGGCTCGGAGGCCGTTGGCTCTCATCGCGTCCACCGCCAGCGTGCATTCCGAAGCGAGCGATCCCATGCTTACCAGTGCATGGACCGCGTCTTCCATGCGGTATTCCCATATTGCGCCGCCCCATCCGCGGTGGAAGGTCGATTCGAAGTCCCGATCCGCATCGGCAATCAGGTGCAACGAGGCGAGGAGATCCCTCTGGAGCCTGAAGCGCAGATCCATGTAACCCGGTCTCAGATTGCCTTCCGCGTCCTCACGAGGTTCGCTCAAGATGAGCGGATTCACGTTCATGGAACCGCCTTCGTCGAGATCGATCGGGCCTCGATACGGCGGAAGGTAACGGTCCACGTCGGATTGTAGGGGAATCTCTACCGCAGTGCTGGCATGGGACAACGTGAATCCGTCGTAACAGACCATAACGGGCAAGTATGCCTGCTCGGCTATCCGGTACGCCTGAATGATCGAGTCGAGCACTTCCTGGTGGTTCCTGCAATAGATCTGGATCCAGCCGGTGTCTCTCTGGGAGACTGAGTCCTGCTGATCGTTCAAGATAGTCCACGGCGCGCCGACCCCGCGGTTGACGCATGCCAGGACAACCGGTACGCGGCTCCCCGCGGCCCAGTGGAGCATCTCGTGCATGTAGAGGAGGCCGTTGGCGCTGCTCGCGGTAAAGGCCCGCGCGCCGACCTGCGACGCGGCCACCACGGAGGCCATGGCCGAGTGCTCGCTCTCCACGGTGATGTATTCCGCCTTAAGGGCCCCTCGTTCCACCATTTCAGCCAGTTCTTCGGTGACAGGCGTTTGAGGGGTGATCGGGTACGCGGCGATCACTTGCACCCGACACAACTGCGCGGCAATGGCCGCGGCTGTATTGGCGGTAATGATCTGGACGTCGTTCATCGGTTTCTTCAAAGCGGCTGTGGTGCTGATCTCCATGATGGTTTCCGACAAAATCATGCTGAATGCCTCCGTATCCGGCGAGGCACTTGTTGGCGATATCCTCCACTGCTAGCGTTCCGCAAGCAGTGGAAACGATGGAAACGTGAGCCGGCCGCTCTTCCCAAGTCGCAATCCAAGGAGTAATCTGTGGAAAACCTTTTTGAAAAAAGGTTTCTCCCCGGACCCCTCTCCAAAAACTCTTAGTTTCCCCGGCCGTCCGCCTCTCTTCCAAGAG
>JACRDG010000069.1 GCA_016218715.1 Desulfomonile tiedjei | reverse complement strand
TGGCTGGCCAGGATGCTGCGGTCTTCTTACTCTAGGCCCGGCCGCCGAAATTCGACCCATCGGAAGTGAGGAGCTCCATATGAAAGTTGTCATCCTGGCCGGCGGGTTCGGAACCAGGTTGCGCGAAGAAACAGAGTTCAAGCCGAAGCCCATGGTGGAGATCGGCGGCAGGCCGATCCTGTGGCACATCATGAAGTGTTATACCCACTTTGGCTACACCGAGTTTGTCCTATGCCTGGGGCACAAGGGCGATGCGATCCGTGACTATTTCTTGAACTACGAGATTCGCAACCGTGATGTGACGGTTACGCTGGGCTCCCGCGAGCTCGAAATCCACAACGGGCATCCGGAAACAGGGTGGCGGGTGACCATGGCTGAGACGGGCGAGAAAACCATGACCGGCGGACGACTCAAGCGCGTGGCCCCCTATTTGACCGGAGACCGTTTCTTGATGACCTACGGAGATGCGGTCGCGAACGTCAACATCAAGAACATAATCGCTTTTCATGAACGGCAGGGCAAGCTTGCTACCGTGACCGCAGTCCATCCTTCATCACGATTCGGGGAATTGTCCATTGAGAGCAATATGGTCGAGGTGTTTCAAGAGAAGCCGCAGGTCCATTCCGGCTGGATCAACGGGGGCTTTTTCGTGTTCCAGCGGGAGGTCCTGGACTTGATCAGGGGAGACGATGAGATCTTGGAGCAAGAGCTTCTCGTCAAGCTCGCGACGATGAAGCAACTGGCTGTGTATCAGCACGACGGGTTCTGGCAGTGCATGGATACCTACCGGGAAATGGTGCTCCTGAACGAACTCTGGAGGACCGGCGAAACCCCGTGGGCTGCGTGGCGGTAGACGATCAGTGACTGAACGATGAGCTTCCAGCAGAGGAAGTGTCTTGGCTGCGGTGACCTACTACCTGAACCGTTCCTGGACCTCGGCACGCCCCCTCTTGTCAACGCCCTTGTTCGTCCGGAGGAAGCCCATATCCGGGAAGCCGGCTTTCCGCTGGCTGTCGCCAGCTGTCAGGCCTGCCATTTAGTGCAGTTGACGGATCTGGTGCCGCCGGAACGGATGTTCACCGAATATGTGTATTTCTCATCCTATTCGGACAGTTTTCTCGCCCACGCGCGCGACATGGCCGAGTCGCTGACGGCGCGGTTTGCTCTGGGGCCGGAGAGCCGTGTCCTGGAAGTCGCCAGCAATGACGGGTATCTCCTGCAGTATTTCAAGCAGCGCAACATCCACGTGCTCGGCGTCGAGCCGGCGAGGAACATCGCCGCTGAGGCAGAGCGTCGAGGGATTCCAACGCTCAACTGCTTCTTTGGCCTCGAAGCGGTGGAGAAAATCACGAGCGGCTTCGGACAAGCCGATCTGATCATCGGCAACAACGTCCTGGCCCACGTCCCCGCGATCAATGAGTTCCTGCATGCCGTCAAGCTCTGCCTGAAGCCGACCGGAGCGGCGGTCTTCGAGTTCCCCTATCTGAAAGACCTTCTCGACGGAACTGAATTCGACACCATCTATCATGAGCACGTGTTCTATTACTCCCTGTCGGCGGTCGAAAAGCTGGCGGAACGGGCGGGGCTGCAACTGTTCGATGTGATGTACCGGCCTGTCCACGGCGGCTCCCTGCGTGTTTTTCTCCAGCACCAGGGAACGCATCCTGTCACCGGCAAGGTGGCTGAGTTTCTCCGGGCAGAGAAAGCTTCAGGCCTGACCAGCCCCGAGCGATACGCTTCGTTCAGCCGGGAGGTGGCCAATTTAAAAGAGGAGTTGCGGAGCCTGCTCTACGGCTTGAAAGCCGCCGGCAAGCGGTTGGCTGCCTATGGGGCGCCGGCCAAAGGGAACACGCTGCTCAATTACTGCGAGATCGGAACGGAGTTGTTGAAGTTCACGGTGGACCGCAGTCCGTACAAGCAGGGGCTTTTTACACCCGGGGCACGGCTCCCTATCCGTCCCCCTGAAGCCTTGCTCAAGGAGATGCCCGACTACACCGTGATTTTACCCTGGAATCTGGCGGAGGAAATCATCACGCAACAGCAGGAGTACAGGCGGCGGGGAGGGCAGTTTATCATTCCTATTCCGAAGCCGAGGATTGCCTAGAAGGGCCGCACGGCCCGTCAAGTGATGAGAGTTTTTTTAACCGGCGCGTCGGGCTTTATCGGGTCCCACGTTGCCCGTACGCTGCTTTCAACTGGTTGCGAAGTGGCCATCCTAACCGGGCCCGGCAATCCCTTGTGGCGGTTGCGCGATGTGGCCCATCGTTTGATTCTGCTGAAAGGTGAATTATCCGATATCGCGGCGTTGCGCCCGGCGTTGGGTGAATGGAAACCGGAAGCCTGCATTCACATGGCCTGGTACGCGGAACCGAACAAGTACCTGACCTCACCTGAAATCATCCCTGCGCTGACTGCCAGCCTGACGCTGCTTGACGAGTTGATCAAGGTGGGGTGCCGACAGGTAGTCATGGCCGGAACCTGCGCGGAATACGACACGGAGGCGGGATTCTTGCGGGAAGATGGACCGACGCGGCCGACGACGATCTACGCCGCCGCAAAACTCTCGCTCAGTCTTATTGGACAGCAGATTGCTTCAGCGGCCGGAGTGCGTTTTGCCTGGGCGCGACTGTTCTACCTGTACGGGCCATATGAGGATGAGCGGCGTGCTGTGCCGGCTTTGATCCGGGCCCTGTTGCGCGGGGAAACTTTTCAGGCGACAAAGGGCGAGCAGGTGCGTGACTATCTGCACGTGGAAGACGTCGCGTCGGCTTTGTGCGCACTGGCTGAGCGCGACGTGTCCGGCATTGTGAATATCGCATCAGGGGTGCCTGTGACGATGAGACAGGTCATGGAGACTGTCGGCGAGATTACCGGCCGTACCGACCTGATCCGGTTCGGGGAACTGCCGTATCGTGATTGGGAGCCGAGGTTTATCTGTGGCGACAACCGTAGGCTGCGCAGCGAAACGGGGTGGGAGCCGCAGTACCCGACCCTGCGGTCTGGCCTGTCACAGACCATGGAGTGGTGGAAGGCGCGAGGGGTTCGGTGATCCGCAGCGTTACTTGTCCATTCTGTCATGAACCAGCCATCCATGAGTTTCGGACGCATGATGTCAACCGACAAGTTACGACGGAGCAATTCAGCTATTTCCGCTGTCGGGCCTGCGACCTTATTTTCCTGTCTCCTGTGCCTGCCAACTTAGAGAGCTACTATCCGAACGAGTACTATGACGCGATGCCGTGGTCTAGGCAGAGGTTGGACCAGATTGCCGAAGCCAACCGTTACCAGATCGAAATGGTGCAGCGATTCGTTCCTACCGGACGACTTCTGGAGATCGGGCCCGGCTATGGAACCTTCGCTCATCTCGCAAAGGAATCTGGTTTTGACGTCGAAGTCATCGAGATGAGTGACCGTTGTTGCAAGTACCTGACGGAGGTTGTGGGAGTAAAGGCCATCAACAGCAGCAAGCCGGATCAGGTGCTGAAGACCATCGAATCAAAGGATGTGATCGCTTTGTGGCACGTCATCGAGCACCTCCCAAATGCATGGGAATGTCTGGAGAGCGCGGCTCACAACTTAGCTCCGGGCGGGATCCTGCTCATCGCCACGCCGAACCCCGATGCGCTTCAATTTCACATGATGGGTTCCGCATGGCCCCATGTGGATGCCCCCCGTCACCTGTATCTTATTCCGGCGAGTGTCGTGATCCAGCGGTTGCGACCATTGGGATTGGAGCCGGTGCTGCTGACCACGAACGATAAGGGGGGGCGGGGCTGGAACCGCTTCGGCTGGCAGCGCTATCTCATGAACCGGTTTTCAAACAAGCTCGCGCAACTCACGGCGTTTGTGCTGGGATATGCGCTCAGCATGCCCATGGCGTTGTGGGACCACCGAGAGATGCGGGGCAGCGCCTATACCATTATTCTTCAAAAGAGTGCCATTCCGGCGTAGGACGGACGCGCTACCATGTCGAGCCTGAGAACCCTAGCCAAGAAGATATTGAGCAGCCGGGTGCTGAAGACATTCGGCCTTTCGCTGATCAATTACGACTTGGTGAAATACACGAAGCACTATCTCTGGTTTTTCAATCTGAGGAAGGTGCCGCGCCTCACGATTGCCTATACTCCCGCCAGGGAAGTCACCGGGGACGATGTGCTCCTGTGCGAACGCTTGATCTCGGCCTACCACATGGCCACGAGCGACAGAAAAGAAGTCGCCGATCGTACGAGTGAGCTCTGGGCCAAGGGCATTGAACTGCATTATGGAAAGTTGGCGGCGGCGTTGGAGTCGCGGAACCTCAATCAGTTGGCAACTATATTGGCATCCATGTTTCGGCAAGGTTTTGTCTACGGTCTGGCGTCGGGAGACCTGATAGAGCATTCCTTTAGTCGAATCGGTTCGAAAATATGGTCATTGAAGTATCAGGATAATATCGTTGCGCTGGCCGAATTCCTGGGAGTGGTGCGCGCGGAATCCACCCAACAGGGGGTCAAGGTCCATGGGTTGAAAGACGGCCTCGATGCCGTGGTCGCCAAGATCGAGGAGGCCATAGGAATGTCCATGGATTTCCCGGACGTGGGAGCTCCCTATGGCGTGCGGGCGAATAAGGCCCTGATTACGATGGAACATCCGGAACATATTTATGTCGCCCTGCGCGTACACAATGCAATCCGTGATTATCTCGGCGAGCGGAATGGGAAGAAGCTGCATCTCATGGAAATTGGAGCGGGCGTGGGGGATTTGGCCTACTGGATCGTGAAACTACAACGAATCCCTCTTCACACGTATACCATCATAGACCTTCCGATCGTCAATGTGATGCAGGGGTACTTCTTGTCGAAGGCGCTTGGTGCGTCTAAAGTCAGCCTATACGGTGAGCCTGCCAGGGAAGGCGCCGTGATGTTCGTTCTCCCGACTGTTGCTATCGATTCAATGCCGCACCAGAACTTTGACGTGTTGATCAATCAGAACAGCATGCCCGAAATGCCCGAGCAAATCGTTGAGAATTATATCCGGTTTGCAAAAAGCCATGTGTCGGGAATCTTTTTTAGTTATAACCATGAGGCTTACAGCATTGTCTATGGCAAGCCGCAAGTTCTCGTGCCTGAAGTCGTAGCCTGCGTCAAGGGGTTTCAGCGCTTGTCGAGAAACGCGTCCGGGGTGCGGAGCGGGTACGTGGAGGAAACGTACAAAGTCGTTGATCGATCATCCAAGTAGCCGGCTCTGAATCGACGGTGCGGTGCGTGGTCGAATCTTCAGACGGCGAGAGATAGTTCCATCGCGCATGTGAATGAGGAGTGTTAACAAGTGAAATTTTCCGTATTGCTGCCGACCCGTAACGGGGGGCGTTTCCTGGCTGATTGCATCGCGTCCATTCTGGAACAGCCCTACTCCGATATGGAGCTGGTTGTGTCTGATAATGCAAATACCGATGAAACGCCGGCGGTGATCGGGTCGTTTGCGGGAGACGCTCGCCTGAAAACGGTACGACTCGCCGCGCCGGTTTGTGTCACGGATAACTGGAACTGCGCGCTTCGGGCCAGCTCCGGCGACTATCTTCTCATGATGGGCGACGACGACTGCTTGTTGCCAGGCTATTTTCAGAGAGTCGAGCGGATCCTGGACCAGTACGGAAACCCGGACTGCATCACCTACAATGCCTACTCGTATGTAGCGCAAGGTTCGATCAATGGCAATATGCAGAGCTACTACAAGGAAGCTTTCTTCAAGTTTGACCGGGATTTCGACGGCAAGGGTGTGATCTCCCCGGAAATGAGGTTCGCGATCGTGCGGGACATGTTCCGCTTCCGGAATCGCATTCCGCTCAACATGCAAACCACACTGATAGCCAGAAGGGCGGCAAGCCGGATAGTCGGGGGCATTTTCCAACCTCCCTTCCCGGATCACTATGCGTTGAATTCCCTGCTGCTGAATGCGAACACGTGGGTGTACGTCCCTGAAAACCTGCTCGTCGTCGGGGTCTCACCCAAATCATTCGGCCATTTCGTCTACAGCGACAAACAGGATGAGGGCAAGAAGTACCTGGGCATCGAGTCGGACTTTGATGGCCTGTTGCCGGGCATCGAACTGAACAACTGCATGTATGTATGGCTGACCCGGTTGAAGGCAAACTATAAGGATCGTTTAGCCGGCGTCACAATCAGCCGGGCGGCGTATGTGAGGCGGCAGGTCCATTCCTGGTACCTCCAGTACAGGTCCGGGGCCGCGTCGATGGGACAGCTCGTCAAGTGGGCTCGCCTGCTGTCGTTTACCGATTGGCTGTATTTGGTGTCATCTGTATTTGACAAGCCAAGCTGGCAGCGCCTGGGGCGGCTGTTGCGCAGCTCGAAGAAGAATACGATTCAATATGTCTGGCAGGGGGCCCTGCCGCTGGAGAATATTTCCAATATCAAAGAGTTTGCGGGGTGGGTCAGCAGCCGGCCTTCCGCCGGAAAAAGCTGACGCGCTGTCCAAGGAGTGTGAGCGGTGAAGATTCTCGTGACCGGGGACCGGGGATACATCGGCAGTGTCTTGACGAAGATGCTGCTTGATAAATCCTATGAAGTGGTCGGGTATGACACGGATTACTATAGAGGCAATGAACTCTACAAAAGAGACCATTCCTACAGACAAATCGTCAAAGATATAAGGGACGTTGTTGCGGATGATGTGCGGGGCTTTGATGCGGTCATCCACCTGGCGGGCCTCTCGAACGACCCGCTGGGCGCCCTGGCCCCGCATCTGACAGAAGAGATCAACTACGAGGGCACGATCAGGCTGGCCCGCCTGGCCAAGGAGGCCGGCGTTGGCCGGTTCATTTATTCCTCATCCCAGAGCATGTACGGCATCTCCAATTCGCAGGACGAACTGGACGAAGACGACAGTGAGAAAAACGCGATCACGGCCTATGCGAAAACCAAGTGGAAGGCGGAGTTGAAGCTGAGGGACCTGGGCGATGACAGGTTCACGGTCGTATCCTTCCGACCCTCGACCGTCTTCGGCGCCAGCCCTCGTTTGCGGTGCGACATCGTGTTTAACAGCTTGGTGGGGTCCGCCTACACGACGGGCAAGATCGAGATCAAGAGCGATGGGACTCCGTGGCGACCGGTCGTCCACGTGCGCGATGTGTCCAGCGCCTTCATCGCGGGACTGGAGGCGCCCAAAGGGCTGGTTGCGAACCAGTCCTTCAACGTCGGAATTCCCAACGGGAATTTTACCGTGAGAGACCTGGCCGAAGCTGCACAGCGGGCAGTCCCGGGAAGCAAGTTGATCTTCACCGGTGAGCACGGATCTGATGCGCGAACGTATCGAGTCAGTTTTAAGAAAATCCTCACCGTTCTGAAAGCCTATTTTAAGCCGGAATGGGACCTGGATCGCGGAGGGAAAGAATTGGTCGAGACCTTCAGAAGAATCAATTTTACCGAGGAGCAGTTCAGGGGACGTATGACCAATCGATTGATGCAATTGGAGTTCCTGCTGCGGTCCAAGCAGCTCGGCCAGGACCTGCGACAGGCCTAGTATGGGCAACACTCTGTACGAGCCGATCACCGCCTGCCGAATCTGTCACAGCGAGCAGATACGTGTAGTTCTGGATCTGGGAGCGCAGCCTCCTGCGAACAGCCTGCGCGACAGGCTGGACGCAGCGTTGCCGGTGATCCCTCTTTCCATTTGTCGGTGCGACAATTGTGCGACCGTGCAACTGACCGAAACGGTCAAGCCGGAGTACCTGTTCAGGAATTATGTCTGGGTGACGGGCACATCCGCGACGGCCCAAGATTACAGCCGCAGATTTTTCGAGGAATCAGCCAGGCGCTGCAGCGACCATCCCCTCTTTGTGGTCGAGGTCGCCAGCAATGACGGGACCTTCTTGAGGCCATTTCAGGAGAGAGGGCATCGGGTTTTGGGGGTGGATCCGGCGGAAAACATCGCGTGCATTGCGAACGAGCAGGGCATTGCGACCTGGGCGGACTTTTTTGGCCGGAAGGTCGCCGAGAATATCATCCGCAAGCACGGGCACGCGGACTTCGTTTTTGCCAGGAATGTGCTCCCCCACGTTGAGCATGTGCATGACGTGGTGTCGGGCATGGGCCATTGTCTGAGCGCGGAAGGGACGGGCGCGATTGAGTTCCATTACGCCCAATGCATTGTGGACGGGCTTCATTACGACTCCATATACCATGAGCATTTGTTCTATTTCTCCATCAAGAGCATGGTCTATCTTCTTGAGCAACATGGCTTGTGGGCATTCGACCTGATCGAAAGTCCCATCAGCGGCGGGTCGCTCGTTCTGTATTTCTCCAAGGACAAGAGGACGCGGTCCCAGGCGTTCACGCAAAAGCTCGAAGCCGAGGATCAGAGCGGGCTGGGATTGCAGGAGACGTGGGACCGATTCGCCCAGGCATGCCTCGCTCATAGGGAGCGGTTGGCGGCCATGATCAACGAAGAAGTCACGCGAGAGGCGACCATTGCAGGTTATGGCGCGTCGGCAAGGAGCTCCACCTTGTTGAATTTTTGCGGTATCAACAACCGGCATTTGGCGTGCATCGCTGATCAGAATCCCATCAAGCACAACAAATACACGGCGGGCACCAATATCCTCATCGTGCCGCCTGAAGTTGCCTTGTCGAAGAAGCCCGCTGCGGTCCTTCTCTTGGCGTGGAATTTCAAAGATGAGCTGCTCGTCCTGCTGAAGAACCGATATCAATTTCATGGCAGAATCATTATCCCGCTTCCCAATGACCCGGAAGTCATCGTTTTGTGAATCACTCTAACAGGTGGGCCAGATGAAATTCCGCGAGCAAAAGATCGGGGGGGTGTGGCTGATCGAAGCCGAGCCGTTGGCAGACGATCGAGGTGCGTTTCGGAGACATTTCTGTCATCAGGAGTTCAAGCAAAGGGGCATTGAGTCCCAAATACTCCAGACCAACATTTCTGAGAATTACCGCAAGTATACGTTAAGAGGCTTTCACTATCAGGTGAAGCCACATGAGGAATCCAAGACGCTCTCATGTATACGAGGCGCCATCTACAACATTGTCGTGGACCTGCGACCGGGCTCTTCTACGTTCCTGCAGTGGATACCGTTCGAGCTCAAAGCGGACGATGAGCTGAGCCTCCATGTGCCTGCAGGATGCGCCAACGCCTACCTGACGCTGGAAGACTCCACCACAATCCTGTACTACATGTCGGAAGCCTACTCAGCGGGCGCCTATCGCGGGTTCCGCTACAATGATCCACTGTTCGGTTTCCAATGGCCGGCTGAGCCGGCAGTCATTTCAGAGAAGGATCGGAGTTACCCTGACTTCGACACGCTAAACCTTCAGGCATGAACGCGAGGCTGCTGTCCCATGCGTATATTGGTGACAGGAGGAAGCGGGTTTATCGGGAAACATTTGCTGCCCCTGCTCAAACACCATCAACTGCTTCTGATCGGAAGAAGGGATCTGCGCGTTCGGCAACCCAACGTGGCCTACGTGCAGGGCGATTTGGCTGAGGCTGCGCAGTGGAAAGAGGCGGTGCGCAGATTCTCTCCTCAGGCCTGCATCCATCTGGCCTGGACCGGCCTGCCGGACTACTCGCTGCCTCGCTGCCTGGAAAATTTCGATTCCAGCGCGCGATTGATCGAGCTTCTGAGCGATATGGAATGTCAAAAAATCTTCGTGGCCGGTACTTGCTGGGAGTACGGGGGTCTACAAGGTCAAGTCGGCGAAACGGATGCGCCGCATACGATGAATCTTTTCGCCTCATTTAAGACGGCGTTGCGTCTGGTGGGAGAGAGCTTGACGGCTTCCCGGGCGGTGAGTTTCATCTGGGGCAGGCTGTTCTTCGTCTATGGCCCGGGGCAGCGGGAGACTTCATTGATCCCCTCTTGTTACAAGGCGCTCAAGAAAAGCCAGGCGCCCAAAGTCAACAATCTCAACGCCGTGAATGACTTTATCCATGTCTCGGACGCCGCCCGTGCCATTCAGGCTCTTATCGAGTCGCCAGGCGTGTCCGGAGTCTTTAATATCGGTTCTGGTACCCCAACAAAGGTCGGCGAGGTCTGTCAACTCGTGTCAAAGTGTCTGGGAAGAGCCAACATTGCCTCTGAAACGGTCGCCCTTTCTGACGGACGAGGGATGTGGGCGGATGTGTCCTTGATCAGAGCAAAGACGGGCTGGACACCGCGCCTGTCCCTACGGGCGGGCATTGAACAGACGCTCGGTAGCTGGGAGGAGCATGGTGTTCGTTCCTGAGCAGGCGGCCATCCTGTGCGGGGGTCGAGGGACCCGGCTGCGCCCCATTACGGACAGGCTACCGAAACCGATGGTTCCAGTAAACGGGGTCCCCTTTCTGGAATATCTGCTCGTGCAATTGAGGGGCAATGGCATCCGGGAAGTCATTCTCATGACGGGATACCTGGGGCAGCAGATCCAGGAATATTTTGGCGACGGAAACTCTCTGCAACTCCGTCTGCGGTATTCGCATGGCCCTGTCGAGTGGGATACTGGCCGGCGGCTCTATGAGATCAAGCCGTGGCTGAGTGATTGTTTCATGCTCCTGTACGCCGACAATTTTGCGCAGGTCAGCCTTAAGAAGCTTGCGAGGCTTCACGAAGAGCAAGGCAAACTCCTGACGTTCACGGTGCAACCAAAATCATCGGGCAATATCAGGTTGGCCGGGGATGGGGCGGTGGAAGTCTACGACAAGACGCGCTCTGCTGAAAACTTGGGGTTTGTCGAGCTGGGATACATGATCGCGAGCAAAAAGATATTCGAATACTACGGCGAGATTGATGTGAGCTTTTCCGATATCATCGCCAAACTGGTGTCGGCTAAGCTCGTGGCGGCGATGATCGTCGGGGATGCGTATCACAGCGTTTCGGACCCTGATCGTTTGAAATTGACGGAAGAATATCTCAAGCCCAAAAAGATTCTGATGATCGACAGGGACGGAGTTATCAATCGCAAAGCGCCCAGAGGAGAATACATCGCCTCCTGGAATGAGTTCTCCTTTCTCCGGGAGAATGTCCGAGGGATGAAGAAGCTCTCCGAGGCCGGCTATTCGTTCATCGTCATTTCAAACCAGGCCGGCATTGCCAGACGCATGGTCACTAAAGATGCCGTGGATGCCATCCATCAAAGGATGAGACAAACGCTGGAAGGGGAAGGAATTCCGGTTTTGGACGTGTACGTGTGCCCGCATCACTGGAAGGAGAACTGTCTGTGCCGGAAACCCCAGCCCGGGCTCTTTTTCCAAGCATCCCGGGAATGGCTGTTTCGCCTGGATAAAGCCTACTTCGTCGGCGATGACCCGCGAGACTGCCAGGCCGCCTATCGAGCCGGTTGCGGGTGCGTTTACATCGGCAGCAAGGACGAATTGAAGGATCTCTCGCCGGAAGAGCAGCCGCAATGGGTGGTGAATAATCTGGAGGACGCTGTGCCCTATTTGGTAAAACCGTGATCATTTCACGAACGCCTTTTCGCATCAGTTTTGCCGGGGGTGGTACCGATCTGCGCGAGTTTTACTCGAAGGAAGAGGGGCAGGTCATCAGCACCGGCATCGACAAATACATTTACGTGGCGGTTAAGCGGCAGACAGCCATTTCTGAATACAAATTTCGGATTAATTGGAGCAAAGTCGAGTTCAAAGATCACATCGAAGACATCGAGCATCCCATAGTACGGGAAGCGTTGAAAATCATGGACATGGACTT
>JACRDG010000067.1 GCA_016218715.1 Desulfomonile tiedjei | reverse complement strand
GCCTGGATGGCCTTCTTCCTCTGCCTCGTGTCCTGTCTCATCGCGGTGGCTCCTTTCGTTTGCAGATCGTCTTCGGGTTGAAGCGACCTGATCTGAACGAAGCCACTCACCAATTTCAACTAGATTCAGTATAACCTCTACAGACGCGATAGACGCAATCGACACGCTGCACCCTTCTTGCTCGTCCCGCGTTTCGCGCGCGTCTCGCGTCCTTGGCCCGACCCAAACCGACGCGACAGACGCCTTCCCCATGCTGACCCATGGTCAGGGCTGATGGCAGAGGTTGACTACGTGTTGCCCCTCGGAGAGGATGTCCGCAAGCGTCACAGGCACGAGACAGTCAAAGGGAGTGTGGTGTCGTATGTCGTACAACTTGAGATCTTCTACCATGGCGCATGGAGGCCTGCCGTACGGTATGATAGTGCCCATGGGTTCGCTCATGTTGATCGGTATCGCCGAACGGGAGAGTCGCGGAAAGAGATCCTGTCATTCTCATTCGCGGAAGCGGTTACGGTAGCTGACGAAGATATTCAGGCGAACTGGGAGATATATCGAGATCGTTTTGTACGTGGGGAGTGGCCATGAGGGGGTACGAAACAAAACAAGCGATCCTGGTGACAGAGTTCGATCGCTATGTCATGGAGCACCCCGAATTTGCCGATCGGATTCCACAAGGTGCGCAAGTGGTGATTCTTGTGGAAGGCGACGAGGAGTTCAACGGTTGGGCGAGGGAACTAGCCCGGCGGCAGCGGGAACAAGGGCAGCCGGTCGTCTACGTGCATGTCAAGGGGCTACGTCCGGTGCACTCTCGGCTCGAAGAGCCGGTTATTCAGCAGATCGCTTAGCCTCGGTCGACGGTCTGTGCTGTATGGTGCCTCTCACTTCACGCATTTCTCGCTTGTCGTGCATCGCTGCACAGTCCGTCGCAATCGACGCATCTCACCCTCACCCTTCCCTCTCCCCCCGGGGACCCATTGCTCTTCAACACGCAATGGGTGGATGCAACGGGTGATAGGGAGAGGCGTAGGTGAGGGGGGACGCGACCGACGCAACCGACGCCGCACGCCATAGACGCATGAAAGTAGACGCATGAAAGTCTCCCGCTTCGAAGGCCTGGACTGCTGGCACCAGGCCAGAGAACTTACCAGATCAATCTACCGCCTCACGGCAAACGGCAAATTCTCACGTGACTATGGCCTGCGAGATCAGATGCGACGGGCGAGTGTGTCCATCATGGCCAATATTACCGAAGGTTTCTCGAGGAAAGGAGACCGGGAGTTTAGCCAATTTCTGTTCGTAGCGAAAAGCTCTGCGGCAGAGATCCAAAGCCATGCCTACGTCGCGTTGGATCAACAGTACATCAGTGAGCCGGAATTCAAATCGGCGTATGACATGGCGGAGCAAGAATCGAAAATGCTCTCAAACTTCATTAAGTATTTGTCCCGCCCAACGAGGGGCCGCTCGCTCCCAACGACCCAATGACTCAACGACCCAACAGACCCAACTTTTCCCGAGTTCCTGAGACGGCTCGCTTTCCAGTCTATCGTTGCTCTCAAGTATAGGAGGCGCCCGTGCATACTCTAGCAGAAAAAGAGCGCGACTTTATGGCCGGCAATGGAGGGAGCGCTGCGGTCGCGTCCCACTGCGCGATAGATTTCAGCAAGAATGCAAAAATCCGCCGTGTCAACTTCATGAGGCGAGCCTCATCACGTGCCTCGTCAATGACTACGGTTACGAACACCGGTTGGCAAAAGCCCTGGAGCTTCATGCGAGCGACGGCGATCTCATCATCCTGATCAGTTCGAGTGGGAAGTCGCTCAACATGGTGAGAGCCGCAGACTACGCGAAGGATAGGGGCCTCATAGTCGTGACGTTCACCGGGTTCGGAATCGATAATCCCCTGAAAGGCCGTGGCAAGCTCAATTTTTGGGCCGATAGCCGAGCCTACAACATCGTGGAGATGACCCACCATATCTGGCTGTTGGCCGTTTGCGATTTGATCATAGGGAAAGCTGAGTACCCGGTTTCTTGAGCGCCGCCTTCGCTGATTCTTGAAATGACAACCAACACCTACAGCGTTGCAATCATAGGGGGAGGGATCGTTGGGTGTGCCTTAGCCAGAGAACTGGGAAAGCGCTTTTCGAACGTTCTTTTACCGGAAAAAGAATCGGCAGTCGGGTGCCACACCAGCGGACGGAACAGTGGTGTGGTCCATTCAGGATTCAACCCCAAGCCAGGGACTCTGAAGGCTGGGCTCTGCATCGAAGGCAGCAACCTGATGCGGCAATTTTGCAAGGAGCGAGGTGTTGCGTGCGAGCAAGTCGGCACCTATGTGGTAGCCCTTGTAGAGGCTCAGATCCCATTACTGTATGACCTCAAGAGTCGTGGCGAAAAGAATGGAGTCCCCGGACTGGAGATATTGCCCATTGATGTCGTGCGCGAACGCGAACCGAACGTGAAGGGTCTCAAGGCGTTGTTCTCACCGACCGGTTCCATCGTCGATTCCAAGGCGTTGGTGCATACCATCGCGCGCGATGCCCAGGACAAAGGCGTTGATGTGCTGACGGGGCAGGAAGTGAGCGGACTCTCAGAGACGGCTGGTCACGTGGAGCTCAGAACAAGCGAGCGATCCTATCGCGTTGCTCTGATGATGAACTGCGCGGGACTTCATGCAGACCGTCTCGCCCATATGATGGGAGTCGGCCGGGATTATGTCATCGCGCCGTTTCGCGGCGAGTATTTCGTCGTGCAGCGTCCCGTGCCGCATCCCTTGGTTCCGTTTCTCGGCGTCCATCTCACGAAAAGCATCGACGGGTCCGTCCTGCTCGGCCCGAACGCCGTCCCGGCCTTCGGCCGAGAAGCCTACGGCCGGTGGAACGTGAATATCCGGGATATAGGCCAGATGCCGGCTCATCGAGGTGTCTGGACCGCTCTGGTGAGAAACCGGACCCTCGTCCGGATTGCGTGGAACGAATGGCGTCATTCACGAAGCCGGCGCCATTTTTGGAAAGAAGCCAGCCGGCTGGTAGACGGCCTGCGTCCAAGTGATCTCACGCTGGGCCGGCGTGTGGGCATCCGCCCGCAGCTCATTCGCGCCAACGGCCATCTGGTGGAGGATCTCAGCATTGAGACCACACCGCGCTCCGTCCACATACTCAATGTCGTATCTCCCGGGATGACTTCCTCTCTTGCCTTCGCGAGATGGGCGAGTTCGCGCATTGATGAGGGATTGAGGTGGAAGGCTCTGGAGGACCAGCCCGCCGAGGTCATGGCTTGAGAATCTGCGGTTGTCGTCAAAACCTTGGGCGTAAAAGGGAACGATGAACGATCAAATGAGAATTGGAATTTTGGGGGCGGGGTCGGTGGTGGAACAATACCATTTGCCCGTCCTATCCGCCATGCCGGAGGTCCAGGTTGAGTGGGTGTGCGACATCGTAAAGGAGCAGGCGGTAGCCTTGGGAAAGACCTACGGAGTCAGGCGGTCGTATTCCGATCTCAATGACTGCCCGGAAGTGGACATTGTTCTGGTTGCCATTCCGGTCGGGGTGAGAAGGCCTTCTCTTGAAGTCATATTCGAGAGAAAGTGGAATGTGTTCTGTGAAAAGCCGTTTGCCGGGACCGCTCAAGAACATGGATGGATCATGAAACGCGCCAAGGAGCAGAAGGTGGAAGTCGGAGTGGGGATGATGCGGCGTTTCTACGACGCGACAGTTTTGGCGAGAAAGTTGGCTGCGAGCGGGATGTTCGGCTCCCTCCAGGAAGTCTGGGCTAGTGAAGGACTGCGACAACGTGGGACAGGTCGTGACATGAATTGGTACCAAGCAAACGCTGATGCCGCGGGCGGTGGGGTACTGATGGAAACGGGGTGTCATCTCGTCGATCAGGTGGCCACGATTTGCAGCGCGAGATCGTACAAATTGGAAGCCTGTGCCATGGAGTATCGCGGCGGCCTGGATTACGCGGCGAGGCTGCGAGGATCATTGGAAATTGCACAAAGCCAAACCTGTTCGTTTCGGATCGCCTTGAGCAAGACCGAGGATATCTACAATGGAATCATGCTGAAATTCGCCGATCTGCAAGTGAGAGTCGGACTTACGGCAGCCGGCGGGGTGGCGCTCTGCGATAAAGAAGGGAAGTCCGTCGCCGCCTTGCAACAGCCGGAGGAAGGTTTCCACAGGGGACAAGTGTATGCGGCTTTTTATCGGGAATGGCGGGAGTTCATTCATCAATGCCGTACGCGAACAGCGTCCTTGGTGCACGCTGATTCAGTCTGCCTTACGACCAGACTAATAGAAGAATGTTACGAGTTGCAGCCGCGCCCGCGCCAAGATGACGGCCGATTCTCGAAGTACGTGGAGCCACGATGAGAGTGGCGATCACGGGAGCAGGGGGGCAGATCGGGTCGTATCTGACCGAGAACCTGTCGATTTTACAGCCTGGCATAGAGGTCGTGGGTGTCTGCAGGAATGCTGTGGCCGGTGCGCTCCTCGAAGGAACCGGCTTCACCGTGCGGGTAGGCACACTCACTGATCCGGTCGGTGCCGAGAGTGTGCTGAACGATTGCGACGCGGTTGTCCATTGCGCGCTCGCCACGGGCCTGCCGGTGCGGGCTCATTCGCAAAATGAGCAGATGATACGGTCGATCTGCCGGGTTTCCGGAATCAAGAAGCTGATCTTTCTAAGTTCCGTAGCGGTCTATGGCATGTGCATTGACCGCGAAAGAGCCTCATTCGAGGACCCTAAGCCTGATACCTCTTATGGAAGAGAGAAGTTGGCTCAGGAGCGAAGCCTCCTCAAGTTCAACGCCGGAACGCCTCGGACGAATTATATTCTTCGCCTCGGCCATGTCTATGGCCCGAATCAAGCCATGTCCCGCCGGATCCTACACATGGCGCAGGATTCCCGGTTCGCCCTTCCATTGGAAGGACGGCTGCTGTCGAATGCGATTCATCTCGAAAGGCTCGGAGAGGCAATCGCGCGGCTCCTAACCGGGAACGCCGGCTCCGGTGTGTACAATGTCGCAGACGAGCCACACCAAACCTGGAAAGCGGTGTTTGACTGGCACACAGAAGCGACTGAGATAATGCCGGTACGATGTCTGTCGTCGGCTCGCTCGGAAGATCTGATGCCGGGGTATAGAAACAGGGCTCATAGGAGCTTTGCGGCGAGAGCGTTGGCCAAAGGGGCGTCCTGGGCCGGAGCTCAGCTCCTATCTGTGTCGCCGTCGTGGAAGGAGCTGGGGTACCAGGCGCTCGGGTTGATGCCGGAGCGAGTCGAACAGAAAGTAAAAGTGCGGTACCGCGCCATGGTGGTGAAGCGGGATATTGAATCAGTCAAAGCCGGCGAGTTCGTTGTGCCGGACCAGTGGTTGACGTCCGACCCGATGCCGGGCCTATACATGGACCTTCCCAAGACATCCTACTGGGAGGCATCCAGACAAGCCGATCGAAAACAGAAACTCAACAGGTGGTTCCAGAAGTGGAGTTCGCCATACGGTCCATGGGCCTCATAGGAGTCCAGGGATTCCAAGCGGCGGAGGTATCGGATGAGCATCGTCGGGCCATCTATCGCGTAACTCTGTTCGGGTAAAGTCATAATCCTGCCTCGTTTTTCCTGATCGTGAGCACCACGGAGCGTATCCAAAAACGTAATGCGGCTTGGTTTCCACGATACAAGCCGGCTCATGAAGTCTACTGCGAGCAAATCAGGTCGTTACTGACCCCAGAAAGTGTCTCGGTGCATCTTGGCGCGGGACGGGACTCGCTTGGAGTCGTGGCGGAGTTGCGGGACGGCGGCGGGCGAATCGTGAGCGTAGATCTTGATGGGCATGGCCTCGCACAGAATTCGAATCCCTGGTGTGTACAGGCATCGGGTGTCAGTCTTCCGCTGAGAAGTCAGTCCGTGGATCTCGTGGTGACCGACAACGTGTTTGAGCATCTCGACGAACCGCTTGAAATGCTTGCCGAATGCAGGCGTGTCCTTAAAGACGGGGGCGCAATCGTCTTTCTCTGTCCCAATGGCTATGGCTATATCGCGCTCATTTCCAGGCTGACACCGCATTGGGTTCATGCCATGTTCAAACGGCGCGCCCTAGGGGTGGCCGACGAGGATACTTTTCCGACCTATTACCGGCTGAACAGCAAGCGAGCCATCACCAGGTTGGCCGGACAGACGGGATTCGAGGTGAACACGCTTCAGTCGTTCGTAGGTTGGCCGACCTATTGGGAATTTTCTGAGGGACTTCACAGGGTCTTTGTTCTGGTCCATGCGCTTCTGGAGAAACTTCCCTTGTGGAGTCATGTCTCGCTGGTGGGTGTGTTGAGGACCAAAGCCCGGCGGGCGCCCGACCGGGGAGAACAATAACCTTGATCCTGAATCCTGCGTGAAAAGTATGGGTGATCGCGCGAGATCCAAATGTGACCAACAGTTTTCGAGGGCATCGAGGCATACGCTCCAAAATTACTTAAAAAGTAGCTTTGGAGGCAAGCCCCCCAACCCACAGGAAACGGCCTTTTCGCGTATGATCCAGCAAGACATTCGGTGATTCTCACGCAGGATTTAGGTTGATATGTTTTGCAGAGCCGTAAAAACTTAGAGCGTACGGCTTCTTTAATTCAGGGAAACGCCAGCACCTGAATCAGTTGCTCCGTCAAGAGTCAGATTTAACCCAAATCAGTTCAGCTCATTGGATTCCCCACCCGTGAGTCTACGGTGAACCCGGCTTCGCGGCAGATAATTTCCGGACGGCCGGTGCGGATCTACTTGGCAGATCCCGTTCATACGTATATCGGGAGCGGAGACACACACCGCTTCCTCCCGTTGAACGTCTTGTATATCGCCGGTTATGCGAAAGCCGTGTTTGGCTCCAAGGTGGACATCCATGTGTTCAAGCGGCCCGAGAAGGCCTTTGAGGCCATAGCCGCCGAGCCGCCCGACATCATCGGGGTGTCCAATTACATCTGGAACTATGAGGTCTCGAAGGCTCTCCTGAAGCTGGCGCGCGAACGTAATCCGTCGGTGCTGACTATAATGGGGGGACCCAACGCAAATCTTGACGGCGATTCCATGACGCGTCTCATGGCGGACGTCGGCGCGGATTTCTATGTTCCGAAGGATGGGGAGACGCCCTTCAAAGGACTGGTGGAAGCACTTCTCGACGGCGCGGACCCCCTTCATAGCCATCCATCAGTGCAGGGCATTTGGTGGTGGAACGCGGAGATGCGGCGCGCCATCGAGAAAGTTCCCGTCGCGGTCCTGGCCAACCTGGATGAGATCCCGTCGCCGTTTCTCAACGGCAGCGCAGATCAATTCCTGAACGACGGTTTTGCAGCAACGCTGGATACGAATCGCGGCTGCCCCTTTGCCTGCACCTTCTGCGTCTGGGGTGTCTCTGAGAAAGTGAGGCACTTCAGCATCGAGCGCGTGCGCGCCGAACTCAACTACATCGCAAGCACGGGGGCGCCTGATCTCTTGATGATCAACGATGCGAATTTCGGACTATTCACGGAACGGGACCTCGAAATCGCGGGGGAATTGCGTCGTCTCAACTTGGAGAAGCAATGGCCCAAGACCGTCGTCGTGAACTGGGGGCAGGTGCGCTCGGAGGTGGCGCTTCAGGTCGCCGATGCGATGAAGGGAATTTCCATCCTGCGCCAGTCGTCGCAGTCCAGAAGCGATGAGGTCCTGAAGAATATAAAACGACGCAATATTCCGGACCAGCAATGGCGCTCTGTCATTGCGACTTGCAGGAAACAAGGAATCGATTCGTTCGCTGAATTGATCATCATGTTGCCTGGAGAAACGCTGAATTCCTACCTGCAAGGGCTTCGCTACTTCTTCGGCTTGAAGGTGGACAGCATCACCACCAACCAGTGCCAATTACTGATGGGGGCGGCGCTGCACAAGGAGGAGGAGCGCGAGAAGTACGGCCTCGAGTCGAAGTGGCGCCTGCTGGAGAATGCCTACGGAGTGTACGACGGACAGGTATGTCTGGAGGCCGAGGAAGTTGTCGTCCAGACCAAGACGTTCTCGTACGAGGAGAATATCCGGTGTCGCACGATGAACTGGCTCATCCAGATGAGCTGGACGCTGAAGCGGCACCGTCCACTTCTCGAAGGTCTGATGGAACTCGGCATCAATCCGGTTGATTTCTTCCAGGCCGCCATTCGAGAACAGCACACAGCTCCACCTGAACTACTCACTCTCTTCCGACAATTTGATAGTGATGCTCGATCGGAGTTGTTCGCCAGCCGCGTTGAACTGGAAGCCCATTACGGGACTCCGAAAATGTTGGAAGATCTGCGCACCGGCGCTTTCAGCAAGCTAAACACGCGATACGCGGGAATGGCATTGTTATTGGACGACATGATAATTGAGTATTATCTGTCTATTGCCCGCAAGCTTGTATCGGAACTCGTCGAGTTGCCGGCCGATTGGGAGATGCGGCTAAGAACGTGCGGCGTGTTGTCCCGCGCCCGAAACTTGAGCAACGAGGATCTTCTGATCCTGGAATCGGGGAAGCCGGTTCAGAAGACGGTGACGCTGGATCACGATATACTAGCCTGGGAGAAGGCTGGCGGCGGTGCTCCGCCGTCTGCGTTCGCAGCTACACGCGGTGTCACGTACCGGTTTTTCACCGATACCGAGCAGGGTGAAGCCATCAAGCGGCATATGCATGCCTTCTCCGGCTTGGACCGAGAGTACCAGTTGCGGAAATTGCACGAACCATTCTACGGCATCCGCAAGGAACATCTTCTGTTCCGGATGGAGTATGCCTAACGGGACCTTCGCGCCTAATACTTTGAGGATATCGTGGGAATCAATTCCAAACATATCGAAGAAGAAGCCAAGGCATTTGATAAGAGGATCGGGGAAAGAATAGAGAGGGGGTTCGTCCCGGATCTGCGGCGGACAGTCCAGTGCGATTATTTCTATAAGAGCTTTTGGCGCGACCCCCTGTTTGTCAGACTGTATCTGGGATGGATCATGGATGGGTTGTTGTCCGCGCTGAAGACGCACTGCGGCCCCAAGCTTTCCATCCTGGACGTCGGCTGCGGGGCGGGGTATATGTCGCTCGAGTTGGCCCGGCATGGCCACAATGTCGAGGCTATTGATATTTCCCCGGGGTGCATCAAAACCGCTCGCGAAACATTGGCCGACAATCCATATAAGAAGGGATTCGGCTCGCTGAAGTATGCGGTCATGCCCTTCCATGAAGCCAAAGGCCGATACGATGTCGTTATGTTCTGCGTGTCCATGCATCACATGAGCAAGATCGATGAGGTCGTGAAAAAGGCCCATGGTTTGCTCCATCCGAACGGCCATCTTCTTTTTTACGAACCGTGCCATGAGCGGTTCCGGAAGCAGGATGCCGCGCAGGTCGCGCTCATCAGGGGCATCCTGTCCCTCACCGGGCATTGGCATGACCCAACAGAGGTCACGCCGTCCATGTCCAATGAGCGGGCCTTGTTGAGATATGTCGACGAGGTCCATCGCGAGTATATCCTGGAACGAGACAAGAACGAGCCGGAGGGGCAGTCCCCCCATGACCTGGAAGTGAGCGGCCAGGAGATCCTGAATGCCGCGAAAAAGCGGTTTGTGCAGATCGAGACGAGGAAGGGTTGTTCCTTCACCTATCGTTTGTTGGGCGGAATCAGGGGATCGGAAGAAGAAATCCGCAATCTCGCCGAATTCATCACCGCCTATGAACGGCTTGCCGTAAGTCATGGCTATATCAGTGAGAATATGTTCTATTTCGTGGGAAAAAAGAAATGAAAGTCACCATTGATTTTGACAGGAATGCCGTCGAGGTCGAAGGCAAAGGCG
>JACRDG010000066.1 GCA_016218715.1 Desulfomonile tiedjei | reverse complement strand
CTAAGACCCGAAGCGTGGGATGAACGATTCGATCCCCGCAGCCATCCCGCGCGGCAGACGTATTACTGCGCGTCCGCAGTGCCGGTGCGAGATTCGTCCGCGTGAAGCCCTGAAGGGCTCCGTATGAGGCCTGTTCCATGGTGGCTTATATCATCCGTCGCCTCCTGCTCATGATCCCGACCCTCGTGGCGATATCCGTCATCTCGTTCGTCATCATCCAATTGCCGCCGGGCGATTATCTGACGACCTATCAGGCGGACCTGAGCCTCCGGGGCGAATCGGTAGATCAAACCGAGCTGGACTATCTCAGGGATCGATTCGGCCTCGACAAGCCGGTGTACGTTCAGTACTTCTACTGGGCCTGGAACTTCATTCACGGCGACATGGGGCATTCGTTCGAGTGGAACAGGCCGGTCAAGGACCTCATTGCGGAACGCATCCCCCTGACCATCCTCATTTCCACGGCGACGCTGCTGTTCACTTGGGCGGTGGCCCTCCCCATCGGCATCTATTCTGCCGTGAGGCAGTATTCCTGGACGGATTATTTCCTCACGTTCGTGGGCTTTATCGGCCTGGCCACACCGAATTTCCTTTTTGCCCTGGTGCTGTTGTGGTTTTCTTATGCGTACCTAGGGATGAGCGTCGGCGGGTTGTTCTCTCCCGAGTTTGTCGATGCCCCCTGGAGTTGGGCTCGATTCGTGGATCTCCTCAGTCATCTCTGGATTCCCGTCGTCATTGTGGGGACCGCGCATACCGCGAAGTTCATCCGCATCATTCGCGGCAACCTGTTGGATGAGCTGAAGAAACCGTATGTGACGACCGCGCGCGCGAAGGGGTTGTCGGAAATCCGGTTGATCATGAAGTACCCCGTTCGGGTGGCGATCAACCCGCTGGTCAGCACGATCGGATGGACCCTGCCCGAGTTGGTTTCAGGGATCGCGATAACGGCCGTGGTTCTGAACTTGCCTACATCCGGACCGCTGCTGCTCAACGCCCTTTTGAGCCAGGACATGCATCTGGCAGGTGGATTCATCATGCTGTTGAGCTCGCTCACCGTAGCGGGGACACTCGTGTCCGACATTCTTCTGGCATGGGTAGATCCAAGAATTCGCTTTGGAGCACGCGAAGGAGTATGACCCTGGATCAAGGGAAGGAAGCAAAGTATCTCAATGCCTCCACGCGACAGCTCGTCTGGTGGCGCTACCAGAAGCACACTCTGGCCATGATCGGCTTGTGGCTGATCGGCGGGTTATATGTTACGGCGCTGTTCTGCGAGTTCCTGGCCCCGTACAGCACAGAGACACGCTTCTATGATGCCATATACGCCCCCCCCTCTACGATCAGGATCTTCGACCAGCAAGGCCGCCTCCACCGGCCGTTCGTGTACGGACTTACGCTCCGGATCGACCGGGAATCCCATCAGATAAGCTATGAAGAGGATACGACCGAGCCGCGCCCGATTCGGGTCTTCGTGCGCGGCGACCCGTACGCGTTCTGGGGTATGTGGTCGGCGAACATTCATCTGTTCGGCGTCGAGGCTCCGGCCAAGATCTTCCTCTTCGGCACCGACCGCATGGGCCGGGACATGTTCTCCCGGTGCGTTTACGGGTGCAGGATCTCCCTTTCCATCGGGATGTTCGGAGTGTTCCTGAGCCTTGTGCTGGGGCTGGTGCTCGGAGGGGTCTCGGGATACCTGGGCGGGTGGGCCGACGGACTGATCCAGCGAATCATCGAGGTCATTCGCTGTTTCCCCAGTATTCCACTCTGGATGGGGCTCTCCGCCGCGATGCCTCAGCATTGGCCTCCGCTGAAGGTCTATTTCGTGATCACCATCATCCTCTCCTTCGTCGGTTGGACCGATCTGGCACGTGTCGTGAGAGGAAAGCTCATCGCCCTGCGAGGGGAGGAATTCGTCCTCGCTGCTCGATTTGCCGGTGCGGGTCACGCGCGGATCATTTTTCGGCATCTCATCCCCTCATTCACGAGCCACATCATCGTAACGGTAACCTTGGCCATTCCCGGAATGATCCTCGCGGAAACTGCACTGAGCTTCCTCGGGATCGGACTTCGTCCCCCGGTGACAAGTCTGGGCGTGTTACTCAAGGAAGCCCAGAATGTGACCACCATCGCACTCTACCCCTGGTTGCTCATACCAGTGGCGTTTGTCATCATGATCGTGCTGTCGTTCAACTTCGTCGGGGATGGACTGCGGGACGCGGTCGATCCCTATTCGCGGTGAAAACTATGGTCCCTGTGCTGCAGGTTGAAAATCTACGGGTTCATTTCTTCCTTGACGAAGGTGTCGTAAGGGCGGTTGACGGGGTGAGCTTTTCCCTGGAGGCCGGGAAAACCCTGGGGATCGTCGGGGAGTCGGGCAGCGGAAAGAGCGTGATCGGCCTCTCGATCCTGAGCATCGTTCCCGCGCCCGGTCGGATCGTGGACGGGAGAATCCTCCTGCGCGTCGATGGAACCGGAAGTGAGCCCTCGCAGGTAGATCTGGTCAAGCTCAACCCATCCGGCCCGGAAGCCAGGGCTCTGCGGGGCCATGACGTAGCCATGATATTTCAGGAGCCGATGAACTCCTTCAGCCCCGTCCACTCGATTGGGAGCCAGATTATGGAAGCGTTGAAGCTTCACACCGACGTTTCCCGACATGAGGCTCGAAACCGTGCGATCGAAATGCTGAGAAAGGTCGGGATACCGCAACCGGAACGGCGCATCGACGTGTATCCCCACGAACTGTCGGGTGGAATGCGGCAACGGGCGATGATCGCGATGGCCCTGGTCTGCAATCCGAGGATACTCATTGCCGATGAGCCGACTACCGCGCTCGACGTGACCGTTCAGGCTCAAATCCTCGATCTCTTGCGCTCCTTGCAGGAGGAGTTCGGTATGGCGATTCTCTTCATATCCCATAACCTAGGAGTGATCGCGGAGATCAGCCACGACGTGCTGGTGGTCTACTTCGGCAGGGTGATGGAGCACGCGCCGGTGGACGTGCTCTTTTCCGAGGCGCTCCATCCGTATACGAGGGCCTTGTTGAAATCGGTCCCGGGAATCGACACCCCTGTGCGTAATTATTTGGCTACTATCGAGGGGACGTTGCCCGATCCATCCACGCAAATTCCCGGTTGTCCGTTTTTCGGCCGGTGCACCGAATGTGAGGGGCTTACCATTTGCCGTGACGAACCCTATGAATTGACCAAGGTGGCAGATCACCACTATCTCGCGTGCCCGAGACTGTGCATCAGGAGCTGAGGATCAAGTGTCTCAATCGGAACCGTTGCTGCAGGTTGTCGATCTCAAGAAGCATTTCCCCATCCATAGAGGAGTGTTCAGGAAAGTGGTGGGGGCCGTGAGGGCCGTCGACGGGGTAAGCTTCTCGATGGACCCCGGAGACACGCTGGGAATAGTGGGCGAGTCGGGATGCGGCAAAACCACTGTGGCCAGGATGATCATGGCAGCGTACCGCCCGACATCGGGCGAAATATGGTTTCACCCCTCCAACGGAGAGCCCCGAGTCGATCTGGCGCAAATCGGCCACGCGGCGATGAGATCGATCCGCCCTCACATTCAGATGGTTTTCCAGGATCCGTTCGCCTCGCTCAACCCAAGGATGACGGTCAGGCAGATTCTCGCGGAACCGCTGGTGGTCAACAAGGTGTGTCGGGGACGTGAACTCGAAGATCGCGTGCGTGAACTGGTCGAACTGGTGGGGCTCAAGATCCAGCATCTGAACCGGTACCCTCACGCGTTTTCCGGAGGGCAGCGGCAACGAATCAGCATCGCACGTGCGCTGGCATTGTACCCGAGACTCATCGTCGCGGACGAGCCGACGTCTGCCCTCGACGTTTCGGTTCAGGCCCAGATTGTGAACCTCTGCCTGGAGATTCAGGACCGGCTCGGCCTTGCCTATCTTTTTATATCGCACGATCTTGGCCTGGTCAGGCATTTCAGCAGGAAGATCGTCATCATGTACGTGGGCAAGGTGGTCGAGCAAGCGCTGGCCCAGCCTCTGTTCGCTCGGCCCCTGCACCCCTATACCGAAGCCCTCCTTTCGAATGTGCCGAGCACGAGGCCGTCCCGTTCAACGCACAAGATCATCCTGAGGGGAGATCCGGCAGACCCGATCAATCCCCCTTCAGGATGTCCGTTTCACCCGCGATGTCTCTACGCGCAGACCGTCTGTGCCGAGGTGGTCCCACCTCTCGAGGAAGTGGAACCGGGACATCTCGCGGCCTGCCATTTTGCCGACACGCTACACCTCATGGGGTGCGACGCACTCGGATGCGTCATATGAAAGGACAAGGACATAGGTGACAAAAACGTTGCAATCTTTTTTCCCGATGACAGAATGGGAAGGATGGGTCATATGGCCCCGAAGGTAAGGTGTCAAGCGCATGGCGAGTGAGAACATCAAGAGGATCCTGTTTTACACTCACAATTCCATAGGCTTGGGGCACGCGTTTCGGTCGCTGGCCGTGATCACGGGGATGAAACGATGGCGGCCCGATATCGATTTTCTTGTTATCTCGGGAACCTCGGTTCCGCAGATCTTCTTTCGGGAAGGGATCGAGCTGATTAAGCTCCCGTCCATAAAGCTGGACATTGACCGTTCCGACAATCAGATGATTTCACGGTACCTCTCCGGGTTCGATCTCGAGGCGATCTTCGATTTCCGCCAGAGAATCATCATGGAGAGCTTCGACTTTTTCCAGCCCGACGTGTTCATTGTAGAACACAACATGACCGGCCAAATGAGCGAACTAATCCCGGTCCTCATGAAGAAGTGGATGCGCAAAGGGGGTCCGGTCGATTTTTGCCTCGTGCACATTTGCCGAGGTATCATGAAGTGGGTTCCGCTTTTGCAGATCCCGTATCAGAATCCGAGACACCGGTCCGAATCGATTAACATCGGCGCGCTCTACGACTTCATGTACGTCCTGGAAGACAGGTCGGTAATCGACATCAACAAGGCGTTTCTGGGTAACGATCCGGACCTGGAGAAGAAGATCCGCTACCTGGGTAAAATCACCAACAAGGTCCGCTCGGAGCTGGTCTCGCGCCAAGAAATGCTGGAGCGCCTCGGTCTTCCGGATCGCCCGATCATCCTGCTCGCGCTCGGCCGGAACGGTCAAGTGTGTGCGGTGGCCGAAAGCCTGTTCAGGGCTTTCGAGCGGACCGGCATCAAGCAATCCCACCAGGTGGTGATGCTCATCGATCCGTACCTGGACCGCGAGGCATCCAAGGCGATTCCCTGCAATCCTGTCGCTTCGGGCATACGATTCCTGCCGTTCTTCCCGGACCTGGTCGATCTGGTGAACCACTCCGAGCTGGTCATCTGCCGCGCGGGGTACAACATGGTGAACGAAATCCTCCTTGCCGGGGCCAAAGCCATCCTGATCCCCGAAAGCCATGGCGGCGGCGAACAAGAACTCCGCGCGCGGAGCATCGACGAAGACGGAATCCGAGTCCTCACCGAGGACCAAGTGCTCGCCACCGATCCTGATGACGTGATCCTGGACCTCCTCAATCGCCTCTCCAAGCCCGTCCCCCATGACTTTGACAAATACGCTATGGGGAAAACCATTCTAGAAGAGCTAGGAGCCTGGAAATCGCAGTCTCGACGCTGTAGGTAGAAGAGGGGATTCAGCCCACCCACTACCGACAGGTTGGGCAGATTGCATGACCCGGAGACGAACGCCTCCGGGTTTGCTTTTTTATGCTGGAGCCTCACGGCCCCTCGCGGAAAAGACTTGACACTTTTAGACGACCGGTCTACTATCCAACCCCGGAACAAGATGGACCAACGATGACCAGGGAAAACACCAAAGACAAGATCCTCAGCCACGCCGCATCGATCATTCGGCAGAAGGGCTTCAACAACACCGGCATTCAGGAGATTCTTCAAACTGCCGGCGTCCCGAAGGGATCTTTCTATTTCTACTTTAAGAGCAAAGAGGACCTGGGGCTCGCTCTGATCGACTACTATGGTGAGTTCTTCGTCGCGGTGAGCGAATCCACGTTGCGGAATCAAGAATTGCCCCCGCTGCAAAGGCTGGAGAGATTCTTCGAGGGCAGGCGGCTCACGTCCGAGGAAGAAAAATCGATGAGCGGCTGCCCGATTGGCAACCTCGCGCAGGAGATGGGGAGCCTCAACGACGCGTTTCAGGCCAAGCTGCGACACGTGTTCAACGGAATGCAGCGCGCGATCCGGGAATGCCTCGAACAGGCGCGGGCGCAAGGTGAAATCGACGCGCATCTGGATCCCGAGGAGACAGCGCATTTTATCTTGAATAGCTGGGAAGGGGCGCTGCTCCGGATGAAGGCCGAACGCAGCACCGAACCGCTCGTGCTCTTTGAGAAGATGGTCTTTGGCCGCGTATTGAAGCGGTAACGATTTTTTCGGGCTGGAGGAAATAGACCGGTCTACTATCGCCCGGGACGCACATGTCAACCTCCGCAGGGATACTGCGGATTGAAGCCGCGGTACGCGGCCATCATAACGACGAGGAGGATTCATCATGGCACTTCTCCAGACGACCCCGCCGGAAAAGGCTCAAGGACAGCTCGCCGAGCTCTACGCGGAAGTTGAGCAGATGTTCGGCATGGTCCCCAACAACGTGAGGATGCTCGGCGTAAGCCCTGCTATTCTCGAGAATCAACTGCAGCTCATCGGGCATTACATGCAACACCCGACCCTGAGCACGCCGTTTCTGGCTATGGTACGCATGCTGGTCTCAAAGGCGTGCCACTCGCCGTATTGCCAAGGCCTCAACACGGGACTCCTTCTGAAAGCGGGTTTCACCAAAGAGCAGATAGAAGCCATGCAGGCCGATCCTGCTCAGGCTCCGCTGGATGAGAAACAGAAAGCGCTCCTGCTGTTCGTCTTGAAGGCGTGCGACAACCCTCACGGGGTGACTGCCGGAGATGTGGATCGTCTTCGGACCTTGGGATGGAGTGAGGAGCACATCCTTGACGCGACCGCCCATGGCGCGAGGATGGTGGGGACCAACATTATCTTCGACACGTTCAAAATCGACAGACAAGGATAGCAGTGGGCAGGCGTCGCAGGGGGAACTCCTGTGTGCGAGAAATTTCCCCCTGCTGCAGCTCTTTTACGGATAGATTCCCCGTATCATGATGGCGTCGGAGATGCGCTGGATCGCGAGGATCTGTGCAGCTTCCCGCATGGGAACTTTGTGCTCGGCAGAGCAGTCCTTGACACTTTGGAACGCCTTGAGCATGAGGTTCTCCAGCGTTCGATTGATTTCGTCCTCGGACCAGAAGAACGATTGCAGATCCTGGACCCATTCGAGGTAGCTGACGGTCACTCCCCCGGCGTTGCAGAGGATGTCCGGCACGATCAAGACCCCGCGCTCCTTGAGTATTTCGTCTGCAGACGGCGTAGTCGGGCCGTTCGCTCCCTCCGCGATCATCTTGGCCTTGACCCCGTCCGCGTTCCGCGCGGTAACCTGATTCTCCAGCGCGGCCAGAATCAGTACATCGCAGTCGAGCGCGAGCAACTCTTCGTTGGTGATGAAATCGGCCTCGGGGAAATCCTTCATGTTGCCAGCAGCGTCGTAATGCAGCATGAGGGCTTTGACGTCGAGCCCGTCTTCCTTGATCGCTCCCCCTGTGGAACAGGTTGCCGCAACGACCTTCAGCCCCATCTCATGCGCCTGTAGCGCCGCGACAGAGCCCACGTTGCCGAATCCTTGGACCGCGACTCTGGCCTGATCGGGACTGATTCCTCGTATGCACATGGCTTCCCGCATGGTCACGGCCACCCCGCGGCCGGTAGCCTCACCTCTCCCAAGAGAGCCCCCGATCTCGATGGGCTTGCCGGTGACCACTGCAGGAATGGAAAACCCCTTATGCATGGAGTACGTATCCATGATCCACGCCATGACCTGAGCATTAGTTCCCATGTCGGGAGCGGGAATATCGCTTTCCGGCCCCATCATAATGCTGATCTCGGTGGCGTATCGGCGGGTGAGCCGCTCCAGTTCTCTCATGGAGAGCTTCTTGGGGTCAACCAGGACCCCTCCTTTGGCGCCGCCGTACGGGAGGTTCATGAGCGCACACTTCCAGGTCATCCACATCGCGAGGGCTCTTATCTCGTCCAATGTGACGGAGGGCGCGTACCGGATGCCTCCCTTGGTGGGACCTTTCACCGTCGAATGGTGGACGCGGTAGCCTCTGAAAATCCGAATTTCGTTGTTGTCCATCACGACGGGAAAGGCTACGGACAGCTCTCGCTTCGGATAGCGCAACGTATCGATCACGCCGCTCTTCAGCTTCAGGTGAGAGATGGCCTTCTCAAACTGCGCCAGGGCCATGGCGTACGGATTGTCTCCGAGCGGCCCCTGATCTTGGGCCAGTGCCCGGGAAACGGAAAACCGACGCGCCTCGTCGAGGTACGGTCCTGAGGGATGCTCTTCTGTCATGTGAAATGCCTCTTCAAATGGAAAGAATTGCAGCACGCGGTGAATCACGTAAGGATTCACTTACGCGGGGCACTTGAATGCCCAACCTGGACGACAAGAAAGAAGATCTCCTGCTCCGTCATTCCGGCGTAGGGCCACGTGATCGTCCTTGGGTCAGCAGCATCGAGCTGTTACCCCGGATAACTGAATGGTTACTGAGTCGCTCGGCAGCGCTGAATCAGTTCCCCCGGTTTCGATGTGACTTCTAGACTCCGGGAGTTCCGGGCGGCCAGATGTATTTATGGATTTGCAGTTGAAATCTTGCCTTCAAACGGTCCTCCAGCATCCACTCCACGAGCCTCCTGGGTGGTAATTCGCCGAAGACCGTGGACAAGAGAATCTTCGTCTTGGTATGGGCAAATCGTTCCATAATGATTCCTTTTGCCCATTCGTAGTCGTGTCGGTCGGAAATGACGAACTTCACTTCATCCAACGGCCTAAGTTTCCAAATGTTTTCCCACATGATCCGGTCGGTCTCACCGCTGGAAGGGCACTTCAGGTCCATGATGCGAATGATGTCCTCCCCCAGACGCGAGATATCGAGCGATCCGTTGGTTTCCACCAGGACTCTGTGTCCGCTGTCTCGCAGCGCTGCCGCCAGGGTCGGGGTCTCCTCCTGGATCAGCGGCTCGCCGCCCGTGATCTCCACCAATTCAATCCCATACGCAGCAACCTGCGTGAGGACCTCCGACACGCTCATCTCCTGTCCGCCTGAGCGGGCCGGCCGGGAATCGCAGTACCGGCAGTTGAGATTGCATCCGGCCAACCTGACAAAAGCGCATGGGAAACCTGCGAAGGACGATTCTCCCTGAACACTTCTGAAAATCTCGTAAACCATCAAGCTCATGTTCCGACCCTGCCTTGGTTTTCAATTCTCTCATGAGAAAGCATGAACGTCAAAGATCATTGTTGCGGGCATGGGAGTTGGTATGAGAGTTTCTGCAATGCCGTTCTTCTCTTACCGGATACCGGAAAACAATGAAAAAGTCATCCCTGACGAGCCGGATTTATGTTTTAATGGATGGCTTATCCGAATTCGGGGGGTCGTGTGGTTCGCGGCAGAACTCGAATCAGTCGTGGAGGATTGAAACTTGAAAAAAGCCGTGGTCAGGTTTCTTCCGGAGGATGTGACGGCCGAAGCCCCACTGGGTACGCTGCTGCTGGACGTGGCCCTGGAGGCTGGGGTCTTCCTTCCGGCCTCGTGTGGCGGCGCAGGAAGCTGCGGCCGATGCAAAGTCAAGGTAACGGAAGGGTCGGTAGAGGCATTAGCTCTGGAAAAGCTGCGTGCCGAGGACAGGGCTGCAGGGTTCGTGTTGGCCTGCCAATCTCGGCTGACCGGTGACGTCAGCGTCGAAATCCCCCGAGTAAGGGGCGTACGGAAAGTCCTTCCCCGGGACGAGGCCGAGCGGATGCGTCTCACGGCCAGACCGATGGAGTCTCCCATCATCCCGCAGATCGACCCCCTCGCGTTCACCGTACTGGTCTCTACGCCCCCGCCCGTGGTGCTCGACAATGTCAGCGACTTGGAGCGGCTCGTTCGCACCCTGAGAAAAGATCACCACATCGCTCCGGTTACCGCGGGACTCGAGATTGTGCGGGAACTCCCTACGGTCTTGCGACAAGACGATTGGAAGATCACCGCGTGTTTGAGAACAGAGGACGTACCCGACTCCTCGGCCCGCCTCCACCGAATTTGCAGGATACTGCCGGGCCATCTGACGGCCCCTCCCACCGCGGTTGCGGTGGATATCGGCACGACTTCGCTGTGGGGTGAGTTGGTCAATCTCGATACAGGCGCGGTTCTGGCCCGCGCGTCGCGATACAACCCGCAGATTTCGATGGGGGACGACGTTATCAGCCGTATCGTGTACTCCCTGAAGAAAGACGGACTTGCCAAACTCCAGGAGCACGTGACCGACGGCCTCAACCAGATCGTCGCGGAAATCCTCGAGAAGAGCGGACAGCCACGCGAAGCGATCAACTTCATGGTGGCCGCGGGGAACACGGTGATGACGCATCTGTTTCTCGGGCTCTATCCGAAATTCCTCAGAGAGTCCCCGTACGTGCCCGCGGCTCAGAATGTGGACCCGATCCCGGCGCGAGACCTCGGCGTTGATATCCCGTCCCAATCCCCCGTGATGGTCTTTCCGGGGGTCGCTTCCTATGTGGGTGGAGACATTGTCAGCGGAGTTCTGGCCAATGGGATGTGGACCTCCGATGAGATGACGCTCTTCATCGATATCGGAACCAACGGCGAGATAGTCACGGGCAATCGTGAATTGATGATGACCGCCTCCTGTTCAGCAGGACCCGCGTTCGAGGGCGGAGGCCTCGAATACGGGATGCGGGCTGCGCCCGGAGCGATCGAAGGGATACTGCTGGACCCGGAAACGTACGAGCCTATGATCCGGACCATCGACAGCCAACCAGCGATAGGTATCTGCGGGTCGGGAATTATCAACATCATCTCTCAGATGCTCAAGATCGGCCTGCTGGACCAGAACGGCAAGTTTGCGCCTGACCTCACGACCCCGCGCATCCGGGAAGGGCGCAGCGGGCACGAATACGTCATATGCTGGGCACGGGAGTCAGGACTCAGCGAGGACATCGTCCTGACCGAGGTGGACCTGGACAACATCATGAGGGCCAAGGCGGCCATGTTCTCAGGATATACGTGCCTTCTCGACAAGGTGGGGCTCGGGGTGGACGACCTTGATCGCGTCATCATCGCCGGAGCGTTCGGGAGCTTCATCAATTTGGATCATGCCATCACGATCGGCCTGCTCCCGGACATCCCCCCGGAGAAGTTCCTGTTCATCGGCAATTCGTCGCTCAAAGGGGCCCGCCTCGCGTCGGTGGACCGAAGCCTCCTGAGAAAGTCCCGGCACATTGCACGATCCATGACCAATGTGGAATTGTCCGAGGATCCTTCGTACATGGACAATTTCATGGCTGCCCTGTTCTTTCCGCACACCAGGGCCGAACTCTTCCCTTCGGTACGCCTTGGAACCGTCAAGAGCTCCTCCTGATCGTCGGGCACGTGAATGACGCGGCCCAACGTCCACGGATAGGAGGCATCAGGACGAGAAAGCTGCCGACTCGTCTCGAGAAAGTCTCTCTTGAGGCACTGCCATCAAGGTGACCATGGCCTTGGCCACTAGGGTCTGACCATTCTCGCGAACGTCGAATACTTCGGATTCGGACACGATGACCTGCCGTCCTTCCCTGATCACCCGGGAACGGCAAACCAGCGCCTCTCCGAACGCGGGGCGAAGGAAATTTATCTTGAATTCGATCGTAAGGATTTGGAAACCTTCGGGGACGATGGTGAAGGCAGAGTATCCCGCGGTATGGTCGGCCATCGTCGCCATGAGCCCCGCGTGGATAAACCCGTCTTGCTGCCGATGGTCGGGTTGGATGCTCACCATCGATTCGAATCTGCCCCACTCGGCGCCAACTGCCCGCAATCCGCAGAACCTGATGAATCCGCGCTCGTAGTCGTCTTTGAGAAAAGACAGTCTCGCAGGAGTTATCTCATGAAAGGGCATGCTTCACTCCGGGAACCGTGAGGCCGGCCGAGCATCCTCACGGGGATACTGGAGACCGGAAGAGTCCGTTTCCCGGTCTTTCGGAAGGGGATCGTCGTGGATATGAACCTTATCCGGACCAAAGACGGGTTGTCAAGGAGAGACCGCTTATCCGATGCGGGCATCCGAACGAGCACCCTTGTGGGCAACGGGTACGAACCTTCTCACCTCCTCTTTTTCCACGGCGTTATGAGAAACTAACCCCGTTCCATTGGTCTACAGGGGAGAAACTGCGCCAGTGCGGCCGAATGGTTTTGATATATGATTGCAATGAGTTGCATTTACACTACTCAATAGTGGCAAGGTCATCAGTTCAGCGGGGACTGTCTTGGCTCCAAGAAAGGTTCTCCCCGGTGAACGTCTGCTTGCAATTCTGGGATTCCTTCTGGTAGTATTAAAGGTTGCTATTATTTCAATCACATGTTGTTGCGAACGTCGGCCACCGGAGAGGATTGGCGTGTCATGCTCCTGGGTCCCGTTTGGTCTGTTTGGAGCAGCGGGGGCTCCCTCGGGAGAAAGGCATGGGAAGGCCCACGCGTGTGGATGGCTGACCAACCGGTCGAGCCCTGACGGCGAAAACTTCAATCATGGAGAGCAAGATGAAGAAAAAGTACGTCTTCTCATTCACGGAAGGGGATGGCAAGAACAAGACACTCCTGGGCGGAAAGGGCGCGAACCTCTGTGAGATGACCCAGATCGGCCTCAATGTTCCCCCGGGATTTGTCATCAGCACCGAGGCCTGTCTGGCCTACCTCGACTCGCCTGGCAAGGAACTGCCGGAAGGACTGATGGACGAGGTCAGGAGCCATATCAGAGAGCTGGAATTGGCCACAGGAAGAGGTTTCGGTGACACTGAGAATCCTCTCTTGGTGTCGGTGCGTTCCGGATCCGCGCTCTCCATGCCGGGGATGATGGATACTATTCTCAATCTCGGCCTGAATTCCGAGACCTTGCCTGGGCTTATCAAGCAGACCGGCAACGAGCGCTTCGCGTACGACGCCAAACGTCGCTTCATCCAGCTTTTCGGAAAAGTAGCGATGGGAATTGGCGACGAAGACTTCAACAAGGCGTTGGAGGCCGTTAAAGTTCGCTCAGGGGCCCGATCTGATGTGGATATGACCGTTGCGGACCTCATAGATGTTGCCGAACTCTTCCGCCAGGTTGTGGCGGAGAACCGACTTACGCCATTTCCGGATAACGTGTGGGAGCAGTTGACCATCTCCATCAAGGCCGTGTTCGACTCCTGGATGGGCAAGCGAGCCGTCGATTACCGCCGGGAATTCAACATCACGCCGGAGATGTGCAACGGGACGGCCTGTAATGTGGTCGCCATGGTGTTCGGCAACATGGGGAACGACAGCGGTACCGGCGTCGGGTTCACCCGAGATCCGGCCACCGGGGAAAACGTCATGTTTGGCGAGTATCTGGTCAACGCGCAGGGCGAGGACGTGGTCGCTGGGATTCGTACTCCCAAGGCCATTCAGGGGATGAAATCCGAGATGCCGGACCTGTACCACCAACTGGAAGAGTTGCGGTACAAGCTCGAGCGTCACTACCATGAAGTGCAGGACTTCGAGTTTACCATCGAAAAGGGCAAGCTCTACTGCCTCCAGACCCGCAACGGTAAAATGACCGCCAATGCGATGGTGCGGACCAGTGTAGAGATGTTCGCAGAGACGTTGCTTTCCAAAGAGCAGGCGCTCCTGAGGATCAATCCCGAGCATTTGGAGCAGCTTCTGTATCCGGGCCTGGATCCGAGTTTCAAGGGCGAACCGCTTGCAACAGGGTTGCCCGCGTCGCCGGGCGCTGCTTCTGGGCGCTGCGTATTCGATGCTGATCGCGCCGAAACACTCGGCCGGAACGGGACAAACGTCATCCTGGTGCGAGAAGAAACCAAGCCTGAGGATATTCACGGCTTTTTCGCCTCCAAAGGCATTCTGACCAGTCGCGGTGGAAAGACCTCTCATGCCGCTGTGGTGGCAAGAGGTATGGGCAAACCATGCGTCGCGGGCGCAGAAGGGATCAGAGTCGATACGGAGCATCGCCAGGCCCAGGTGGGGAGTCAGATCCTGCACGAGGGTGACGTGATTACCATCGACGGAGGAACGGGTAACGTGTACCTGGGGGAGATTCCGACCATAGAACCCGAATTTAGCGACCAACTCCACACCCTGCTGGGATGGGCCGACGAATTTGCTCGGATAGGTGTTCGGGCCAATGCGGATACCCCGCATGATGCGGAGCGCGCTCGTTACTATGGCGCCACCGGCATAGGCCTGTGCCGGACGGAACGAATGTTCAACGCTCCCGATCGTCTTCCCATTGTCGTCGACATGATCCTGGCCGACACGAGTGAGGAACGGCAGAGACACCTCGACCGCCTCCTGCCGATACAGCGCGGCGATTTCTTCGGGATCTTCAAGACCATGTCACCCTATCCGGTGACCATACGTCTCCTGGATCCGCCGATTCACGAGTTTCTCCCCTTTGAGCACGTTCTGGTAAAGCAGCTCGAGGACTTGCGCGGCCTCCGGAAGGGGCTGCTGTCAATGACTCGGTTTATCGATACCGTCCAACTGCTCGATTCGGACGTTCACGCCCACTGGATGCAAGGACTGGACAGACTTCCCCTCAATGTCCGCGAGTTGGATGTAGAAGCGGTCGAACGGGCTGTAGCTACGCGGGAGCTCATGCTCCAGAGGGTCCGCACGCTCCGAGAGGTCAACCCGATGCTGGGGCATCGAGGCGTGCGCCTCGGCGTAACTATCCCCGAGATCTACAAGATGCAGATCAGGGCGATCCTGGAAGCAGAGGCCGAGTGCAGAAAAGCAGGGATTGAAGTCCACTCGGAAATCATGGTCCCGCAGGTCTGCAATGAGGCTGAGCTGAAATGGGTGAAGAAATACGTGGATGACCTGCGAGCGGAAGTGGAGCAGGTCAAGGGGGTCAAACTCGATTTCAAGTACGGCAGCATGATAGAAGTCGTCCGGGCTTGCGTGACTGCCGGGAAAATGGCCCGCACGGCCGAGTTTTTCTCCTTCGGAACCAACGACCTGACCCAGGCGGCATTCTCTTTCAGCCGGGAAGACGCGGAGAACAAATTCCTCCCCGACTATCAGACCCTGGGAATCATCGACGAGAACCCCTTCGAGACTATCGACGTGGAAGGAGTGGGGCCGCTCATGAAGATGGCAGTCGAACGCGGCCGCGCGACGCGGCCCGACCTCAAAGTCGGGATTTGCGGCGAACAAGGAGGCCATCCGGCGTCGATCCGTTTCTGCGATCACATCGGTCTGGACTACGTTTCATGCTCAAGTCCCAGAGTCCCCATCGCTCGCCTGGCTGCCGCCCACGCCACGATGGTGGAGAGCATCTTCGACTACTAGACCGAACAGAACGTGACTTATGAAAGCGGGAGACTCTGTTCGCCTCGGGACGAGTCTCCCCGCCTTTTTCAGGGGCCTTCGCCACCGCGGGAACGAATGCTGTCGCGGGCACGCCCGCCAGCGGCGATGGGGCACGCAGGGAAGCAGTTATGACGCTATTCACGGTTGACCGGGAAACGTGTCAGCGGGACGGGCTCTGTGAAGCTGTCTGTCCAATGAAACTCATAGAGATCGCGTCCGAGCAAGCGTTCCCCACCCCCATCGAAGGGGCTGAGGAATTCTGTATCAATTGCGGTCATTGCGTGGCTGTGTGTCCACACGCGGCTTTGTCGCTCCAGACCATGAACCCCGCTGACTGCCCGCCGGTTCGCAAGGAACTGGTGCTGGGCCCGGAACACGCGGAACATTTCCTCCGATATCGCCGCTCCATCAGGAACTACAGAGAGAAGGTCGTGGACCGGGAGACGCTGACCAGACTCATCCGGATGGCGTCCTGTGCGCCGTCCGGTCACAACCTCCAGCCGGTGCATTGGCTGGTTATCGGCAACGCGGACGGGGAGTTGCGGCATCTTGCGGGCCTTGTCGTCGAGTGGATGAGGACCGTGATCGAGCGCCATCCGGAGATGGCTGAAGCGCTGCACCTCGACCGAGTGGTAGCTGCCTGGGAGCGGGGACAGGACATGATTCTTCGAAGCGCGCCCCATCTCATCGTGGCTCACGGGGACCAAACCGTAGCCACTGCGCAGTCCGCGTGCACCATCGCCCTGACGTACCTCGAACTGGCCGCGACCTCCCTCGGCCTCGGCGCTTGCTGGGCGGGGTACTTCAACCGAGCAGCCACGGTCTTCGAGCCCCTGACCGAAGCCCTTAGCCTCCCTACAGGGCATCAGTGCTTTGGTGCGATGATGATCGGCTACCAGCGCTACGGCTATCAGAGACTCCCTCTCAGGAAAGCTCCTGCCATCACGTGGAGGTAACGAGGATGACTTCACTGGCGTGCCATTCCAGTGGGAGATCCGACCTTGACAAGGGCTGTGCGAGGCTGTTACCATAACTCGACTTTTTGCCGGCACCCGTCTGACGGCGTTTGGGGAGAGTGAGGAGCACCAATGAAATCGTATGGTTTGGTGATCGGTCTGATCCTGAGCATGGTTCTTGTCGGAACCACAGTCTCCTGTGACGCTCAATGCGCGCCTCCGCGAACCTGCGTGCCGGATTGCCCCATTCCTCCGGAAAGTGTAGGGCCTGTCGGCCTGCCTTTTGACTTCCCCGTGTGGCCGACCCTCCTGAAGACGGAATTCCACATTGTGCCGTGGGTGAGTCTCGGCAAGACGTCGGTCTGCATTCCCGGCACGAACACGGCGATAGAGATCCCCACCCCCTGCTTTTCGCTGAAGGCTCTTCCGGTCTGGATTCCGTGGCTCAGACCCCTCGACACCGAGTGCGGCAACTGCAACACGTCGTGGATACCATAGCACCCGCTGCGGTGACTTCTTGACGGCACAATTCCTCATATCATTCCGGACATCATAGACAATCCCACAAACTCTACGGCATGAGGCGGTTCCGTTCTGCACCCCAAGGTCTTGTGCTGAGAACAGGTTCCCGGTCGAATCATGCTGAGGCCGCATTGCGAATGTAATCATTCTCCATCCGCTTCAGCATAGTCCCTTGTCCGCGACCTGGGATTCAGGTATAAGGTGCCCATCTTGACGAGCAGGGCGGAGCAATGGCGAATCGATCTTCCATCGCACATTCCCTGGACCAGATGCACGATTTCCTCGAAACCGACGGGCTGATGCTCCTTCTTCGGGAGCACCGGGAAGCTCTGCTCGGAAGGACCGAGGAGCTGATCGAGAAGACGCAGGGGCTCGGAGAACTGCTGTACGTGGGGATTCTCGGCGGCACGGGCGTCGGCAAGTCCACGCTTATCAATGCCCTGGCGCTCAAGGAGATCTCGAGCCCTTCCGATCGAAGGCCGTTCACCGACCGCGTGGTCGCGTACCGGCACAGAGACGTCGTGCACGGGCTCGAGAAGATGTCGCATCTTCTGCGTAGCCCTGACGCGGTGCACGACTCGCTCGTGATTCGAGATCTCGTGTTGCTCGACCTGCCGGATTTCGACAGCCAGGAACCTGCGAATCGGCGGACTGTGCTCGAAATGCTTCCTGCCCTGGATTGCGCGATCTGGGTAGTCAGCCCGGAAAAATACGCAGACGCGATCTTCTATCGCTTTGTAAAACAAACGGTGATGAACCGAGAGAACTTCACCTTTGTCCTCAACAAAGCCGACGAACTGGTCAGCGAACGAGAACCGCAACCTCATCGGGCACTCAAAGACGTCCTGGGCGACCTGGCCTTCCGGCTTCATCATGAGGCAGGAATGGCACAGCCTCGCCTGTTCAGCTTGTCCGCGCTCGCCGAATTCCAGGGTGCCGCCACCGACCCGGTTTTGCAGAGTGAGTTTCGACGCTTCAGAGACTTCCTTATGGTGGAACGGGACGCCAAAGATATCGCGTCGGTGAAGACCGGAAACCTTCGCGAAGAGACCCGGAGTTTGCTGGCGGAACTCAACGAGTTGGTTCGGCCGAAGGAGAAAACCCGGTTTCTGCATGAGCTGGAACAGAGCGGGGCGGGCGAGGAACCGCTGATCCCGGAGTCGAGCCTGTTGCTGTTGGAGGAGCAGAAGCGTCTCGCTGAAGCTATTTCGCTTGCGTTCCTCCGTCAGGATGACTCGATCGGTCCCGTACGGTGGGGCATGCGGGTCTTCAGCTTCGGTCGCCGGGCCGGAGCCGGGCAGGGGGGCATGGGCCTTGAGGAGATTTTTAGAACCGTCACCGAAAGGCTGGCAGGGGGCAGTCTGGCAGGTCTCGAAACCGCTGCTGCTCGTCTGGACTCTGAGTTGCTCCTCGCACTTCGGAGCGCGGGCGCTGCTTCTCTCTTTCAGGAGCCTCGCGAGCTGGTCTCTGCCGCGGTGAAACAGGCATCCGAGAGCCTCGCGCATAGAATGGAGATGAAGGCGAACCCGCGGACGAACTTCTTTTCGCGAATAAGGCGGTCGGCGCAGAGGCTCGTGCTGTTGCTGCCCGTTCTCCTCCTGGCGCTGAGACTGTCGGGCCTGCACACCATGCCGGAAGCCTTGGAACAGCCTGGGTTGCTCGCGGGGTTTCGGCTCATCCTCAATATCTTGACCTCGCTATTCGGTGCGGAAGGCCTCATTGGCCTGGCAGCGTTGGCTTTGTGCGAGTTCTTCCTGATCTGGTACCTCTCTTCCCGGAGAATGGCAAGAATTGAGAGAGTGGCCCGCCGATTCGCCACGGAAGCGATGGACCACTTACGACACAATCTCGATGCAGCCCTCGAGCGGGTCGAGGCGACCCGAAGCGAAACCGTGCACCGCGTTCAAGGTGCGATGGATCGCCTCAAGGCCCTGAATTCGGCGCTGGACGTCCCCCAGTGGACTTCGTTGGTTGCCCGCGAGGATGCACAAAAGAATAGGCAAGGCACTGGTCTCCCCATGTAGGCGGGGAGAACCCGAGGCCGAGCTCTCCCAAGCGTTCTCTTCGATACTTTCTCAACGGGTAACAGGGATATACGAGGCCTTGCCGAGTCCTAATCAACTGAATCGTGAGCCGAATCAGCGCCAGACTGACGTCTCACTTCGCACACATGCCTTGCAGCGCGGATCTGAGTTGGTCAAGCTTCTGTTCAATCTGACTGGCGCTGGCTTGATTACCGACCGTTTCCTGAATTGCCACAAAACTGAAGCTCGCGCCTGCGAATGCCCCGGCGTTCCCCCTGACTTCCTCGATGCGCGGGCGGCCTTCGAATGTCCTCAATATCCTGTCCAGCTCCTCCATGGCCCCCTGGATTTTCGGTTTCGCCGAGTTCATGGTTCCCAGCGCTCTTGCAGATTCAACTTTCGCTATGAAGCCGCCGATGGCTTGGCAGACCTCAGCCGGCAAAGCCTGGCCGGACCCGTGCGTTGAAGCCGTCCCCTTGATCCCTGGAGTTGATTTCGTCGCGACGCGCGATTGCGACGACGTAAACGTCAAGAGCAGACCGGCCAGCACCAGCACTGAAACCGGTATCATTACCGCGGCTGCTGCCTTGCCCGTGCTTGTTTCATGGGTCTCCCGGAGCCCGATCACGCCCAAGTAGAGTCCCCACAGGCTGGCGACCTGCCCGACAACAGGAATCGCGGAGAACACGGTTGTCACCGAGGAATAGGCAGCGACCCGGAATGTTGCCTGAAAACCGCTGTGGGCCCCTTGCAACAGCGTGAGGATGCCGTGAACGATCAAACTCGAAACCAGCAGGAAGATGGGAATGAAGATCAATGAGAATACAAACGTCAGGCCCACGACGAAGATCAGGCTGAAGAGTCCCAGCGCGCCGGCTCCGCCCTTGAAGATCTGAAACCAGAGAACGGTGAAGACGGCGGCCACTACCATGGACATGATGCTGAACAGTGTGGGAGATCCATAGCCCGCGTCGAGCGGAAGCTTCGAGAAGAAATCGGACGGCGAGACCAGGCATCGGGTAGCGGTCTGAATGTAGGCGCTCATAGTCTTCCCGCCGCTCTCTTCCCACGCACAGTATTTCTCTTCGGAAATGCTTTCCGAATCTATCGGCATCAGCTCCGGTTCCGGAGGGCCGTCCGGCATCAAAGGTATCGGTTCGGTCAGGTCCTTTCCGCAGTGTTGGCATCGGGTATCATGCTTCGGCAGGATCCCTCCGCATCCCGGGCATTTCTTGGTCTGCCCCGGTCTTCGAGCTTCCAGGTCTGCGGCCGAGAGATAGCCGCGCTGGACCAGTTCCCCCAGGAGGTTCCGCAGTTGACTGGGACTCAGACCCAACTTCACCATCAGCTCATTGTCGTGGCATCCTTGTCTCACCAGGTCTGCCGCGGTTTGGGCGAATTGAGCAGCAGGCTCGGATCCCCCCTCAGGTTCCTGGGGTGGAGGGCTGATTGCCTGGCGCGGCGGCGAGACCGGTTCCGAAGGAGCTGTTGCGCGTCGGCTTATATCCTTGGCGGAGACGAGGTTGTTCTCGATCAGTTTTCTGAAGAGCGACTGCAGACCCTGGGGGCTGAGACCGTACTTCTCCATCAGTTCACTGTCGGACAGACCGGCCCTGATGTCGGCCACTGCTGCCTTCGCACTTACCTTTGGCTTTCCCATGCCCACCTCGGAAGGGTCCTACTTGAGTGTCGCGAGCGGACGTCGCAGCGACCCACCGCGGAAACGACGTTCCTCCGCGCTGCACGAACATGCTTCACCATTGCCCCACGAGTCAACCATCTTCTTCGCGGTTCGCTGCAGGAGCCCGCTACAAGAAGGGCCTGGCAACTCCGCACAATGAAGTGCTGGTGCCCTTGAGAGAGGCCGACCCGCCGCATTGTGCTCGTATTTGTGTCGAGAGCATGCCCCTCTCACGTCACGGAATGCTCGGTGTCAACCGTGGTTTGAATTGACTCGTCAGATGACACGCCATAGAATCAGATTCTCCGCGGCACGCTGCGGGGATTTCTTGGCTTATCGGAAGACAAAGCGAAAAGCCTTTCGGTCCGAGAGATTTCGTCGACGCCATCACTCAAGTCTTGTTCGTGACGGGAACCGATCCGGGCATACGCTTCGTTTTCAGAAAGGTTCTGGCCATGTCACTTTGTTGGAAGCGCCTCATAGTGTGCTGTCCCAGAAATAGATTTCAGAAGTTGTCGGCCGAGTGACTGCTCCGGTAATAACGGTTGCCACTCCATTCTGAAAGTCATTTACGGGACTCCATAATAGAAGAATGGACCGGATACACCTCCAGTGGAACTCCTCAGGCTCGTCATACGAAACATCTTCCGACACAAGCTGCGGGCCCTGCTGACGATTCTCGGCGTGGCCATCGCGATGCTTGCCTTCGGCATACTGAGAACGCTGATCGATGCCTGGTATGTTGGAGTGGAGGCGTCCGCGGCCAATAGGCTGGTGACCCGCAACAAGATTTCCCTCATCTACTCCCTGCCGATCGCGTACAAGAACAAAATCCTCCAGGTAAACGGCGTAACCGGCATTGGCTACGGCACGTGGTACGGCGGGATTTACAAGGACAAGAAGAACTTCTTCGCTCAATTTGCCATCAGCGGCACTGACTATTTGGACCTCTCCCCCGAGTTCGTCCTCACCCCGGAGGAGCGAGCCGCATTCGATAGGGAGCGCAATGCTGCCGTTTGCGGGCGCAAGACCGCGGAACGCTTCGGCTGGAAGCTCGGAGACATCATACCGCTCCAGGGGACCATCTACCCGGGGCAGATCGATCTGGTCCTGAGAGGGATCTACCGCGGGGCCAGGAAGAACGTTGACGAGACCGCGTTCTTTTTTCGGTTTGACTATCTCAACGAAATTGCCAAGAAAGTGTTGCCCGCGCGTACGGACCGGCCCGGATGGTACCTGGTTCAGATCCGTGACCCGGATCGGGCTGCGGAGATCTCCCAGGAGATCGACGCCCTCTTCGAGAACTCCCTCGCGGAGACGTTGACCGAAACCGAGAAAGCCTTCCAGATGGGATTCGTTGCCATGACAGGAGCCATGGTCGCCGCCATCAAGGTTATTTCGGTGGTCGTGATCGGAATTATTCTCCTCGTGCTCGCTAACACCATGGCCATGACCGCACGGGAGCGATCGTCCGAGTACGCGGTGCTGAAGACCCTCGGCTTCAGGCCGTGGTTCCTTTTCCTGCTCGTTTCCGGGGAATCGGTGGCCATTGCGATGCTGGGAGGGATATTGGGCGCGGTCTTGACTATACCGGGCGGGAAGGTCTTCCAGGGCCAGTTGGAATCATTCCTCCCCGTGTTTGAAGTCAGCGGGGCCACGCTGGTCACCATACTGGCTGTTTCGCTGCTCGTCGGCATGGCCGCGGCGCTGCCCCCCGTAATTCGGGTAACCCGCACCGGGATCGCGGAAGGTTTGAGATATATCGGCTAACTACGATCTGCTTTGGAATTGCTACAGGGATTCTCGAGAATAAGGTTCGACCACCAGTAACCGGTTTCTCAAACAGGGTATTTTACCCGATTCCCCTGTTCTTGGCCGTTCAGTGGGGCCGGCATCTTGCCGGTCATTCTTCCGGGATGCCTACTCTTTCCGCCGGTATCCACCTGCGGGCATTTCGGAGGAAAAGGAACGCGGGCAAGGAGATCAGGAAGGTAAGGGCAAAGTACTGGGCGAACCCCAGGTTGTTGGTGGCCCAGCCGCTCGGCACGCCGGAAACGATCCCTGCGACCCGGAAGAGCGCGGAGAGCACTGCGTACTGAGTGGCAGAAAACTGCTTGTTGCACGCGCTCATCAGAAACGCGAGGAAAGCGGACGTGCCGAGGCCGCCGAAGAAGGAGTCCGCTGCCGACGCGACGTAAACCCCCATGTGACCGGTCGCGGGATACGCGGCCACGAACGCATACGTCAGGTTGCCGATCGCCTGCCACAGCCCGAGGAACCACAGACCGGTGAAAATCCCGTATCGGTTCATGAAGAACCCGCCGGCCAACCCTCCTGCGATCGCGGCCACAACGCCGACCGTTCCGGTGATAAGGCCTATCTCAGCGGTCGAGAGGCCTCGCTCCAGCCAGAAAGGACGGATCATAGGGGCTGCGGACATGTCTCCCAGCTTGTAGAGCAGAATAAAAGCGGCCACCTGGATCACCCCGGGCCGCGCGAGGAAGTCCTTGACCGGCGCGGCCAAGGCCGACAGGGAGAATTTCGGCCGTTCCACCTCCACGGGAGGAAGAAAAGCCGATGCAATGCCGCAGCCGGCCAGAATAGCCGCAGCACTAAGAAACGTGAGCTTCCATCCTATCCATCCCCCCATGGCAATCAGCAGGCCCCCGGCCGCCACCAACGCCACACGGTAAAACGCCTGCCTGAAACCGTTGGCGATCCCCATCTCCCACGGCTCCAGCAGCTCGATACTGTACGCGTCGATGGCGATGTCCTGCGTGGCTGAGAGCATGGCTATGCCGCCCAGGCACACCCACAACCAGAGGCCCGGTTGCGACGGGTCGACCGACACGAACACCCACAGCACCACGGCCATGAGGAACTGTGCCGAGCCCATCCAGCGCCGGCGAGTGCCGAGGAAGTCGACCGCAGGAGCCCACACGAATTTGAGCGCGTACGGGAGGGTTACGAGAGTGAGAAAACCCAGATACTCCAGCGACATGCCGTGGATACGAAAATACACCGGCATCGTCTGCTCGATAATGCCGAAAGGGAACCCCTCTGCAAAGTAAAGCAATGAGATGATGATGAGTTTTCGGTTGAGCTTCACGGGAGTTCCCTCATACCAAGGCGTTCACCCATGAGTACGATTGCGGCGTGCCGCTCTGCGTAGTTAGTACCTATGTGCTCCCGCACAGAGAATATCGCCGCTGCAGAAGCCCGGATCATACAGGAAACCGAGGAAAAAGAAAGGGTTCCCCGTCATGAAGGCCCGCGTCCCTTCTCGACGCCGCGGGCGGCCTGTCCGCTTTACCGGAGGCAGTGTTCGGGAGTCACAAAGGATTGTGGTAACCAGGACCCCTGGCAGTCAGGTGCAAGATGGGCTTGAAACGTAGTTCATCTTGTGCTCAGAATGATGTACAATGGAAGCAAGAAGGGTTTCCACCATGGCAGACAGAACCACAAGTCGCGACGTCAGCGCCCGGGAAGCCGTGGAATGTGTGAAAAGCTCCCTGACCAACGCTCAATTGATGGAGAGATTCAGGATCTCTCCTCAAGGGCTGGCTGACCTGCTGAAACAGCTCTTTTCCAAGAGGCTCATCAACGAGGATGACCTCCAGAGAAGAGGAATCCGCTTCAAAGTACTGAAACCATCCGCACCGTTGACTCCCCAAGCGGCAACGCTGCCGCCACCCCCCTCCGAGCAGGACGAGGAATTTCTGGACACCGTGGCGCTCACCGAGTTGCTCAGTTTTAAGCCGCCCGAGCCGGCGAAGAAACAGCAGAGGCCGGCTGAAATCGCGCCCCCGGAACCTCCGGAAGAGCCAAAAGAACCGGAACCCACAGAAAAAAAAGGAAAATTCAGCCTTACGGGATTGTTCAAGAAGGCCAAGTGAGGCCCGTGAGGGGTCACGTTCCTCCGCGACCCCGACCCTCTTTCGGACCTGAATCAGTGAGGTTTGAGCTCGACGTCTTTCCCGGTGCGGTAGGCCAGAGCTTGGGCCGTAGCGATAAGTTTGCCGTTCTGCTCGCTCACTTTGCACTGGTATGAGGCGGTGCGATTCGTGCGGTGAACTTCTTTTGCTTCGGCTTCCAGCGTGCACCCCTGCGCCGGGGCCGCGACATAGGTGATGCTCACGTTGAGCGCCACTGAAAGAATCCCGTGGCTGTTGCACGCTAATTGAAAGGCTTCGTCGATGAGAGAGAAGAGCGCGCCGCCGTGCGTCGCGCCGAAGATATTCTCGAGTTCCGGTCTCACTTTCATGCTCACAAGCGCGCTGCCGTTGGCAACCGCCACAACCTCCATGCCCAGGAGCGAGCCGTACGGTTCATTGAGTGACCTGGCCTTGAGTTCATCGAGCAAGTTCTCGCTCATTCTCGGAACCTCCGTTTGCAGCGGACGCCAACGGCTTCTGCAAGATCTGAGGGCCCAGAAGGCCCAGTGACATCAAGAGCTTGATCAAATCTTCGACGGGCATGTCCAGCCGCCTGACGTCCTCGATCGGGACAAAAAGGTTGAACCCGGTGGCCGGAATCGGGGAGAACGGAACGTACACGAGAACGTGCTCCCGCCCATCCTGCATAATGTAGCGTTCGGAGGAGGTGAGCAACGCGAGGAGCCGCACGTTTCCCATCCGTATTTCTGCCACTCCGCCGAATCGTCGTTCCAGCGCTTTCGACTCCTGTTGTCCGAACAGATCGACCACTTGCCCCACGGTGGTGTAGATCTTTCCAAAAAACGGGATGCGCGCCAGCACCTGGTCGACCTCTTTGCGGAACTTGGCCACGGTGGCTCGGGTTACGAGAAACCCGAGAAAGATGGTCAACAGGCCCACCACCAGGTAGGCGACCAGGTATCCGGGATACTTGTAGTCGGGCCCGACGATCTGCCAGAGAAAGCGTCCAAAGGTGCTACTCGGGCCGACATACGCATCGGCGAGCTTGACGGCCCAACTCACTACGAAAATCGTGACCGCAAGGGGGAGCAGGGTCGCGATCCCCGTAAGAAAAAACCGAATCACCGCGCTTAAGAAATTCCGCATCGCGATAATCTCCACGAGATTTGTACAGAGCCTGGATCCGGATAGGAAAAAAATCTTATCCCTCGCCTACCACTGGCGGTCGGATTAGGCTATAATCAAATGTCACCTTCACGAAACCCCGTCAGGTAACGGCATGGATTTACCCGAAAGCCCGTCTGAAGGGGTTTTTGTTTAGCAGGGGCTCGATCAGGTGACCCGCGGCCTTGGGATCCTTCACGGGACCGCGAATTAGCGGTTTGCCGGACCCGTCGGGACGCTGGAAGCTCAGATAACCGGCGAACAGGAACACCCCCACGAGCAAGAGTCCGAGGGCGATCATCACCCAATCTTGATCTGTCCTGGCTCGACTCGGCTCGGGTGCGCTCTTGGTCTTTCTTTGCATTACTGATTCCTCGTCCTGGGAATAAACGGAGTATAGCGGAAAGTACGGCCCTTGTCAGGCGCGTGCCCTCCGGTACCGCGGCCGAGGAGCCCTGGGCGGAACATCGGATTTCAGGAACGATTTGCAATTCATCCGTTCCGTGCTTACAATTGTGGAGGAATTTCACACCAGTCCGCAAGCAGTCAGCCTGAATCTCAACGCATCGCCAGATGAGGAGGAAGGAGCCATGGACGCAGCATCTTTTGTGAAGGCAAAGATCACATGGTTGGGGCACGCGAGCTTCCGCATCGACGGGAGCACGGCGACCGTGTACATTGACCCATGGAAGCTCAAAAGCTCGGTTCCGGCAGACCTGGTGTGCATTACGCACAGCCACTTCGATCATCTTTCCGAAGAGGATGTGGAGAAAGTCCGCAAGCCCACCACCGTGATCGTGGGGCCTCCCGATTGTAACGCCGGCTTTGGAGGTGCGTTCCGACCGATCGCTCCTGGCCAAACCCTGGAGATCGGCGACGTGAAGGTCGAGGCAGTCCCCGCGTACAACACGGACAAAGACTTCCATCCCAAGAAAAAGAACTGGGTGGGATACATCATCACCGTTGATGGATTCAGGATCTACCATTCGGGCGACAGCGACGTGATCCCTGAAATGGCCAATATCTGCTCACACGTAGCCCTCCTGCCCGTGGGGGGCACCTACACCATGACCGTGGAACAGGCCTCGGCTGCTGCGAAGAAACTCAATCCACAAGTGGCCGTGCCTATGCACTGCGGAGATATTGTGGGGAGTCTCACCGATCGAGAAACCTTCAAGGCCGGATCGGGCGTTCCTGTGGTCATTCTGGATCCGACAGACAGATGAACGATAACAACAGTCACTACAACCCCGTGCGCGTGCGCTTCGCTCCGTCCCCTACCGGATACCTGCACCTGGGCGGAGCGCGCACCGCTCTGTACAACTGGCTCTGGGCAAGGAAGAATCAGGGCGTCTTCCTGTTGAGGATCGAGGATACCGATCTCGAGCGCTCGACACAGGACTCGGTCCAGGAGATCCTCGACGGATTGACCTGGCTGGGGCTCGACTGGGACGAAGGGCCCTACTTCCAGAGCGCAAGCCTCGACAAACACGTCGAGGCCGCGGAGACGCTGCTCCAGAAACGGTATGCGTACCGATGCTTCTGCACCAAAGAAGAGCTTGAGGCACAGCGGAAGGAGGCAGGAGCGAAAAAGGTCGCGTTCATGTACGACGGCCGTTGCCGGGAGCTCCCCGCGTCCCGGGTCGACGAAAACCTCGCAAAAGGGCTCCCGTATGTAATTAGGTTCGCTGTCCCCCGTGATTCTCAGTCCACGGTGGTCTTTGAGGACGCGGTGTACGGCCGATTGGAGAAGAAAGGGCAGGACATCGAAGACTTCGTCATCGTCCGGTCCGATGGGAGGCCGCTCTATATCCTGAGCAACGCGGTCGATGACGCGAACGACCGCATCACTCATGTCATCCGAGGCGCGGACGGCCTGGCTAACACCCCGAAGCAGGTCCTGATCTACGAGGGGTTGGGAATCGTTCCGCCCGTCTTTGCCCATATGCCCCTCACCCTGGACAACAAGAAGGCGAAACTCTCCAAACGCACCCACGGCGAAGTCGTGACCGTGGCTTACTATCGACGCCACGGCTTTCTCCCGTGGAGCCTCTGCAATTTCCTCGCGCTCCTCGGTTGGTCCTCGAGCGACGGTCGGGAATTCTTCTCAAGGGAGGAATTGATCGAAGCCTTCGATCTCTCCAGAATCAACCGGGCAAACTCCATCTTCAACTACGTGCCGGGGGATGCGAAGAACTGGACAGATCCCAAAGCCATTCATTTCAATGCCACGTATATCCGGACCATGCCGCTGGAACAGCTCATCCCCTGCGTCAAGGCGGAGTTGCAGAACGCCGGCATCTGGGACGACGCGTACGAGACGGAGAAGCGTGAGTGGTTTCGCCAGACCGTGGACTTGATCCGCGCGCGCTTTTTCACGCTCACGGACTTTTCCACACGCGGGAAATGCTACTTCTCCGACGAGTTCGATTTTGACGAGCAGGCCAAGAAAAAAAATCTGAGCAAGGAGCCGCGCCTTCGCGAGTTTCTCCCTGAACTGGCCCATAGATTGGATTCGCTTCCAACCTTCTCAGGCGCAGCAGCGGAGGATGCTTTACGTGAGTATGCGGAAGAGGAGGGGGTCAAAGCCGGCCTGCTCATCAACGCTGCACGGACAGCCGTTTCCGGCACGTCGGTGGGGCCGGGTCTCTTCGAGATGCTCGATACGATGGGGCGCCAACGCGTTGTCGCGCGGCTAATGAAAGCGAAAGATCTCATCCCGGAAGAGTGAGGCCCTGCCTCGAGCAAAAAAAAAGCCCGACCGCAGAGGTCGAGCTGGGAGATGCCGTCCGACGGCCGGGCTCACCGAAAAACAAGGCCGGTGAATTGAGGAGGATCGCGCATCCTCCCGTTCACAGAAACTCCGTAGCTTCGATTCTTACTGGAGACTCCAGGAGCCTCGGAGTTCATGATGGGTCAACTCACCGGCCGACGGCACAATCCCACTTGAAGATCAGAAGATGAAACCGAATTCAGCGAAGCCGCCCTCGAGGGCATGTCTCAGTCCGTAGTCATTCTGGTACTTCTTGAAGTCCACCAGGCGGTATCCACCTTTGAGGTAACCCCAACGTCCCATGGCATTCATGGGGATGGAGTAGCGTGCGCCGACTTCAACATCCCAGCCTTCGACATTATCCAGGAACATCACGCCCGCCTTTGTTTCGCAGGATAACGTCCCTCCATTGCACATGGTCTTGAGGCAGCGCTTGAATTCCAGTCCAACCAGTGCGCCATCGGCACTCTTGCTGAACACCTGCGTGTAGTTGCCGCAGTATGTGCAATTTACGCTGATCTGGTCCTCCATGTGGAACCAATCGGCAAATACGCTGACCTTGGCACTGCACGAGCGTAGGGCGTCATACACGAGTCCCACCCGGTGATACCCATGCAGCCACTTGCTCGATAGCGGCTGAAACGGGTTGAACAACCCGAACCCTGAGTACGGATTGCCGAACCAGAAGTAATCGTTGGATTGCCCGCCGCCGTTGAACTCTTTGAAGAGTACCGAGTAGCGGAAGCCCCAGTTCGGACGGAACTGATACAGTGCCGTGAGCTGCACGAGCACGTCGTGCCGGGGCAACTGGAGATGATCCACGAAATTGGCACCGCGGTCCTGATCTCCATAGTAGTACCCGGAGTACAGCCAGTTGTACCGAGGCCAGGCGACGCTGCCCCTGATGGTGGCAAAAAAGGCCTGCGCTCCCAGTTCCCACTGGCCGGCTCGCGGCGTGGCGAGAATGCATGGCGGGCCACCGAATCCAGCCGGCATCGCCGGGAAGCAGGCGGGCGCCTTGACCTTGCTGATGCCTACCGGGAACGGCGGTTGCCCGCAGGGCACTCCGGGTGGGCAAGGCATCAGTGGCGGAGGCAGTTCCGCTGTGTATCGCTGCGCGTAACGAGCCTTCGGCTTTTGCACCGCGGCCGGCGTGGCAGCGCCTTGTTTGTTAGGTTTGAGGAGTATCTCCAGGGATTCGTTGGGGTCCGCGGCGTAGGCAGTCCCCGCAAGGATTGTGGTTACCAAAAAGGCAAGACATACCACTAGCGTAGCAGGTATTCTTCTCAACATACCCTTCCTCCCAGCTCGAAATGTTGGATTTTGCATTAATAGGGAAAGCCGAAATTTGTCAAGAAAAAAATGAACTAAGTTTCAACGATTTGGTCATATTTGCTAGAAACAGGTCTATGCGAGCTCATAACATACTGATAATACAGGCACTGGCCAGCGGGCTCCCCGATCAAAAACTCTCCCTCCTCTGACCGCCACCCTCCCCCAGAGAACCGTGCTTGACAGGAACCCCAGAATCGGATAACGCTATCCTCTCAATAAAGTTGACTAAAATGCCAGTTCCCCCCGAGGCTCGACCGGCACTTTCCCCGGAGGAGACGGGAACGACTCTATGAAACATGCCGTAATTTCAACAAAGAGGATGAATATGCTGGAGTTGCGCGTTAGAGGTTTTGGCCTGACCGGGGGGCGGCGTGCCTGCGCTCTCGGATCCGGGCTGATCGAGGGACTGTTGAACGGCTGGTGGGGACCGGCCCAGGCCATGCTCACGGTTCTTGCGGTCCTGACAGGCCTCTCCACCGTTCCGGTTTTCGCCTCCAGCGCGCCCCCCTTTAACACGGCCCTCGCCCGGATCGTCTCACGGACCGTGCCTGAGGGTTGTGCAGTTTCAATTCAGGTGATGGATCTGGAGACAGGTCGGGTGTTGATGGAGAAGGAACCTAATCTGCCGCTTGCGCCGGCTTCAGCCATGAAGGTGGTTACGAGCGCGGCTGCTCTGGACGTTCTCAAGCCTGAATTCACTTTTCTCACCAAGGTTGCGGTCGACGGGCTGCGCCGCGGATCTGTGGGCACTATTTACTTGCAGGGGCACGGGGATCCGTACCTCGTTACCGAGGAGCTTTTCGCCCTCACCCGCGAGGTAAAGGACAAGGGAGTGATGGAAGTCCGCGGCGACATCGTGGTGGACGATTCCTACTTCGTACCGAGCAAACCGCTCGACGAGAACGAGAAGCTCGGGGTGCGTTCGTACCACGCGCCGTACAGTGCGCTTTCACTGAATTTCAATTCGCTGAAGATTCTCGTTCAGCCCGGCGCGCGGCCGGGCCTCCCCGCGTCGGTCACAGCGGATCCGATCTCGGAATACGCGGTGATAAAGGCTGATGTGAAGACCGTGAAAGGGAATAGGCCCGCGGAGTTGGAAATTGCCAAAGGATCTTCCGCAGAAGATCGCGAGGAGATTCAGGTCAAGGGGGTGGTCGGGGTCCAAGCCCCCGTCAAAGGCCGTTACGTGAACGTGAGCGCCCCGAGCCTGTACGTAGGTACGGTTTTCAAGGAGTTTCTCCTGCGTGAGGGGATCCGGGTGAATGGACGCGTGAGGCACGGTGCGGTCCCGGAATCGGCGGAGCCGCTTGTGGAGTTCAATTCCCGTCCTTTGGGGCTGATCGTGTACGGGCTGAACAAGTTCAGCAACAACTTCATGGCCGAACAGATCTGTATGGCCATGGGGGCCGCGGTACACGGTGCACCCGGCACGCGCGAGAAAGGGCTGGCCGTGATCCGCAAATTCCTGGTGGACAGCGGGGTGGAGGACGGGGCCTTTCAGCTGAGCGAGGCGAGTGGTCTGTCTCGAAACAACAAGGTGACCTCCGCTGCGCTGGTACGGGTTTTACGCCGCGCCGCGCTCGATTTCACGTACGGTCCGGAGTACATGGCTTCCTTCGGCATTGCCGGGACCGACGGGACCCTCAAGGAGAAGTTTACCGATACGGGCGTCAAGAGGCGGATCAGGGCGAAGACAGGCACCCTGAGAGGGGTCAACGCGCTTGCAGGGTACGGGGTCTCTCGAGAAGGAAGAATGCTGGTGTTCGCGGTGATCGTGAATAGTCTGCAGAAGGGGGCAGGATTCCTCGATTGCGCGGAGAACATCATGCGCGCGGTGCTGGACATCCCGCTCGGCCAGCGATAAGAGACAGGAGGAAAGCCGCGGTCGGTTTCGTCAATCCGCCTTCTTGCCCAGCAGTGAGTGTTTGAGCCCTCTCACGATTTCAACTCGTACCAGATCCCCAGGTAAGATCCCCTCTGAAGCACCGAGATTCACCACTTTATTGGTTCTCGTGCGACCGCGGGCTTGCCCCGTCTGCTGTTTGATTTCTTCGACGAGAACCTCTGCGGTGGTCCCCTCCGCTGCCAGATGGTACCCGGAGGTGATCGCCTCCTGGATTTGGTGAACCCGCGCCAGTCGCGCGATCTTGACATCTTCCGGCACTTGATCGGGGAGCCTGGATGCATCCGTGCCGGGTCTTGGAGAGAACTTGAAAGAGAAAATCTGGTCGAACCGGATCTCCTCCAAGGCCGCGAGGGTCTGCTGGAAATCGGCTTCGCTCTCGCCTGGGAACCCGACGATCATGTCCGCGGTGATGGCCACTCCAGGGACCTTTTGCCGCAGTAGGCGGACCTTCTCCCGGTACGCAGCATAGTCGTAGCTTCTTTTCATGGCCCGAAGGACGTTATCAGCGCCGCTCTGCAGCGGGAGATGAATGTGCTCGCACACAGACGCCATGTCTGCCATTGCCGATGCGAGGCCTTCATCGAAGTCCTTGGGGTGAGAGGTGGTGAACCGGACCCTGCGAAGCCCTTCGATCCGATCCAATTGCCGCAAGAGATGCGAGAAGCTCGGTCCCTGCTCCAAGTCCTTCCCGTACGCATTGACGTTCTGCCCGAGCAGCGTAACTTCTTTGCCTCCTTGAGCGACAATACCACGGACCTCATCGATGACGTCCCGTTCCGGCCGGCTCATCTCAGGGCCCCTCGTGAATGGGACCACGCAATAGGAGCAGAAATTGGAACAACCCTGCATAATCGTCACGTACGAACAGATCCTGGCTTCTCCCCCGATCGGCGCGTGCATGTGCAGGGACGATACTTCCCCGCGGAAATCAGTACACGAGATGCGCTCGCCGGTCTCTCTGACCCGACCGACCAGGGCGGGGAGTTCACCGATCGCGTGGGTTCCCAGGACGATGTCGAGGTGGCTCACGCGCTTGAGCAGCTTATCCCGTTCCTGTTGTGCGACGCAGCCTGCCACGACGGTCACCATGGCAGGGTTGCGCGTCTTGGCCGCTTTCAGCGTCCCGAGAGCGCTGTAGACCTTGTGTTCCGGTTTCTCTCTGACCGAGCAGGTATTGATGACCACCACGTCAGCCTGATCGGCTGACGCAGCCTCGGTCATGCCGAGTTCTTCCAGCAGAGCCGACATCTTCTGAGAGTCGTGCTCGTTCATCTGGCAACCGTAGGTTTCTATGTAGTAACGTCCGCCGAACAATCGTTTCACCTTTTTGTCACCGGGACTGGGTTGCTCGAGGATCGTCGAACGACCGTGCGGCCGAGGGATGCCTCGTGGTGCGCGAGTTCGAACATGATGAGAAGTGTACCTCTTCCGCGGGCTTGTAGCAACTTCTCGGTCGGGGGTGCTGCCTCGGCAGATCCTCTCCTTTTGATTGGACGCCTATGGATAGGTGATCGTATTGAGTCAACGGAGCTTGAGGAGGTAATTAATCTCCATGCAGGTCGCCTAGACCTCGCATTCTGGACGTCTCGCTGTAGGGGCGGGTTTCAACCCACCCCTACTCGCACGATGAGGCCGGCAGACTCAGTGGTGTGTCGATTCTTGCGACGGCAGCAAAGACCCGGAGAGCCTCCTCTCTGGTCACGAAGGCTCCGTCGGCAATCGTCCTGCCGGACCTCGCGTCATTATGGGAGCAGGATGCTCATCCCGCGTCTCTGAAGAAATACATGTCCTCGAACTCATATCTCTCCGGCTTCTGATCATAGGACTTGGACGGAGTCATCCTCATGATGGAGAGGCCGGCCCCCGCTCCTACCCCGGAAGCCCTGATGGCTGCGTCTTCCGTGTCGAAGGGACCGAACGTCACGACCCAGTCCGGGCCGGGTTTGTCGTTGGTTACCGTCGTCTGGCCGCTTGAATGCTGTACGACGTACCAGCGGTCGGCTGCTTGAGCGGACCCTACCATCATGCCGACCAGCACCAACGCTATCAAAACTCCGAAGAAGTGAACTGTCTTCATGGTATCCCGAGCCTCCTTTGGAGCTATCGCTCATGTTTATGAAAAGATGCAGCGCCATCGCCCCAGTGGCAAGAGCATGAGTAAACAACATCAGCAATATCAATAATATGAACTGGCGGCGTATTGACCTGAGAGAGTCCGGATCGGCTCGGTGGACCCCATGAGGTGCTGAAACTCGGCGCTCCACCAGCGCGGCATATGCCTCGATCTATTCAGGCGTCATCAAGGCGGACGTTCAGAGCAGTCAGCGAAAAAGGCCGGGGCCGGACAGTTCGGTTCGAGAAGGCTATGTGAAGAAAACGCGCGGGGTGCGCTCCGCATCCGTCTGACCCCAGCGGACCACGCTTCTCCGCAGGCGTACCTCTCGTATTGGCGAAAGGATCGACCGCGCGATATGCCATCGCGCTTTCAAAGGAAGCAATCCAGATGGAAGCAGCTCACACAAAGGGGTTTTCCTCTATACAGTTCGTTTGGGGGGGCGTTGATGTCAGCACTATCGTCGGTGCCGCGCTCAGAATTCGCGCACCAGCGGAGAGCCTCGTGTGAAAAAACTGCTCGCGGTTGCAGCCAAGTCGTCGGAGGGCGCGCGGGGAGGCGCGGCGAAGACCACGAAATCAGGACAAAAAAAAGCCCGCCTGTTGCAGGAGGGCTAAGGGTATGGTTAAAGGAGTCGTTGTTGATCATAGGTTAATGCAACATGCGTACCATGTCAATGGTCTCCATCGCGTCGCCTCGGGATTCGCTGTGCCGTGGACGAACCGCAGCGCCGCCCTATCCAGCCGCCTTGCCAGGGCCAGCGGCTTCCCGCAGGAGCCTTCAGATAACTCCTTCCTGCTTGATCTCCGCGATCTCGCTCGCCTGGTAACCGAGCTCGAGCAGGATCTCGTCCGAGTGCTCGCCCAGTTCCGGAGCGGCCCGTCGGCAGGAAGCCGGAGTTTCGCTGAAATCCCAGGGAAAACCGACCATCTTGGTAGGACCGTGCTCGGGATGTTCCAGATCGACGAAATAGTGGTTAGCAAGGGCTTGAGGATCGTTGGACACCTCGGTGGGTGACTGCACGGGAGTGCAGATGCAGCCCTCTCGCCCAAGCAACTCCAACCACTCACTGCGGGGTTTGGTGCCGAAGCGTGCGTCAAACATGGCCACGACTTCTCTGGCATTGTCGCTCCGGGCTTCTATCGTGGCGAATCTGGGGTCGTCAGCCACATGTTCCAGACCGAGCGCGGTGCAGACCTTGAGCCAGTAGCGGTCGGGTTGCAGATGGGCGACGGCTATCCACCGGTCGTCCTGGCAACGATAGTGGTTGTAGATAGGGTTCCCTGCCTCTCCGCGGATCTCTCGCGGGAATTCCCGCCCCATGATAGCCGGAGCCGCCATGATGAGCCCCAGCGATGCAATGACGCTCCCCATGAGCGAGGTGTCCACGACTTGTCCTTTGCCGGTCTTTTCCCGCGCGTACAGGGCAGCGGTCACCCCCCAGGCACAGGCGAGGCCACCCACTTCGTCACCGATCCCTGGCAAGATTTGTGTAGGTGGCGCGCCTTTTTCGCCACACGCGAGCATCAGGCCGGATCGGGCGATGCCGGTGTAGTCAAAGGAGTATTCATCAGCGTCAGGCCCCTTACGGCCCCACCCTGATGCGTGCGCGTAGATGAGCCTGGGGTTTCGTGCGAGGAGGACCTCAGGACCTATGCCCATTCGCTCGGGCGCCTGGATGCTCATGTTGTTCAGGAACACATCCGCTGTGTCGATGAGCTTGAGGAATATCTCGGTGCCTCGTGCCTTCCTCATATCCAGGGCGATACTCCTCTTGTTCCGGTTGCAGTGCTCGAAGTAGTAGTTGCGCCCCTCCAGGCCCACCATGGCGCCTATGATCCTCATGAAGCCTCTCCCCGGGTCTCCGGTCTTGGGTTCGACCTTGATCACGTCCGCTCCCAGGTCGCCCAGGCGCATCCCCGCCACCGGGCCCTGCTGGAACATCGAGATTTCAACGACGCGTATTCCGTCCAGCGGTCCAGCCATGTCTCTCACTCCTCATCTTACGTTTTCTCTTCTGCAGCCCCCCACGATCGAACATCGTTCTGCAAACTCGACAGTGCGGGCCGGACAAAAAAAAAGAGCGAAGTGTGAACTCCGCTCTTTCTTGCCTATTGTGGGATCGTCACACTCAGCTCACGCAGGTACTCCTTCTAAAGCTAAAAAAGCAAAAAAACACGTGGGCGGTATGGACGGTCATTCCTTCTCCAGATTTCGGTATACGAAACTCAGGCCGAACTGTCAAGGCCATTCGGGCGGCGCTGCGATTCAGAAGAACTCTGCAGCGAACCAATCAGCTTCCATAAAGGCATTGTGGGAGGACCTGTTTGGAAAAGAGCTCCCACGAGTTCACTCACATGAATACCGAGCCGCGTTACAAGAGTGCGTCGACTTCCTGCATGAGGGATCGCACCGCGGCGACGGATTTCCCGAAAGCTACCTGTTCTTCCGCGGTCAGGTCGAGTTGCACGACCTTCTCGATTCCCGCGGCGCCGATAATGGCAGGCACTCCTACGAAGAGCCCCGATTCGCCGAATTCGCCGCTGAGGTACGCCGCGACGGGAAGCAGGCGCTTCTTGTCCAGGAGGATCGATTTGGCCATCTGGACCGCGGAGGCAGCAGGGGCATAGAACGCGCTGCCGGTCTTGAGCAGCCCCACGATCTCTGCACCCCCTTGACGGGTTCTCTGCACGATCTCTTCGAGTCGCTCGGGTGAGACGAACGCGGTCACCGGCACTCCCCCGACGAAGCAGTACCGGGTGAGCGGTACCATGGTGTCTCCGTGGCCGCCCAGCACCAGTGCGTGAATATCTTCCACCGACACGCCGATCTCTTCTGCGAGGAAGGAGCGAAACCGCGCGGTATCCAGCACGCCGGCCATTCCCATCACGCGCTGCGGCTTGAACCCTGATTTCTTCCAGGCCGTGTACACCATCGCGTCGAGAGGATTGGAGATGACGATCATGACCGCGTCAGGGGAAAACTGGGCGGCTTTCGCGGAGACGTCCGCGACGATCTTGACGTTTGTGGAGAGGAGATCGTCTCGGCTCATTCCGGGTTTTCGTGCGATCCCAGCGGTGACGACGATCACATCGCTTTTGGCGGTGGCTGCATAGTCGTTGGTGCCGAGGACGTGCGTGTCGATCCCGAGGACCGGCGTGGTCTCGAACATATCGAGCCCTTTACCTTGCGGAATGCCCTCGAGGATGTCGACGAGCACTACGTCGCCCAGTTCCTGCGCGGACGCGTACGCAGCGACGGACGCTCCGACGTTTCCTGCTCCAATAACGGTGATTTTCTTTCTGGCCATTGTCCAACCCTCCCTATGTGGTAGTGACGCCGCGATATCCGAAGGATCTCTGCGGCTAATTTCGACAACGATGATCCTCGGCCGTGACCCCGTCTGAAACCGTGTCGCGGTGTGGGAAGGACCGGAACGCTCGGCCCACCGCGTGATTGAACGGTTCGGTTGCACGTGTGAAGCGGTCTGCTGAGGAAGCCGGCAGAAGCCCTCTGCGGGTAGGGGCGGGTCGCATCGTGTCCCCAGAGAACTTTATTGATAGCCGGAACCGCCGGCCAATGTCAAGGAACGCCAACAGTCAGGGCCGATGGTTCCCGTTGTCCTCTTTCCGGATCTTGAGCACGCGTATCCGGTCTTGCAGGAACACAGGCGGGAATGCTCTCTTATCCAGCACGGCAAAGGACGACCTCCCTGAGGCCCGATCACGAATGAAGCTGCCGAAGGGCTCGAAGTAGATCTCCTTGCGCTCGATCCGTTTCGGATCAAAGTCTTCTTCCCGGATGACCAGGTAGTCGATGCCGTATTTGCGGCCGAATTCCACGATCGCTTCGGGGTCTTGCGCGTAATAGGCCCGGAAGAGGTCGAACGTCCTCCCTTTGATAGTGCCCCAATACCGGTCCATCCAGGTGTGGGAAAGCTCGTACGTGACAAAGGCCTTGCGCCGGGCAAAGGTGGGGATGCTGTCCATCAGTTCCGGATGACCTGCGATGAGCGTGCTCTTCGGCGTGGTTCCCAAGTATCGGTAGAGCGGCGCATGCTCCGAATAGTCGAAGACCCCCACATTGTAGCAGCGCAACGCACCGATAACGGAAACGAGGCCGACACACCACAACGCGACCGGCTGCAGTCCCGCCCTCCTGCCGAGGACCGTGATCACCGCAGCGAGCACGACGCAGTAGAGTATGTTCAGCGAGTACTCCAGATACCGTTCCGGGATGAAGAGCCTCATCAAAACCAGGTACGACGTGAAATGGAGCAGAAGCGAAGCGGACATGAGATAGCCGAACACGCCAAATCCGCGCAGGTCCACGATACCGTCTCGTAGCCGGTACGCAGCGAACGCCATCCCGATGAGAACAGGGGCGACAATCCAGCCCCAGATCGGCTCTGATAGGAGAAACGGAAGGAATTCAAGCCACGGACGCACCAGCTCGGTCAAAAGGGAAGGGACGGGGAGGATCGCCAAACGCCCCGCGGCGGTGTACTCGACGCGGTCCGCCATGTCGGCCCAACTCACGAGAGTTCCGAACTCCTCGGGTTGCAGGAACACGTACTTGAGCGCCATGAGCGCGATCCCCGCAAGAACCGGCAGGAGCGACACGAGGAGACCTCGCTGCTGACCGAGTTGATCTCCTTCCACACCTCTGTCCGCAGGAGCGCAGCCTGCTTGGCCCCCTCTCCCCCTGGGAGAGGATCGTGGTGAGGGAACGGAGCCGCCGCGCGTCGCTGAAAACCCGAATGGAGAACCTTCGACAGCCTTCCTCGCGTAATGAACGCCGAGGAAGATCAGATGAGTCGCCAGGCAAAGCAGGAAGATGTACGGGTTCAGCGTAGCGGCCAGAAGAATGACCACCCCCGCGGGGAGCAGCCTTCCGCGAGCGAGGAAGAACAGGTACGCAAGGAGCAAGGGGTACCCGAAACTCTGTGCGAGACCGCCTGTGATCTTCCCGAGAAAGCTGGGAAAAAAGAACGAGACGCAGACAGCGACCGCTGCGGTACGCTCATTCCGGAATTGGAGGACGAGCCCGAAGAGGAAACCCGCTGTGACGACAAAAAGGATGCCTGCGACCACTTTGGAAAACTGGACGGGGTTCATGAAGAGCGAGCCCAGCGCGTAGACCGCCTGCACTCCCCAGGGAACATAGTTCTGCGCGTACCGGGTGAGCAAATCGTCAGGAAAGAGGTCCGGGTCCTGCCACCGCTGCATCCAGTAGACCTGCTGGCGGACGTCGTCGTTGATCACGTACGGGTCCGTCAAAGCGTCCCAGTGCGCCACCACGTACACGGTGGCTGCACAGAACAGCATGAACAGGAGACAGTTGCGCTGGGCCTTCGTCGAATCCATGGGCATGGAATTCTAGCCCATGTTGGCAAGAGTGCGACGAAAAAGATGCTCCCGAAAGGAAAGCGAATCAGAAATCATCGTACAGAGCACTGCGAATCCTTGGCACCAGGTCCTTGATCATGTGAGAAATGGCTGCCCGGCGGTTGGTGAGTGTCTCGGAAATGGTATCGGTCACGGTGTACGGGCACGAGGCTGCCAGATCCTTCTTCCACATGAGCTTGTTGGAATCCGATTTCTCCAACTTGCACCTGAGGCTCAGGGTGCCGATGCGGGTAAGCTCTTTTCCGTCAGCCTTGTACATCGAGGGGGTGTCCTCGTACGATGCGATGACGGTTTTCAACGCTACGTCACCGCCGCTCCTGACAGGACTGAGCCCCTTAGCCAGCGCGAACTCCTGACGTATTCCGTTCGTCAGTTCGGTTTCGATTCCCGTGACGGTAGTGTTGTTGACCACGCTTTCGAGAACGATCGTCTTGACGTCAGGGGGGAAGAGACCAGCGGTCGAGGTTCCGCTGAAGTGGTACCCGCACGCGACAAGCATCAGGCATGCCGCGGCGGAGAGGAGCCACCGGATGTCGGGAAGGAATTCAGTACTTCTGGGAAAGCACATCATGAAGCGCCATGAAAACCCGCAACCGTTCAGCTATTGGAAGCCGTTACCCATGCTCCGGAGATTCGAGCTGCCGTCAGCCCACCACAATGTTCAAAATCTTGCCGGGGACGTAAACCATCTTGCGCACGGTTGCAGCTTCAATGAACCGCTTGACGTTCGGTTCCGTCAGCCCCGTCTCCTTGATCTCGTCCTCCGATGCGTCCGAGGGGACGAGGATCTCCGCGCGTTTCTTTCCATTCACCTGCACGACAATGGTGATCGTGTCCTGCTCCAGGAGCCGTGGATCGTACGACGGCCACGCGAGACGCGTCATGCCGGGTTTGCCGCCGAGCGCCTCCCAGAGTTCCTCCGCGATGTGCGGGACAAATGGAGAGAGGAGCACCACCATTGTCCTGACCGCCTCGGCCATGGCCGCTCTCACATCCCGAGCGCTCGCGATCTCTTCGGGCGTGGTCCTGCCCAGTTCGTTTGACATCTCCATCACAGCGGAGATTGCGGTGTTGAAGTGAAAGCGGTTCGCAACGTCCTCGGTAACTCTCTTGATGGTCCTGTGGGTAAGCCTTCGGATGGAGCGAGCCCGTTCGCTCGAGTTGTCGGAGAACGGCGCAATCTCCAGGTCCTTGAACTGGTAGACGAGATTCCAAACTCGGTGCAAGAAGCGGAAAGCCCCCTCGACCCCTTCTGACGTCCATTCGAGGTCCCGTTCGGGTGGCGCGGCAAAGAGGCCGAAGAGCCGCACCGTGTCCGCGCCGTACCGTTCGATCAGCTCTTCCGGATCGACCACATTCCCCTTGGACTTGGACATCTTGGCGCCGTCCTTGATCACCATCCCCTGGGTGAGGAGGTTCAGGAACGGTTCGTCGCTCTTCTTGATCTTCAGGTCCCTGAGCACCTTGGTGAAGAAGCGCGAATAGAGCAGGTGGAGAATCGCGTGCTCTATCCCGCCGATGTACTGATCCACCGGCAGCCAGTACGCGTCTCCCTTCGGCTCGATAATCCCCTGGTCGTAATGGGGGCACGCGTACCGGTCGAAATACCAGGACGACTCGACGAACGTGTCCATGGTATCGGTCTCGCGACGGGCCGGTTTCTTGCACTTCGGGCACGGAACGTTGACCCACCAGTCCAGATCGGGGAGAGGGGATCTGCCGCTACGGGGAAACTCGATGTCAATCGGGAGAACCACCGGCAAGTCCTCGTCAGGGACCGGGACAGCACCACAGTCCGGGCAATGGACGATGGGGATCGGTGCGCCCCAGTACCGCTGTCGGGAAATGCCCCAATCCCGGATGCGGAAACTGACGGTCGAGCCGCCCTTGCCCATGGTCGCGAGCTTGTCGGTGATCGCCTTCATGGCCTCCAGGTTCTGCATTCCGTCGAATTCCCGCGAATTGACGAGCGTCCCTTCATCCACATAGGCCTCGGTCATGGTGGCAGGATCGAGCGGTTCCCCTTCTGGCTGAATCACGACAATGACGTCGAGCCCGTACTTGCGGGCGAATTCGAAATCGCGCTGGTCGTGAGCGGGGACAGCCATCACCGCACCGGTGCCATACTCGTAGAGCACGAAGTTTGCCACGTAAATCGGCATACGGCGCCCGGTAAGCGGGTTGATGCAGTACGATCCCGTGAACACCCCTTCTTTCTCGGCTTCTTCTCCGATGCGGTTTGCCCAATCCTGTTTGAGCGTGCGGCTGATAAACTCTCCGACCGCGGCTTCCTGGGGCTTCCCCGCGGACAGGCGCAGGCAGCGCGGGTGTTCCGGTGCAAGGCTCATGAACGTCGCGCCGTGCAACGTGTCCGGTCGAGTCGTGAACACCTCGACGGGCTCACCGTCTCCTTCCAGATCGAACAGGATCCGTGCGCCTTCGCTGCGGCCGATCCAGTTTCGTTGCATGGTGAGGACCTTCTCGGGCCATCCGGTCAGGCGGTCGCACCAGTCCAGGAGTTCCTGGGCGTACGCAGTAATCTTCAGAAACCACCCCTGCTGCTCCCGATGGACCACAGGGGTGCCGCATCGCCAGCACGCGCCCGCCTCGACCTGCTCGTTGGCCAGGACGGTTTTGCACGGTTCACAGTAGTTGACAATGGACTTCTTCCGGTACACGAGCCCCCGTTCCAGCATTCGGAGGAAGAGCCACTGTTCCCAGCGGTAATAGCTCGGATCGCAGGTGGCCAGTTCTCGGTCCCAGTCGTAGGAAAAACCCATGCTCCTGAGTTGCCGCCTCATTTCATTGATGTTGTCCATCGTCCATTTGGCGGGGTGTGCGCCATGCTTGATGGCCGCGTTCTCCGCGGGCATGCCGAACGCGTCCCAGCCCATGGGATGGAGAACATTCAACCCTTGCATCATCTTGAAGCGAGCGACCACGTCGCCGATTGAATAGTTGCGTACATGTCCCATGTGTATGCGGCCTGAAGGATAGGGGAACATTTCCAGCAGGTAGTACTTCTCTTTGGATCCGTCCAACTCGACCTTGAAGATCTTCTCTTCCTCCCAGAAAGTCCGCCACTTCGCTTCAATCGTCTTGGGACTGTATTTCTTTTGCATGGGGCTTCCGGAACCTCCGCCGCTGGTTTCAATCCGGTTCTCATACCATACGGGTTGTGCGTCTTCAACGGCTTTCCTGCTTGACGGTTCCGCAGGAGCGTTTTATCCTCACGGTTTATGCCAGCATAAGAGATCCTGAAGGTAACCGTTTGCCGGGATAGGCCGAGCCGCCTCAAACCCGGTGAACAATTACATCACGAGGTAGCCCATGGCCGAAGAGTTTTCGATCAGCCCTCAAGGGGAGGAGTTCTCGCTCCCCACGGAAAGTGATTACGACCGGGAATTTCAGCGGCTCGAACAGCTTGCCGACGAACACCGGAATCAGGGCCGCGAGATCGTCGTGGTGGTCGGCATGGGGTTCGTCGGTGCCGTCATGGCCGCGGTGATCGCGGACTCGACGGACGCGGCAGGCAATCCGGGGAAGTTCGTCATCGGCATGCAACGGCCGAGCACCCGGAGTTATTGGAAAATCCCGCTCGTCAACCGGGGGATTGCCCCGATGAAATCCGAGGACCCCCAGGTGCCGGCAATCATCCACCGGTGTGCGATCGAGAAGAAGACCCTCACCGCGTCGTTCACGTACGCCGCGCTCGCCCTTGCCGACGTGGTGGTGGTGGATGTCCAGTGCGATTACGTCAAGGAGTCGCTCACGGACATCGCGAACGGGTACGTCCAGATGGAGGATCTGGAAAAGGCGCTCGAGATCATCGGGGAGACGATCAGGCCCGATGCCCTGGTCCTCATCGAGACGACGGTTCCGCCCGGCACCACGGAGCAGGTGGCGTACCCCGTCATCAAGAAGGCGTTCAGGAAGCGCGGAGTCGCGTCCGAACCGGTCCTGGCCCACAGTTACGAACGGGTCATGCCCGGGGCCAATTACGTCGATTCGATCAGGAATTTCTGGCGGGTTTGCAGCGGAATCAACGAAGAGTCGAATCAACGGGTTGTCAAATTCCTCACCGAAGTGATCGACACGGAGCACTATCCGCTGACGGTCCTGGAGCGCCCCATCGAGTCGGAGACGGCAAAGATCGTGGAAAACAGCTACCGCGCGGCGATACTTGCTTTCCTCAACGAGTGGAGCCTTTTTGCCGAGCGCAACGGGGTGGACCTCATCAAGGTGATCGACGCAATCAAGGTGAGGCCGACGCATTCGAACATCATCTTCCCGGGGCCCGGCATCGGGGGGTACTGTCTCCCCAAGGACGGAGGGCTCGGGGTCTGGGCGTACAAGCACCTTATGGGGTTCGAGGACGACCTGTTCCAGATGACGCCGATGGCGATCAACATCAATGACAGCCGTGCGCTCCACGTTCCGGAGCTGGCCCGGGACGCGCTCCGCAACATGGGGCGGTACATCGCCGCGTCAAAGGTGGCGCTGCTCGGCGCGTCGTACCGGGAGGATGTGGGGGACACGAGGTACAGCGGGTCTGAGATCATCGTCCGGCGCCTCGTGGAGATGGGCGCGGACGTCTGTTTCCACGATCCGTACGTGGATCACTGGTGGGAATTCGAGGCCCAGGAGACCTATCCCCTGCCCGGGAAGGGCCGCGGCCGTTTCTTCCGGAGCCAGCGCAAGCTCAAGGCTCTTACGGTGGAGCCCGACCTCTGGGACGCGCTGAAAGAAGCCGATGTCATGATATTGGCCGTGCGGCACAGGCAGTTTCTCGACCTCGATCCCGAGAAAGTCGTTGAGGCCGCGGGCGGGCCACTCGCGGTCATCGACTGCTTCGGCATACTCAGCGACGACAAGATACGCCGCTACTTCGAGCTTGGCTGCGAAGTGAAGGGGCTCGGCCGCGGGCACATCAATCGGCTGAAGAAACTGTATAAGAAATAGCCGCTCGGCATCGGCCGTCGAAAGAGGTTGAAATCAGGAACTGTCCGACGATCCCTTTTGCCGTCGGCGGCCCAGCTCGTACGTCCCAGCTTGCTCCCATCGTTCTACTTCTTCGGCAAGCTCTTTGTACGCATGGGCCAACTGTTTCCGACGGTCCTTCAGGTCAAATGGTATCACCGCCTGGCGGAACAAGTCTTTCCACAGTCTTCCCACCTGACTCATGGGCAACTCGGGCCCTTCGGGATCAGCCAACTTCCAGAAAGCTACAACATCTTTGTCATTGCGGGGCTCGACTGCTGTTAACTTAGGCAGATCTAGCCATTCCTCGGGATTTTCACCTGTCCAGAAGAGGACCACGTCATTAGAGAGGTTACGATTCTCGAAGCCGGAGTACTGTCCGGACAGCCCGTCGGTCCAGAGCTTAGCTGGGGTCAGTGCAGCTCGTGACCCGGACTCAAAATGCCCCCAAATATTGAGCCATGCCCGATCTGTATCCCAAGAGCCGGTGCTTGGACCATCGACTGACGAGGTCGGCACCCGCATTATCGCGTCCATCCACTGGTCGATTGCCTTGGAAGAGTCGGGCCAGAAAGTGTAGGGCGTAAATCGTGGGCGACTTACGAAAGTTCCGACCTGGCGCGGCGACGTTACCATGATCGCGTCCATGTATCGAGACATAAATCGCTCAGGTGGGCGCGGAAAAAACCACGCTGACAGGAGACGAGCCATTCCCAAAATCTGGGGTTCCTCCAAGAGAATTCCATCAGATGCCCACGCGATCCAATGCCAAAACGGAATGGTGTTCAAGCGGTCAAATGCGGGATGGGTCAGCCCTTCGTTTTCTTCACAACCTTCAGGAATGAGAAGAGAGTTGATACAGGATGCTAGTGATTGAGGTGTCGTCACGAGAAAGAAGGCCAGGATGTCTCGGCACACTGCCGTGGCCAAGGCATCGTCGATCTCCATCGGTAGGGGTCCCGAGAGATTCGTTCGGTTGAGGTTTATAGGCACGTTTCCTCGCGAATCGAACAGGCTCAAGGACGGGCCGCGGAGCAGAGGACCGTAACTGGGTTCAAAATCAAACGGAGCACACAATGGCCTGTAACCTCCGGAAAGGATGTCGTGGCGAACACACTGCCCCACGCGGATGCCGTTGCAAACGAGATCCGGACCTCCCCACGTCCACTGAACATCATCGAAATTTGGATGGGTCAGACGTCGCCACTCGAAGGGTAATTGCGCTTCGCGCTCCGGCAAGATGTGTGCCGGCGGCAATTCCACTAGTCCTTCAGGGCCGACGGCAGGTCGGCCGAAGTCCTCTTCGAGTTGGTGGCACTTGATCCGCCTTACCACCTTTGGATAAGAGAGAGTATACCAGTCCCATGTGGCTCCATACGGCGGAAATCCGGTGAGCTGATCCATCTGTTCCTGGCCAATTCGTACGCGTATCGTCGTCCCGATGGACCGATCATTATGCCGTAGTTCAATTTCTCGGTCTTCCAAGTGACAGGTGAACTCGATGCCGTTGCGATCATCCACATGTCGCGTGCTCACCTCAATCTCAGACCCGAGGAGAAACGCTGCCAGCAGGCCCACACCGAATCGACCGGAACGAGTGACCCTCGGTTCATTGCCCGCAGCGTGCAACTCGTGCCAACGTTCACTTGCGCGGAATGACGCTCCCGCGGTGAGAAAATAGTTGAGAATAACGTCTCTAGTCATCCCGATCCCGCTGTCCTCCACCGTCAACCACCCGCCTCCGGTCTGATCCTCTTCGAGAGTGACGACTACGTCCCCGGGCAAGTCAGCGAGATCGAGCGTCGTCAGTCCATGCTGCTTCATGTAGTCATCACGCTCCAGGCAGGCGTCGACAGCGTTTTGTATCAATTCTCGTACCCCGTAACTTGGGTTTCCGCTGTACAGCGGTCCGACCATCAGCTTCAGGAGTTCCGCGTCAGCGGTTCCGAATTTGGCGTGCACCGGTATGAAAGCGACTTTCTTTTCAAACTCCGTGAGATCGTCCAGCGTGGATCGGATCCGGCGGAGCGTAATGCCTAGGTTGCGCAGCTTACTGTGGCTGCCATACACTTCCCCCCACAGCGCCCAAGTTGCATCGAGCTCCGCTTGGATATCTATGAACAGGCGCTGAAGGGCGAGGAAGGTTTTTACATTTTTCGGCTCCGCATCAATCCAGAGGCATTCACGATCCCCTTCGTGAGGCCGGATGTCCCTCACTGCCTTGTGCTTTTCCCACTCCGTCAAAGACGCAGAGCTGTGTAGGCTTCGTACACGAAGGATTTCTTCCGGCGCGCGGGGAGCTTGAATCTCAAGATAATCGGCAATGCGCAAGAGCCCCATAAGAAACGGCGCATGGACTCCACGCCACACTTGTCGCTCATTATTCACCAAACGCAACCGATCGGCTCCTTCGCGTATCGGACGGCTATGGCTCCAGGCAATAAAGCCAATGACATCGGCCAATCCTTCCGGCAGTGGGCTCAGCCTCAGCCTGGCATCACCCGGTCCAGGCACTCCGGCCAATGCGATTTCGTAAGCAAGGGTCCCGTGATGTCTGCGCAAAAATTCACCGACCAGACGCTTATGTCGCTCCGTCCACTCCAATGGATTATCCGGTGGGCGGCTGATCGGCTCAGCTGATTCAAACAAATCTTTAAGTTTCTGGTCATCAAATCGAGAAGCCTCACCCAGAAACTTTTCCCATTCCTCTTTCCACTTCATCGGCTGAAACGAGAAATTATTGGATTTCGGCTGCCAGCCGTTCGATCTTGAGATCAGGAGCTGGAATCCATCTTCGCTGAGGTGCATCGCGCAATCGTGCAGCAGGATGGAAAGGATGCAAGCCGCGCTGTCCCTGGCAGTCAGTTGTTTCAAAGCTTTATCCGTTATAAGGGCCGAAGCGAACTGCATCACAGACTCTATATGTTCCACGCCGTGGTCCGTGAAACCGCAGAAGAACACCATTCGGTTCGCCTTGAGCCAGGGCTCGAAACGGTCCAGCGTCGTATCGACGGCTCCACGGAGGCCGCGTTCCTTTTTGAGCAGAGTATCAAGTCTCTTGGGGATTTTCATCTCGGGTCACCTTGGGTGTGTCGGCCTTGTCTCCGGCTCTCAGTTCACTATTGCACAAATACGATTGCGTATTCGGCCTCCGTTTCACAGGCCTGTAGGTCCGGGTGCCACTGCTGGACAAGCCAGCAGCACCAATGCGGCTGCCGTACGCCGCGTCCTGAAGGGACGCACCTTGAATAGCCATGGGTTTCAACCCGTGGAGCGAAGGCCCCCATGAAAACGGTCTGGACCCTGGAGGGGTCCACCAATGAAGCAATCAGGTGCACGTCCCTGGTCGACCCCTCCAGGGTCGCTTCCTTAAATGCTTGGGTTGGACGCCTCATTCCACGGGTTGAAACCCGTGGCTACTGTTGGTCAGCCCCTTCGGGGCTGCGCTGTTGACTTGAATACGTGACCGCGCTCGCACCATCGCGTACTAACGCAACCCCTTCGCAAACGCGACGAGTTTGTCGAAGTAGGGCTTGCCGGCCACGAGGTACGTGTCGTTGTGGCCCGCGCCGGGAATCACCACGAATTCTTTGGGGTTTGGAGCTGCTTCGAACAGCTCCTGTCCGAGGCGGATCGGCACGATCGCATCCAGGTCGCCATGGAAGAAGAGAAGAGGCGCCTTGACCCGGCCGATCTTGTCCACGGAATTGAGCCGCGATCTCAGTGCGCGCTCCGTTCCGGGGAGCGGAAAGTGTTCTCGAGCCATCGCTCCCATGTGCGTAAAGGTCGATTCGAGGATCACGCCGGAGCACGCGGACCGGGATGCGATGTGCACGGCCGCAATGCCGCCGAGAGAGCGGCCGAAGACGATCAGCTTGAGATTATCCCGTTCCGCGAAGCTTTGTGCCGTCTGATACGCTGCTTCAGCGTCGAGGTAGAATCCTGCCTCGCTGATGCGACCCTCGCTCTTGCCGTACCCCCGGTAATCGAAGATGAAGACCGTGAAGCCGATTTCGTGGAGCCGTTGGATATTGTCTACGCGGTGAGAGATATTCCCCGCGTTACCGTGACAAAAGAAGAACAATCCAAGGCTCGACTCCGCGGGAACCAACCAGCCATGCAGGCGCACGCGGTCGGTGGTATCGATCCAGACATCCTGATAACTCAGCCCCACTTCCGCGGGGGTCCACACGAGAAACGGATCGGGAAAGAAGATCTGACTCTCGATAAAGGCGTTCAGCGCGTCACCCGCCAGGCTCATACCACCACCTCTCGGAAAATGCCCGTGCCGTCAGCTCGCCGCGGCCCGGGCCGCTGCCAGCGCACCCAACGATTGCTCGCGAAGCGCAAGCGCCCGTCGTAGGAGCGGTTCCGCACCTTCGTAGTCCCCGGCGCGTTCCAGGATCGCGGCAAGCCCTGGCAGACTCACCGCGCAATCCGGATGTTTCGCACCCAGGCTCTTCTCACATATGCTCAGGGCCCTCCGAAAGGTCTGGGCTGCTGCCTGGTCGTCACCTTTTGCCGCGAGCAACGCGCCGAGTTCGTTCAGGCAGGCCGCGGTGTCCGGATGTTCGGGTCCGAAGACCTTTTCTCGGATGTCGAGAACCTCGCGGAGGGCGGCCTCGGCTCCGTCGAGGTCTCCCTTGCTCTGCAACGCCGCGGCCAGACTGCCGAGCGTAGCCGCGATATCAAGGTGTGCGAGTTTCGGCGCGTTCCGATGAATCGCCAGGGCCTGCCGAAGCTGCGGTTCCGCGACGAGATACTCTCCCGCGGCCCGGAGGAGATCCCCAAGCTCGAGCAGCCTGAGAGCGAGTTCGGGGTGGTCCGATCCTCGCGTCTTTTCCGTGATCTCCACGGCTCGTCGAAGAATCGGCTCAGCTTCCTTGAACTCCCCTTTCCCGCGGAGCGCCGCGGCGAGACTGGCAAGATTGACTGCAATCTCGGGGTGGTCGGTATCGAACAGTTTCTCTCGTATTTCCAGGCTGATGTGGTAGAAGGACGCGGCCCCATCGTACCTACCCATGGACTCGAGGAAACCAGCCATCCGCTCGAGAATGAGACACAGGTCCCGATCCGGAGGGCCGGCCTTCTGATGCCGGAGAAAAACATCCTCGTACGTCTGAACGACGTTGTACCGGGTGCCGAGCTTGCGCCAGTACTCACGCAGCTCCCATTGGCGCGGGCCGCCGGTGAGGCGCCAGAATAGGGTGAGGCTTTCCAGACAGTCCTTGAGGGTTCTCCATGCTTCCACTTTGAAGAGTTGCCACGGGAGTTCATCTATCTTTCGGTCGTCGGTCTTCTGGGAAGCAAAGTAGAACGCAAGCCGAGCTGCCGCATCCCGCCGCGCCTTGGCATCCGGCAGGTAAAGAGTCTCGACGGCCAGGCGGACCGCGTCGTGCAGGAAACCAAGGAGACCGGAACGGTTTATCAGTAACGGCTGTAGATCCTGGTACACCCGTGACCAGACTGCTCGCGGCAACGGTCCTTGCCAGGATTCGAGCAATTCGATCAGCTCCCGCTCGTGCAGCCCCATCCGCGACGCCCACAGGGAAGACATCACCCTACCGATCGTCCCGGGCTGCCACGTGTCGTGGCACCGTTCGAGACGGGCGAGGATCTTCGCATAGAGCCCATCAGGCGTGTCGGCTTCGAGACAGCCTTCGATCCGCGCGGTTTGCTCGCTCGTGATTGGTGACGAGACCGCCTCATCCAGGAGTGCCCTCAGGAAGAGCGGGTTCGCCGCCTGAGGCTCCTCCAAGATCCGATCAACCTGATGGGTGTCCAATTCCTTTTGGATGTAGGCGAGGTATTCGTGGACAAAGGTACGTTGCTCCTCAGGCTGGAAACCGTCCACGTGCAGGGTGGGCCAGCCTCGCTCCTCCAGAGCGGTCAGGATCGCGCCGGGCTTTGCCGAGACCACGACCCGAACATTCGGCGGAAAGGTTTCGGGAAGCCACGCGAGGTCCAGCGCATCGCCGTGATCCGCCATGCGATCGAGCCCGTCCAGGACGATGATAAGTCCGCCCCTCGCGGCGGCAGCGGCCAACCAGGCAGGGAATCGAGCCGCGATCTTTTGTGACGTTTCCGGGATCTCCTCGGGGAGCCGGTAGCGTCGTTTAATTTCTCCAATGACCCTGGCCATCAACGAAATGTGGTCCGTGCTGTGCGAGGGACTGCCAGTGAAATGGACAATGAGGAAATCCTGCGGATGCTCTACCCGGTAGTCTTTGGCCCAGTTGGCCAGGAGAGCGGACTTACCGACAGCGGGATTCCCCTTCACGACGAGCGGCGGGCCATCAGTGCTGGCGTGCAGGTCTATTGCGGCCAAGTGCTCGTCCCTGGAAATGTAGACGGCGGATCTCGTCAAGGCGAAGGTTTCGTGTTCCGCGGCATATCGCTCCAGGGTGGTCGGCGTGGCATCCGCAGGGAAATCTCGATCGATTGCCCCCCACAGGTCGTCCAGGATCTGTCGTCCCAGTAGCTCGGCATTGGCATAGTTTTCGCGCACGGGGAGACCGCTGCGCCTGATCCGCTCTTTGAGTTCGTCCAGCTTGCGTCGGGCCTCGGGGTTTTCAGCCTCGTAGAGGGGTCGGCGTTCCTCGGCAAGGGAGTCGAGATACGCTGGGTCCCGGAGATAGAAGAAGGAATGCCGCCCGAGCGTGGGATCGTTGAGTGCTCCATGAAGGGCCTGAAGTTCGGTCAGGCTCTTGTCCGGGTGTTCCACGAGCCAGAGGTTGGTCGCCACGAGTTCCGGGTCGATCAGGTTCTGGATCCAGCCGTAGCGCTGTCCGAGAATCCCCACGAAATAAGGCCTGCACTGCTCTATCTCCGCAAAGGAGATCGCGACCAGATCTAGCTGCTCGGTCGATTCCGCCGTGAGGCCGTGCCGCAGATCCACCTCGAGAAATTCCACGTGGCGCTCGCGACATCGTCGGTGCAACTCGGGGAAAACCGTATTGGTGAGGACGTCAATCTCTTCCTGCATGTCTTCCACAGTCGAGGCGATGAAGACGCGAACGATCCGCGGTCTGGCTGAAACTCTTGGAGCAGGAAAGTCAGGCATTCAGTTCCTCCGAGTGGAGCTTCCAAGGGTTCGGGTAAGAGCGAGCGGCCTCGCCGAGGTTCGGTTTGGGCAAAACACACCTCGTCGCAAGTTCGGTCACGCGTCTCGGGGAGTACGGTGGGACAGGCATCTTGCCTGTCCATCGGAAAATGACAGGCAAGATGCCTGTCCCACCAAGACAGCCCGTGAGGCCTCGGTGATGAACGGAAACCCCATGCCGCAGAAATCCGCGACCGTCTTAGCGAAATGGGAACTATGTTTCCTTGTCCTCGAGTTGCTCCCCGGTATGCTCATCGGGCTCTGCCGTGGTGTTCCGTTGCTGCGCGTGAACAAGTTCACGAACTTCCAAAGCCCGCTGACGAATCCTCTCCGCGTTTTCCGTTTTGCCGTGGAGCCTGACGAAGTTCGAGGCCCGGGCCAGCAGCACAGCCAGGCTCCCTTCGGGACGGTACAAGCCGGCGCAGCGGAGCATGGATTCTTCGTACGTTCGCCCCATATCGTAGCGAGCAGCCAGCGAAGCCCAGTAATCGCTCAACTCACAAAACCGATACCGAGTGCTGAGTTGGCCGAACATCTCCGGATCCACCAGGATGTCTTTGAGACTTTCCCACGCACGGGCCTCCCTCAAGTGCCACGGGAGCTCCTCGGCTTTGCGTGTATCCATTTCTCGGTCGAGAAAAGAGGTCGCCAGCCGCAGATGCCGCGAGTGTCGGGCTGCGGAGGTCTTCAGATACCGATGCTCGACGACTCGTCGCATTGTGGCATCCGGAAGCCGGAGAAGCCCGCCCTGACTGACCAGGAGACCCCGCATGGCAAGGAAGAACCGGGACCAGATTACTCGCGGGAGCGGTGGTCCCATCTGATCGATGGACTCCAGCAGTTCACTCTCATAGAGTCCCCGGCGCGCGACGACCAGCAGCGACAATGCATGTTCGACCATGCGGGGACGCACGCGATCGTGATCGGCTTCGAGACGGTCCAGGATCCTTTGATACAGATCCTCCAGGGTGGCTGCTTCGAGGTATCGAGCGATGAGGTCATCGACCTGAGCTGTGCTGAGACAGTCGCGAAGCTCGTGCAGTAGCAGGTTCAGGAAGGCAGGATTCGATGTCTGGGATGCTTCCGCAATTCGCCCACGCTGTTGGGGTGTCAGGGGCTTCCGAGCCTCTGCTCCTCGCCGCGTGATAAGTTCGTCGCGTTCCTCTGCACTGAACTCGTCCAGGCGCACCGTGAGCCACCCGCGTTGTTCGAGAGCAGCCAGGAGCCGGCCGGGGGATGTGGAAACGATCAACCGCAAGTTTGCGGGGAGCGTTTCGGGCAGCCATCTCATGTCGCCGGCGTTGTTTCGATCCGTGAGTTGATCCACCCCGTCCAGCACCAGCACCAATTTGCATTTCGAAGCCGCGAACTCGAGCCACACAGGTAGCCTGATCTTCAGTTTCTCAGGAGCCTCGGGGATGGCTTCTTCGACGCGGAGCCGGTGCTTGATCTCGGCCAAGATCCGCCTCATGAGGAGCACATGATCGCCCGCCGCCGGACTGCTGCCGCAGAAATGGGCTACGACCAGCTCGTCGGGATGAGTTTGGCGGTACGCGGTAGACCAGTGCGCCAGCAGCGCGGATTTCCCCGACCCCGGACCTCCAACGACGATCAGGGGTGCGGTACCGCTCTTCGCGTGGTCGTCCAGTCGTCCAACGTGGGATTCCCTCGTTATGTGGGAAGGGATCCTCGACTCTGCATAGGTCGCGTGATCGTGAGCCTCCCGGTCGAGCGCAGTCATCTGCTCGGCCGCGGGGAACGCCTTGTCAATCGCGGTCCAGAGGTCGTTCAGGATCATCTGTCCGAGAGCTTGAGGATCGGAGTAATTCTCTCTTACCGGAAGGGAACTCTCCCGGAGCGTGTTGTTGAGCATCTCCAGTTTGTTCCGCGACTCGGAGTCCTCGGGCTCGAAGTCCTGCCGGAGAGCATCCGGAATCCGGTCTACGTACCCAGGATCGCGGAGATAGAAAAAGGCATGGTCAGCTGATGAGGGATCGTTTAGGGCGCCGTGGAGGATCTGGAGTTCCGTAGGCCCTTTGTCGAGGTGTCCAACAAGCCACGGACGCAGACCGACGAGTTCCGGGTCTATCGGGTCCGGCGCTGAACCATACCGTTCGCCGAGAATCCCCACGAAATAGGGGCGGCAACGATCGATTTCAGCCAGGGCAACCGCCAGGAATTCGCTCGGCTCCACCCCCGCATGCTCCAAGCCCTGTCCCAGATCCACCTCTGCGAATTCCAACTGACGTCGCCGGCATCGCAATCGAAGCTCCGGGAAGATCTGACTCCACAGCAATGCCCGTTCCTGCTGCAAATCTGCGGCGTCACCTGCCACATAAACGCGTATCGTACGGCTCATGGTAGCCAAACCGGAGCTGGATGGGTCATTCATACAAGCCCCCTTCAGCGAGGTCGGGGATCCAGGATCGAAGGTGCCAAGAGCAGGGACTGGCCGTGTGGTTAGTTCCCAAGGGTCCTGCGAGCCTACTCTATCGTTTCCGGTCGCGACAAATCAAGGCGAAAAACCAAAATCCCCTTCCCACCTGGTTGTGACTGTTTCTGGGCCAAATTTGCGCTTTGGGACCGATCGCAGCCGCGCGCATTGTGCGAGTGCGATGAGTCATGAGTGGCGAATCGCTGCATCCTTCGCGAGAAATGGTTCTGAACGGGGCGATAAGTTGATATAATCATGCCACGGAAATGCGCCCAAAGGGTGCACCGCTTGCACAGCGGCGGACACAGATACCGGACCGCCGGCACCAGAGTAGGAATGTGACGCGGAGAGGTCGGTAAGACTCCATGGAAGAAATCAACGCTACTACATCCCAATTTCTGCGTGACGTCCAGGACGGTCTCAGCGATGACGCGCTCCAGTTGAAGTACAAGCTCTCCGGTAAGAAATTCTATCTTTACAAAGCCGTGGCCAAGGACTACCTGGCCAAGAAACAATCCGAGACAAATCCCCTGAGGCGCAAGATAAGCGCGAAACAGGTCCTTGCCGACATAAGATCCGGGATGGACGACGAGAGCCTCATGACGAGATACAACCTGAGTCACAGGCAGTTGCAGAGCCTTTTCAGGAAGATCATCGGCGCAGGGTTGGCCACTCCCCTGGAATTGTCCGCCAGGCTCAGCGTGACCAAGAGCCAAGTAGCTGAAGCGTTCGTCGAAGTGGGAAACGCGATGAAAGAATTGGACTAAGCCCTCCCAACGTTTCCGGTGATGCATTCCTACCGAAGGTAGCGATCCTGGCCTATGAATGAGCACCAACCACTGCCGCGAATAAGATTCCATTGCGATAACTGCGGGAGGATCCTCAGCGCCGAGGAATCGTATTCCGGAAAATCGGCCCAGTGCATGTGCGGAAGTGTCGTTACCATCCCGTTCGCTTACCTCAGTCCCTGTTCGGAAAACCCCTTCCGAGGATTCCGGATAGCCGGCTGCCGCATAGACAGCGTTATGGGGAAGGGGACGTCCTCCACCGTGTACAAGGGTTACCACCTGACCTTGGATATCTCGGTCTCGGTGAAGATCCTCGATCGCGGACTGGACCGCCTCGAGGCGGTCACCGAGGATGGATTCCTTGAAGAAGCCAGGATTCTGGCGAAACTGAATCATCCCAACATTGTTGCGGTGATCAACGCGGGAGTGGAAAACGGATGCCACTTCATCGTCACCCGGTACGTGCGCGGGACAGGCCTCGGCAAGATTATTCGCCAACAGAGCCAACCCCCCACCGATCGGCTGATCAGGATATTCCTGGATGCGTGCCGAGCGCTGCGACTGGCCCACAGGCGCTCGGTCGTCCATGGCGACGTCAAGCCGGATCACATCCTTATTACCCCGGCGTGGCGGGCGATCCTGATAGACTTTGGACTGGTGAAGGGGCTGAAAGAATACAAGGCCGGAAAAGTCGACCGTCGCGCCATCGGAACGCCGCTCTACATGGCTCCGGAACGCGTCAGAGGGGAAGAAGGGTGCGACGCCCGATCCGATATCTACTCCCTCGGCGCCACGATGTATCACGCATTTGCCGGCCGGCCCCCGTTTGATGGAGCCACGGTCCTGGAAATCCTTCGCAAGCACGCCGAGGAGCCGCTGGTGCCACTGGCTGAGGCCATGCCGAGCGTCCCGATTCCTATCTCGAACCTCGTCAGCCGTGCGATGGAGAAGAATCCCGTTGACCGGTTCCCTTCGATGGACGACCTCTACTCCGTACTCGTCAACGCGGCCGGTCACCCGAGGGTCTCTCGGTGAGGGGGTCGGTGGTAGTTTGTCTCTTCTCGCTTCGACGCGTCGGATTGCACAGTCCTGAGAGGAATGAACATGAACGTGAAGCGAACCGTCGTTTTGACCCTGGTCGTTCTTTCTGTGGTTGCCTTTTCTGTGGCTCCGCTCTCCGCTGACGAGGCCAAGGAACAGAAGGCAGTCACCGCGGCTCAAGAGTGGCTTTCGCTGGTGGACGCGGGAAAGTACGCAGAGAGCTGGGACGAGGCGGCAGCCTTTTTCAGAGGCGCGGTCCTCAAGGGCACGTGGACGCAGCAATTAACTGCGGCCCGCAAACCTCTCGGCAGGATGCTGTCGAGAACCGTCGCCTCCAAGACGTACGCCCGGTCACTTCCCGGGGCACCTGACGGCGAATATGTGGTGATTCAATTCAATACCTCTTTTGAAAACAAGAAATCGGCTGTCGAGACCGTGACCCCGATGCTGGACAAAGACGGGAAATGGCGTGTCTCGGGCTACTACATTAAGTAAGCGCAAGCGGCCTGGCTTAGATCGTCGGAATACCGTCAGTGAAGGCGAGTGCAGCTGGGAGCGTGACCGGCAAGATGCCGGCCCCACCGAACAGCCCAGGACCGGGACCCCGGGCAAGACACCCTGTTTGAGAAACGCCGTACTCAGTATGACGCGTGCACGCCGTCGCGAGCGTACAACGCTGCGCCGAGCGCTCCGGTAATCTGCGGGTGAGGGGGGATCAGTACCGGCAGGCTGGTGTGCTGTTTGATGAGTTCCGCAAGGAACGGGTTGTGCTCGATGACCCCGCCGGTCAGGATGACTCTGTCGGTGAGCGTGTCCATTTCGAGAATGCGTTTGACCACGGAGTGAAAGAGCCCTCGCACGATCCGGTCCACCGGGTGTCCTGCCTTGATCTTTTCGAGGACCTCTGTCGCGGAAAACACCGTGCAATAGCTCCCCAGCGCGACCTCGCCGTCGGCTGTGCGTGCGAGCCCGTCCAGATCTTCCAGCGGCAGTCTCAGGCGCAGCGCCATCTCTTCGAGGAACGCTCCGGTCCCGGCCGCGCATTTCCTGTTCATCTTGAAACTGACCCGCTGCCCCGCCGCGTCGAGCTTGATGATTTTGTTGTCCTGGCCCCCGATGTCCACGATGGTAATCGGCCCCTCGAAGAAATGGAGGCATCCGCGGCCGTGGCACGAGATCTCCGTCAAGCTGGAACGGGCAAAGGGAACGCTCTTTCGGCCGTACCCGGTTGATACGACGTTCTCGACCTGTTGGGGAGCGAGCCCTGCCTTGCTCAAGCAATCATTCCACGCGTCCGTGGCCGCGACGGAGAAATCGGTCCCGGAATAGAGGACGCTGTCGGCCAGGATGCGGCCCTCAGCATCGACAATAACGGCTTTGGTGGTGCAGGAGCCGACGTCGACTCCACCGGCGATTCTGTGGCTCATTGGGCTCTTGCAGCGAACGGGAAGCGCTTGCAAATATTAGGAGTCTTTTGGGATTTTTCCGGGAAGGGTCTTTCTGCACAGTGACCCTCCTCGACTATCCTTCACCAGACTCATGGGTTGTGAAAACGCTTCTATCGCTTCTCGTCGAGTTGTTCGATGAACGCCTCGATGTTGGTTTTGGTCTGTTCTTCGGAGTAGCACCGCAGGTCGTTGAGGTCTCCGTTGATCACGAGCGTGGGAACGCTCAGCCGCCCGGCCATTCTCTGCGGCATGCAGTACCGGCTGTTGGAGTTGTTCGGGCACGTCCTTGCATCGTGAAAGATCACGCCGTCCACGGCGAAGTCCTCGATCCACGCGTCCATGTACGCCTCTTTGTACGATTCATCCCGCACGATGAACAGTTCCGTGTATGCCTGCGCCATGGACTCGAAGGGTTGTGACGGATCGAACGCGTCAAAGATCCAGCTATTGCAGTACGTCGATGCCACTATCGTGCTTTTCAGCGACGAAAACAGGCCGCTGAGATCCCGAAGCTTGCCCCAGACCGGCATGCCGTCCCAGTAGAGTCTGTGTCTCTCGCCGTCGATCGCTGCGACCTTATTCTCGATGCGTTCGTGGAGTTCCTTCAGCAGGAGCTTGTAATAATCGACCGCTTCGGGCAACCCTCTGAGCACCACGGCCGGGGCCATATGAATCGTTGTATCAAAGAACGTCAGGGGAGCCGGTCGTGCTGCCCCGCATTCGAGAACCTGGCGCCAGAGCTTCGTGCATTCCAAGGAGAGGCCAACCACTTCGCGCAGACGGTCGATATCGAACCGGTTGCCGGAAACCTGTTCCAGGGTGGGGATCATGGCCTTCATCTGGGCCACGATGTCAGCGACGTGGTGCTGTTCGACAGCTCCCAGATTGCGGTGGGAGTGAATCCCAACGATAGGGACGTTCCACTCCCGGGCGTAGAACGAGAACCAGTCCTGGACGTCCCGGCACTGATTGGTGTTGAACACGAGGACATCCGCCCGAGGAATGGACTCGATGCCGTACGCCTTGGTGAGTGGGGTGACACCCTTGAGGTATGCTCCCACATCCGAGGTGAGGTACGAGCAGATGTCCGGTGAGTATCCGATCGCATTGGCCGCGGGGATGAAGTCGGTGGCCAAACGCGTGGCGCCCAGAAGTGCGCCGTGATTCTCCGGGAAGTAGACTGCAAAGCCCAGAGCACGCAGAAGCTCCGCGGGCCCGACAGACGTACACCAGGCCACCTTCGGGGTCTTTTCCTTCTTGGCTCTATCGAGGCCCAGGAAGTGGTCGGCCATCAGTTTTTTCATGTGCGCGGTAGCGGCGATGGTTTTTCTCGCCTTTGTTTCTTGTTCAGCCATCTCTGTCTCCGGATTCATTACTCGGCACGAATTGCGTACTCAGCATAGGTCGTACACGGCAGGAAGTCAAGGCTACCGCGGGCCAAAACATAGTCAGGGACAGTGGTGTATCGCGCCAAGGTCCAGCTCGGTGTCCTTCCGCGCTCCATTTTCCGTGACCGCAGTGCCACAATCATGATTCACCATGGTGAACTGGCCGGCAAGAATCGCGGCGCTCTCTCGCGCGAAGAGCGATGGCCGTCCACGAGGCTACTCCTTTGTACTCGTTTTCATGAATACGGTCTCGCTTGGAGGCTCTACTCTTGGCTGTTCAGTGGGGCCGGCATCTTGCCGGTCCATTAAGAAGTGACAGGCAAGATGCCGGCCCCACCAACAAACCTAAAATCCGCGACTGTATTTATGAAATGGTGTACTTAGTTTCGAGCGGGACAGCCTCTCCTCTCTATGACTGGCGCGTGCGAGGTGGCGGTCCATCCGCCGATCCATTTGTCGGGCTGGCCTCATGGTCCGAAGCGTCGCCAGGCTCTGCGGTAATAGGTGGTGACGATCTGGGTGTCGAGTCGGTTGGCCTCGATTCCGGGCGGAGGCAGGCTGTCCTGCGGAAACACAAAGAGCGTAGGGAGCAGGTCATCGGTCAGGAATTTCAGCGAGATGCCCCTGCCAAGCTTCAGCCGTTTCGGGTCGATAGCGTTACGGGCGACCATCACAAAACCCCAGTCACCGAAAGACGGGACGTGCACATGGTACGGATAGACGTGCAAGCCGCGGTCTCCTTCCGGTCCGATGGGGGTGCTTTCCCAGGTTTTCACCACGCACCAGAATGCTTCAGGCGCATAGAAGGGGCTGGTGGCCTGGGTTACGGCGATCCCGTGGGTGCTGAGGTGCAGAGAGACGAGTTTGTAGAAACTCGTAGTGTACAACCGGGCCAACGACAGGTTGTTCGGGTCGGGGAGGTCGATAACGATCAGGTCCCATACATCGGCGGACAGTTCGAGAAACTTTCCTGCATCCGCTACATGGACGGTCACTCTGGGATCGGATAGCGCACCTCCCGACAGGCCGGCAAGCATGGGGCGGTCACGGAACAGCTCGACCATCTCTCGGTCCAGGTCCACGAGGTCGATCCGCTCGATTTGCCGATACTTGAGGACCTCCCGAGCTGCCATGCCGTCCCCGCCTCCAAGGATCAGCACCCGTTTGGCCGCCGGTGACGCGGCCATGGCAGGATGCACGAGCGCCTCGTGGTACCGATGCTCATCCACGGAGGAAAACTGAAGCGCTCCGTCTATGAACAACCGGAGGTCCTGATGCCATTTCGTCACGACCAGCCGCTGGTAGGGGGTCTGTCGGGCGAGGAGGATCTCGTCCTGATAGAGAATCTGCTCCATGACGGACGTGAAGAGGCCGGAAACCGCCAGCCCCACAGCGAGAAGCGCCGCGCACGCGATGGCGAGGATCGAAAGAAGGCGCTTTTTCCGCAGGAGTGGAGTCAGGACTCGCAGCCCGATCCCCGCGACGCCAACGTTTATCAGCCCGAAAACAAAAGATGTTCTGAGAAAACCGAGATAGGGAACCAGAACCAGGGGAAAAGCGCACGATGCCAACAGCGCACCGAGGTAATCCAGGGCAAGCACGTTGGAGACGGTAAGCCTCAGAGCTTCCTGGGTGCGCAGAATCCGTATGAGGATCGGGATCTCCATCCCCACGAGCGTTCCCGTGACGGTCAGCACGGCCACCAGAACCGGGAGATAGGTCTGCAGGACCGAAAAAGTCAGCAGGAGGATCGCTGCTGAAAGTCCTCCCGCAAGGCCGATACCGATCTGCACCCCTATGAAGATGTCGGGGAGGTCTTTTTCGACAAAGCGGGTGAGGTATGAGCCGAGACCCATAGCCGTGAGAAACACACCGATCACAATGGAGAAATGGGTGACCGATGCACCCAACAGATAACTGGAGAGGGACGCGGCAAGAAGTTCGTAGATGAGACCGCAGACCGCTATCACGAATACGGCTGCGAGCAGGAATATCCCCGGAAGGCGCTCTTTCATGAGTGGCTGATCGGCCGTCATGCGCAACTCAATATCGCTCTGGTAAAACCGACGGCGAACAACGCGTCCGCGTCACCGCACGACGCTAACCTGGGGACCGCGCGGAACTCCCGGTTCCCTAACGCATCGCCGCCTGAATAATGATGGCCAGAGCAACGAAGATTGACCCTATGATGATTGCCAGAGCCGTGTTCTGGTCCTGCTCGATCTCTTTGCGAATCGAAAAGGGCGAAACCTGCTGCATGATAAACATGGCCACGGCGAAGACCACGAGGCCAATGACCGCATACACGACCGTGCTCAGAATCGCGGTGGGGTTCAGATGGTAGCCGAGATTTTCCATGTCCTATTCCTCCGAAAATGAAAGCGCGCCCGGAACTTATTTGAAAGCGAATCAGTGTCAGGTTTCATTTCCCACCGCGGTACCCTCCGCCGTAGTGCGAACGCCCTCCGAGAAAAAAGTAGCCAAGGCCGTGGTGACCAACCCTGGGGGAGCCGTCCCTCAGGCTCACCGGCTGCTTGAGTGGTTCAGGGAGAAACCAGCCGTTGAAACAGGCGCCATAGGCTCCAGCGGTAAGGCCCAGAAGCAACGTTCCGAGCACGACCTTGGGAAAGAGCTTCTTCACCTGGACTCCTTGTTGCGTTCACCGCTGCTCACGGTCGAGCAGCAAGAAGGTTTCCGCAAGCCGTCTGCCACTGCCCGAGAAGCGACGCTGACGGCGTGACTGCACCTTCGTCCTCGTGGCAGCGCGTCGGTCTCAATCATCGCTATCTCCATCGCCGGTAACCGCGGCCCACCGTCTCGACTCGAAAAGGTATTTCCCAAGGGGATCGATGAGGGCCACGAGGCCGCAAACGATGGTGGATACCGCAAAGTACCAGGAAAGGGTGTGGCCCGCGGTAAGCTTGACCTGAAGCGGCTCGTTTTTCGCCGGGCCCGTGGTCCCACTGCCCCCTTGCCCGTAAATAAGCAATCGATACGTGCCGGCCCGAGGGATTCTGAAGTACGACTTGAACGATCGCGAACCTTCCGTCCACGTGCCTTCCGAATCCGAGCCGTAATAATAAGCGGTCTCTCCGGAGGATTCCGTAACCACCCGGTCCTGCGCGTCCACCACCGCAAAGCCGATTGACAACCAGGAATTGTCCACGGGAGCGGAACCTTTAAGGCGCAGGATCGTCCCGTCCTTCGCCAGGGTAAACGGCTGTGTCAGATATTCTTTGGAATACTGCTGGGCCGATATCGTCTCTTGCAGAATCGGAGTCTTCTTTTCCGCGGCCAGGCTGAAGAAGAGTAGGACCAGGTTGAGCGCCAGGAAGGCGAGCGCGATCTTGCCGAATCCGGCTCGCCAAGCGGGGGTCTCATACGGCTGGCACGAGTCGACCCCGCTGGGCCTTGGAAGAGCGATCTTCTCGGACAATCCCGCGGCCAACTCGTCCTGCCCAAGGTAACGACCGCGGAAAAACTCCAGCTCCGGGCCGGTAATCTCCTGATCCACGTACTCAGGGGGCTTCACCATGTGGGTGTAGACAGTCTTTTCCCCAACTTTGGCAATCCACGGGAGTGCTCCGTCCACCCACTTCAGGGTGACCTGTCCGCGCTCGTAAACCTGGAACACCTCCGGCCCGACGCGGATCTTGGTTCGAGCGGCAGCTCCGGCAGGTACGTCGACCCGCGAATGCGTTACCCGGCCGACGGTGTAGTGCCCGCGATATTCGGAGAGCCATAAGTAACCCGAGTCGGGGTTATACAGGACGTATTCGAAGGAGGTGTAAGGGACGTGTTCCTCGAATTCTTCGTAACGAAGGCGGCCCATGACCTCGTACCGGGTCCCCTCGATGGTGATGGGGAGTCCTATCCGTAAGGTGAACACCGGTGCCTTCCCGGAATTCTTCCCTACGGCTTTGGCTTCGGCCTCGTCGAGTTGCAGTCCGGTTCCGCAGGCAGCGCACACCACCATGGCCGTCGTCGTGACCCGCGCGCCTTCGTATGGTTTCCCGCAGGCCGTGCACCGGATGATTTCTCCGAGACGCTCTGCGGGGGCTTCACGGTCCTCGCGGGCTGCGCGACCGTCCTTGAGGTTCAGGATGCGTCCGATGTACGCTTCGACGTGCCCGGTCCTGGTGTCGTACTCCAGTCCGAACGAGGAGGCTCCATCGAGGGTGGAACCGTCCGCGTACGGGTACGTCTCCCCGACTTCTACCTGAAACGGAATTTCTCCCACACCTCCGAGGCATCGGGCCTCGCCGAGTTCTTCGATCACGCCGACCCGGTCGCCGAGCTTGACCTGCATGCCTGGTTCAAGTTCCCCGTACGGAGGTGCAGGCTCGGTGAGGGCCACGGACGATTCGAGGAAGAGTTCGCCTTCGTCCTCGGTCAGCCACATGATCTTCCCGTCCTGCATTTCGATGAACCATTCGTCCCAAGCTCCGTTTTCGTGGGCATAGCAGAGACGCCCGAGCACGCGAAACGATTCTCCCTTGATCTTGCCCGTAGCCCCGACTTTGAACCGCTGGGAAGGTGGAAGATCTACGGATTTGAGGCCGGCCCGCAACACGGATTCCTTGTCCCAGTACATGGCGGTCGTACAGTAGTCGCAAATCCGCATCACGATCCCGGGATTTGTGACCGCGTTCGCTGCTCCGCACGATGGACATCGGAATTGGCGTTCCATGGGCACGAGCATACAACGGCAACGAGTCTAATTCAAATGGGAATGCGCGGTCGAAGCGTGGAAAAGGCGCGTTACCAGAGGGCTGCAAATGAGCGGCCCTCCGGAGTCCTGCAATCTGGCATTCAAACGATCAGCTTTGAAGGTCCCGTAGGATGTGGTGAGCGAAGCGAACCGCATCAGTCGAGAGAAGACCTTGAACGATGAGGTTCCCATTGGTCACCGCATCCTACGGTTGCGTCCAAGAATACGTCACCATATTTGAGCTATCGTGCACTTAGTTCGCTCCCAGCGGGGCCGGCATCTTGCCGGCCATCCGGTGAACACAGCGGTGAGAGACAGAGAACTATAATTACTTCCTGCGGCCCAGTTCCTCCGCTCGGCGCGTAGCGGCCGCGACCGCGTCCATCAGGATCCCGCGCAAACCACCGCGTTCGAGCACCTGCAACCCGGCAATCGTCGTCCCCCCCGGCGAGGTGATCAGTTCCTTCAAGCCGCTGAAACCGACGTCGCTGCAGATGGCCATGGCGCCTGCGCCGATAAACGTCTGTACCGTCAACGCTCGCGCAGTGGCCCGGTCCAGACCCATGAGCACCGCTCCATCGGTGAACGCCTCCATGATCGGGAACAGGTACCCGGGCCCGCTTCCCGAAAGCGCTGTGACAACGTTCATCATCTTCTCTGGGACGGGTACCGCAAGGCCGATGGCGCTGAACAGCTCCTCCGCCTCGGCCAGGTCCGAGTCGTCCGCGATGCCGCCCTTGCAGATCGCGGTGGCGCTTGCCCCCACCATGGCGGCTGCATTGGGCATGGCCCGGATCACTCTGGCAGGGCCTTTGAGATGCGACAGGATGAATTCCGTCGGTATGCCTGCCGCAATGGAAACGATAATCAGCCCTGGCTGCACTGCGTCGGCAATATCATCCAATAGGCCGCCGAGAACTTGGGGTTTCACCGCGAGGACCAGGGTCTTCGTGTCCCCGGCGAGCGCGTCCTTTGCCGTTGCCGCCACTCGCACTCCCAACTCGCTTTCGACGGCTCGCGATTTGGACTCGTCGACGTCAAAGACGCAGATCGCCTCAGGAGCGGTCTTCCCGGATTCGACCAATCCGCGGATCAGGGCGGCACCCATGTTTCCTGCACCGATTACTGCTATGCCGGCCACGTTGTTCTCCTGTTCGTCGTGTTATGTTATAAAAGTAGTACCGATATCAGATATCGGAATGTCCGATGAGGCTTTACCCGAAACAAGCCCACAAATGGTAACACGGAAAGGGCACTCAGCACACGGATTTCTTGGCCCGTCCCGTCAGGACGGATTGGTGAAACGCTCGCGAAATCCGGCAACTGCCACGGGGCCGCGCAGGGGTAACCGTTCATATGCCTTGACTTAGTCCCCCGAAATCATGATGGGGGGAGGTTACACGCAAGGAGAGAATGATGGCCGATCTGTTTACGGTCGATGCACGAGGTCTGACCTGCCCGCAACCGGTCCTCGAAACCAAGAAGGTGCTCGATGAGGGCCTCGCCAACCGTTTCCGTGTCCTGGTGGACAACGAGACGTCCCGGGAAAACGTCAGCAGGTTCGCGCGGAACAAGGGGTGTGAAGTGGTGATTGACGATAGCCGGCAGGACGGGTGCGAAATCACGATCACGAGGACAGCAGGTGAGCCGATTCCCGCGCACCAGGAGCCGCTCCTGCCGTGTCCTGTGCCGGATGCAGGCGGATCTGGCAAGCTTGTCGTCTATGTCGGCAACGACTGCATGGGTCGAGGGGATGATGAGCTGGGGGCCAAACTGATGCGCGGCTTCCTGCATACCTGCATAGACGTGGAACCCCACCCCTGGCGGATGATCTTCATCAACGCGGGGGTGAAGCTGGCCACGCAGGACGCGGCTGCCGTGGAAGCGCTCGGAGTGCTCCAGGATAAAGGGGTGGAACTGCTCTCCTGCGGGACGTGTTTACAGCACTTCGGTCTCGAAGCTGAACTCAAGGTGGGGAGGGTGACCAATATGTTCGAGGTGATCGAGACCCTATCTTCCGCGACTAAAGTGATTTCACCGGATTGACGCTCGAATGGGCCGGTCGAGTTGTATGCATTCACTTGCGCGGGCGCACTTGAGTGCTCAGCTCAGACCGTAAAGAAGAGGGCCCGTCGTCGGTCATTCCGGCCGAGGCCGGAATACAGGTCTTTCAATCCCGCGAGGCGCGGGACCGGACCCAGCCCCTGCCCCGGACCGCGATTCGGGGTTCGCCGGGGTGGCGACATGGGGCCGCTGGTTTGTCTTTCGGTCAACAGAGTTGAGCCGTTGCCTCAGACAACTGAATGGTTTCGCACCGTCCTAGAATTCTAGTTCCAGCCCTTCATAGGCGGCTGCGGTGGCGGGGAAGATCTCTTGGGCGCTTTTCTCGATAGCTTCCACCACCGTGTCGTCGTTGCCGTGATGAAAGAGAATCAGCCGTTTCACCCGCGCGGCCCGAGCCACCTCGATAGCAGACTCCCAGGTGCTGTGTCCCCAGGATTGGCGCGGGATGTCATCCCATAAGCCGAGATACTGGTCCGGCGCGAACATGCTGTCATGGATCAGCACGTCCGCGTCGCGAGCCAAATCCGCCACTGTGCGGTCCATGCCGTCCACCTGTTCCGTATCGCTGGCGTACACAAGTGACGAACCCTGGTATTCCAGGCGATAGCCGCAGCTTCCTCCAGGGTGGTTGAGCTTGCCGACCACGACGGTAACGCCGTCAATGGAGAGCTGGTCCCCCGGAATCAGGTGATGGAAGTCGAGTGATGCCGGCAAGTCCTCGAGCTTCACCGGAAAATTCGGCGGGCTCATGTGAGACTTCAGGACCTGATAAACCGCCCGATCCAGGTCTCCCGAACCGTAGAGATGAAACTCGTTCCCTCTCTTGAACACCGGATCGAAGAACGGGAAACCTTGCACATGGTCCCAGTGGAGGTGCGAAAAGAAAATATGGCCTACAATTCGGTCCGGATTGCGGTTGGAGCCTTCTTGTCGGCGCATGAGTTCTTCGCCCAGCTCGCGAATCCCGGTCCCCGCGTCCAATATGATGAGCGTCTTTCCGCAGCGGACCTCGACACACGCGGTGTTGCCGCCGTACTTCAGCGTCGAACGTCCGGGGCGGGGAAGGCTGCCGTGAACGCCCCAAAACTTGATCAGCATTGCCTGGCACCCAATTTCGCGAAGGCAGTCTTCCGTGAACAGCCTTCGTGTCACAAGAGCTACAATAGGTTGAAACTACAACTATTATTAGCATCATCCCTAGTGCAAAGTCAACCATTGAGCCGCTCTTGAATCCAATTGTTTCTCCGTATCATGCTCGAACGCTCTCCCGTCCGCTGCCTCGCTGGGTTTCACGTTTGCTCCGCGTACCGTCCTCTCAACACGCCGGCCCCCAAAACCATAGCGGCAGGCTTGACACCTTAACCTCAGTGATTACCTGATACTCATCATTGCAGTCTGATTAACCCAAGAGGTGACTCACATGGCGAAAACCATTGGTATTGACCTGGGAACTACGAACTCCGTCGTCGCGGTCGTCGAAGGGGGAGATCCTCAAGTAATCGTGAACGAAGAGGGAGGGAGAACGACCCCTTCCGTGGTCGCTTTCACCGACAAGGGGGAACGGCTCGTCGGCCAAGTTGCCAAGAGGCAGGCGGTAACCAACCCGCCGAATACCGTGTCTTCCGTCAAGCGATTCATGGGGCGGCGCTTCGACGAAGTGGAGCAGGAACGGAACGCGGTATCGTACGAGGTAGTGAGCGGCCCCGCTGGAGACCTGCGCATCAAGGCCGGCGCCAAGCTCCACTCTCCGGCGGAGATATCGGCTGCGATCCTCCAGAAACTGAAGAAGGCGGCGGAGGACTACCTCAACGAAAAGGTGACGGACGCGGTGATCACGGTACCCGCGTACTTCAACGATGCCCAGAGGCAGGCCACAAAGGACGCGGGTCGCATCGCCGGGCTCAGCGTCCAACGGATCATCAACGAACCGACCGCTGCAGCCCTGGCCTACGGCCTGGACAAGACGAAGAACCAGCAGATTGCTGTATACGACTTTGGTGGCGGCACCTTCGACATCTCGATCCTCGAAGTCGGTGATGGGGTGGTCGAGGTGAAGTCTACCAACGGCGACACCCATCTGGGTGGCGATGACCTGGACCGCAGGATCATCGACTGGATGATCGAGGAGTTCAGGAAAGATCAAGGGGTCGATCTCAGCCGAGCCAAAATGGCCATGCAACGGCTCCGGGAAGGCGCGGAAAAGGCCAAGTGCGAACTTTCCAGCGTCATGGAGACCGAAATCAGTCTCCCGTTCATCACAGCCGATAGTTCAGGACCCAAACACCTACAGATGAAGCTGACGAGGGGCAAGTTCGAGATGCTCGTGCAAGATCTCGTGGACAAGACCATGGGGCCGTGCAAGCGAGCCTTGGAGGACGCGGGCCTTAGTCCCTCGGACATCGATGAGGTCGTGCTGGTGGGCGGCTCCACCCGTATACCGCTCGTGGTGCAGCGGGTGAAGGAACTTTTCGGCAAGGAACCCCACAAAGGGGTCAACCCCGACGAGGTGGTCGCGCTGGGTGCAGCGGTACAGGCCGGGGTGCTGGCCGGCGAAGTCGGGAACGTGCTCCTGCTCGACGTGACCCCTCTTTCGCTGGGCGTCGAGACACTGGGCGGCGTCATGACCCGCCTCATCGCGCGAAACACCACCGTTCCCACGCGGAGAACCGAGACCTTCAGCACCGCGGCCGACGGCCAAGATACCGTGGAGGTGCATGTGCTGCAAGGGGAGCGGGAAATGGCCGCGGATAACCGCACGCTGGGACGGTTCCACCTTACCGGTATTCCTCCGGCTCCACGAGGCGTGCCCCAGATCGAGGTTGCGTTCGACATCGACGCGAACGGGATTGTCCACGTTACCGCCAAGGATCTCGGCACCGGACGCGTGCAGGATATAACCATAACGGCTTCCAGCGGGCTTGCCGAGCAAGACATCCAGAAGATGGTGCGCGACGCGGAACGCCATGCCGCGGAGGATCGCCGGAAAAGGGATGTCATCGACGCTCGGAATCAGCTCGATACCCTGGTCTACCAGATAGAGAAGCTCCTCGATGAGCATCGTGACCGGCTCGGACCCTCGGATACTCAGGCTGCAGAGACGGCCCTGAACCAGGCAAACCAGGCGATGCAGTCCGACGACCTGGATCGGATTCGGTCCGCGACGGAGATGTTGAACGCAGCGTCCCATCAAATGGCTCAAACGCTGTACCAGAGACCCTCAACAGAAGGCGGGCCGCAAGCTCCGCACCGACCTGCGGATCCGGGAGCTACCGGTGGATGGGCAGGGAGATCATCTGGAGCGAGACCTGAGGCGCGGCCCGATCAGGACTACGTCGACGCGGACTGGCGAGAAGCCTCCTCAGGGGGGTGAGGCCGCTAACGAGGCTCCCGGTGCGGGGGCAACAAGACACTAATGAGGCATAACTGGAGCGCACACGCCTAAGAAAGCGATTCAAAGGGAGAAAACTTGAAAAATAGGTATCAGTATGATATAATTAACCCTATTCCAAAGAACCCACGGCCGATGGAACGGCTCTGACCGAGTCTTGAGATTGCGTGTGAGGTAACAAAGCTATGTGGTTTGATATCCTGAACCGATTCACCCTTGAACACATCTTTGCCGCGGAAGGAAATTCGCTCAGAGAAGTCGTGGAAAAAGCGGTGAGATTCGGAACCGATCTGTCAGAGGCTAATCTGATGACCGCCGATCTCTCGGGTGCGGACCTGAGAAGGGCCAAACTCACCAGGGCCTACCTGTACGGTGCGGATCTGTCCGGCGCTCGCCTGTCGGGTGCGGACCTTTTCGACGCCAAGATTTCCAAGGCGAAGCTTGTTGAGGCCGATCTCTCAGGGGCAAATCTCACGGGGGCCAATTTGCATCGCGCCAGTCTTGAGGGTGCAGATCTGTCCAACGCTGAGCTGGTCAAAGCCGATCTCATTGGGGCCAACCTTGTAAACTGCAACATGACCGGAGCCAATCTTACCGGAGCATTCCTGACCCGAGCGGACCTGACCGGAGCGAATCTCGAGGGTGCCGAACTGACTCGGGCGGAGCTGATGCTCTCACGGGGGCTCGACGGGGACATGTGGTCCTCCCGCGGGTCGTTCAACAGGGCCTCATCTGGGGGCTACTGAAGCTGTTTCGACGTTGGCGTCAGCCATGAAGGCCGCGTCTTCACGGTTCGAGGGCTGCCAGGCACCTCTTACTTGGTCAAGACCTCAGGCACGACGAGACGCGGGCACAGCATCTTCATAAAGGACATGTAGGGTTTGATCTGCTTTTTCAGATCGACCAGTGCCCGTTTGGCGTCCTCCGAAACCTCCTGGTTCCCGGAGGACGCAGACGCGACGGCCATGGCAATGAGCCGGTTGAGCGTCTGGCTGAATTCTTTGACCATGTCGTTTATTTCAGAATCGTCCTTCCCCGTCTCCTGCATGCTTTTCCACGTCTCTGCCCACGCCTTCCTCAGTTCGGCAACCTTGGCCGCGTCGGTCAGGGAAGTGGAGTCGGAAATCGCCAGCATCTCGTTGATCTTTGACTGCAATTGCTGACACGCATCCGAGGGGAGCTGTGATACGTTGATTTCCTGAGCGCTGCATGGGAGGCATAGCAGGCCCGCCGCGAGCGCCATCGAAATCACGCCGATCACCGGCCCATAAATCTTCTTCATAATTCCTCCCTCCGGTCCAGACTTGGTTGGGTACGATTTGGAATGCGCTCACCCATCGGCAAGATGCCGCGGGGGGACTGTTTCATGAACGAAGGTCCGACGGCATAGTGTCCTCCGACCTAGAGGAAATCCTCACCGGCCGACCACGAGTCATCCGCTCGAACGCGCGCGGGCATGAGACAGGTTATCATACCGACTCGCACTGTCGCAAGGAGTGGATTATTCCGCGGACGGTCCGTTGCGCTGAGCGATGTGCCGAAAGATTCCGGGGAACTAAAATAATAGTTGACCCCGGAGCGACGGGTCTTCCAGTATATGCGGATCATCTGAACCGCGAAGTCGAGTGGACCACGACTCGATGTGCACGCGACGCGATAGGCCGCAGAACCCGTAGCTCGCGTGCGGATGCAGAATCAGGAACCGTTCGCCGGGATGGACGCAGTCCCTCAACATGACGGTGAGGGGTCACGGAATAGGAGGTGCGCCATGCTACCAAAGGTGGGGGACACGAGTTCGCTGACCAGGACGATCACCCAGGACGATGTCCGAAGCTTCGGGACACTCGTAGGAGACCTAAACCCGATCCATGTGGACGACGAGTTTGGCAAGAAGACCCGCTTCGGACGTTGCATAGCCCACGGAATGTGGGGCGCGTCTCTCATTTCGACCATTCTGGGAACCCAGCTTCCCGGGCCGGGAACGATCTACCTGAGCCAGACACTCAGCTTTCAGGCTCCCATCTATCCCGGCGACACGGTGACCGCGCTGGTTACTGTCCTGAAAGTTCGGGAAGATAAGCGCATCGTCACCCTGGAAACAGTGTGCGAGGACCAGGCTGGAAAACTCTTGCTCAAAGGTGAAGCAGTGGTTCTCTATGAACCCGTGGAATGAGCGGCGTCGCTCTGGCGACCACCCTGCGCGAGCGGGTCGAGACGCAATCCTCGGCCGGGCGAAAGCCTCGGTGAATCGAACAAGATCGTCTAACTCGGCACGGGACCCGCGGCCTACAGTCGGGAACCCGGTGCGCAAAGCTCAAGGCGGCGCTGTATCTTGACAACCGGGTAGCGTAGTGGTCAAATAATCGCCCCTGTCCATCACACGATTCTGGAGAGTCCATGCGAATTCGAGAATTGCTCGAAGTACTCCAGGGGAAAGTCCTCGTGGAGAATCACGGACTCGATGAGGAGATCCCTCTCGGCGGTGCGGCGGACTTGATGAGCGACGTTCTCGCGTTTGCCACCGAAGGGACGGTACTCATGACAGGCCTCACCAATCCACAAGTGGTGAGAACCGCGGAGATGGCAGGCATCAATGTGATCGTGTTCGTGCGGGACAAGAAACCGCCACCCGAAACAATAGAACTTGCGAGGGATTCCGGAATGACCCTCGTGAGTACCGCCTATACGATGTACGAGGCGTGCGGTCGTCTCTACGCAGCGGGTCTCCCCGGTCGCGGGCGCATCAAGATTGAGAACGGATCCTGGTAAGCCATGGTCGATCAAGAAATCACCAAAGTCCAGGAGCTGATCTATACCACCAAGGTGGAAGCGGTCATGGCGCCGGACGTGATCGTGGTCAGCCCATCCATGTCCATGACCCAGGTGAAGGAATTGATGCGGAAGAGACGCATCGCCGGCGCCCCGGTGGCAGACGGAGACAAGGTCCTCGGTATGCTCGGCACGACCGAGGTCATGACGGCCATGGAAGCGGGGAAAATGGACTCCGTGGCGAGCGAGAACATGGTCACGGACGTGAAGATCGTTTCCAAGGACGCGTACCTGGTGGAAGTGATCAACCTGCTCGGGAGGGAAGGCTTTCCACGGCTTCCCGTGGAAGACCAGGACGGCAAACTGGTGGGGATCCTGACGACGGGCACCGTGATCAAGGCGTTGCTCCATCAGATGGAGATAAGCTACCAGCAGAGAGAGGCCGAGCGCCTTCAGAGGTATCGCGCGAGCCATATCTTTCAGGACATCATATCGGATGACACGAGCCTGGTGCTTCGCTACATCGTGGACGACAAGGATTTCGCCAACGCAGGAAAGGCTTCGAGCATGATAAAGAAGTCTCTCCAGCGTGTGGGGGTACTCCCGTCCATCGTTCGCAGGGTCGCTGTGGCGGTGTACGAGGCGGAGATGAACCTCGTGATCCACACCGACGTCGGCGGCGAGATCATCGTCGACATTCGGCGTGAGCGTGTGCACATCTCCGCAGTGGATCATGGACCGGGAATAGAAGATCTGGAGCAGGTTCTGCGACCCGGTTATTCGACCGCTCCGGAGTGGATCCGGGACATGGGGTTTGGCGCGGGGATGGGGTTGTCCAACATCAAGCGTTGCGCGGACACGATGAAAATCCTCTCCACGCGAGGCGGCGGGACCCGTCTGGACATCATCTTCCTGCTGAATCAAGATTCACCGGGATGAACCGGCCGTGTCAAAAACCTCTTGACAAGCCGGACGCCAGAAGTGTAGAAATTTCGTGGCGGGTCAGGTAACACGTGCTAACGACCCCTAATCTCACATCTTGCTGCTTGTCCACCGAAAATATTTCAACAACCGGCATGCTCTTCCAGAGCTGACCGCCTTAGGAGAAGAAGGATGATGAACGGCTACCTTCCGATCCTGTTCATCTTTCTGGTCGCCACATTCATTGGAGCGGCCATAATAGTACTTTCCACCTTGCTTTCGAGGAAAAACTGGACCCCGATCAAGCTGATGCCCTACGAATGCGGCATGGATCCAATCGGGAGCGCGCGACGGCGCTTTCCGGTACGGTTTTTCGTTATCGGGATGCTCTTCATTGTGTTCGATATCGAACTCATATTTCTGTTCCCTTGGGCGACCATCTACGACAAACTAATGATCTTCGGCTTCGTGGAGATGCTGATCTTCGTGCTGGTGCTGCTGGTGGGTCTGGTTTACGTCTGGAAGAAGGGTGCGCTGGAATGGCAATAGAAAGACATTTGAACGACACGGTTCACGTGACGAATCTGGAGTGGTTCGTGAACTGGTCCCGGAAGTCGTCTATGTGGCCGTTGGGGTTTGGCCTTGCGTGCTGCGCCCTCGAGATGATCGCGACCTTCGTGAGTCGCTACGATCTTTCCCGCTTCGGAATGGAAGTTGCTCGGCCGTCGCCTCGACATGCCGACTTGATGATAGTCTCGGGGACAGCCTCCAAGAAGATGCTCCCTGCGGTGCTCAGAATTTACGAGCAAATGGCGGACCCCAAATGGGTTATCGCCATGGGCGCCTGCGCCTGCAGTGGCGGGATCTACAAGAACTATGCGGTGGTTCAGGGAATAGACCGGTATCTTCCGGTCGATGTGTACATTCCCGGCTGCCCTCCCAGACCCGAGGCCCTCTTGGACGGGATCCTGCAACTCCATGCCAAGGTTATGAAGGAACAGTCCATCAAGAATCCTCGTGTGCCCAGAATCAAGGCGGCCGGCCAATGAAACAGGAAGAGATTGTCAAGAAGCTTTCAGGCGTTTTCGGACCGGACGTGATCCAGAGTACCACCGAGTTTCGAGGTGAGGCAGCGGTTACCGTGGCGGCCGACAGGATTCTGGAGGTCTGCCGGTTTCTCAAGGACGATCCCGACCTGTCCTTTGCGTTCCTCTCTTTTGTGGGCGGGGTGGATTGGTATCCCCAGGTACCGCGATTCGAGATGGTCTATCAGTTGTATTCCGTGAAACACCGCCACCGATTTCGTGTCAAAGCCCGAATCGACGAGAAGCCGGGCGCAGATCCCGTCATCGACTCGATCACGGAGATATGGCCCACGGCAAACTGGCACGAGCGAGAGACGGCCGAGATGTTCGGGATTGTGTTCAGGAACCATCCGGATCCAAGGAAACTCTTGCTGCCGGACAACTGGAAAGTGCATCCCTTGAGAAAGGATTTTCCGGTCATCGGCACAGAAGAAGATACCCCTGACCTCCCCAAGCGGGCAGGAGGAAGCTAAGTTATGCCCGAACGAGCGACCGAACCATCGGAACTCAGAAGCGAGATCCTCGAGATCAACCTCGGACCCCATCACCCGAGCACTCACGGAGTCTT
>JACRDG010000065.1 GCA_016218715.1 Desulfomonile tiedjei | reverse complement strand
CAGGATAAAGCAGCTCCACGGGGACCTCTACCACCTCGAATTCACCAAGCTGAACGGGATGGTCGGGCAGCCCAAGGCCAAGGCGACCTACGATGTGGTCAAGAATATCCCGACCTCGCTCAAGATCGAATGCGAGCAGGCGCAAGCCCTGAAGGAGGCGGCTCGTCTGTTGGTCGAAGATCTCGCCGCGCAGTTGCGGGCCGACCCGACGTACAAAGACATGCTATTCGAGGCCCCGCTCAAGCCTCTCCCCCACTTCAATACCTGCGTGAAGACGGCCGAGGAACAGAGCCAGTAGCCAGGCCGATCAGATGACAAGAGCCTCGGCTGACAAGCAGCGGAAGAGGCCGGGCTGACGAATGGCGGTCGCTCGTCGTCTCGCTTCGATGCAGATAGATTTCTCTTAAGGCGGCTGACGAACGGCGGGCAGCTCGCGGTCGGCCTCGATGCGGCTCTTGTCTGTCTCCTGCCCCCAGTCTGTTCTGGTTTGCACGGCGCCGAGAAGACCAACGGAACGGCACCGTGCTAGCGTGATGGCCCCTGACATCAGCGTCCCCGCAGAGGCCGAACCGCTCCATGCCCATCCGTTCCAGCCGAGGCAAAGAAAAAGAAGGTTGGCGGGGCAGGTCGCTACAAACCTGTCCCGCTGAGACTCGTCAGCTTTTGCATTCCACCTCGGTAGAATTTTTGGCATTCCGTTCATCGGTGAAGTTACGCCTCCTCAGGTGAGCCGCTGGATATACGGCGGGCTGATAGCCGGATAGATTGCAGGATTCGCAGCCTATCTCGTGGCAGAGCGCAAGGCGAAAATTTGACAACCGCCTGACTTCGCAGTAGGTTCTGCCCTAATGGAGCGTGAGGAGTCACGGGGTATGCTGCACGGAAGCCTGCAGCAGATTTAATAGTTAGATGGACACGATGGGGGAGTGACCGATGGGACTTACGAACAAGTACTCCGTTGCATCGGGGAGACTCCCGGATCTATTCGTCAAGATACGGGACGGCCAAGCACCGGAGTATTTTTCTCAGCAGCTGTTGAAGGACTGGGGGTTCACATCGTCGCACGACAGGGCTGCAATCCCGCTGTTGAAGGAGCTTGGCTTCTTGTCGCCAGACGGAAAGCCTACTTCTCGGTACCATGACTATCGAGACCACTCACGGTCCCGAGCAGTGATGGCGGATGCCCTGCGCGGCGCGTATGGGGATTTGTTCCTGATAAAAGAGCACCCTGCCGAGGGAGACAAGGACGCTATCCACGGGAAATTCAGGAGCTTCCATAACATCAGCGACAACGTAGCGGGCTGGATGACGAAGACATTCTACACGCTTCTTGGGCTCTCGGACTTGAAGGCCAAGAAGGCGATGTCCAAGGACGCCGAGTCAAAAGACCACCCCGAGCAAGAGCGAAAAGAGCCTTCCGAGACTGATGAGGGCGAAGGCCACGGTAAGGGGGGGCGACGACTTCCCGGGCCCGGGCTTCACTACAACATCCAGATACACCTTCCAGCTTCAAAGGATGTCGAGGTTTACAACGCGATCTTTAAGTCATTGAGGGAGCACCTCCTTGAAGACTAGGGACCTTCGCGACTTCCTGTTTCGTGGTCTCATGTTTGAGTCCGAGGCAGGAAAGTTCCAGAGGGCGGGCATACGGGTCGGCGCCGACCAGTCGGAGGTTGAGGAGAAGCTTCTTTCCGAAGCGTTGACGCCCTTTCCGGTCAGGCGGCGAAACCAAGCGTTGGAGATGGCGCGTCTCTACTCGGTGTTGTTCTGTTTCGAGAACGAGGTTAGGGATTTCGTTCGAGAGACGCTCGCGGAAAAGGACGGGCCCGATTGGCTGGACAAGATCCCGCCGAAAATCCGTGAGCACGGGGAGAGCCGCCGCAAAGAGGCACTAAAGGACTCCTGGCTTGAGGGCGAGAAGACCGACCTGCTCGGCTTCGTTGAGTTTGGCCAACTAGCGCAAATCATCATAGCGAAGTGGGATCACTTCCAAGTCATTCCCTCCCAGCACTGGCTCAAGCAGCGAATGGATGAAATGGAGAAGGTGCGACACTTCATAGCGCACAACCGCATGTTGCTGCCGAGCGAGTTCCAGCGGCTCTACATGTACATCGCAGACTGGAATCGAGTGGTAGGGCTGTGATCGTAGTTCCACCGCCGTCTGACGGCAGCATGCAGCGGACGGCGCTCTGCGCCGCCACTGATGCCGAGCGATAGCATCTGACTGAATCTCGATCACAATCCCACCGAGCACGTCGTTCAATGGAGGCGCTATGACGGCAGAGCCTGACGCAATGAACGAACTTGAAGGCGTTGTGGCGCTCGCCGAGCTGATCCAGTATCAGCCGGGCGCGGTTGTCAGTCGGACCATCGTCAAGAAGCCTGTTGGCACGGTTACGGCCTTTGCCTTCGATCAGGGAGAAGGTCTCAGCGAGCACACGGCGCCCTTTGACGCGCTGGTGATCCTGATCGAGGGCGAGGCAGATATCTCGATCGCCGGAGTTGCTCATCGCGTTTCTGCCGGCCAACTCTTGCGGCTCCCGGCCGGTCGGCCCCATGCTCTTAAAGCGGTCATGCGGTTCAAGATGCTCCTGGTCATGATCAAGGCGTAAGGCGAAGGTTAAACTACAGAGATCGCAGGTCTTTCACCAGAGCAACTGATGCTGCGGGATTCCTTGATGCCGTCCGAATCCTATACCCCCGGCCATACTCAGAACGCCATGGACTTCATGTCCAGGCGCACCTTGGAATCGCACGGCCAGTTTTTTCTGCCTCACCTGGCGTCTGGGCTGTCTGTCCTGGACTGTGGGTGCGGTCCTGGGACCATCACCCTGAACATCGCCGTGCGCGTGACGCCGAGCCAAGTCGTCGGGGTCGATCTCAGTGCATCTCAGATAGAGCTGGCCGCCGCCAATGCGCGACGCGAATCGGTTTCCAACGTCGAATTCAAAACGGCGGACTGTTACGCGCTTCCCTTCGACGACAAGACGTTCGACCGGGTCTTCAGCCACGCATTGTTGGAACACTTGTCCGACCCAATCCGGGCGTTGAGGGAGTTTCATCGTGTATTAAAGCCAGGCGGCATCATCGGTGTGTGTAGTCCGGACTGGAACGGCCTGCTCGTTGCCCCCTCTTCGTCGCAACTCGCACAAGCGACTCAGGCATACGCTGCGCTGCAAGCACGCAATGGCGGCGATCTGGCTATCGGTCACAAACTCGGAGGCTATCTCTTCGATGCGGGGTTCAAGGACGTACGGATGTCTGCCCGATACGAATGTTATCCGTCGCTTGACCTCATCGGGAACTATTTGGCGTTACAGCTTGAGCGAGCGAATGACCGGCTGTCTGCGGAGACCCTCCGTGCGTGGAGTCGAAGCACAGGGGGCCTGTTTGCGCAAGCGTGGGTTTCTGCCACAGCCAGGAAGGAAGGATGACTGATGCCGACCAGAATAAGGGAGGCGAGAGGCTTGCGCCAGTAGTTTTTACAAAAACATGGAGGAAACGGTGCGAGAGCCGACCAACGCCGAATGTTTCTGGAGTTGGCCGGGGCCGGGCTGCTGGAGGCGGCGGTCTAACATTGCCTCCGAGAGGGCCGCGCCCAAAGTAGCGCGCCCTTCATTCAAACGCTGGTCGCCCCACCAAGGAGATTGACCGTGCTGGGACTTCGCCCGACATGCGAGCATTGCACAAGCCTCTGCCGCCGACGAGGGCCTGAGGGCCCGCTCATTCCAGCGGAAAGCTGATCAGCACTCCGCCCATCACGTCGTTGATCTTGAAGTCCTGCTTCGTGCTGCGCGGGTGCGCGTTGTGGCAGCCGATGCAAGCCTGCGCAAAGGCCCGGTCCGCATAGATGGCCTGGAAATATTTGTTTCCGCCGAGCGTGATCACGCCGGTATAGGGACGTTCGGGATGGGCCCGCACCTCTTCCAGTCCTTTCTTCTCGAAGTCTGACGAAGCGGCGTTCTGCGGATTGACCGGCCAGAGGCCGATGAGCCGGTATTGAATCCTGGCCCCCGTGATGGCGGCCAGCTCGCCGGACTCCTTGAGAAACTGGGCCGGCAGCGGGAGGGTGCGCGAGACCCGCCAGTTTTCGGAGGCCGTCGCCACGCCTGTGGCCTGCATGCGTTCGACGACGTGCAGGGTATAGAAAATCCGGTCGGCCTCGATCACCGCGTGGACATAGTCGGCCACGGTCTCGGGCGCGATCTTGATCGAAGCCCCTGAGTCCTTTTCCGCGGACCAGAGGGGTCCGCTCCACAGCGCCACCACCAGAGTCAGCACCGCCACCAACACCAGCTTGGTTGCCATGATTGCCCTCCCCTGTGCGGCCGGCCTCCGATCGCGCCGCGCGCGGCATATCCTTCTTGAATCATACGCCCATTCCTGTGATCGGGAAAGGCTTGGCGCAGGCGGAGGGCCGATGCGAAATCCGATGCCGAACGTGGGGGAGCGACTAGAACCCCGGCGCGAGGCCGGAGGTCAGGAGGCGGCATTCTACGTGATGTTCATGGTATCTCGCGGTCGTTTCTTAATGGATTTGTCCGGACGATCTGGAGGAAACGGGGCTCAGCCCCGGTCAGGTCTCTTCTGAGGTGCCCGTATGCGCTCGTGTTT
>JACRDG010000068.1 GCA_016218715.1 Desulfomonile tiedjei | reverse complement strand
GTCGTAGCGGCGCCTCGGAACCAGATCTTGGGGGCCACTCATGCCTATAGTTCTCGGTCGAGTAGCGGTGAGGATTCTGGGCATGCGCATTTGAAAACCCATGGACGTTCGACCGATCATTCAACCCTCTCGCATGCAACTCGGGGACCTCGATGCAGTCCTTTCCATCGAGAGTACTTCTTTTGCGCAGGCCTGGTCCCGAAACATGTTCCTGGAGGAGATGGCGAACGACACGGCTCGGGTGATCGTCTTCAAGGCAAACGGCAAGCTGGTGGGATACCTCTGCTTCTGGAAGGTTGTCGACGAGGCGCACTTGCTGAACATAGCCGTGCATCCGGACTTCAGAGGCCGGGGGCTAGGCCGGGAGATAATGGCACATCTGGAGACCCTCTGTCGGCAAGAGGGGCTCACCACGATCATCCTCGAGGTCGCGCGACGGAACGGTCGTGCGAGAAACCTGTACAGGAAATGTGGGTTCGAGACCACCGGTTTCCGGAAGAACTATTATCCCGCGATCAAGGACGACGCTCTTATCATGGCGAAGAAACTCTCAGCGGCAAACAGCCGGGAGACCGCGGCCGGCGGGAGTGGTGAAGCGCATTGACCGGGCTTACCTGTGCAAGAACGATCTTGACCGTAGCCATCGTCTGCCTCGTCGCTTCAGGCTGGTTCGACCGGGCGGGTTCCCTGGCGCGCGCCCAGTCATGGGCAGCGGAAGACCCTCCGGAGATGGTCCGGGAACGACGCCGGATGGTCGAGACGCAATTGAGCGGACTCGGTCGCACCACCATCACCGACAAGGCCGTGTTGGGTGCGATGCTCAAAGTTCCTCGCCATCTCTTCGTCCCGGAGGCCAGACGTTCATCAGCGTATGCCGACACCCCGCTCCCCATCGGTCACGGCCAGACCATTTCCCAGCCGTACATTGTGGCGCTCATGACTCAAGCCCTGGACCTCGGCCCTGGCATGAAGGTGCTGGAAATCGGCGCTGGTTCCGGCTATCAAGCGGCTATCCTCGCGGAAACGACACCATCAGTGTACACCATGGAGATCCTCGAACCCCTGTACCAGGGGGCGAAAGAGCGGCTTGAGCGGCTCGGCTATCGATCCGTGACCGTCCGGCTTGGAGACGGTTACTATGGTCTTCCCGAATTCGCCCCTTTCGATCGAATCATCGTAACCTGCGCCGCGCTGCACGTCCCTCCGCCGCTTTTCGAGCAACTCAAACCCGGAGGCCACATGGTAATCCCGGTAGGGGCTGCGTTCGACACGCAACGCCTCCTCTCGGTCACCAAGGATCCGGCCGGCGGCAGGACTTCCGAGACCATTCAACTCGTGAGATTTGTTCCGCTCATCAGGGCTCCGGCAAGTCCGTAACGGACTCTCGCCGGTCGATTTTCGGCTCATGCTCATCGCCGTATTCTTCGTTTCGGTTGCGCTCATCGGGTGGCAGGTGGCCCTTATGCGCTGTCTCCTCGTTGCCCGCTACCATCACTTCTCCTTTCTCGTCATAAGCTGCGCGCTGCTCGGTTTCGGTGTGGGTGGGGTGGTGTTGTCCCTGAACCGGAAATGGTTCGAGGCACACGGCAACGCGATCTTCCCGTGGGGGACCCTCGGCTTCGCTCTCGCGATGCCATTCTGTCTCCGCGTGGGGGAGACGCTCCCTCTCAACGTCTACTTCGATCCCGCGGCAGCGGTGCAGACCCTCGGATGGTGGTGTCTGTTCTGGCTCATACACGGCGTGCCGTTCTTTCTGGCCGGAGTGCTCATTGGCGTGGCTCTGATGGCGGCAGGCAACGGGATACATCGCACGTACGCCGCCAACCTGGCCGGGAGCGCGGCCGGTGGCCTCGGAGTCGTCGCGCTCATGGAGCATGTCCCTGCCAACGGACTGGTGATCCCTCTCTCCCTTGCGGTGCTCTTCTCCGGTCTTTGCCTCATCCCACGCTGGAATGGGAGAGGCCGAGCGATCTACGGCGGATGCCTCGCCATGGCGGGCCTTGCCGTGGGAGCCTGCTACCTCGCCGGTCCCGAAAGAGTCTTCCCGCTGAATATCGACCAGTACAAGGGCCTCGCCTACGTCCAGCGGCTGGAACAGCAGGGAAACGCCCAACGGCTCGTTACGTACTCAGGGCCGCGCGGGCGGATCGACCTTTACGCGAGCCCCTCCTTCCACACGCTGCTGTCGCTCAGTCCAACGGAGGCCCCGCCGGCCATGGGCATGCTCCTGCAGGACGGATTTCAAGTCGGGTCGGTCCTCTCCATCAAGCGGATCGATCAGGCTCGCTTCCTGGAAGGGACGCTCTCCGCACTTCCCTACAGACTCGTCACGCCGAGACGGGTACTCATTCTCGGGGAGACCGGCGGTACATATGTTTGGTTGGCCAGACTGAGCGACGCTGAATCGATCACAATAGTGGTGCCCGACGGCAATGTCGTGAGCGTGCTGCAAGAGTACGGAAGCGGCGTCCTCGAGGACCCGCGGGTGAAGGTGGTCATTGCCGACCCGCGGGCTTTCCTGGACCGCACCGAAGGGGCCTTCGACATCGTCCATCTGCCCGCGCTCGAAGGTTTTTCAGCGGGTTCGGGAGGGATTGGAGGACTCAGAGAGGACTATCTCGCTACGGTAGAGGGTTTCGCCCGGTGTTTGAGCGTCCTGACGCCCGGTGGAATCGCCTGCGTGACACGCGGCATCCAGGAGCCGGAGAGAGATAACCTCAAGATAGCGGCCACATGGATCGAAGCGCTGGAAAAACGAGGTGCGACCCGGCCGGGCGAGCACATCCTGATTGCACGGGACGAACTGTCGGTGGCGACCATTGTCGGACGATCGCGGTTGTCCGCTTCTGTCGTCCAAGCGTTCCTTGCCGCGACCCGCACCCTTCAATGCGAATCCGAATGGTTCCCCGGGGTCGTTTCCGACCGGACCAACCGGACTCATGTGGTTCCGGGGCCTGAAGGGACATCAATCTCTTGGTACCATCACGCGATGCGGATGTTCCTTTCACCGCAACGGGAGGAGTTCTACCGGAGCTGGATCTGTAACATCAGGCCGGCCACGGACGATCGGCCTTTCTTCTACGATTTCTTCCGATGGGTCTCTCTCTCGAAGCTTCGGGAAGCGTTCGGCCCTCTCTGGCCAGCCCGCGCGGAAATGGGATTCCTGGTGTTGGTGTCGAGCGTCGTCCTGACCTCCATCTTCGCGGCGCTGCTCCTGCCGGCACCCGTCCTTCTGGTGGAGAAGCGTGCTCAGGCATCGAGATTCTCGCTGCGAAGCGGCACGCTCGTCTATTTCGCAGCTCTCGGAACGGGGTTCATGTTTGTGGAAATGGGCTTGATCCAGATGTTCACCCGATTTCTCGGCGATCCGGTAATCGCAGCGGCAGTGGTGGTCGGGGGGCTGCTCTTCTTTGCCGGCTGTGGGAGTCTGGCCCAACCCCGGATCACCAGCCTGGCTCCACACGGCGCGCTCCTGGTGTGCGCGAGTGTGGCCTGCTGTGCGATCGTCGCCGTGACAGCTCTACCTCCGCTGTTTGAACGCGCGGCCCTCTGGGACGGCATGATGAAGTCATCGACAGGCTTGGCGGTCATAGGGCCCCTGGCCTTTCTCATGGGGATGCCTTTTCCGTGGGGGTTGTCGTTGCTCCAGGGACGAGCGTCCGGGGCGATTCCTGTGGCTTGGGCTGTAAACGGTTTTGCATCGGTGGTATCGGCTTCCGTTGCCGTGGTTCTCGCCATGAGCATTGGGTTCGCGAGCCTGCTCGCGTTGGCGGCCGCTGCTTATGCGCTCGCTGGAGTGTTTTCCGTGGTTTTGGCCAGGACCCTGCCCTCTGACAGCGTCGAGACGTCTTCTGAAGTTTAGTCCGATAGTCAGCGTACTTATTCATCTGCCGGAATCCTTCCCGCACTTCGGACCGTCATAAGACTGACATCGCACTTTTTTTCACGTCCCCCAATAAAAATGCTTGTAGTTATAAATGATCCCGAATATAAGCTCGCCCCAGATCGGTTGCCTTGCATCAACCCTTTATTAATAGGGGATATTCGCTATGAGATTCCTTTCAGTGCTCCCCCTGGCCGCGCTACTCGCCCTCCCCTTCCTCACCTCCTGCAGCACCCTCCGGGCCGGCACCCCCGTCAAGGCCGGATATGAGACGGAAGAGCCGAGTTGGGCGCTCCGATACGTTCCGGGACTGAAGACCCTCTCCAACCTCATCCCCCCGCCCACCGAGGCGAGGACCAAGTGGGATGAGTGGCAAAAGGAGAGGAGCGGCGCCGGAGAGCCCAAAGACAAGTCCTGGTGAGGAGTAATCCGACACTGCCTCGGAGTTCTGTTGCAAACGATCATCGTGTCACGATTATGGCTCCCGCCGGAGTCTTGAGGCCTTTTCGGGAGCCGCTCCCACATCCGTGTCTATTCTTGTACGACTGCTGCAGTACTTGCCCAAACTTCTGGTCGGATCACCAAGCGGATCTGGGGGATTTCCGAACGAAGGTTCTATGGCTCTGCGTTGCCCGAAGCGAGGGAGCCCGTCAAGTCGGTTGCCCTCGAGTCGGACCTTATGCTCGACAACTGCTGTATCTCGCCCCTTGCAGGAGCCACCCCATCTCTTCAGGAAATGCCCTCCCGGACGAATGCGCGATTGCAGACCCCCTGTCTTTTGTGTAAGAAATTATTCAAGGAGCCATGAATCTGGAGGCTGTGGATGAAAATGCGCCATCTGATCGTACACCCGGATCTGCCCGAAGAACTTCTCCCCCTCCGCAACATAGGAATGAATCTGTGGTTCAGTTGGAACCCTGACGTGAGCCGCCTGTTTCAGGCTCTGGATAACGAACTCTGGGATGAGTGCGGACACAATCCTATCCTCATGCTTGCCAGGATATCCAGGGAGCGCCAGCAGGAGATCTTGCAGGATTCGGCGTTCCTTGACCGCATAAAAGAGCTTGAGAAGGCCTTTGAGGACTACATCAGCCGGACTGGGGTGTACTCCTTCAATTTGCCGCGACCCATCGACTACCGCGTTGCCTATTTCAGCATGGAGTACGGACTGAGCGAATGTCTCCCCGTCTATTCAGGGGGTCTGGGCGTGCTCGCGGGAGACCACTTGAAGAGCGCATCGAACCTGAGCTTTCCCCTGGTGGCCATGGGGCTCCTCTATCAGAAAGGGTACTTCAAGCAGTACCTCAACGTGGACGGCTGGCAGCAGGAATCGTACCTGGACAACGACTTCTACAACCTCCCCATCGCCCGCGTCATGGACGCCGCGGGGAATCAGGTCTCATTCAGCGTCGATCTCGACGGCCGTGACGTAAAGGTGCTCATCTGGAAGATACAGGTGGGCCGTATCCCTCTCTACCTCCTCGATACCAACCACCCGGACAATACCCCTGATGCGAGGCGTGTTACCGCCGAACTCTACGGCGGCGATATTGAAATGCGGATCCGCCAGGAGATCGTGCTGGGGATCGGCGGCGCCCGAGCCCTTCACCTGCTCGGCCTCTGGCCGTTCGTGTATCATCTCAACGAGGGGCACGCGGCTTTCGCAGCCCTGGAGCGAATCCGCCAGACCATGACCACGTATCGGATCCCCTTTGATGTGGCTCTGGAGGCGGTCGCAGCCTCAACAGTATTTACCACCCACACCCCGGTCCCGGCGGGTATCGACCACTTTCCCCCCGAGCTGGTGGAGCGCTATTTCAGAGGGTACCTGGGATCCCTCGGGATGAGCGTCAAGGACCTTTTGGATCTCGGGCGGGAGAACCCTGACGATCGCACCTCCCACTTTTCCATGGCCGTGTTGGCGCTTCGCGTCTCCAGAGGAGTGAACGCGGTAAGCGAACTGCACAGCAAGGTATCCAAGAAGATGTGGCAAGGGCTCTGGCCCCACGTGGACGAGGAAGACGTGCCCATCGGGTACGTCACCAACGGAGTGCACATCCCGTCGTACGTCTCGAAGGAGATGGCAGACCTGTTTGCGCGGTACATGGGAGAAGGGTGGATCGAAGATCCGGACAACACCAAGATCTGGAAGCGTGTGTACAACATACCGGCCGACCAGCTCTGGAACGTCCATGTAACCCGCCGCGAACGTCTGGTCGCCTTTTGCCGCTTTCACTTCCTTGCCAAGGTAAAGGCCCGCGGAGGCTCGGCGCTGGACATACGCCGCGCGGTGGAATTGCTCAGTTCCGAGGCCTTGACCATCGGGTTTGCCCGTAGGTTCGCCCCGTACAAGCGGGCAGCGCTCCTGTTCAGCGATCCGGACCGCTTGCTGCGCATCGTTTCCGACAAGCGTCGCCCGGTCCAGTTCCTCTTCGCGGGCAAGGCGCACCCTCAAGACCGCCTCGGGAAAGAAATCATCAAGAAAGTGGTTCACCAGTCACGAACCGAAGGTTTCCGGCGCAAATTGATCTTTCTCGAGGACTACGACATCAACATCGCCCGGTATATGGTCCAGGGATCGGATGTGTGGCTCAACAACCCGAGACGCCCCAACGAGGCCTGCGGAACGTCGGGAATGAAGGCCGCGGCAAACGGCGCCTTGAATCTGAGCATCCTGGACGGATGGTGGCCTGAAGCGTACGACGGCACCAACGGATGGGCCATCGGGAGAGGTGAAGAGTACGCGGACCTCGATTACCAGGATCAGATAGACGCCAATGCGCTCTATGAACTCCTCGAGGAAGAAGTCATCCCGAGATTCTTCGACCGAGGCCCGGACGGACTCCCCCACGCGTGGATCGACATGATGAAGAACAGCATGGCCAAGATCTGCGTGCGCTTCAATTCCCACCGCATGATCGAAGAGTATATGGAAGATTATTACGTCCAAGCAGGGCTGGCTCACCAGATCCTTGGCGAGAACCGGCTGGCCAGGGCGAGGGAAATCCGGGACTGGAAACAAAAGGTACGGACCCTCTGGAAAGACGTCAAAGTGCTCGACGTATCAATGCCGAAGGGGGATCGGGGTGCTCTGGGCGAGGAACTGCAGGTCAACGCGCTCATCGGTCTCGGAGGGCTCACTGACGACGAGGTCACCGTAGACCTCTGCCATGGAAGTGTGCAGCAGGAGACCGATCGAATCCCGAACCGCGACGTGACGGCAATGACGGGCGTCGAACAAGTCTCGCAAGGGGTCTGGCGTTTTCAGGGCACCATCCCGTGCGACGAGACAGGGGTATACGGGTACCGCATCAGGGTCCTCCCCTTTCATCCGTACCTGTTCAATCCGCTCTCCATGGGTCTCGTTACCTGGGCGTAGTCCTGGGTTTCTTGTCAAATACCCTGTTTTACCTGAAGCCCCTGCCCTTGGCCGTTCAGTGGGACCGGCATCTTGCCGGTCACCGCTCCCTTTCGGCAGTATTCCAGCCTGGTAGGATGCGATGACCAACGAGAATCGCATCATTCGAGGTTTCTTCCCGACAGATGCGATTCACCCCGCTCATCGCATCCCACGAAAATACGTGACCGATGGTGAGAAAAGGTGCACGTCGCACAAACCTGGGGGCAGCAGAGCTCAGAGGAACGAGCGGCCCCGGGGGCCCGATATTCCCCCCAACCTACAGAAAGCTCATGGGCTGGTACCCGAACGCGTCCTGCACCTCCGCCAGCAACGCTTCTGAAGCCTCGCAGGTCGTGGAATGGAGACTGATGACGGTCTCGGTCCTATTCGGTATGACCACGTGGAGCTTCACGGGGAGGGCTCCTCTATGTCGCTGCAGGATCTTTTTCAGGTCGCCGATCTTGCCCGGGTCGGTCCCTCTCGCAGAGATGGTGATCTCGATGCCTTTGCTGAATTTCTTCATCGCGTCCTGAATCCGGCAGATCTCCTGCGCGAGCACCTTGGGCGACTCCTTGTCCCCTTCACGCACTCCAGAGACGATCACCGGCTCCCCTGACTGCAACAAATCACGGTGCTGCAAGTACAGATCAGAGAACACGGTGATCTCGATCGTGCCCGCGAGGTCTTCCAGCGCGATGAACGCCATACGCTCACCCTTCTTGGTGTTGATCTCCTTGACCCGCTTGACCATTCCAGCCAGGCGGACTGTGGACGCGGTAGGCGCCTCGGAAAGTGTTTCCGAAGAAGCGTTCGTGTATTTCGCGATGATAGGTTCGTAGTTCATCAACGGGTGGCCGGTGACGTAGAACCCCATGATCTCTTTTTCATGGTTCAGCTTGGTCTGTTCGTCCCATTCAGGTTTCTCCGGGATGGGAACATCGATGAGGCTGGAGGCTTCACCGGGCTCACACGAGGTTGCGAATAGGTTGAACTGCCCTTCGTTCTGTTCCTTGTGGAAACTCGCGGCCTGCTCGAGGACCGAATCGAGGGCATCCGCCATGGCTCTCCTCGTGGGGCCCAGGCCATCGAACGCCCCGCATTTGATGAGACTTTCGATGACCTTCTTGTTCACCCGTCTCAGGTCGCAACGCCGAGCGAAGTCCAGGAGCGAGCAGAAGGGTCCCCCTTCGTTTCGAGCCTCCAACACGGAGTTGATCGCTCCGTCTCCCACGTTCTTCACGGCCCCCAGGCCGAAAATGATCCGATTGTTGACGACCCAGAAGTCGTGGGTCGATTCGTTCACATGCGGCGGCAACACCTCAATGCCGGCATCCCGGCACGCGGAAATGTACAGGGTCACCTTGTCCGTATTCCCCGCCTCACAGGTGAGCTGCGCGGCCATGAACTCCGCTGGATAATGCGTCTTGAGATACGCGGTCTGATACGTGACCATCGCGTAGGCCGCGGAATGCGATTTATTGAAGCCGTACCCGGCGAACTTCTCCATAAGCTCGAAGATGAACGTGGCCTTCTGGGGATCGACTTTGTTCTTCGCAGCTCCTTTTTCAAACCGGCTCTTCTGTATGGCCATCTCCTCGGGTTTCTTCTTACCCATTGCCCGCCGGAGCAGATCGGCCTCGCCGAGAGAGTACCCGGCCAGTACCCTGGCGATGTTCATAACCTGTTCCTGGTACACGATCACACCGTAGGTCTCCTTGAGGATCGGTGCCAGCTCAGGCAGGGGATACTCGATCGCGGTACGGCCGTGCTTCCGGTTGATGAAGTCGTCCACCATCCCCGATTCCAGCGGTCCCGGTCGATAGAGGGCCAAGATGGCGATGAGATCCTCGAAGACCGACGGCTTGAATTTCGTCAGGATGTCCCGCATCCCCGAGGACTCAAGCTGGAACACGCCCAGCGTATCGCCTTTGCAAAGGACCTCGAAGGTCGGTCTGTCGTCCAGCGGCAATTCGCTTGTGTCGAGCTTTGTCCCGCGGGCCTTCTCGATGAGGCCTACCGCGTGATCGATGACCGTCAACGTCTTGAGGCCGAGGAAGTCAAACTTCACCAGGCCGATCTTCTCGACCCAGGTCATGTCGAACTGGGTGACGGTCTCCTTGTTATTCCCCACGTACAACGGGAGATGCTCAACCAGCGGCTTGTCGGAGATCACGATCCCCGCGGCGTGCGTCGAAGCGTGCCGGGTGAGTCCCTCGAGGGAGCGCCCGAGATTCAGCAGGTCCGCCACTTGAGGGTCTTTCTCTACGAGCTGCTGAAGCTTCGGCTCTTCTTTGATGGCCTTCTCGAGGGTTATCTGCAGCCGGTCCGGGATGAGCTTCGCAATACGGTCGGCCTCCGCGTAAGGAAAGCCGAGGACCCGCGCCACATCCCTGATTACTGCCTTGGCCTGCATCCTGCCGAAGGTGATAATTTGTGCGACATTGTCCCGGCCGTACTTCTCGGAAACGTACTCGATCACCCGGTCGCGACCTTGCATGCAGAAGTCGACGTCGATATCAGGCATGCTCTTGCGTTCAGGGTTGAGAAATCGCTCGAAGAGCAGGTCGTAACGGATCGGATCGATGTCCGTAATCCGTAACGAATACGCGGCCAGCGAACCGGCAGCGGAGCCTCTGCCCGGCCCCACCGGTATCGCGTTCTTTTTGGCAAAGGCTATGAAATCAGCCACGATCAGAAAATATCCGGAGAACCCCATCTCCTGAATCAGCCGTATTTCCGTCGTAAGCCGCTCGCGATAGCTCTGCTCGGTCTGCTCGTCGATCTCGCCCCGTTGTCTCATCCGTTCCAAGCGCTGCTCGAACCCCTCCTGCGCATCCTTTTGGAAGCGGTCCCGCAGCGTTTCACCGGTGCCCAGATCGAACCGGGGCATATGAACCTGGCCGAACTCAAGGAGCAACGAACAGCGCTCTGCCACCGCCAGGGTGTTTTTCACGGCTTCCGGAAAATGCCTGAAATCGACCGCCATCTGCTCCTGGGACTTGAAATAGAATTCCGGAGACTGGAAGCTCAACCGATCCGGATCGTCCAGCCTCTTCTGGGTCTGTATGCACAGGAGCACTTCATGGGCACGGTGATCCGTCTTGTCCAGATAATGACAGTCGTTGGTCGCGACCACCTGCAGATCCAGCTTAGACGCCATGCTCACGAGAGTCTCATTGACCTTCCGCTGCTCAGCGATGCCGTTCTCCTGCACCTCCAGGAAGTATCTCTGGGGCGAAAAGAGGTCGCGGAACCATGAAGCAACCTTCAGAGCTCCTTCCTCATCGCCCGCCCTGATCCGCGACGGGACCTCGCCGGCGAGACAGCCGCTCAGGCAGACGAGGCCTTCCTGGTACCGCTCCAACAGTTCACGATCGATCCTCGGCTTGTAATAGAACCCCTCCTGATAGGCCTTGGTCACCAGCTTGCAGAGATTGCGGTATCCTTTCTCGTTCTCGCACAGGAGCACCAAGTGGTACGACGTCGCCTCCCCGGCCCTCGGAGACTGATCCAGACGAGACCCCGGCGCCACATAGACCTCGCAGCCGACGATCGGCTTGATCCCGCCGGCCTGGACCTGCTTGTAAAACTCCATCGCGCCGAAGAGGTTCCCGTGATCGGTGACGGCCACTGCGGGCATCCGGAATTTCTTGGCTCGTGCGACCAGGTCGGGGATGCGGATGCCGCCGTCCAGGAGGGAGTATTGGGTGTGGAGGTGCAGGTGGACGAAGTCAGGCGCAGGCATAGGGCTTCCTTGGTTATCTAATTGATATAATTATGGTTTATTTTCGTTCAGCGCTCACCATACCACTTGGCGAGCCCCCGCGCAATGGCTTTGTGTGGCCTGGCCGCGGGATCGGGCAAAGCACCTGGACGGAGCCACGTTGCCTCGTGTCGATTAAACTAGTCCCTCAATTCCTTTAAGTTCGCCATCAAACATCATTTATTACTTGAAATAATTCTTATAACATAAAGTTATTGACATCTTTTATGGCTATCTACTAGAATAGGACTGCCGACGAGCTACACCTTGACCAGGGGATGACAAGAATACGCCTCCCTTCGGTTTCGGGAAGTTGAATCTGTTCCCTGAGGGATGATTTCAGTGCGGACTCTCTCGTTTTTCTCATCCATCCTGCTGGCGCCTTTCGAGCTGGTGCGGTTCTGCCTCGACGAGCTCGGAACAGCGCTGCTCCTACTGGTTCGGAGCCTCATGCGGATGGTGCTCCCCCCGTATCGGGTCGGAGAGTTCGTGCGGCAGCTCGATTTTGTCGGCGCGCAGACTGTGCTCCTGATGGTACTGACCGGCGCGTTCACCGGCATGGTCAGTGCTCTTCAGGGGTACAACGGCATGCATCGATATGGGGCGGAATCTATGGTTGGCGCCACAGTGGCGCTGGCTTTGAGCCGGGAGTTGGGACCGGTGATCGGCGCGCTCATGGTAGTGGCACGGGTCGGCTCGGCCATGGCAGCGGAACTGGGGAGCATGAGGAATTCTCAGCAAATCGACGCGCTCGTCAGTATGGCGGTCGATCCGATCCAGTATCTGATTTCCCCGCGGATATTCGCGGCCACGGTGGCGCTTCCATTTCTGGCGCTCATCTTCTCGTTTGCCGGGATGGTCGGTGCGTACGTGGTGTCGACCGCGTATCTGGGAATCGACGCGGGAACTTTTATGGCTGGGGTGAGAGACTATCTGGACCCGAGTGATATCACTCAGGGCTTGATTAAGTCAGTGGTGTTCGGTCTCCTTATGGCGCTCGTTTCATGCCACAAGGGTTACTACGCAACAGGAGGATCGCGAGGCGTTGCCGCGGCCACCACTGAGGCCGTCGTGGTTGCCTCGGTGCTTATTCTGGTCTCCGATTACCTGATGACGACCCTGATGTTCCGGTCGACATGAGCGGTTCGCCGGGAATCCCCATGATTCGTCTCGAGAACGTTTGCAAGCACTACAACGGCCAACAAGTTCTCGACGGAGTGAGTTTCGAGATCAGGAAGGGTTCCATCACCACCATTATGGGACGCTCCGGCGGAGGCAAATCCGTGCTGATACGCCACATGATCGGGCTCGAGGCTCCAGACTCAGGGGCGATTTATATTGATGGAGAGAATATCGTGGGCATGGGTTCCCGAGAGCTCAACCGCATACGAAGGCGCTTCGGGGTCCTCTTCCAGGACGCGGCGCTGTTTGATTCTTTGACGGTGGAAGAGAACGTCGCGTTCCCCATCAGGGAACATCTGAGGCTGCGGGAGAAGCAGGTTCGCGCGATCGTGCACGACAAACTGGACAAGGTGGGCATGGGCGAGCACCTTCACAAGTTCCCCAATGAACTCTCCGGCGGCATGCGCAAGAGAGTCGGCCTCGCCCGGGCACTGGCTCTGGACCCGGACCTCGTATTCTTCGACGAGCCCACCAGCGGGCTCGACCCGATTACCCGTGGCGTGATCTATGACCTGATCCTCGACACGCATCGAGAGATGGACACCACCTACGTGTTGGTGAGCCATGACATTCACGGCGTCCTGAATGTCTCGGACTGGGTGATGATGCTGTTCAAGGGGAGAATCGCCGTACAGGGCACGCCGGAAGAAATACGCTCCAGTACCGATCCGTTGATTCAGCAGTTCACGGCTGTCTCCGGCCATGGACCGCTCAGCATGGATTGAGGAAAGCGATCCGGAATGAACAAGTTCTCAATGGAAGCGAAGGTGGGACTCTTCTTTCTGGCGACGGTCGCCATCTTTGCCTACGCCTGGTTCTACGTGTTGGATTTCGGGAAACCCCAGGGGTTCCTGCTGAAAGCCCGTTTCCGCTCAGTGGAGGGGCTGGTGGTCGGCGCGCAGGTCCAGATGGTCGGAATCAAGATCGGCACTGTCAAGGACATCCAGCTCGACCCGGAAACCGGCAAGGCCCTTGTAATCCTCCAGATCTTGGACGCGTACCGCAATGCCATTCCCGAGGATTCCCGGGTCTATGTCAAGACCAAAGGGCTCATGGGAGACAAGTATGTGGTGATCGCGCCCGGAAAGCCGAACGCGCGCAAGCTCAAGCCCGGCGATGAGATCACGCTCGTGTACGAGCCCACCGACACGGAGAAGATCATCGAACGAGCGGGGGTGATCACTCAGGATCTCGAGGCCTTGACCCGGACCGCCAAAAAGCAGGTTGTAGATGAGAAAGGCGCACAGAAGGTGGAAAGCGCCATTGAGAACGCGGAGGCGACGTTCAAGCACCTGAATGAATTGTTGTCCCGCAACAAGGACAAGATCAATCAGACCATTGACAACGCGCAGACAAGCACCGCAAGTCTCAACGAACTGCTTACCAGGAACCGGGAAAAGCTCAACCGCACCGTGGACGACCTGGAGAAGTTCTCGGCAAATATCGGCAAGACAGGGGACAAGTTCGACAAGACCGCCCAGGATCTCGAGATGCTGACCAAAGACATCCGGGCAGGGAAAGGCACGATCGGGCTGCTCGCCCGGGATGAAACGCTCTATCGGAACGCGGACAGTCTGATCCGAGAGATCCGCGGGCTTGCCAATCGGATACAGTACGGGCCGGGGGTGGTGGGCCGCCTCATCAACGACCCGGAAATCTACTTCGAGGCCCGCCGAACGATCCGCAACATGAACAAGACAGCCGAAGACGTTTCCGAGGCCACGCCGGTCAGCACGCTGGCCATTGTCCTCGGCTCGATCTTCCGGTAAAGGAACGCCGGCATGATCCCGGCCATCGAGCCCGGCCAAAGAGAAACCCGGTGTCAGCAGCCGATGGAGATGTCCGCGCTCTCTGTCGGCCGCGGCGCGGGCCATGCGATATGGGACGCACTGGCGGTCTTAATGCTGCTCTCGATGCTCGTCTCACCCGCGGACGCGTTCCTCAGCCTTCCGTCCAACGCAACACTCTTTGCTGTCGATCCAGACTTCACTATTCGGCAAATCGACCCGCGATCTTCCAGCCGCGGCTGGCTTCTCGGCACCGGATGGGGATTGCCGCCGTTGTTTTTTTCCTCTAACGTTAACGGGCTGTACCATCGGTGCGATTTTCTTTTCCCGATGGGCTGCTCCGAGGAATCGGCGTTCCGGTCCAAGACCCGTTTTACGCCGTTCGTCGATTGCGAGTGGTCCAAGACCCCTCCGTTTGAAGGGCACTCTCGTTGGCTCACCGCATACTGGGGCCGATCGGACATGGGACAGCATTACTGGGGCTTTTTTCCGTTCTATGGGTACTCGTACCGCCATCGAGGGGTTGACAGCGACCTGTTCGTGCTCTTTCCGCTCTATTACGAAAGCCGTTACGACAACGAGCGTACCATTCGCATTCTCTGGCCGTTCATCACGTACGCGAACAGCCCTGGCAGACACGCGTTGAAAGCCTGGCCGTTGGTCGGACACGACATCATCGGGCAGGAGTACGAGAACAAGTTTTTTATGTGGCCGTTTTTTCAGCAGATTTGCAGGTACCCCGGCACGCTCGAGGCCTCCACGTACACCGCAAGCCCTTTTCCGCTCTATGCAAGACTGGATACGCCTTTTTCCACGACCGTCGACATGCTCTGGCCGTTCATAACCTACTACCACCATTATCCAACCGGTCATCGCCGCTACAGCGTGCGACCGTTCTTCACGTATGGGACGGGCGGAGGCATCAAGGAATTGAGCATCTTCTATGTGTACTCGCAGAAGACCGACTACCGGAAGGGGATGTCTGAAGGTAGCTCCAGCGGTTACATATCGGTGGGAGATGATGAGGTTTTCACGGAACGAAAATTCCTCATGATGAGTTCAATCCAAAAGCGCTACCGCAAGGGCTGTCTCGTGTACGCAAAATACAAGTTCTGGCCCTTTGCGGAGTATTTTTGGGACGCGAAAAAGGGCTCCCATCTCAAAATCCCCGAACTGACCGGCTTGAAAAGCGACTGGTGGGACCTTAACCTCGGCAGGCTCCTTCGCGTCATCGACATCCGCGACACCCCCATCACCCGGGAGTTGAGCTACTTATTCGGGCTGAGTCAACGGACGGAATTCAAGACCATGCCGCACATTCCCGCACCCCCGAAACCCGGGGAGGACTCCTGGACTGAACTCCTGGCAGGCTCGTTCGGCAAACGGTAATACCAATGCGCTTTCAAGGAGTAACTTTGGGGGGAACTTCTTTGTGTAAAGAAGTTCCCCCCGGATTACGTCTTTGAAGGCCGCTGGCATTAATGGTGTTTGCCGTGGTCTTCCTTAATGCCGTATCCGAATATGATCGCCTTGAAGTTCTCGCCGATCGTCTCACCGGTTGTGGCGAGGTACAGGTGAGCGACCAGGAACGCGGCAAAGAGTGCTCCCAGGATGTAGTGGACGATCGCAAGAACCGTCATTCCACCGATCGCATTGATCACCCCGCTACAGGCCTGGGGGTACATGTAGAGCAGGCCGCTGATCAGCAGAAGCGGGAAGAGCAACAGCTGGAACTTCAGGTACGCGATCTTCTGGAGCGGATTGAACTTGTTGTCCTCCGACGGCGCGTACGGATGGGGCTCATGCTTGAAGATGCCGTACCCGTAGAACTTCGCCTGAGTGATCAGCCCGCGGGGGATTTCGCCCTTCCTGGGGATGTAGTGTCTAATCCTCCGGGTAGACAGGTTATAGATGAGCCAGAACAGGAACGCGATCACTGCGCCGATCCCGAACCAGTTGTGCACGGTAACCGACCATGAGAACCATCCGGGGAACTTCTCGGGCCAGTGGAGCATGATCCCCGTGATGACGAGCATCACGATACACAGTGCCTGGAACCAGTGCCAGATCCTCTCTGGGAGTGGGTGAAGGAGGATCTTCTCCTCGGGAAGCTCAATCGGGCCCTTGCGCCGGGTGAGAATCCTGAGGCCGCCGTGCACGATGGGCAGGCCCAGTGGTCCCAATACCACCAGAATGATGATAGCGTCGAACGCCGGGATACGGTTGGCCCCAAGGACGTACCCGTATTTCTTTAGCGCGTCGTTGTTGAGAAAACTGGTACGCATCACGTATGCGCCCAGGCTCATCTCGACCTTCTTCTCCTTGGTCAACGCGCTGTATTTCGTGTGGCACGATTCGCACCCTGCAACCCTGGTTTTGACCGACAGGATGTTGTGTACGCCCTTCTCAGTGCCCTGATGGCAATTCATGCAGTCGAGCGTCTTCAGGTGCAGGCCTGCTTCGTACAATTTGGGGTGTTCCTTCAGGCTATCGGAGCCGTAGGCCTTGTGGCAGTCAACGCACACCTTCCGCCGGAAATCCTTCGCGTAGTCCGCAACGGGCTTGCCATAGTGACTATCATGGCATCCGATACATCCGGGCGCCTTGGGTCCCAACTTTTCCCCGTGGGCGCTCGCCTGCACTGTCTCAGCGGACTCCTCATGACACTCGCGGCAATCGACCTGCTTGAGGCGCTGAGCGTGCGGTAACTCCACAACGTCCTTGTGGCACGTCACGCACGTGGTCTCTGCGTGGACCCCGGCTTTGTACGCATCGTCTTTGATCGCCAAGGTGAGGTCTCCGAACACGTACGGCGGCTTTTTCCTTGCCGGTTCCGGCTTGTCAGGTACTACCACTTGCTCTGCGAGCTCTTCCTTGGACATTTTCAGGATGTCGGGATTGTGGCAGTCGAGGCAGGACTGGTTTTCCAGTTGTTCAACCTCGGCCTTCTCCGCTTTTTCCGGCGCCTTCTCCTTGGCTTCGGGTTTTTCCTCTTTTTTCTCTACAGCAGGTTGTTGTGCAGGTTTCGGCTCTTCGGGCTTTGCCGCGGGAGCCTGCCCAGCGGGCGGACTCTCGGCGGGTGGGGTAACCCCCGGGGTAGCTGGGGCCTGCTGCGGTGTCCCCCCCTGCTCTTGGGCTCCGAGGGGAAGGTAGGAAGCGTGCAACGTTAGTGCAACGCCAGCAGCGACAACAAGGGCCAGTGGCAGCCACTTCCCCAGAATAACGTTCAAGCGTCTCCTTTTCATGGCAAACTCCTTCGAAGGAAGGTGAAATTGCAATTCTCCTGTCGCACGTGATGACAAATGCGCTTTTCAAGGGGAAAACGTGATCGTTATACATACATGGTCAGAGGGGCGCAGGTCAAGGGGAATCACGAGACAAAAAAGCCCCCTCCGAGAAGAGGGGGCCTTCGTGACGTCCGTACAGTAAAAGCAGCGTGGTGTGTGCTACTTCCTTATTCTTTCTCGTCCTTCGCGCCGGGGTGGCACTTACCGCAGGCCACCGGCCCGGTCTTCTTCTTCTCTTTCTTCATCTCCTTGTGGCATCCCATGCAGTTGTCGTGGTAGGCCTTCTCCAGCTTGACGACCTTGCCTTCCGCCTTAAGCTTGTGGCAAGCGGAGCACTTCTTCACTTCCTGACCTTCTTGCCACACGTTCTTGCCGTCTTTGTACTCATGATGGCAAGCGTCGCATTTGGCTTCTTTGTGCTTCTCATGGGAAAACGTTACCGGGGTCTTCTTCTTTGCAGTGAAAACATCCTTGCTCTCGATGACGATGTCCTTATCGGGCGCCTTGGTAGCGGCATAAGCCATCGTGAAAGCGACCAAGACCGCGACACCGACGATCAAAGCGGTTATCACTCTCCCTGTGTGCTTCATTATCCGGCCTCCTCATGTGGACGAAAAATGCGGCAGGAAATGCCGAGAAATTCGGCAATATTCCCTCACTTGTTGAGAACCGAATAATTATCACACTCCCTGCGAGGGTTCAAACTTTTTTTCCGCCTTGATGCCCAGTCGCTCCAACTCCTCGAGGACGCGCTGCACGAGATCGTCCACCTTGGCCGCAACCACCGGCGTCAGTTCCAGACCGTACGGTTGGATGTCCGCCGGTTCGACACCCAGCACCACACAGGTCTTCGGCGTCACGTCGAGGAGCGCACAGAGGTTCAGGGATTCGATCAGGTCGCTGTCGTGAGCGGATTGCTTTGCCCTGAGACCCTTGGGAAGGTCGTCTCTCTCCAGGCGGTAGAGGGTCCCCGGGTTGCCCCTGCCGAGTACCGCGTCGACCACAATGAGGTGGTCAGCCTCCTGAATCGTCGACATCAGCCACAAGCCTTGGGTTCCGCCATCAACGATCCGAACGTTCTCCGGCAAGGAGTACCGTCGGTCCAGTTCCTCCACGACGCGAACGCCGACCCCCTCGTCCTTAAGGAGAGTGTTTCCTATTCCCAGCACGATGATCTTCTCTGAACTCATGGATTAATCACCATTCTTATAACCGAAATCGGGCAAACAGAGTGTCGCTCATTTAAATTGGCGGCACTCCCCAAGCTGAAAGCCAGGGAGTCTTCGACGGCCGCATCCCCAAATCGGCCTCGGAGACTTGAGCGGCACCACACCTTCCGTCTTCCGAATGTGCTCTCGATACCGCCGAGGACTTTCGCGCGAGCACTGTGGGTTGTCGAGGAGCGGCACTATAGCACGCCGGACCGTGAGGGACAAGCCGCGCGGCAGAAACCTGCGGGGAGCTTTTGACTTGACGAAGGCGACGCGACGATATAAATTACTTTGTGAGCCGAAGTGGTGGAATTTGGTAGACACACCATCTTGAGGGGGTGGCGGGCGCAGCTCGTGCCGGTTCGAGTCCGGCCTTCGGCACCAACTCCAGCATCGTCAACACCCGGCTTCGGTCGGGTTTTCGTTTTCAGGGTGCTTCATCTGCGATCCAATCACCGGGCCGGGTCCGGGTTTGAGGCGATGGATCTCCGCCAGCCGGTCCGGGCCAACGTTTCGAGTTCGAGCCGTGAAACGAACAATCAGAATCCTCAGTTGGAACGTCAACGGAATCCGGGCTGCGTACAAGAAAGGATTCCTGGATTGGCTTGATTCGTCGTCCGCGGACATCGTCTGCGTTCAAGAGACTAAAGCCACGCCCGAGCAACTCCCTTCGGAACTCCGCGAACCGGCCGAATATGCTTCGTATTGGCATTCAGCCGGCAGGAAGGGCTACAGTGGGGTCGCGGTGTATACCAGGGAGAAGCCGTTACAAGTGGAGACCGGACTGGGCGTGCCGCGCTTCGACGACGAAGGCAGGCTTTTGGCCTTGAGGTTCCCGCAATTCACGCTTCTGAACGTCTATTTTCCCAACGGCAAGCAGAGTGAGGAGCGACTGCGCTTCAAGCTGGACTTCTACGACGCGTTTCTCGAGTACGTGGAGGAGATCAGAAAACAGAACCCGCGGCTGATCTTCGTGGGAGACGTCAATACCGCGCACCGTGAAATCGACCTGGCCCGGCCCAAAGAGAACGAGAAAGTGTCGGGGTTTCTCCCTGTCGAACGCGCGTGGATCGATAAGGCGATCTCCGCCGGCTATGTTGACACCTTCCGCATCGCAAACCCCGACGCGGTCCAGTATAGTTGGTGGGACCTCAAATCCCGGGCAAGGGAGCGGAACGTGGGCTGGAGGATCGACTACGTCTTCGTGGCACACGAGATTCAGCCCCGAGTGAAGAACGCATTTATCCTGCCCGACATCGTGGGTTCCGATCACTGCCCTGTCGGGATAGACCTCGAGGTCGATTGACGCGTGCCTCCGTCCGCTCTTCCCACGTGGGGCGAGATGCCCACCGGTCGCCGATTCTCGCCACCAAAGCCGCTGGTCGCAGTGAAAAGAAATGCACTGAGAAGAACGATCCGCCCATCCTCCTGTCTTTATACGCACTTTTCCACTATGGGATTTCCCCCATATTCCACAGCGTCTCCATCACTGAACGCTCCTCCAAGCCCTGCGGTACGGACCGCAACCGGGTCAGACGAGCCCCGGAATCTTGACCCCGGGCTCCGCTGGTCGCAGCATGGAGAGGGCATGCTTGTAGATCAGGCAGATATTCTGTTCGTTCTCCACTATGATGCAGAAGCTGTCAAAGCTTCGGACATACCCAACGAAGGACTTGCCCGACAACAAAAGTACTTCAACCTCAATCCTGGCTTTTCGCACCTGATTGAGAAATTGATCCTGAATGTTGAAATGTGTTTTCGCCATTTTCCGCTCCCCCAGTACAGGTAACTCTCGATGCGCCGAACTCGCGGAGCCATCCGCAATCGGGCGACCGAGAAGAACTTCCCGGACGGCAGGTCAGCCGCCGAGAAAATCGTCAATCTTCAATCCGATCCCATCGATTTCATCAGGATCACACAACAAAACCTCGGGTTCGGAACGAAACCACGTACCTTGCCTTTTGGCATAGCGTCGGGTGTCGCGCTTCATAAGCCGAATCGCTTCCTCGACCGTTGTCTCTCCGGCCAGGATCATGGCAGCATGCCGGTATCCCAGGGATTGCATCGGCTTGAGATCCCGGGAGTAGCCTCTCCTCTGAAGCATGGCCACTTCGTCCAGCAGTCCACCCTTTATCATACTGTCCACTCGCACATCAATCCGTTCGTACAACTTGTCTCTCGACGGCGAGAGACAAAGGAACAAGTACCGATAGGGTTGGTCTTGAAAGGAATGGTTAAGCATGAGCTCGGACATCCTTTTCCCCGTCAGTTCCATCACTTCGAACGCTCGCACAATCCGTGAAATATTTTCAGGCCCCGTCCGGACCGCGCTTGGGGGATCAAGCTCTGCCAGCTTTCCAAAAAGTGTCCCCGGCCCTCCTTTCTCTTCTTCTTCCAGGTACTTGCGCCTCAGCGCCGGTTGTGACGGCGGCAACTCCAAAATCCCGCCCAGTAGACATCTAATGTACAGCCCCGTGCCTCCGACCACAAGAGGAAGCTTTCCCCTTTCCAAAATATTTCTGATGCACTGCCGCGCTTCCCTGACATAGTCACCCGCAGAGAAGTCTTCGTCAGGGTTTCGGATGTCGATCATATGGTGCCTGATGCGCGCCCTCTCCTCGGGCGACGGCTTGGCGGAACCCACATCCATATACCGGTAGAGCTGGATCGAGTCGGCGGAAACGATCTCCGCGTTGATGGCTTCGGCCAGCCTGATGCCGATCTCCGTCTTACCAGATGCGGTCGGGCCGGCGAGCACTACGATTTTCGGCGGTCGGTCCTTCATGAAAGGATGCGGTCGAGACTCCTTTCTGTCGAGATGCGGCCTTACTCAGACCTGTGACCATTGTACACCTCCGGGGGGCGCTTTCCCACGAAAATGGACGCGCGGGCGCACTAGGCCCTGCTACCTTGTCGCCTCCAAAGACATAATCTGGGGGGAACTTCTTTGCACAAAGACGTTTCTCCCAGAATTACTCTTTGGATTGCGACTTGGCATCAGGAGGTGCACCGCGCCATCGGAGCCCAGGTATCTGTGGAAGGGATAGGTGCGTACTACCTCGTAGCCTCTGAGCGGCCCCAGGGTGACGACGTAGTTCTCCTGCGACACCCACCACCAGCTCAGGCCCGCAACAGGGGCGAAATCCGGCTTGTAACAATGGTAACCGTTGAATTCCATCCCTCCATCGCACAGGCACGGGTCAGCGCGCAGATCGTGGATCAGGTAATCGTGGGCTTGTTTCTGGGCGCGCTTCATTTCCATGAAGTCGTGCTCTGCCGATACCGCAAAGCACCCCATGAGGAGAAGTGGAACAAACCCCGCAATGAGGGCCGGAAGAGTCGGATACGTATCAGGTTCCCGGACCTTCTCGGCGATCGACCAGATGATGAACATCATGCACACCGGAATGAGATACCGATCATGAAACCCGGTGAGGCCAATGATGAACAGGTACAACAGGCCCGACAGAAGCGACAAGAGAGCCAAGAACCCGGCCGCGGAATCCTCAAGCTTCCCCCTGACCCTGACCAAGCGCGTCACGGAACCGGCCACAAGGACCGCCCACGCGACCACCGAGACGAGCGCCCAGTACACCAGCGCGCAGTACAAAGGCGTGGGGATACCGGACAGCCGCTTGATTCCCAGGATGTACGTGTCCTTCAGCAACAGAGGGCCTATGCCGAAGTCCGTTATGACGTTGGGAAGAAAGGCGACCTGGAGATCGACGGCCCCCCCGATGAGCAGGCCCTCAATGATAAGGAAGCCCAGCGTGAGGATCGTGAAGATGTATCGGAAGGCGCGATTGGCTGCGATCTCCGCGTACGAGAGTATCAGGACGGGAGAAATGAGCGCACACACGTAGATCAGCGCGGCGTGAACGATCCGGCCGTACACTAGGTTCAGGTACTCCGGCAGGCCGCGGTGCACGAGGGTCTGCCAAACTCCCACGATCGCCTGATGCTCGGTGAGCGGCGTGCTGCCGACCCGGAAGAGGAGGTATTCGAAAGCCAGCCACGGAATGAGCGTCACCACGGCCACCAGGCCAACCATGTGCTTTCTCCCCAGCGCTTTCCCGCGAGGGTGGAGCCAACAAGCGAGGATAAAGGCAGCGGGTATGACCAGCCCAATCTGGCGGGTGAGGATCGAACCGAGCGCGAAGAGGAGCCCAAGCGCTATCACGGTCTTCTTGCCGCTCCGGACACCGGCGTATAAGAACCATAACGAAAAGGCGGCGAGAGACGTGAAGGTAACGTCCGTCATGAACGTGAACGTCTGCGAGAAAAAAAGGGGATTCAGGACCAGGGTCAGCGTGCCAAACAGGGCCGCCCAAGGGGGGGCGTTCGCGGCCCGGAGGGTACCCAGCATCGCCACAGAACCGAGGAACCCGGCAGCCACCACCGCCAGTCTCAGGGTTGTCAGCGAAAACCCCGCAAAAGCGGTGAACAACCACCCCCAGAGGAGATGGGTCAGCAGCGCCGGCCCCCCCCGAGCCCAAGCAGGTCCCCAACCGGTAGGACCGAGGCTCCCCTCGGATCGAAGACGCTCCAGCGCCTTCACATAACTCCAGTCATCGTTCACCATGAACTCGCCGAGCGGATTCACGATCACGACGACCAGTGCCCAGATCCCCACCAGGATCACCATCGGGACGAGGAGCGAACCGTCACCTTGCGAAGGGCAAACCGGTGAGGCCACCGTCAGAAGCCCAGAAAGTCTAGGATGCGCATTTTGATGGTGCTGAACATGGCGAGCGCCTCCGCGTCAACCCACGTAGGGCTCCAGAGGTACTTGGCCCAACCTACCTGGCAGAGGCCGTACCACCCTGCCACGAATTGGCCGACGGCCAGGACCCCGGTCGCCATCTGGCCTACTCCAAGAAAGAGGGCACCAGCAAACTGAGCCACCACCACCAGCCCGAAGATGAATTGGCCGAACCCGAAGAGGATTCCGATCCCGAACTGTGCGACCGTAACCAGTCCGATGGCACATTGCCCTACGGCAATCACTCCTTTGGCCACCCTGAGTTTTCCGTGCTTATCGCGGCCGAAAGCTACGTGAATCAGCGGGACGCCAAGGATCCTCGCGTCAGACTTCCACTCGAACCCAGTGCCGGTCCACCCGAGGTTCGTGGGATGGGGCGCGCCGCATTGAGGGCAGAGCACGGCTTCGGTGCTTACTTCTCTTCCGCATTCACGGCACGGTTTCAGAGACATAGGATCAGCTCCCGAAGATCGTTTTGGGAGATCGCTCCATTTTGCGTGAAACAACGCTTTACCAAACCCAAGGACTTCAGTATCATGGGGCGACCGTCGTCGCAATGGGAAAGCCCGTACACCATTGTAGCGTGCAGTGCGCCCTAGCGCACGTGTGGACCGGCCGCGTGGACATGGCGTGGTTGATGCTCTCCTGCACCCCCCACAAGCCACAAATGCGACAGTTTTGGCCGCGTACGTGAGTGGGTCCGCTCATTTTTTTCAAGCAGTCGGGAACCTTCCCGGTCGCAAGGGATCAAAGATGTTATGAGAATATCTCAGGAGAAGAGGTTTACCATGCTGAAGATGGATGGTACCAGAGTCAGGCTGACACCCGAGAACGTCAACTTTATGCTGAAGGAGGGGCTCAGCTTCAAAGAAATTGCCGCCCGTTGTGATGTGTTTGAAGATGCCATCGAGGCGTCCCTTGTCAGGTGGTTGAATCAAGGACGATGGCCCATTGAGGGCGACGCGGCGGCGGCATGATGCAGGGGGGCGTAAATCCGAATCGGTTATTGCCGAATCCCGGGGAGTCGATCCTCCCGGAAAAATTGAGATCGCGGGCACTCCCGGGATTGTCGTCCACGCATACACCAATCATGCACAGATTTCGGGGGAAGGTCTCACAGGAGATCTTCCCGCGTTGACCCTTTCTTACCCTGATTTTCTCCCCGCAGTCACATCTTTGTCTCGCAATCCCTGCAAAAATGGTTGCCGAACCCCTCCCCTTCCCCTATAACCGCGTCACGACCTGAATGAATCGTGGGAAGGTGTTGGGGCGGCCATGAATCTTCGAGCATTCTCTGCGGGTTGGATCATTCTGACCCTCGTGACGCTGGGGGTGACAGCAGGGCCGGTTTCGGCTCAGGAGCGGTTCAGGCTCATTCCAGGGGCCGGCTTTCTGCTCGGTATGGAATCGAGTTTCTTCTGGCTCTCCGGAGAAATGCTCGTCCCCGCGGGAGGCCAGCCCGGTTCCGGGTCGAAGGTGGACCTCCCCTCCGATCTTGGGGTTGACCGGAGCGAAGCTTTCGGCTCCACCCTCCAGGGAACCATTTTCCACAATCACCTTTTCAACCTGGATCTGCTATCCGCTGGACCTTCGGGCCTGAAAAAGGCTCCTCGCAAGTTCGTTTTCCACAACAGAACCTATCTCCCGGGCACCTTGATCGCGACCAAGCTCAATCTCGACTGGGTCCGCTTCTGCTATGCGTACATGGCCGCGGACGCAGGTTCCTGGTGGTTAGCCCCGCGCGTCGGGTTGCACTATGTGCGATGTTCCACGACTCTGAACGGCGAGACCGAGGAAGAGGGAATGATTTCAAACAACCGGACCCTGGATGCCACGTACCCGGTGCTCGGTTTCGAGGCCCGCTATCTTCTCCCATTCGGGGTGGACGTCGGGGTCGAATGGGAAGGGATGCATCTCATTACACGCGGGTACCTCTCCCTTACACGCGCGACCGCGCATTGGGAGGTGCACCCCGATGTCGTCCTGTTCGTGGGGGTGAGCAATCGGTTGGCCGGATGGACCGAAGAAAACCAGAAGCTCAACAACGAATGGTTCTACAGCCTATCGGGTTGGTCCGCGGGAATAAGCTTCGCCTTTTAGGCGCGGGTCGGCCGGGGCTGCGGTCGCTCGCCGCGACTCGATATTCCAGGCCGTCCGCTTAGGCTCGACCACTGACGCGTAGAGCCTTTCCATCTGTCGTACCAGATCAGGGTGGTCGTTGAGGATCTCCGGGAAACAAATGGAGTGATACGTGATGTCGAGAGATGAATAGGTCCCGCGTTCCAGGTCGATCGCGCGCTCCCGGTTGCAGTAATTGGGGTCGTAAACCTTGAGCAAATGCTTCTCAGGAACCCATTCGTAAGCGAGCACGGCATGGAGAATCGGCCCGCGACGCCCTTTGTTCATGAGCAAAACGAGCCGCGGCTCACCCATCAAGAGCCCACCGACGAAATTGCTGAATGATTCTGTCTGGTTGCCGTGGTGCTGATTGCAGTAATCCGCCTGCGTGGAAATCAGGTGCTTGCTGTAGAATTCCTGGAGTCGTTTCGCTATCTGCTCCTGAACCCGCTTGTTCAATGCCTTTCTGAGCGGCACCCCGCCGTTGTGTGTGAGGTAATACCACCGGGAAAAGGCTGCCATGGCGAAGCAGTATCCAGGGGCGTTGGAGATCGAAAAGGTATTCTCGGCAATATCGAAGGAAGCTGACGCCGTGTCACCAGTGCCTCCAAAGCCGAGCAACGATACTGTGAGAATGAGCGTAACCAAGCGCAAACCAAAGAGTCTTCCGCAAGAAAACTGTCCCATAAATGTACCCCGATAATGTTGCAACGATGAGATTATATTATAGCGGAAATGTCACGAAATGACAAGACTCTTCGATAATCGTTCTTCGCGGCAATTCTCGGGGCTTTGGGAACGGGTTCCCTCTTGGTCGAAACCGGCAGGACGTCTAATCGACACCGTTATATCGAGTAGCATTCCAAGCAGTTATCTTTGGGCGACTTCTTTGCACACAGAAGTTCCCCGCAAAGTTACTCTTTGGATTGACACGCGGTATTAGGCTTTCTTCAGGATCAGGCAACCGAGCGGCGGCAGAGTGAGGTCGAGATACTGGTTGTGGTTGTGCTGCTTGCCGGGAATGGTGTGTATCAGGCCCGCGTTCCCCACGTCGCTCCCGCCGTAGTAGCGTGAATCGGAGTTAAGCACCTCCTGATGCAGCCCGGCCTCGGGGACTCCAATGCGGTAACCTTCTCTCACCACCGGCGTAAAGTTCAGAACGCAGACCAGATACCCCTCGGGCCCGCGACGAGTATACGATACCACGCTGTGAAGGTAGTCGTGGCAATCGATCCAGGCGAACCCCTCGGGTTTGCGATCCCAGGCCCAGAGCGCGCTGTCGGTGAGATACAACCGACCGAGATCCTGCACAAAACGCGACGATTCCTCGTGAACCGCATACTGCAGGAGATGCCGCTCCAGCATGGACTCATGGTGCCATTCGTTCCATGTGGCGAACTCGGAGCCAGCGATCAGCAGCTTGTGGCCCGGGTGGGTATACATGTAGGCGAGGAGGAGGCGGAAGTTGGCAAACTTCTGCCAGTCGTCCCCTGGCATCTTCCGCAGGAGCGACCCTTTGCCGTACACCACCTCGTCATGGGAAAGCGGCAGGATAAAATTCTCGCTGTACGCGTACATCATGGAAAAGGTCAGGTCATTGTGCTGGAAACTCCGGTGGACCGGATCCTTCGACATGAACTCAAGAGTGTCGTGCATCCAGCCCATGTCCCATTTGAAGCCGAATCCCAAGCCGCCCAGATACGCGGGGGTCGTAACACCGGTCCAGGCCGTCGATTCCTCAGCCACGGTAAAGCAGCCGGGAAACCATCCGTACACCATGGAGTTGAATTCCTTCAAGAATTCGATAGCTTCGATGTTCTCGTTCCCTCCGTACTGGTTGGGAACCCACTCACCCTCATTTCTGCTGTAGTCGAGGTACAGCATGCTGGCCACGGCATCCACCCGCAGGCCGTCGACATGGTATCGATCGAGCCAGAAGAGCGCGTTCCCCACGAGAAAATTCCGCACTTCGTTTCTGCCGAAGTTGAATACCAGCGTGCCCCAGTCCTTCTGCTCGCCCTGGCGCGGGTCAGCGTGCTCGTAGAGGGCAGTTCCGTCAAAGAGCCGGAGGCTGAAATCGTCCTTGGGAAAGTGGGCCGGCACCCAGTCCAGAATAACTCCGATGCCGTTCTGGTGCAGGAAATCGACAAAGTACTTGAAATCGTCGGGGGTGCCGAAACGACTGGTCGGCGCGTAGTACCCGGTAACCTGATAGCCCCAAGACGCGTCGAAGGGATGCTCCATCACGGGCATGAGTTCCACATGGGTGAAGCCGTACTTCTTGAGGTGTTCCACCAGCGGGCCCGCCAATTCCCGGTACGTGGCCCAGCGGTTCCCCTCTTCCGGGAACCTCAACCAGGAACCCAGGTGGGTTTCGTAGATGTTCATCGGGTGGGAATAGACGTCTCTCGTGCGCCTCTCTTCCAGCCATTGGCCATCGCCCCACGGGTACGCGCTGTGGTCGTGGACGATCGACGCGGTGCCCGGCCTCAATTCCATGGCAAAGGCCAACGGGTCGGTCTTGATCCTCAGCTCGTCGGATTCGGTCTTTATTTCATACTTGTAATACGCGCCCGAACCGATACCCGGCACAAAGAGTTCCCAGACACCCGAACTCCCCATGGATCTCATGGGGAAAACGCGCCCGTCCCAATTGTTGAACTCACCGATGACGCTCACCCGCTTGGCGTTCGGCGCCCAGACCGCAAAAGACACCCCTTTGACGCCGTCCATCTCCCGGATGTGTGCTCCCAGCTTCTCGTACAACCGATAGTGCTTCCCTTCCCCGACGAAATGGAGGTCCTGATCGCCCAGCGTCGGCAGGTACCGGTAAGGAGTATCTCCCTCCCAGCGCGCGCCATCCTCGTACGTCAGGGCGATGGAATACCTCAACGGCAGGGTCCGCCCCAGGAGAACGCACCAGAATAGGCCTGAGGTCTCGACCCCGCGCATCGGTACCCGGTCTCCGTCCGCTACCACCTCAGCGGCCACCGCGTCGGGATAAAATGCACGGACGATTACCCCCCCTTTACCGTCGATCGTGATGGGGTGCGCACCGAAGACCGTGTGCGGATCGGAGTGTTCCACAGCCAATACGCGTTCGATATCCCCTGGCGATATCCCGTAAGTCAGCTCTTTCGGAAGCATGGCTTTTTCCTAATTGAATTTATTGCTTTTTTTGACCACCCGCGTCAGAAAAAGACTCTCCCTCAATGCGAAACGCGCGGAGTGCCACGGTTGCCGGTCAGAAGGGCCAAGAGGCGTCGGTGCTTCAGGTGTCCAGCTTGTTGAACTCGGGAATATTCTCCGGTTTCACAAAGAGCACCCGGCGGCAACTCGGACAGATCACCATCTCCTCTTGCTTGAGCACGCTGATCACGAGTTGGGCCGGTATTGTCATATGACACCCCGTGCAGGAACCGTTCGTCAGTTCGGCCAAAGCGTTCCCCCGGGCTCTTCGCACAATCTCGTACGTCTTGAGAAGCTCTTTTTCGACCGACTCGGTGAGTCGCTCCTTCTCCTCATTCAGAGTAACCAGAGCCACTTCGGCTTGAGAGACGGTACTCTCCACTTCGCTTTTTTTGCTGAGCAGTTCCTTCTCGAGTTCCTCGTATTCCTTGTCTTTTCTCTCCAGGGAGGTCTTCAGGGTCTCTATCTCACTCATGGCTGCGAGGACGGCTTCTTCGATCTCCGCTACCACCTTCTTGCCGAGCTTGATCTCTTTGGAAAGGGCATTGTACTCTTTCTCGTTCTTGATATTGAGGAGGCGTCGCTCGGAACGTTTGATCTTCTCCTGTTCCGCGGCGAGATCTTTCTCGTTTTTCTTTTGAGTGGTTTCTAGCTCGGCCTGTCGCTCGCGGGCCTGGGTAACCTCCCGACGGATGGACACGAGGCTCCTTGCCAGATCCTGCGTTTCCAGAGGCAACCGGGCCAGATCTCGCTCCCATCGGTCAATCTGGTCATCGATTACTTGAAGTTGTTCAAGAAGTAGAATCTGCTCTCTCAACCGAAATCCCTCCTTGCGGCTTGTATATGTTTGTGAATGGTTCCCCCTCCAGATTGCACCCGATGCAGGCGACATCGAGTCCCATGACGCGAAATTCCCCCTGAAAACTCCTGACCAGCAAGGGAACTGCGATCTTCTCCAGTGCCCAGTGGCCCGCGTCGATCACGGGCATGCCCATTTCCGCAGCCTCCCGGGCAGCGTGGTAGCGCACGTCCCCGGTCAGCAGCACGTCCGCCTGGTGATCCATCGCATCCTTGAGGTACCCCATACCGCTCCCGGTCACGCAGAACACCCGCCGGACGAACGGGTCTGTTTCGGCGATGACCCTGACGCTCTCGATTCCGAGATCCGACAGAATCTTCCCCGCAAGGTCTCGAACCGTCCTGGGGGGGCTCAGACACCCCAGCCTGGCGCATCGAGCAGGCAGAGGGGTGATCACGTCTTGGAGTCCGATCAGGGCCGCCAGTTCATCGTTCAGACCACCGTCGGCAGCGTCCAGGTTCGTGTGCAGACTCAGGATGTCAACATCCATTCGTGCTGCACGGAGCAGTGTTCTCCCCGATAGATTGTCAGGTACGATTCGACGAAGCGGTTCCAACAGAACGGGGTGGTGGGTGACAAGAAGATCGCACGAGCGGTCCGCGGCAAACTGTACCGTCTGCGGCGTGGCGTCCAGACTGAAGGCTACTGCCCGTATGGACCGATGGGGATCGCCGATTTGTATCCCGCAGTTGTCCCAGGTTTCAGCCGACTCAAAAGGAAAGAGCCGATCTGCGATTTCAACTATCTGGGACAGGGTCGGTACACTCAATGCTCTTCCGTCCTACGCACATCTGGTGGAGAGAACCCTCCCGCGACCTTGCAGCCGAGCACAATGAGCGATCCCGCTCTCCAGCGCGATCCCGTGCCTCGGTTGCCACGCGCGGGGTCCCTTACAGGACGGGCTCCGACCCGAGCATGGCTTGGTCCTGAGACCATGGGAACCGACGATGAAACGGTCCCATTGGCTGCTTTCACAGGCCCGGAAAAAAAATCACGGGGAGCCTTCAAGGATTCCCCGTGATCGAGGTGGTTCTGTATATCTAAGAGCTTTATTCGTCTCATCCCTGCTCTCGCGGCCGATGGTGGGCCCACCTGGATTCGAACCAGGGACCAACCGGTTATGAGCCGGGAGCTCTACCAGCTGAGCTATGGGCCCTCTACGATTCCCAATCTTTTATACTAACCTCGGGGCCCGGAGCTGTCAAGGCCAATTCGCCGATGGGAGGTGACGGGTCGATACGATCCGGGAGGATGTGCGAGGCCGTTTCCAGTCTACTCGAAGCGGGGGTTGCCGCTGCTCAGTAACCCCACCACCTGCGATACATCTGCTGATAGGACTGCCAGTAATTTTCTTGTTGCTGCCCAACTCCCGCGGAATACGGGAATCCCGATTCACGTCCTTCCACTTCCCGCACGTCGGCAATGGTGACGGTCACCTTTTCTAGCAAAGCGGTTCGTTGCTTGACAAGTTTCTTGGCATCTTTGCCGAGATTGTTCTTGCCGTTCTGGCACTGTGCCTGCAATTCCTGGAATGCCTGTTCCTCGAGGCCCAGGAGCGCCTGGCATTCCGTCCGCTTGGCCTTGAGGATCTCTTCCTTCACTTGGAGAGCCTCGGCAATTCGGCGGGCAAGAGTCTTGTCTGCGCTTCCGTTAAGGATGGGGCGTTGGGTGATCCGCTCCACAGGAGTGTCCTGCAGCGCGGAGAACTCGTTGACCTTCGCACTGAGATCCCGAACGACGCTCTCCCACTTCTGCCACACGGCCGCACAGTCGGACTCTTGAGCGTCGGACCGACCGGGGGCACTCACGATCAGCAATGTCGCGATGAACATGCCTGCCAGCACCATCAAGAATGACTTCCGCAGGGTCCCCGTCTTCTTCACTTCCGCACAACTCCTTCCAGCCGACGCTCCGTGGTGTTCTGGCCAGTTAGATTAATAACTCTACCAAGTTCCAGCACTATATTAACCGATCTTGGCATAAATTGCTAGTCAATTAACCATAATTTAAGGGCTTTTACTGCAAACCGTCACCGGCTCCGCATCGCTCTCCTGCGCGTTGGGCCTTCACACCTTCCGATGTTTGTCCGCGACTTCTGCCATGATGGCGGACATCTTTTCCGAGATTGCCCAGTTGATCCCTCCTCGATCGAAGGAATCGCGCAACATCTCGATCAGTTGATCGAACGCGCCCTCAGCTTCGAGGATTGTCTTGGCGTTGAGCGCTTCTTCGGCGGTGTATTCTCCGTCTTCGTTGTTGGCCACCCGATCGAGCGTTTCACGCAGTTGGTTCCGGTCGCCCCAGAAGACGATCACGTTGTCAAAGTACGCTTCCATTGCCCGCAACCGCTGCACCAACTCTTCTCGACTCAACGATTCCAGATCCATAATTCTCTCTCCTCAAGACAGCCGCCGCGAGAGCAGCGTCGCATGCTCCGCCCCCGATTCGGCGAGCGAGAAAGGAAGCCCCCCTGAGTGTCGTTCCCTGAATCGAAGCTTCACCGGGAGGGTCACAACCCGATCGGGAGTTTCCGTATTTCTCTCAACTCCTCAGTATCCACCGCTCGCGACGTTGCAAGCTCCCAGCGGAAGAATTTCCGCGAAAGACTCTCCACCCTGGCCAGAATTTCCTGCATTTCAGAAGCGAGTTCTCTGTTTTTCGCAGCGCGGGCTTTCGCCAGCTCCGCTTCAAGATGACGGATCAGCTTCCTCGCCTGTTCGGGCGTCTCGAGAAAGCGATCGGGGTCGTACCGACTGCCGGGTCTCTCTCTTGGGTTCCATCGAACCATGATACTATTAATGTGTTCTCGCAGCATAAGGTGAGCGTTCCCTGTACCGATTCTACGACCCAGTCATTTCTTCGGACCACGCAGCAAATCCTCATGAGGGTCAACCACCTTCACGAAGTCTCCGAGGCCTCGACTACGTCCGCCAGCTTCTGGACTGGTCCCGCAAACGCAAGTTCATGTTACACCACCCCCGGTCAAAATTCAATCGTCGAGCGGAACGGTCAAGCGGAATGGCGGCTTGCAGGGGTTTTCATCGCGCCTTTGATTGATATATTATGACACGGTTACGGACTCGGGTGTCCCGACCGAGATGTACGTCCTGCGACAGAAATGAGAGAAATGGCATCAATCGAGCTCCCCGGCCAGGAAGCGTGCCTGGCGCTCCTGGAAATGCATGAGACCCCGGTCCACATCATCCGTCATTGCCAAATGGTCTGGGAAGTCGGCAGAGTGTTGGGCGCTGGCCTGCTCCAGAATCAAGTTCCCGTGGACATGGAGCTTATCAGGGCTTCGTGTCTCCTCCACGACATTGGGAAGTATCCGTGCCTCCTCGACGGCACTCATTATCACGATGTTCGTGGCGAACAGATGCTCGAGGAGGCAGGCCTACCCGAGGTAGCGCGCATCGTGGTCCAGCACGTGGTGCTGAGGGGGCGCCCCAGCGACCCGATCCGTGAGGAGCACGTGCTGTTCTACGCTGACAAGAGGGTCGTTCACGACAAGGTGGTGAGCCTGGAAGAACGGTTCGAATATCTGTGCGAAACGTACGGTAAGTCTTCGGGTGCGGTGTCGAGGCTTCTGAGCATGAAAGAGGAAACCATGCGGCTGGAAACGCGGATCTTCCACCACCTCGATTTCACACCCGATGAAGTGCCTTCTCTTTTGGACTCACTCTGAGAGTTCCCTGAAACTGGGTTCATGGGGGGATAGCGTCTAGAAGAAAAATTTCACCCCAAAAACCTTGACAATTGGTCTTTTGTCTTTATGCTTCGGGCACTTGCAGGCTGCAGCGCTGGTGTTTGCGCGCGGTCCGCGGAGAAGGCTTGAACTTCTTGGGAACATTTGGTATTATCTATAAGTTACAAGGGCTTTTTTTTCGATGAGAGTATTTGCCTGCTCAATGTGGGCTATGTTTCCGGGCAAAGGTTCAGGAGCCGATTGGTCGTGTCGCTTCGTCGATTCCCACTAGGGCCGACGCTATGCCACAGGCCGAGTCAAACGATTGAGGGCGCCGCTCCCCTGGGGGGGGCTGCTCCGGTTTCCCCCGATCGTCTCAAAGCCTTCCAGTCGGAAAACCAGGCCACTCCTGCAGGCAACCCCAAGGTTTACAAGTCACCGAATCTTTTGTGCGAGATGGAGTGAAATGACTGACAGGATTGCACGGATATGGGTAGTTCCGCTGGTTGTAACGCTATTCTTGACCGCTCCGGCCTTTGGTGAACAGGTCCAGGGGTCGGGGGAGAGGCATGCTCGGCTGAGCAGCGGGTCTGCCGAGCACGAGCAAAACACCAACGCGCCGGAAGAATCGTTCCTCCCCGCCTGGCTGGAAAGCGTGTTCACCAGGGCTTTGCCCGACGAGAAGACCGAGGATCTTCAGAAGCAATTCGAATCGACGGTCGCCGTGCCGGAACCGCGACCCGCCGAGGGGAACCCGGATCCCTTCATTCAGAAACCCCCCGACATTCGACCGCTTTACACATCTCCCCAGCTTGAGGGAGAAGGGGTCTGGCGTTCAGACGGAATGCCTCAGGCCGCGGATGGCCGACCGCTTTTCTACAAGACCGTGTACCGGCCCAGCGCGGAATTCCCCAATTCCGTCGTGCATATGGCCCTCTTCGACATGAACCGTCTCAAGCCGCGCTTCTTCATCGGCGAGACGGAACCCGGCATCTATCTGATCTCCCACTCACCGGGTTGGGAGGATTTGTCGAAGATCGTCGCGATCACCAACGCGATGTGGATGCAACAGCACTCAAGAGGAGCCGGCGCGATATTCAGGGGCCAGGTGATCTATCCCATGGTGCCAGGCATGGCGACGATGGTCATCTACCAGGATGATTCCGTCGATATCGTCGAGTGGTCCAAGGACATCCCGCTGAACCTTGTCAAAGACGCTCGGCAACTGCGGCACCTCATCGTCAAGAACGGCGCTGTGGTAGAGCAAATCGTCAAGAACGGCAAAGTGACCGATGCGGAGATCGGGCTCGGCGGTTTCCTGGTCGACGATAGCGGCCGGAGCACCATGTCCAACAAGTTCTGGTTCCTTGCCAACCGGACTGCGTTCGGCGTCCGGGACGACGGAAACCTTGTCTTTGTCATGGGACATCACGTGAGCACGAAGGACCTCGCGAGGGCGCTGGTGCTCGCTGGATGCAAGCGAGCGATCCACGGCGACGCGAACAAGCACAACATCGTATGCAATTTCTATTTCCGGGACCAGAAGGACAAGATCATTCAGCGGGACAAGCTCTCTCCGGAGCAGTTGCAGTACACCATGAAGCGCTACGATCAGGGCTACGCCAAGGACTTCTTCGCGTTTTACGAGAAATAGACGCTGGTGATTCTCGATTTCTCGCGGCCGATCCTTGAATAGTGGGCGGACTGCTCCACTTGCAGCCCAGACAGGCAGAGACCGTGTTCTTGGCCGCGGACAACATTCACGCGCTCAACCCCATCGTAGCGGACGCGCTGCGGCGGCTGGATCCCGAACCGATACGAGAATTGGCCCGGCAATGTGAGGCAAACGGAGCGGAGTTCATCGATCTGAATCCTGGGTATCTGTCTCGCCGGAACGAAGATCGGATGGCATTCCTCGTGGACGCGGTTCAGAGTACCGTTAGCGCGCGGCTGATTCTCGACAGCCCCAATCCGAGGGTGCTCGCCAAGGGCCTTTCAGCCAGCCGCAACAAACCGATTCTTAACGCTCTTTCCCTCGAAGAACACAAACTGCAAGAGATCCTGCCCTTGGCCGCGGAACATCACACGCCGCTGGTCCTGCTCTTGATGGACGAGCGCTCCTATCCACCCCCTACCGTTGAAGAAAAGCTCGCCCTTGCCATCGAATTGAGAGAACATGCGCTTTCGGCCGGACTGAGCGACGATGACCTGATCTTCGATCCCGTGCTTCCGAACCTGAGCTGGGACGATGCCTTGTTCAGAGTTGGTGAGGCAGTTAAGACCGTCCGCCTGATTTCCGCAGGAGCGGTTTTCCAGGAGCCGGGCCAGACCATGGCCGGACTTTCCAACCTTCGCAGCGGCCACCCCGGCCGGTATCCGTGGGATATGGAAGAGGCCTGTATGCACCTCCTTGCCGGCGCGGGCCTGAACGTCCTCCTGGCAAACGCGCTGAGGCCCGAACTTGTGGAAGCATTCCTCCGCGTCCGCCGCATGACCGCACCGCTTGAATCCTGATACGATGCTGGTATGATTCAGACCGTGGAACGCGCTCGAACGCTGATCCCCGGTCGCTTTCAAACGAGTAATGTGGGGAGAGCCCTTCTTTCCAAACGGTGGTTCACAGATTACTCTTTTGAATGCAACGAGGTACGAGTCGGTAGGGCACGACTCCAGCTTCGCCGATGGCGAGGAAAACTGGAAGAGTGCGAGGAGAGGGCAGTGACTCAGGCAGGTTTGGCGGCGGTGTGCAGCTTGGTGATTCCCGGCGTGGGACAGATCTACAACGGAGACTTCCTGAGAGGGATCTTCTGGCTCATCGTCACCCCCGGCTTCTGGATAGGAACGGGCGGTCTGCTGGGTTGGATTTGCCACCTGATAGCATCGTACACAGCGTACAGTCGCGGGAAGAAATACATGACCGGCCAGTTGACCTGAAGCGATAGACGCGGCAGTTCCGGACGTCTGGCAGGCCCCAATAGGGAGGACCCCTTGCACAAGCAGACACCGCGCATCATCATATTCTCTGGAAAAGGCGGGGTGGGCAAGACCACCGTGGCAGCCGCGACCGCGCTCCGATGCGCGCAGCGGGGTTTGAAAACCATCGTCATATCCGTTGACATCGCGCACAGCCTTTCCGACGGATTCGATTTGAATACGGACCTCCACGACCGTAACCGTGGCAAGCCTCGGCAAGTGTGTGAGAGGCTGTGGCTTCAGGAGGTGGACATCCAGGAAGAGCTGGATCGCCACTGGGGCGAAGTCTCAAAGTATATTGCCGCGCTGTTCGGTTCCGCGGGCGTGACCGAGGTCCTCGCGGACGAACTGGCAATCATCCCCGGCATGGAAGATGTGATCAGCCTGCTCTACATCAACCAGTACTTTCGGGAGAAGACCTACGACGTGATCGTCATCGACTGTGCGCCGACCGGCGAATCGCTCCGTTTCATAGGCATGCCCTCTACTCTCGAATGGTACATCAAGAAAGTCTTTTCTCTGGAACGAAACTTGATGAAGGTCGCACGGCCTATAGCCAAGAAGCTCACCGATATCCCGATTCCGGAAGACAGCTACTTCGCGGCGATAAAGGATCTCTTTGTCAAGCTGGATGGCGTGGACCAAGTATTGCTCAACCGCTCCGTGACCACCGTGCGCCTAGTGACCAACGCGGAAAAGATGGTCGTAAGGGAGACTCAGCGGGCGTTCATGTACTTCTGTCTCTACGGGCTGGTGGTGGACGCGATCGTAGTGAACCGGCTCTTCCCCGAGAACCTGGAGGATGGGTACTTCAAGGACTGGATTTCCACTCAAAAGCGCGGACTCGAACAGATCAGGCAGATCTTCGATCCCATCCCGATCCGCACGGTAGACATCCTGAGAGACGAAGTCATCGGGTTGGACAGGTTGGGTGAGGTCGCAACCATGGTGTACGGCGATGCAGATCCGTCCGAGACCTTTCATCAGGACACGCTCTACCGCATCGAGCAGCAGAACGGTGACTACGTTCTTACCATGAAGCTCCCCTTCGTCACGAAGGACTATGTAGATCTATTCAAGGAGGAAGAAGACCTGGTAGTGCGCATCGGGTCTTTCAAGCGCCACGTCTTTCTCCCACGGGCGCTCTTCAACCGCAAGCCCGGGAAAGCAAAGTTGAAGGATGATCTCCTCTGTGTTACCTTTCCCGGATCAACGTCTTCAGGAGGCAATTGATGAATCCGTTCTGGCTTATGACCAGGGTCGCGGGGATGGCCCTCCTGACCGCGGCCGGGCTCAGTCTGGCATTCAGGGAACTGCGCCCCAAATCTCCCGACCTTATGAGTGGGCTCCTCCATTTTCGCAAAGGGTGCGACGAGTTCCAAAAAGGATTTTCTGCCGTCTTCTTCGGCACTGCGACGAATGACTCCCGCCGCTCTGCCGAAACCCGCGAATCTGCCCGCATCCCAATAGAGTGATACTAGACCGTTTTCATAAATACGGTCTCGCTTGGAGGCTCTGCTCTTGGCTGTTCAGTGGGGCCGGCATCTTGCCGGTCCATTAAGAAGTGACAGGCAAGGTGCCTGTCCCACCAAGAAACCTAAAATCCGCGACCGAACTTCTGAAATGGTGTACTCAGTATCACACCCATCCGTGTGTCTTGTACCAGCGCGAGGTCTTCGCGATAGCCTGATCCAGGGGCGTGCAGGCTTTCCAGTTCAGCTCCCGGAAGGCCCTGTCCGCGGAGCAGATCCACGCCAGTTGCCGCATTTCCTCGAGCTTCTCAGGCCTGAGGAGCTTGGCTGAGCCGGTGAGCCTCCCGGCAATCTCGCCCACGATCGTGGCTACCTTCATGGCAGAGAGCGGCACCGGCAGCGCAAGCGCTTTGCATCCCATAACGCGTGCCACGTCGAGGGCGAACTCCCTCCACACCACTGGATCGGAATTGGCCAGAAAGTAGGTCCGTCCCTCGGCCCTGGCCGAGAGAGCGGCCACCAGTATCCCGTGCGTCAGGTCTTCCACGTATATTATGCTCACCCGCCTCGCCGGTCCGGAAATATAAGGGGCCAGGCGCAACCGAGCGGCCTTGAAGACGCCGAGTACGTCCCGGTCCCGCGGGCCAAACACGGTAGAGGGCCGAACGATCGTTACCGGCAATCGACCCCGGAAGGAGAGTGCCACTTCTTCCGCTTCCAGCTTGGACCGGCCGTACAACGACAACGGTGACGGCGGATCCGCTTCAGTCACCGGAGTTCCCTGTTCGTCAGACGGTCCGGCAGCGGCCTGCGAGCTGACCAGAATGAACCGCTTCAGCACATGCTTCCACGGGTCGCGGGCAAAAAGCTCCAGGAGCGAACGGGTCATCTCGACGTTGGCCGCTCGGTACCCCTGATAGGTGGTGGCCCTGGTGGCGCCCGCGATGTGAAACACGTAATCGACAGGGCCCTGTTTCCGCAATTGTGCTTCCAGTTCGCTCACCGGGACGCAGCACACGGGCAGCCCCTCGACATGGCCATGAGTCCCCATGTTCCTGACGGGACATACCACGTCCCATCCATCGGCCAGGAGCAGTTCCGCCATGTGGCTCCCAATGAAGCCGGTCGCGCCTGTAACGAGAGCTTTCATCCTCCAAACCTTGCGGGAGTCGAATCGGGAGGCCGGCCAGCCCTGGACTCGGCCCGAATCCGGAAACTGCTTCCCTTCCCAACGGAGTGGTTCATGGTGCCAGTCCTCGGCCATCTCTCCCCGCGAGTCTCGCGAGAACGGCGGGCGGCACGCCAAGCATGTAACCTAAGACGATCGCCTGATTCAAGAGCGTGTTTCTCCAGACTCCCCGACTCTGCCAGCGCCTTGCGGACGTAAGCACGGCGGCCTGCGCAATGCGTATGCGGCCTAAACGCCTGAGATTCCGCATGAACACAAAGTCCTCCATAATCGGCAGCTCGGGGAATCCTCCGGCACTACGGAACGTGTCCGCTCTCAGGAAGATCCCCTGGTCGCCATACGGTAATTGTAACCTCTCGGACCTGAAGTTGGCCAGTCTCTCGATGCTTCTCAGTCCGCGCATGCGTCCGTCCAGTCGGAGTGCGAACGCTCCTGCGGCAGTCCTGGGCCGGGCGAGTAATGTGCGCACGTGATCCGCCCAGTCCTTCGGGAGGCTTGTGTCCGAATGGAGAAAGAGCAGGATCGCTCCGCGAGCTTCCGAAGCTCCCAGGTTCATCTGCACGGCCCTACCCCGCGAAGATTCGATGACTCGCAAGCCGAGGGCTCGTGCTGCATCTGCGGTCCCGTCGCTGCTGCCACCGTCGACAACAATGATCTCCGTGTGGTCTGCCGTGCCGATGGATGCCACGGTCGAAGCCAACCGCTCGACTTCATTCAAGGTCGGCACAATCACCGATATCCCGTCCGCCCAGCCCCGATCTCGCGCGTCGTTCTCCGCATGATGCAGAGATTCCCTCTGCCAGACTTCGAGATCCTCGACGCGGTCCACGTCGGTAAGTTCATCGACGAGGTGCGTGGAGAGGCTCGACTTCCGGGCCAGTTCCAAAGTTGTTGCCAGCACCGTGCTCGTGCCCCACGGCACTCCTGAGAACAGCTCCGGCGTGAGCCGCTTCAGGCCCATGAGGTAGTAGCCTCCGTCAGTTGCCGGTCCCAGGACGAGGTCATGGGCCCGCAGCTCGCGAAAGCTGCGTTCCAGCAAGCCTGCGCTGATGCCGGGACAATCGGTCCCCACGAGTATCACCTGTCCAGCACCTTCCCGGAAAGCCTCCTCGAAAGCCAGACGCATACGCGTCCCGAGGTCTCCGGCATGCTGCTCGCGGTATGAGAGATCCTGACCGAGCCAACCGCTCATCTGCAGTAGACTCCCGCCCTCGTACCGGACCTCCACTTCCACCGGATGCACTTGACAGACGAGACGAATCCTCTCAATCGCGTGTTCCGCCATGGACCGCTGGAGATTCGCCGCTCCTTCCGCTCCGAGGATCGGAATCAAACGGGTCTTCGTTCTCCCGGGCTCAGGGTAGCGTGTAAACACGATGACTCGATCGCGACGCGATCGCTTCCCTCCATCCGAGGTGACTTGCAGCTCGGAGAGCGCTCCGTGCGAGAAATCCTCGCGTTCAACGCCCATGATTAGTCTCTCTCAGTCCCATTGAGCCTCTGCCGTACGTACCAACCCGGCATGTGGGAGCCTCGTCTTGTTTCCAGTGCACCACGGAATCGTTAGGCAAGACGTGAACCTGTATTGAGCGTGCCCAGATTCCTGACCGATATGAGCGCTGACGACAAGTGACGGCCGGTAGTTAAGATCGGTGCGACAGGCGTCCCGCCTGTTCATGAATGACGGGCAAGATGCCCGTCCCACCAAAGCCATCCCTCCTATCGGACTTGGATTTTGGCCATTGCTATAGTAGCACAGAAAACCGGCGGGGGCCGAGAGCCTGCAACGCGAGAGGATCGAGGGGAAGATGTTCGCGGATGGTCTGTTTCAAGCTTAAGCGTAGCGAGACGGGTGGCTATTTACTGCCGGGCGGACAAGCGGCGTGCGCGAACAGGCCCCATCGGTGTCAGGTCGAAACCTTTGGCGACCTGAATGTTCTCACGCTCGGTCGGTGCAAAATGTACGAAAGGATTGTAATACTGCGAACCGACTCTGACTTCGAGATGCAAATGAGGGCTGGTCGCCCGCCCTGTGCTCCCCACCAGGGCGATGGTTTGTCCCTTCTTGACCTTCTCCCCCTTGCGCACGAGGATCTTGCTGAGATGCGCGTAGTGAGTCAAGACATCGCGGCCGTGATCGACGAGGACCGCCTGGCCGTAACTCCGATATCCCTTCCTGCTCCCTGCGAAGGCCACCTTCCCGTCGGCGCACGCGAGAACAGGCTCCCCCTTCCGAGCACAGATGTCCAGACCGCTGTGGAAGATGCGTCCACGGAATCCGAACGGTGAGGAGAGAACGCCTGACGGGACCGGATAGAGAAGATCGGGAACCCGCGCGTGCCTCTTTCCGCTCAGGATGTCAGCGAGATCGCACGCGGCCTCGCTCTTTTCCGCAGGCTTCTCGGAGCTCCGCTGAGGGCCGGAATACGTGCATAGCTCAGCCGTGACGGGAATCCGGCACAGATCCCCCCTTCCGTCACCGCCGATCTTGCGCGTGCTCACGGAATCAGGCCCATCCGGGGGCGTGTCTTTCTTGCTTATGCCGGTAAGAGGCGCACAGGATGCCACACACAGGACGAGGGCAATCCCAACGAGCCTCCAGGCTCCGTGGTTCCTATTCATTTTGACAGCCGTTTCGAGTGGTTCAGGCCCCACTCATACCTGAAGGGCCTCGCCATGTCAACCAAGAAATAACTCTCAGAGCGGCTTTTTTAGCGTGACGACACTGCGCTCTGTTCCGGCCGTCCGCAGCCAGGAGGAAAGCTATGTCACGTCCCGCCAAGGGTCAACAAGAATTGTGCGCACGTGGTTGCTATGCACTTGCAGGCGGTGCGTTCAAAAGTCCCTTCCATCGCTGCAGGACCCTCTGAATCTCGGAATCCACCGAGTCGCACTTCACCGGGGGCGCATCTGTATGAATTTGATTTCGTATTGGGAGGCTCCGAAGTGCTGCTCATGGAGCGGGGATCAGATTCAGGGGCATGTATGCCCGGCCCGCGAAGAAAGGACAGTGCGGATGTAGGTGATGGGGCTTTGTTGGGTGCGGTCCCGCGTCAGCGCGCTCATCCCATCGAGACTACGCTTCTGATGCCTGAATGTGGTCGCGTAGGTGTAACATTCCGATTTCGGTCGAAGAATCGCGCCTAGTGCCGGCCGGCAAGATGCCGGCCCCACTGAACAGCCAAGGGCAGGGACCCCAAGGGAGTCACGGTATTTACTTAAAGGCGTACCAGTTTCAACGTTAACTCTACTTCGGTTTCGAGGACAGGGGTCTCACCACCCCGCCCTTGTCCACGTATAACATTTCCAGGGACTCATCTTTGTCGAGCCCTGTGTGATCCGTCGGAGACATGTTGAATTTGCCGGCAGTTCCGACCCAGTTCTTGGTCTCCTCCAACCCGTCACGGATCATAGCGCGTGCCTGTTGGAGGCCTGTTTCCGGCGTGATCTGTTTTGCTCTTATGGCTCTGAGCACGAGTCGAAGCGCGTCGCTCGCATGCCCGCCGAACGTGCTTACGGGACCGAACTTGTTCTCGTAGTCGTATTGGTAGTTCCACAGCACATGCTTCTGGTAATGCTGCGGAGGAAGCAATTTCACCACCAGGAGACGGCCCGCTGGGAACATGATCCCTTCCGCCGCATCGCCGGCTGCTTCGATGTACTTCAGATTGCCGAATCCGTGGCTTTGAAATAAAGGTGCTGCCACGCCCAGCCTTTTCATGTCTTTCGGGATAAACGACTGATTGGGTACAATCGCCCAGTTCACGATCGCTTGGGCACCGCTCTCCTGGATCCTCTTCAGATGAGGGGTGAAGTCTTTCTCGTCTTTGCCGTAACTCTCAATAGCCGCGATCTCGATCCCAGCGCTCTTGGCATGGGTCTCGAGCTGCTGTAGCCCTGCTTTCCCAAACGCCAGGTTCTCATGCATGACCGCTATCTTGCCCATCCCCATCTGTTTCATCTGATCGAGGATCCGTATCGCCACATGTGAATCAAGGTGAGGAGTCTTGAAGATGAACTTGGATTTGCTGATGGGGGTCACGATCGACTCTGCCGCGGCGCAGGACACCAGCGGAACCTGAGCGGCCTCGCAGATTGGTTTTACTGCCAGGCTCGCGCCACTGGTGGATGGCCCGATAATCGCCAGCACCTTGTCCTCGGCTATAAGTCGCTGAGCAGCACTCACCGCTTTCTCCGGCGAGGCCTGATCGTCCATGACCACGAGTTCCAGGAAGTAGCGGTTGATGCCTCCCGAGTCGTTAACCTTTTCCGCAATGAGTTCAGCTGTGTTCTTTTCCGGTTCTCCGAGCCATGCAGCGGGCCCGGTCGCGGAAAAGATCGCCCCCACTTTGAGTGTCCCGTGCTGACGAAGAGCGTCTCTGCCTTGCTGTGCCGAGGCGCCACCTGACAAAAAGGCCAGACTCAGAGCCAAAACCGCAAGAATCAATCCCACCGGTCGACGATTCATATTCTCCTCTCTTCTCGCGGCACAACGGGTCGCCTCCGGGAGAAGCGAACTTCCGGGTGCACCACTGCGTCCAGGAATAAGTACCGATGGTTCGTTCCTTTCAGCCTCCACCGGCATGCCGCACCTACCCACGATAGGATTCTTAGCCTGAGGCGCCCAGCCGTTCTCGATGGCAGGACAGAAAACCCCGTTGACGCGTGCCCTGGTGAGGAAAGAACCGGTCTCATACTAAGTTTGCCTACCGTCAAAGTCAAGTGATTATGACCCATAGGCCGCTCCTGGATGTGTGCCGACCTTGCTCTCTATCATGCACGGCTCGCACCTCGCGATACAGCTCGCGGTTCGTGCAAGGGCTTGTCCTGGTTGAACACTCCCCTTCCTTCTGTTATACACAGGACAGTGATTTGTGCCGCTCTGGGGGGAGACCCCATGCGCATTCGCAAACCCTTTGTCGATCCGGACGAAGCCGCCGCCCAGATCCGAGCCGGTACGAGCGACGAAGTCCTCATGGACAGGTACGACCTGAATAGGAGAGGCCTGCGCAGCCTCCTCAAGAAGCTCGTGCGTGCGGGGAAACTCAAAGAAGCGGACATTGGCGTAAGGGAGTGTCTTACCGTCAACGTGAAGCGCAGAACGAAAGATTCGGGTTCCGGTGGGAGAGGAGTCACGAAACTGGACATCAGCCTGAACGAGGCCGTTCAGGCGGTGCGTTCGGGCATGAGCGATCTGGCCCTGATGGAGAAGTTCTCCCTCTCGGCCAAAGGCGTGGACAAGCTCTTGAGAAAGCTGGTGAAGGTCGGCGCCGTGGAACAGGCGGAGCTTGACCGGCGAATGTATTCATCCCAGATGGTCCGCGTCATGCAATTGGACGACCTACCGGAACCGGTCGTACCTAAACCGCGGATCAACGCGGCAGAAGCCGTTTCGCTCATTCGGTCGGACGCGACGGACCTGCAATTGATGGAGAAGTACTCCATCTCGACCAAGGGTCTTGAAAGCCTCTTTCGGAAGCTCGTGCTCGCGGGTGAGATCATGCAGACCGAAATCGACCACCGCAAAGAGGTCGGTGGGATGTCTCCGTCCGAAATTCTGGAAGAACTCCTCGATGCCCCTCCGAACAAGCCCAGGATCAAGGCCTCAGATGCGGTTTCTGATGTCCTGTCCGGCTTGAGTGACCTCCAGCTCATGGCAAAATACTCAATCTCGGCCGATCAGCTCGAAAACCTCTTCAAGAAGCTTGTTCGGGGAGGGCATATCGATCAGGCGGAGGTCGATCGGAGAGCCATCGTATCGCAGCTTTCTCACTTTGTAGAGCTGGAGGAGCGCCTCGAACCGGCAGTGACCAAGCCCACGATCAGAACCGCTGAAATCGCAGCGGATCTTCGGTCGGGCATGAGCGATGCCGCGCTCATGGAGAAATATCAACTCTCCGTCAGCGGTTTGAGCAGTCTCCTCATCAGCCTGGTTGCATCGGGCGCACTTGCCCGGTCCGAACTCGATGCGAGACGGAATTCCTTCACGTGGGCCGATTTGGCCTGGCGGCAGGAGCAGGAAGGTCCCTTGCGCAGCCGACCTGATGAGCCGCCGGATGAGGACCCCGAGTTTGAACTGGTTGCGGCCCGACGAAAGGGTTTTGTCCGGCGGTTGTGGAGAAACCATGAGGTCGCCACCGTTGCGGTTGCCGGTGCTTTCATAGGGATGCTCTCCCTGGCCTTGGGGCTCCACTTGGCAGACAACCTCGACGGGTGGTGGAGTCGGCTCTTCAAGCCCAAAACCGCCACGATTTCAGATCCGGAGTTTCACCGGCGGGTCGAGGCGTTCGCATCGATCCTCGAGGATATCGCCCGAGAGGCGAGATTGAAGAAGGACTTCGAGGCCGCAGCCGAGATCCCTGACCTGAAAGGCTGTCTCGAGAATTGCAAGAAGCAGTATGCTTCACCGGATCCTGCGGACGACGCGTTCCTCGTGCTCTGCAGAAAGGAGTGCCTGGCTACGCACAGCAAAGTAATCAATGCCATCAGACAGCGGTATTATGGCGGCTGGTCAATCGAGTGACCGCTTCTGCCATTCACGGCCGTGCAGCAACTGGGAGAGAAGCGTCTTCCTGAGACAGGAAGAACCGAAGGCAGTCGATGTACCCTTGCGGGGTTCCGATGTCAAAGCAGTCTCCCTCAACCCAAATCCCTGTGAGCCCCCCGGATCGCATCAACCCTTCCACCGCGGGTCTTTCAGAAAAGTCACCCCCGAAAGTGTCATACGTGTTGGCGCTGATTGTCAGATGATCGAAAATCTCCGGGGTGAAGAACCATGCAGCCGGCCCAAAATAGACCTTCCGATCCGAGGGAACCTGTCCGAGTGGGTGTGTCTGTGCAATGCGCGGCAATCCTTCACTATTGGCCCTGATCTCCATACCTATTTTCGCGCCCGGTTTGTACCTCCCATCGTGAAAGAGCGGCACGCACGAGGTTCGGCAGTGACTGTATCCGTCGATCAGCGTCCGAGACAGCGACTCCCTGCCGAAAAAAACGTTGTCCGGCAGGAGCATCAGAAACGGGTCGTTCTCCAAGAGATCCTGTGCTTCGAGCATGGCGAAGCCAAGCCCGACCGGCGGATCCTGAAAGACAAACCTGAAGACCGCCTCAGGGAATACCCGCGTCAGATAGTCGCGCATACGGATCTTTTCGCGGTTGATGACCACCACAATCTCGCGGATCCCGTGTTCCAGGAGGTCGCGGACTTGATAATCGACAGCGGGTCTCACCCCGATGGGGAGCAGTTCCTTTGGTACGGCTACGGAAAGCGGGTGTAGCCTCGTGCCGTGGCCCGCAGCAGCGATGAGCCCCTTCAAGGTCGTCACGCGAAAGTCCTCCCGTCCCTGGCTGTAGTGGTGGGACAGGCGTCTCGCCTGTCATTTCGTCATGGGCAGGGAAGATTCCTGTCTCACCGTGCTCTCCGAGCCGCATGACCGTACTTGCGAAAACCTGTACTAAGGCGTTTTCCGAAGCAAGCGGTCCTTGATTCAGGGTGACGCTGCCGGCTTGTCCAGCAGTACTTCTGTTTATCGAGCCGCTTCTGCCGGCGGAAGCATCGGTTATTGTGGGACGATCCCTACATGTCCGGGCCGTCCCCGTCCTCCGCGTAAAGTTCAGCGGTAGCCTTGCTGTCCGCGAGGGGGAAGTCCACCACAAACTCCGAGCCGTTCTGTTTGCCGCAGTCTTCCCGGGTTGCGCAGTGGGAGCATCCATCCACGTCGCCCGGCCACGTCTCCTCGGACGCGCCCAGAAACGAGCAGCGTCGGCTCGTGAACGAGAGCTTGAACCCGTACAGCTCCGAAAACATCCTGATCCTCAGGAGATCGATCCCTTTCCCCCCGGCGTTGAAAGAGTACGGTCGCCTGCTCGAGTAGTCATCCGTCTCCTGGACCGGATAGAAGCCCGCAAAGATCAGCTCCTTGTCTTTCTCGGGAACCCCGATTCCCGTGTCCTTCACCGTGAAGATATACCGTTCCCCCTTGACGCGGCCGGTCACGTCCACTCGCCCGTTTTCAGGGGTCGCTTCGATGGCGTTGCGGATCAAACCCTCCATGATGGCTCTCAGGACATGACTCGGGATCAGCAGCTCTGCTTTACCGAGGTCGAAATGAAGGCCGATCTCTCTCCCGACTTCCGCGGCTTTCGACCGGATGTACCGGAAGACGTTGTCGGCGAATACTTTGACTTCGATCCGCTCGGGGGTGTCCCGTCTGAGCGGGAATGTTTTCACCAGATACTGGTGGATGACGTCAGTGGCTCTTTTGATTTCCGGCGTATATTCCGCCTGAACCTCCATCATGTCGAGTGCGCACTGGAGAAAGGACGTGACGTATCGCCTCTCCCAGGAGTATCCGGTCATCATGATACTCTCCACCTGCGCCTCGAGACGGTTCAGGCTCTCCAGATGGCGATTCATTCGCTGGAGCGGTTTGTCGAACGAGGAGACCCCCATCTCCTGAAGCCTTCTCTGCATCGTAACCGCAGTGCCGCGGATGATAGCCAGCGGCGTGCGTAGCTCGTGGGACAGGTGGTTGAGGACCTTTGTCTTGACGCGGTTCAGATCTTCCAATTCGCGGTAGGACGTGACCAACTCCTCGAGGAACCGGGCATTCTCCACCGAAATCGCCACGACGCCGGCCAACGAGGTCAGAAGTTGCACGTCGTCCTGCACGAACTGGCCCGCGCGTTTGTTGATAACCACCAACACCCCGACCGTTTTCTCCCTTGTGTGCAGGGGGACGATCACCTCGTTCCGGATATGGAAGCCGGTTTGGGTCTCGAATGGCCTGAAGAACAGCGGATTTCCCGCAGGATCGTTGACGAGGGCGGGCTCGCCGGTGAGGAAGACCTGGCCGCTGACGCTGCCATGCAGCGGGAGGGTCATGTCCGCGGTCCGATGGCTGAGGAGGCCCTGGTCATCCTGCACCGCACGCCAGTACAGGTGTTCCTGGTCCTCGTTGGAAAGCAGTACGCCGGCAGCTTCCGTGTCGAGGGCCTCTCGCAGCTCTTCGAGCACGACGTGGAGCAAATGATCCAGATCCAGCGTGTTGCCCAGCGCCATGCTGGATCGGTAGATCATCTCGAGGTCGTCCCGGGATTTCTTGAGTTTCTTGTAGACCGTGGCGTTCTCTATAGCCAGGGCGATGATACTCGCCATGGAGGAGCAGAGGACTTCGTCGGCTTCGCTGAAGTCGCCTCCGATCTTGTTCATGGCCATGAGGACGCCGATGGTCTTTTCCCTCGTGTTGAGCGGAACCTGCAGGACCCGCCGGATGTCGAAGCCGCTCCGCTGACTCATTTCCGGGTAGTATCGCGGATCTTTTGAAGTATCGTTGACCCGAGCAGGTTTGTTGTTCCTGAAGACCCACCCTGCGATGCTTCGGTCCAGCGGCAGCCGGAGTTCCTCGGATCGCAGCGCGAGAATGCGCCGGGCATCCCTGATCTGTCGCCAGTACAGATCGCCCCGGGTCTCGTCGTACAACAACACGCCTGCTCCTTCGGTCAGGAGGGCCTTGTTCACTTCATCGATAACGATGGTGAGCAGTTCGTCGAGGTCCATGGTGGACGCGAGGGCCTGAGAAATATTGCACATAATGGAAAGGTCAAAGAGTTCGTGCTCTTCTCCGCCTAAAGCGTGATCGATCAGTTCGCCGGCGATCTTCTCGAGCTCTTTGACTCGTCTTTCCAGTTGCTCATACGTCGGTTTAGCCATCAATGGTACTCCCTGCGGATTCCCACGCACGTGTGTGCCGTGGAGGCGCCGGTCGGTTCCCGCGACGGTTCAGCGGGGCTTGAGGCGGTACTCCGCTCCGCTCCGACCGAGGGGAAGGCGCACCGGCCCTTCCGCGCCTCCTGCATCGCAATCTCGAAGTGTTGCTGTGTCCGGGTGAGCCGTCACGGTCTTTTCGTTCCCTGCCCGGCAGGCATCGCGGAAGTTGTTCACGCCCGTAAAGAACTCCCGCATCATGATGACCCAGAAGTACTGCCCTTTGCGTGTCAGTCTCAGGGTCCCGTTGTCGTTCGTCAGAGCTGCTACGAGCCTGAAGACCGGAATTTCCTTCCACAGCGCCTTCATGAATTTCCCGTGGAATTTCTTCTCCGCTTTCTCAACATCCAGCGAAGTGCCGAACAGCTTCATCATGAAATCGTACTGAATCTGCTCTGTTTCGGTAAAGTTGCGCTTCGCCAGGATGGGAAATCTTCCCTCCTCTACGAATGTAACGTAGTCGGCAATCGAGAAGGTGTTGGCATAACAGGAACCGCCGGTATAGCCGAATGACCCGCTTCCCACGCCGACGTACTCGTCGTAATCTACGATGTATTCATCTATCATACTCTTTTTTCTTGAGAAACACCATGCAGTCCCACAGGTGTAATTGTTCGAGAGCCGCTCGGACAATCTCAGGTAAAACCGCTTTTCTTGACCGTAACTAATCGGCCCGAAACGGCTTGCCAATTCCCTTCGCGTCAAGTCCGATACCATGAGCGGATAGAAGGTCACCTGATCGGCCTGAATCTCTTCGATGATGTCCAGGTCGCGCTCCAGCATGGCCATGGTTTGCGTCGGAAAGTTGAAGATCATGTCCACGTTCAACGTATCGAACGTCCCCATGTAGTGCGCCAGTCGGTCTCGAATCTGCCGGCCGCTTCCATACTTGTGGTACCGCTCCATCTGCTTCAGCAGGGAGTCGTCGAAACTCTGGACCCCTACCGAAAGCCGGTTTACGCCACAGTCCTTCAGCACCCGTACGATGTCGTCGGTCAGGTGATGGGGATTGGTTTCCAGTGAGATCTCCCGTACGCGGAACAGAGACCTGAGATCGTCCAGTATCCGCGCGATTTCGTCCGGAAGAACGGTCGGGGTTCCTCCGCCGACGTAGATGGCCGGGAAATCGAAACCGAGTTCCGCGTACATGCGTATCTCACGTCCGAGGCTCCTGAAATACGTGCGCGCCAGATCCTTCTCCAGCGGAAAGCGGTTGAAGGAACAGTACGGGCACAGTTCCTCGCAGAAGGGGACGTGGACATAGAGCAGATATTCTTTGCCGGCTTTCGGCCGCGGCGGTGCGATCCTTCCGAAGTCCTCGAGCTGAAGCACGTTGGAAAAGCGGCGCTTCAGGAACGCGGTGAGTATGGCTTCCACCATCATAAGATAATGCTCCCCGGAGTCGGCATGACTGATTATTGCCGATTCTCCCGCGGAATCAAGACAGCGGACGACGGTACGGTGTCCCGGTTCCGGTCCCCAGTTTCGCATACAGCCCCGGAGCGTTAAAGATTTTTGTCAACCTGTCGCTCAGGGAGCTTCTTTCATCGCAGGGAGCAGAATCAGTGGCCCGACCACGACAGGCTGCGAGGCGTTGGCTTCTTGGCCATCAGCCAGATCAGCAAGATCCCCAGCACGAAACCCCCGATGTGAGCCCAGTAGGCAACTCCCCCCAGGTCTTGACGCGCGCCCAACTGGGCAGCACCGCTCAGGAGCTGAATCGCGAACCAGAAAATCAGAAAGATCCACGCAGGGATATTCATGAATTGGATCAGGATGATGATAATCACCAGGGTATAGATGCGCGCACGCGGAAAACTGACCAGGTACGCGCCGAGCACCCCGCTGACCGCACCGCTGGCCCCGAGGATGGGCACGTCGGAGGCAGGGCTTGCCAGAACCTGAATCAACCCCGAGCCGGCCCCGCACAGCAGGTAGAAAATCACGAACCTGAAATGGCCGAGCCGATCTTCGACATTGTCGCCAAAGATCCAGAGGAACCACATGTTGAATATGATGTGCAACCACCCGGCATGAAGGAAGGCCGAAGAAAAAAGGGGCAGGAGAGCATTGTGCAGGAAGCCGCCGCTGAAATGGGTGAACCCGACAACGTGCACCGGAATGAGAGCGTAATCCGCGACGAAACGGTCCACATACTCCCCTAGGGTCACCTCATGCAGCCAGATCACGCTGTTCGCGATAATGATCGCGATGGTCACGTATGGGACGGTCCCCGAAGGGGCGCTGTCTCGCAAGGGGATCATTGGTGCTCTCGCTGACAATACGACCGGAGCTGTTAAGCCGCTCCGCCCGGCGGGCAGTATGGTAGCACGAAAGCGGAATGTCGAGAACGGCAATGCAACCGAGAGGGCTGGGGCACCTATCATGTTATCCACGCGGAGGACTATTGCGCTCTTGTCGCCGCAAGTAGGCGGCAGTAAACTGGAAGCGGAGGCAGTACCACCTCGTTCTTTGCAGACGTGCTCAACCGAAAGGGGGACACCATGTTCATTCAAGAGGCCGAACTTTTTAAGGGACTCAGCCAGGACTTCATGAACGAACTTGCGAAAATTATGGTTGAAGAATCGTACGGAAAAGGCACGGTACTGTTCGCGGACGGTGATCCGGCCGGTTTCTTCTACGTGCTGGCAGAAGGGCGCGTGAGGCTCGCCATTGGGGAGCAGGCTGAGATCGAGTATTCGATCAGCAATCCCGGTGAGGCCTTCGGCTGGTCAAGCCTGGTTGACCGTGCAGCGTACACCGCTCGAGCGGAATGTGTCGCGCCGAGCCGGTTGATCAGGATCGAGAAAGAGCAGTTGGGCAAGGTCCTCGGGAAACACCCCGGCGACGGCATGGAATTTTTCAAACGGCTGGCTGCCGCGATCGGACAGCGTTTGATCGTCATGTACAATGCGTTTCTGGAGAGCCAAGGCGCGGAGCGCCCCATGTCGTTCGGCTCGGGGCAGGTCTCCCACGCCTCCGAGGAATAGATCGGAACTCGAAGAAACGATCCGTCGTGACGTCCGGAATTCCTGACGGCGTCTCATGCACGAGGATTGCCGCGAGCCCTACAGTGGGTCAAAGGGATATCTACGTACTCCGCTGCATCGCTCGACGATGAATGGCCGGCAAGGTGCCGGCCCCACTGAACAGCCTGGGCCAGGGAATTCAAGGGAGACACCGTGAGTACGAAAGGCGTGCTCAGTGCTTCTTCAGCCTCGGTGGGGCGAGGGCGAGCATCGGCGCTACGATTTGATCAAAGGCCTTGGCTGCCGGTGATGTGGGATGTTCGAGAACGAACGGCTTTCCCTCGTCCGATGCAACGACCATGCGCGGATCGATGGGGATCCTCCCCAGAAACCGGAAACCGGTCTCCAGGGCGAGCTGCTTTCCGCCACCGCTCTTGAAGAGCTGATGCTCGGTCCCGCAGTTCGGGCAGACAAAGCCACTCATGTTCTCGATGATGCCGAATATCGGCATGCCGAGGGTCTTGCAGAAGCGAATCGACTTCTTGACGTCCTTCACCGCAAGCTTCTGCGGGGTCGTCACGATCACGGCCTGAGACCGCGGAGGCGCCATCTGGCATATCGAAAGCGGCTCGTCGCCGGTTCCGGGAGGAGCGTCTACGATGAGAAAATCGAGGTCGCCCCAATCAGCTTCGCCGATGAACTGCTTGATCATCTGGTGTTTCATAGGTCCGCGCCAGATCACCGCCTCCTGGGCCTGATCCTTGAGCACGAACTCGATGGAGAGCACTTTCAGATTGTCGTTGTACCGGACCGGAATCAACCCGCGCTCCGATGTCCCGCGCACCAGAGTCCCCTCCAGATTGAGGAGTGTCGGGACACTGGGGCCGTGAATGTCGATGTCCAACAATCCGACCTGCTTGTCCGACGCGGCGAGCGCGGCGGCCAGGTTCACCGCTACGGTGCTCTTGCCGACACCGCCCTTGCCCGACAAGACCATGAGCGTGTTTTCGATTCGGGTCAGGGTGTCTGCCACCATCAGGTCCTCTCGAAGTTGATCGATCTCGTCCCGAGAAAGGGGCGGTTTCTTCTTTTGCTCGGTCATATTCGTCCCCACAGGGTTGTAAACAGAATCGGAGAAAGCCTCAACCGATGCCAATGCCGTCCAGAAGCTTCCTCGCCTTGATCCGGTGAACGTCGACGCCGACCTCTTTCGCACTCAGCCCCATCGCGAGACCCAGCAGTTGCGTGAGGAAGAAGGTCGGGATCTTGTACTTCTCTTTGGTTTTGCGTCCCAGCACGATCTGCCCCATGTCGAACTGCTCGAAACACGAAGGACAGATGACCGACAACGCTTCGATGTCGCGATCGCGCATGTACTGGAGCTTCGTCTGGGTGATGGCATAGCCCGCGTCCTGATCCGCGTTCGCGCCGAGCGGAGAACCGCAGCAGAGGAACTTCCTCGAATACTCCATCGGCTCCATGCCAATGATGGAGAGGAGATGGTCCATCTGCACCGGAACGTACGATTCAGCGTCCGAAAGCTCACCCGGGTACATGATGCCCGGCGGCCGAAAATAGTGGCAGCCGTAGTGGCAACCGATGCGCATAGGAAGGTCCCGAACCGTCTCCTTGATCAGGCGCTCGACAATCGTGTCCTGATACAGCACGTCCAGGATGTGGGTAACGTCTATCGTACCCTTGAACCGGTGGTTGTGCTCCTCCAGTATCTTGTTGACCCTGCGCTTCTTCGATTCGCTCTGCTTCAGCGTGCGGTTCGCTTCTTTGAGCGTATTGACGCAACCGGAGCAGAGTGTCATGACATCCAACCCCGCCTCTTCCGCGAGGCAGAGGTTCCTTGCCGCGAGCGCGAGCCAGGAGTCGTAGTGCACGAGCTTCATGCTGGTTGGAGGAGGACAGCAGGAGAAGGGAAGATCGACAAGCTCGATCCCCAACCTTTGGCATACCAGGCGAGTAGCAGCTTCAAAACCCGGATATTTGATCGGGATGGCGCATCCAAGAAACAGGGCGTATTTCATGGCAACCTTTTCGCAAATGGTATCGTTGCAGACAATTCTGGTTAGAACTCAACCACTTCCCTCAGCCCGGTCTTCTCGAGGATCGCGCGGATTTCCTCCACCGGAGCAGGAGGAAGAGGAGCAAGCCCATGGTGGGCCCGCATCTCGTCGAGTTGGTGAACGATCATCGAACGACCCGTCTTGGCAAGGAGTTCGATGGCCATCACCAGCCTGCCGGGAATGTTTCCTCGCCGGGCTGCGGAATTGCGCAATGCCACCAACAGGTCGGAGATCGGGATTTTCTGGGGGCAGCGGTCTTCACAGACGTTGCAGGTGCAGCAGAGCCAGATTCGCTCGTCCTGCACCACCTTTTCGTGCCCGACGTTGAGACATTTGAGGATCGTTTCTCGGGGACCGAACGCTGGTGCAACCTCCATGGCAGGACATGACCCAGTGCAACGAGCGCATTGGTAGCATTCGTACAGGTCTTCTCGGGCAAAGAACTTCCAGAGCTTGATGGTGGTCATGTGGTTTCACTCTTCTTTACCAGTGACTTACGGAGCTTCTCCGCGTCCTGGGAGATCTGCCTCGGACTCAACTTCTGCAGTCCGGCTTCCATCTCCTCGATGACACGGGCAAACTGCGCGCCCTCTGCAGCGGACACCCATGCCAGTCTGAGCCGATCCTTGTTGATTCCGATGCGTTCCATTCTTTTCCAGAAACGTTCCACTCGTCTTGCGGTATTCTGGTTGGCATTGTTGTAATGGCAATCCGCCGGATGGCATCCGGAAACGAGAACCGCGCCAACACCCTTCAGGAGCGCCCGCTCGATCCAGGCGGGAGAGACGCGGGCCGAACACATTGTGCGGATGATGCGGACGTTATGCGGGTACTGCAGCCGGGAAACTCCTGCGAAGTCCGCTCCCGCGTACGAGCACCAGTTGCAGGCAAACGCCACGATCTTCTCATGCGGGTCGTTGGCCAGAACACTGTCGATCTGGCTGACGATCTGGGCCTCGGTAAAGTGGGTTTGATCGATGGCCTCGAATCGACACTCCGGGACGCAGGCTCCGCATCCCTGACAGGCAGCTTCTATGACCCGGTAATAGCCCTGCTCCTTGCTCCCCTGGATCGCGTGGTACGGGCAAACCCGTGCACAGAGGCCACACGCGGTGCACTTGTCAGGATCGATCCGGGAGGTGAGGGCAGGAACTCTCACTTCGCCGCGGCTCATGAGGATGTTCGCCCGGGATGCAGCTGCGGACGCTTGGGTCACCGAATCCTTGATGTCCTTCGGGCCTTCGGCAGCGCCCGCAAGGAACACGCCGCCGGTGGTGGTATCCACCGGTCTCAGTTTTGGATGGGCCTCCATGTAGAAACCGTCGGTGTCGGTCGAGAGGTTCAGCAGCCTCTGGATGTCTTCCGAGTCCCGCCGAGGCTTGATACCGACAGACAGGATGACCATGTCCATGGAGTATCGGTACTGCTCTCCAAGCAGCGTGTTCTCACCGAGGAGCGTAACGTCGCCGGTATTGATGTCTTCTATGATTTCGCCGGGAATTCCTCGAATGAAGATCACACCTTCCCGGCGGGCCCTCCGGAAGAGGTCTTCAAACCCTTTCCCGAACGCTCGAATGTCGATGTAAAAGACGTATATCTCCGTTTCAGGCCAGTGCTCGCGAATGAGCAGAGCGTCTTTGATGGTGTTCATGCAGCAGACGTTGCTGCAGTATGGGTTGCTCCGTTTGCTCCGCGAGCCGATGCACTGGAGGAAAGCCACCTTTGACGGCCTCCGCCGGTCAGAAGGCCGTATCAGCTCACCCGAGGACGGGCCGCCCGCATTGATCAGGCGCTCGAACTCAAGGGTCGTAATGACGTTGGGGAACTTGCCGTACCCCAGTTCCGTCAGCGCGGTCGGATCGTACACGTCCACTCCGGTGGCCACGACGATGGTCCCGACCTCGATTTCGATGATCTGGTCTCTCTGGGAAAAATCGATGCACTTGTGGCTGCATGCCTGGAAACAGCGGTCACATGCGACAATCCCCTGATTGTTGAGGCACTGGCCCATGTCGATAAGAAACGTCGACGGAACTGCCTGGGCAAACGGGATGTAAATGGCATGCCGGATCGACAGCCCCGCGTTGAACTCATCAGGGGCCAGTTGCGGACATACTTGGATGCAATCCCCGCAGGACGTGCATTCCTTGGATACGTACCGCGCTTTCTTGAGGACCTCGACATTGAAATTCCCAATGTACCCGCTGACCGATTTGACCTCGGACAGCGTGAGCAACTCAATGTTCGGGTGTCGGCCCACTTCGCTCATTTTCGGGGCCAGGATGCAGATGGAGCAGTCCATGGTGGGAAACGTCTTGTCCAGTTGCGCCATACGACCGCCGATGCTCCCGGAACGTTCCACCAGGTAGACGTGGTACCCTGCGTCCGCCATGTCCAGAGCAGCCTGGATGCCAGCCACCCCGCCGCCGATCACCATCGCCTTACGGGTCACGGGGACGGTCAGCTCGACCTGCGGCGCGAGCCTTGCAGCCCGGCTCACGGCCATGGACACGAGATCTTTCGCTTTCTCGGTGGCAGCCTCTTTGTCGTGGAGGTGCACCCAGGAACAGTGCTCCCTGATATTGGCCATTTCCAGAAGGTATGGATTCAACCCCGCGGCTTCGCACGCCGCGCGAAAGGTAGGTTCGTGGAGTCTCGGGGTGCAGGAGGCAACGACCACTCGGTTCAGCTTCTGCTCTTTGATGTCCGCCTTGATCTGCTCCTGGCCCGGTTCAGAGCACGTGTAGAGCGAATCCTTCGCGAGGACCACCCCAGGCAGGTCTCGGGCATGCTCGGCGACCTTCACGCAGTCTACCGTTCCTCCGATGTTCTTCCCGCAATGGCACACATACACGCCGATCCGGAGATCACGGCTATCAGGGGCCTGCAATTGTTCTCTGATTTCAGCTTTCTCTTTCAATTGGGCTGTTTCCTCCGTGGCCGGCGTCTCATTTTGCTCCGTGGATGCGGCTCAGCAGTTCCTGGCCGTAACTGTAGCCCTTGTCGAACGCGGAGACGTTCAGTTCTTCCGTTCCCGACGGAATGGAAGAGAGAACGGACTGCTTCATGGAATCGTAGGCAATGACCCCGCCCAGCGCTGCCACAGCGCCGAGCATCACAATGTTGGCGACGATCTTCTTGCCCAGCTGTTCCGCCAGACGCGTTGCAGGGACCCGATATACCGTGACCCCTTCCGGATCGCTTTCCATCGTGACCAGATCTCCATCCAGGATCAGGATGCTGCCGGGCCGAATCGATCCGCCGTACGTGGCGAGTGCGCCTTGACTCATGAGAACCAGCACGCCGGGCTGTTCCACTTTCGGGTAATGGATTGCTTGCTCGGATATCACAACGTCCGCGCTGCACGATCCTCCGCGGGCTTCGGGACCGTAGCTCTGGGTGAAGACCGCGTTCTTCTTCTCGAAAAGGGCAGCGGCTTTCCCCAGGATATGACCGGCGAGCACTATCCCTTGTCCGCCGAAACCGGCCAGTCGGACCTCCTGTTTTTGGTTCATGCCGCCCTGCCTTTCCCTTTTCCGCCGGCCTGCGCTCTGGCTATGACCTGCGTTCGGTACGTTTCCATGAAATCGGGGCGGTCGGCTGCCTCAAAGGTTCCCACGAGGATTTTGCCCCGGAGTTTGATCTCCGCGTCCGCGGGGTCGGCGCCGTAGCGGATCTCGGACATGTCCCGGTAGTACCGCATCTCTTCGAGGCCGCTTCCGAGCTTGTTCGGCCTCCCGTACCCGGTGGGACAGGGCGCGATCACTTCGATGAACGTGAATCCGGTCCGGTCGAAGGACTCACCGATGGAATGCACGAGCTGCCGCGGATGGAACGTGGTCCAGCGGGCAACGTATATGGCGCCGGAAGCGTGAGCAAGGTACGGCAGGTTGAACCCGGGCTCGGCGTTTCCCAGAGGGGTCGTGGAGGTCTTGGCGTCCAGAGGAGTGGTCGGACCTGCTTGCCCGCCGGTCATGCCGAAATTGAAGTTGTTCACACAGATGACCTTGAGATTAACGTTCCGCCTTGCCGCGTGGATCAGGTGATTACCGCCGATCGCGAACAGGTCCCCGTCTCCGGAAAAGACCGCAACATGCGTGTCCGGTTTGGCCAGCGCCAGACCGGTAGCGAACGGAATGGCCCTTCCGTGGGTGGTGTGGTACGTGTCCATGTCCAGGTACCCTGCCACACGCCCTGTACATCCGATTCCGGACACTACCGCGCATTCATCTACGCCGAACTGCTTTTGCCTCAGGGCCCCGATGAAGCAGGTGAGCACCACTCCAAGACCGCAACCGGGGCACCAGATATGGGGAATTCGGCCGGGCTTCAGGTACTTGTCGTCGGGGTGCAGACCATGACCCAGTTCGATGGCTCTCTCTTCCGCTTCCTTGTCGAACGGCTGCAATTCTCTCAGACGTCTTTTCATGAGTTCTCCGAAAAACGGTGGCCGCGCCACGCTTGGTACCGCTTCGCATGCAAAAGAGTAAATCTGGGGGGAAACTTCTTTGCACAAAGAAGTTTCCCCCAAATATGCTGCTTTACATGCGAATGCGTATCAGAGGTAATCGCCGATCGCGTCTTCGATCTCCCGCGGGGTATGGATGGCGCCTCCCATCAGCCCCATCAGCACAACCTCCGCTTTCCCTTGGGCGGTGCGCTCCACTTCGTACACCATCTGTCCGTAGTTGATTTCCGGGACGATGAACGCTTTCACCCGCGGGGCCAACTCCCGTATCAGGTGCGACGGGAACGGCCACAAGGTTATCAGGCGCAACAGTCCAGCGCGATGACCCCGCGTTCGCATGTCTTCAACAGCCTGTCTGGCCACCCTGGCCGTGCAACCATATGCCACGACCACAACCTCCGCGTCATCCAGATGCACCCCTTCCACGCGAATGATTTGGCGGGCGTTCCTTCGGATCTTGTCGACAAGGTGCCGGACGTTGCGTTCCTGGACCACGTCGGTAATCACCGGGTAGCCGCGTTCGTCGTGAGTCAGGCCGGTCACGTGGACGTGGTACCCGTCACCCGCGGTGGCCATAGGCGCGGGCATCGGGCCCTTCGAATCGAAGGGGAGATACTCCGACTGCGCCTGGTGTGGCCTAATTCTTTCCACGACTTCGAGTTTTTCCCGAGGAGGAATCACCACTTTTTCGGTCGTGTGCCCGACGACCTCGTCCGACATAACGAAAACCGGTTGCCGGTAGATCTCCGCAAGGTTGAACGCGTGCACCGTCAGGTCAAAGCATTCCTGCGGCGACGACGGGGCCAGTGCTATGCACCCGTAATCTCCGTGGGACCCCCAGCGCGCCTGCATCACGTCCGCCTGTCCGACCAGCGTCGGTAACCCCGTGGAAGGACCGGCCCGCTGGACGTTCACGACCACGCATGGGGTTTCGGTCATCATCCCGAGGCCGATATTCTCCATCATGAGGGAAAAACCGGGCCCCGAGGTCGAGGTCATGGACTTCAGGCCGCCCCACGAAGCCCCGAGAATGGCAGCCATCGACGCGATCTCGTCCTCCATCTGGATGTAGACCCCTCCCACCTGCGGAAGCCGCCGCGCCATTCGTTCCGCGACCTCGGTCGCGGGGGTGATCGGGTAGCCTGCGAAGAAACGGCAACCAACGGCTATTCCGCCTTCGGCGCAGGCCGCGTCGCCATGAACGAAATGCTCTCCGGTCAAGACCTGTTTGTCAGCCATGCAATGCCCTAACAATAGCGATGTACGGGATGGTCGAGGACCTACCGATCCTTCGTCGCAGATCCGGTCATGGGTGCGTCGCGCCAAAACACGGCGACGTCCCGATAACCAAGCCTTCGACGCTGCCGCAGATTGACCCGGTTCACCGTTTCGCGAATCGCTTGTCCTTTCGCGAATACCGGGTGGTCACCTTGCGTATGTCGTCCTCGGTGATTTTTTTCGCTTCCTGAAGTTCGGTGAAGATGGCAAATTCAGGACAAATCAGACTGCAGAGTCCGCAATTGACGCAGTCTTCAGCCTGGAAGATGAGTTCGGGTGGATGATACCCCTTTGCGTTGAAGCGTTTGCTCTCTTTCAAACAGGCATTCGGACAGAATTCGATGCAAAACCCGCACCCTTTGCAGCGGTTCTCTATTATCTGCACTCGTCCCACAGGTATAGAATGGACTTCGGAATCCAGGGGTAGCCGCCAGAACTTCATTCGACCATCTCCGCCAAGAACGTAAGAAACTATTATAATATATTCTATTCTCTCACAGAGTCAATGAGTTCGTCAGCGGTTGAGCCGAGAGAAGGATCTCGGCCGGATTCACGGTCAGTGAAGCAGTGCATCATCCGTCTTTACCCCGAGCTGTGTTCTGTGGCAAAATAGGTTTGCGTCTCCCGTCCAGACGATCTCCGGCCGCCGTGGGGGGTCCCAGCGGATTGCACCCACCGCGGCCTCGAGGGATGTCAGGTGATCGATCACCAGTTTCTTCGGAGTCACCCATGACCGAGCGAGAGATAAAGGCGAAAGAAGCCATTACGGACATCCGATCCGGCATGAGCGATCGAGAGCTCATGGAGAAGTATCGACTCACTCCCCAGGGGCTTGAGAATCTTCGCCGCGAGTTGGATGACCTGGGTCTATTGCACACTCCGTCGGCTCGGGACGGGTTCCGACCGCCGAGGCAGCGTATCCGGATTCGGGAGATCGTCAAGGACATCTCGGCGAGCATGAGTGATATCGAGCTGATGGAGAAATACCGGATCTCCCGGCACGCATTGCAGGTCCTGTTCAAGAAGCTCCTCGACCTCAAGGCCATTGACCGCGACACCCTTTTCGGAGAAGTTGGGATCCAGTATGAAACCGCGGTCTCTCACTTCGTCCGCGAATTGCAGCGCTATTCTCTCGATTTCGAGATACCCGTCTATCTGTCCGAGAACCCCCAAATCCAGGGCAGGCTGCGAGACCTTTCCGAAAAAGGGGTGGGGGTGGAAGGGCTCGAGGTGGAGACCGAGCAGATCAAGACGCTGGTGATCCTCGGCGATGCCTTCGGCGTCGTGGCTCCTTTCGACGTGGAAGCCGAGTGCCGGTGGAGTCGGCGAGAAGGGCCTGAACAGGTCGTGCTCGCGGGATTCAAGATCCTCGCACTATCCGACACCGCACGGGAAGAACTCCGCAAGCTCATCAAATTGACTTCGTTCGGCACCTGATACCGATTTGCTGTCCAAGAAGTAATTTGGGGGGAACTTCTTTGTGCGGAGAAGTTCCCCCCAAATTACTTCTTGGGCTGCGAGGAAGATCACTTCCTGTCTCTCGCGCTCACCAGCGTTCCCGGTGTATGCGGTCGCGTTTGAATCGATTGGGCGGGGCCTTCTGTTCCGCCGGATGCCCGAGGGCAACCATCGAAAGCGGAATCACGTGCTCGGGAATGGCCAGGAGTTTGCGCAGGCCCTCGATGCGCTCTTCTACAGGATAGATTCCCACCCAGCATGCGCCGAACCCGAGTGCATTGGCCGCAATGAGGATATTCTCCGTGGCCGCTGAACAATCGAGGGGCCATCGACCCGTCAGGTGACCCAGGCTAGGGTCTCCGCAGATTGCAATGGCAACCCGCGCCTGCTTGAGCATCTCCGCGTGGGGATGGAAGCCGGTGATGGCTTCCATGGAGCTGCGGTCCCGGATCACCACGAAGTGCCATGGTTGATTTGCCGCGGTAGGAGCGGCCATAGCCGCTTCGAGGAGCGTTTCCAGCGCTTCGTCGGAAACGGGTTCCTCCGTGTACCTTCGAATACTTCGTCTCGTGAGAATCGCTTCCAAGGCATCCATGACCGATTTCCTTCTGCTGGTATGGTTAACTCCTCATGATACTTGTGCCGCAGCTCCGCTTGCAACCGCTCGGCATAACCATTGCGGTTCGTCGAATGACCGGCCATCGTGCAAGGCGTCGGCTCGAGCCTCCCGCTCCACCCCGTGGGGCCGGCATCTTACCGGTCCTCCCCCCAATCCTGGCGGGCCTTGCTCGCACTCACGGTTTCAGCGCGCAGCTATCACCCGTGTTCGTTCCGGATCGGTTTCAGGCCGAGCGACAGCACCATCCCCAGCAGCGAAATCCCGCACGCGAGGAGAAAGGGCCCCTTGAACGACCCGGTTACGTCTGCCAGGTACCCTCCCAGGTATGGCCCGAAAGCCTGGCCGATGCCGAAAAAGAGTGTCACAAACCCCAAACCCGCGGGCGCCAACCTCGGCCCCACGTAGTCTCCCGCAGTCGCGGCCATGATCGTGGGGATGCTCCAGGCGGTGAGTCCAAACACCACTGAAGACAGGTAGAATCCTACCGAAAACGGCAAGAGGGCGAAGAGTGCATACGACGAGCCAAGCACCAGATAGGCGAGCGCCGCGCCTTTGGCCCGACCGAGCTTGTCGGACAACCCACCCCAGATAATCCCGCAGAAGATGCTCAGACCACCGACCAGGGCCCACAGGCGGCCGGCCTCGGCTGGAAGAATCTTCATCTCTTGCACGAGGTACGCGGCAAAGAAGGTGGCGTAGATAACGTACGAGAAACCGTAGAGGAAATAAACGACTCCGAGGTACCACACTGCAGGCATCTTGTAGATCAGTCCCCAGTCCAGGGCACCCGCGGCCGGCTTCGGAGCCGCGGAGCCTTGGGCGACCTCCTTGACTCCCACTTGATTGAGTCCCAGATCTTCGGGTCGCCCTCGAAGCAAGAGTCCGGCCACGCCTGAAATCACCAGGACGCCTCCACCGAGATAGTACCACGCGAAGCGCCACCCTTCAGAACCGTACGCCTGCAGGATGATCGGGACGACCAGCCCCGCTATCATGGTCCCGCCGCCTATGCCCGCTGAGACGATCCCTGTGGCAAACCCTCGCCGCTCCATGGCAAACCACGCGGAACCGAGGGCCATGGCAGGAACGTATGCGCCTCCGTTGCCCAGGCCTGTGAGCAGCCGCATGGCAAAAGCAAACCCGAACGTATCCGAGATGCCGGTCAGGATCAGCGTCACCCCCATGAGCAGCAGAGAAAAGGCTATTACCAGCCGGGCCCCGAATCGCGCGGCAAGGAATCCCCCGATGAACGCCATGAGCAAGTACCCGATGAAATTCCCGGTCCCCAGCAACCCCTGCTGAGCATACGTGAAGCTGAGCCCTTCTTTCATGGGAGGGAGGATCAGCGTGTAAGACATCCGGCCGAAACCGTGGGCGCCAATTGTTACCAGCAGCCCTGTGAAAATCACCACCCAACCGTAATGGAACCGCTTGCCGTCCATGTTGCTCCTGCACCCCGCGCGAGCCGACAAAGCCCCTTGCGACATTTCGCCGCACACCCCCCTCACCATATACGTACCCCGAGGCATTTGCCAAGCGCTAATCAGTTCAAAAGCAGCGTTCGGTCTTGACAACAGAGGTACTTCATGACTACCTTTTAGGAAACTGTTCTCCTCGGCGGAGGGAAAGGAGCCACTCGTGAAGAGATACATGATTCCGAGAGTTGCGCATTGCAGCGACGGCTGTAGTACGCGGTCCTGAGCACGACGTTAAAAGGCTCATACGTACAAATGGCTCGGTCGAGAGGTCCGTCATTGGTCTCTCGGCCGAGCTTTTTTGTTGGCGGTTCCCGGGGAACACCGTTCGCTGAAGGCCCGCCTTGACTTCCGGAAGACTCGCATGTGATATACGGGAATCGCGAGCCGGAGGGATGCCATGCAACGGGAAAAACGGAGTATCGTCATTGTGGGGGCCGGCGCAATCGGCGGCTCTACCGCGGCTTTCCTGGCGGACGCGGGGTGGGATCCGGAACTCGTATGCAAGCACCGGGAAACCGTGGATCTCGCGGCGACCAGGGGCCTGCACGTGTTCGGCGTCAAGGGGGAGAAATTCGCTCGCGTGAGAGCCGTGAAGGAGATTTCCGACCTGTCGCGGGCCGCGGACGTGGTGCTGTTGGCTACAAAAGCGAACGATTGCACGGACGCTGCTCGCAAGCTCCTCCCGGTCCTTCGGGATGACTCGGTCGTCGTATCGCTCCAGAACGGTATCTGTGAAGATGCCATTGCTGAAATCGTCGGGAGAGACCGCGTCGTGGGATGCGTGGTCGGGTGGGGTGCCACCATGCACGGCCCTGCGGAACTGGAAGTCACGTCTCCCGGTGAATTCGTCGTCGGTAATATCGACGGGCGGACGGACGACAGGCTGCCGTTCCTGAAGGAGCTTCTCGATGCAGCCCAGCCGACCCGGATCTCCGGGAACATCATGGGTGAACTCTATTCCAAGCTCATCATCAACTCGTGCATCAATTCTCTCGGTGTCATAGCAGGCCTGGAGCTGGGCAAGCTGCTGGCCATCGCCAAGGTAAGGCGCATCTTCGTCGGCCTGATGCGTGAGGCCATGGCCGTGGCCGCGGCTTCCGGCATCAAGGTCGAACCGGCCGCGGGCGGAAAGCTCGATTTCTATCGATTCCTCGACGGAGAAAGCCTCTTCTCGAATTTGAAACGTCACCTCGTGGTCCGCATGATCGGTCTCAAGTACCGCCGCATCAGGTCATCCAGTCTTCAATCGCTGGAGCGGGGCCGCCTCACGGAAATCGACTACCTCAACGGGTACGTTTGTTCGCGCGCGGCCCAGTACGGGGTCCCGACCCCGCTCAATGATGCGGTAGTCGAAGTGATCAAGGAGATCGAGGCCCGCAGGAGGCCGATTACGCCGGATAACCTCGATGACCCTGTCTTTCGCGGATGGTGAGCAGGTCGATCCCCTGGAGATTTTTCTTGACACTTTGCTTCATATAGTATATCCAATTACTGGATAATATTATAGGAAGTGTTATATGAAAATCAAACTTCTCGTCGTCGCCATCATCCTGACCATGACCTGCCCCGCTCATTCCCATGCCTTCGGTCTTCTCCGGTACCTCTACGACGGATTCGCCAACCAGTTCGGTCTCGATAGAGGGCCGATACCGAAAATGATCCCGACAGGCCCTCCCCTGGGCTTCAAGCCCTGTGCGACACGGTCGCCGATTCACCCTGACGCGCACCGGATTCACATTCAAGCGGAAGGTTTTCTTAATTCGGCTGGCTGCCCCTAGCAAAGCGCCTCTGGTGGACCTGCGCTGACCTTCCCCGCCGAATTTCTGCGCCTTGACTTTCACGGGCTCCCGTGATTCCCTGAACACAGCTTCGAAGGCCATTGCGGCCCGTATACGACAGGATCGCCACGAATCGGTAGCTGTCGCCAACGATGAGAGGAAGTCCTACAGCTCATTTGCGTACCGAAGAGACAACTGCTGCGGCTGTGACTGACAAGGCCGTGTACGTGCTGATCCTCGGGTACCTCGGTCTATTCCTCTGGTTCGGCGCTGAATTCCACTACATCGAAATGTGTTACTCCTCGGAGTACGACCGGTACGTCGAAAAGGCAGACAAACTCCGGGAAGGAACGATCCCGCGCGATCCATACCATCCGCTCCTGTACCCGATCGTGACTGCCGCCTTGGCCGCAGTGGTGGGGGACACCTTCACCGCGGCGAGAACGATTTCCTCGCTCGCTACCGGTGCTGTCCTGGTTCTGACCTACCTGCTCGGGATGCGATTCTTCAGCCGGAAGATTGCCCTTGCTGCGCTCCTGGCGCTCGCTGCCAACTCCACCTTCGTTCTCTCCGGAATGCTCACCACGACGGACATGATGTTCGCTGCATTGGCATTGGCCACGATGTACTTTTCGCTCAAGGTGGGCTCTGACGAACGGTTGGGCGATCTCGTCGCGCTCGGGATCTGTTTCGCACTCGCCTATTTCACCCGTTACGCGGCGGTGGCGCTCATCCCGAGCATCTTCATTGCACTGGCCTGTTGCCCGTTACCGTCTTTCAAGGATCGCCTCAGACGAGGCTTCCTGCTTGCCGCCATCGTGCTTGTGTTGCTCACGCCTCACTTTGCCTTGAACACGCATGTGTTTGGGAGCCCCTTCTACAACGAGAACTCGAAGAACCTGGTGCGAAAGGTTTTCCGCATCGACCTGGAGATAACAAAAGAGGCTGCTCCGCCCGGCGGGATTGCCGCTGTGGTGCTGCATTCACCCGGCGCGGTGCTCTCATCCACCGCGAGCACGGCCCGGACGTGGATCGTTGACGGCATGGTGGCGTATGTGGCTGGGAACAGAGAATTTCTCACAGCCGCGATCTTCATGGCCGCTCTCTTGGCTGCGATATATCTCATGGTGGTACAGATCGACCGGAAGAACCTGCTCATTCTAGTCTACCTGGCAACCTACGGATTGATGATCTGCGTCACCATCGAGCCTTTTCCGAGGCTCGTGCTGCCGATCTTGCCGATCTGTCTGTTGATGGTCTTCTCCTTCATTATGGAGAAGGCCCTGCCCGATGTGGTAGCCATCCGCAATCTCAGAATGCCCGCGTACGTACCTGCAGTCGCCCTGTTCGTCGCGTTGTTAGGCTACGGACTCCTACCGGCATGGTCCGAGGCTGCTCTCAGCCACCCGGTGGACGAGCTGACGGCCGCGAAATGGATCGAGCGGACGGCCGGGAACAACACAGTGGTTTTGGGATCGTTTCCGTTCATGCAACGGTATGTGGGATATCGGTACGTTCATCTCAATGACGACGGTTTTCTGACCCAACCGCATTCAAGAGATGAGTACTATGAGCAGCTCCGGAAAAAGGCGAGAGAGGAGAACGCCGCGTTCCTGATCGTCGGCAGGGCGTCACTGGGGCAGCGTCCGGAGGGACTGTTGGCCGGTCGGGACATTCCCGATTTTCTGAAACCGGTGATGATCCGGGGTGCCGCCGCGGTGTATCAGGTAGTTCCAGGCAAGAACTGACCGGGAATTGCGTTCACGCGACTACGAACAACGTCTTACGGGGATGAAGGTCATGGATTCGCAGACATCGGCTGCCCTCTTTCTCTTTGCCGTGTTGTTCGGCCTTGCGGGGCTCTTCTTCTACGCGCGTCGCAGACAGGCTCGGATGCTGTCCTCCGGCACGGAAGTAGCGCGGTTCGAGCTCCGGCCGGAACGCGGCACGATCAAGGTCAGTAGTTCGTTCGATATTTCGACGGTCGGACAGTGGTGCCGGATCGGTGCCGATTTTTCCATGAACGAATCGGAATGGTATTCGGACCGTCTCCTCGGGAAGTATCCGAATTTCAGCGAGTTCCATCCGTATACGATTCGCCTGTCGAACCGTCGTGGTAAGAGCGTGTTCGAGGAGCAGCGATCGTTCTGCAACTTTCTCAGTTTTGCCGGTTCGAGGAATTCGGGATGGTCGATGCCGTTCAAGGGGGAGAGTTACAAGAGCGCGCGAGAAGGAGAAGTCATTCTGCTCGAATTTCTCCCTGCCGCCACGGGGATATATCAACTCGACTTTGAGTTACGTGCCGAGGAGCATACGGAAACCAAGCACTTTCGCCGCGATGCCACTTTCGAGAGACTCACGCTCTATGTCAGAGAAGGAGTCGAGCCGACTAAACAGGCAGCGTACCAGCATCACCAGGTTGATCTGAGGCCAAAATAACTGGTGTCTGGAATTGTGAGTGTCAGGGATTCTGCCATCGGCAAACGCACAACTCCCGGTGATGCCCGCACAACCGACCTGAATCTGGCTACCGGAATACTGGCAATGGCAAGAACCTCCTCTGAAGACTGACCGGCAAGATGCCGGCCCCACTGAACAGCCAAGAGCCGGGACCTCAAGGAAGCCTCTCTACTCGCAAGCAAGCTAGGCTGCATGCGTAGGGTGCCGGTGAGCACGGCGACGGCCTGCGAACCGCACCCTACCAAGGCTTCCTCTCACTTGCCTCTCTTTCTGGCGAACCGTGCCTTTGATCCCTTCCCCGCGTTCCAGGGGCGTCGCTTCTTCAGGCTCCGCCACGGCGTCCCCTTCTTTCGAAGGGTCGGCCTCGACGCGGGTCCTGTCTTCGTCTCCTCTGGGCGTTCCGTCTCTTCCTTCTTCTCCCGCTCTTCTTCGGCCTCGGTGGAGGGCCCGGTCACGGCCGGCGGGTCGGCGAATGCCGCGTACGCGGGTTCTTCGACCGGGTACCCGTCGATTACGTCGTCAGGGTCGGTGGACTCCTGCACACCTTGCTGCTTCCTGCGCTCCCGATCGGCCGTCTCTTCTTCCGTCTCCTCCCGGGCGCGCGCTTCATCCTCCCGTTGTCGTCTCTTCTCCAGGCGCACGAGAATCTGGATGCCCACCTCATACAGGAGGATCATCGGCCCGGCCATGAGCGTTTGATTCAACGGATCGGGGGTCGGCGTTAGGATAGCGCCGATAATGAAGGCCAGGACAACGAAATACCGTCGCCCGCGCTTGAGCTGACCGCTGTTGAAGACCCCCAGCAAACCGAGAAAGACCACGATCATGGGCGTCTCGAATATCGCGGAAAAGGCAAGTAAGAGCTTAATCAGGAGTGAGACATACGCCCTGATGTCGATCATCGGCTTCAGTTCTGTGGTTGTCCAGCTCAGAAAGAACGCGAACGCCGCGGGGAGCACCAGGAAGTAGGCGAATAAAGCCCCTGTGTAGAATAGGCCTGTGGCCAAAACGACGAACGGGATGGCCAGCGAGCGCTCTCGTTCGTACAGCCCTGGTTTCACGAACAGCCAGATCTGGTAGATAATGTACGGCATCGAGACAAAGATGCTCGCAAAGAAGGCCACCTTCAGATACATGAAAAAGGGAGCGGTTGGATCGATATAGACGAGGGTGTGCCCCTCGGGGAGCTTCTGGGTTATGGGATTGGCTACCCAGTGAAAGAGCTGTTCGCCGTACCAGAGGCAGACGCCGAACACGATGGATATGGCTATAACACCCTTTACGAGGCGGGATCGGAGTTCTTCCAGATGATCGACAAAGGACATCCGGACTTCTTCGTCGTTTTCCACGCGTTGTTTCCTTCCTGAACCGGCGAATGGTGCTCACAACCTATCATGAGCCATGCCTCCCCGGCAACGTTCATTCTCGACGGCCATGCCCGGTGCAGAGGGCGGCAGGAGTAAGGGGGAGTTTTCCGGCCGCGGGGTGGAGTTATCCTCGCAAGCGGCTGATACCGATTCGCTTTCAAAGAAGAAATCCGGGAAGAACTTCTTTAGAATAAGGCTTCCCCCCAATTACTCTATGGAATGTGAGTTGGCATGAGGTGAGGTCTGCCTATGCGAAGTCGCGCAGCCAGAGTTCCAGCATGAGCAGCGCATACACAGACGCAGCCCAGTTGCAGTTCTCCGGACCCTTGCGCGCCAGAAGATCTTCCACAAACGAGCCGCGGACATACGTGCGCACTTTTGCGGAAGGCACAGCGAGTGTGTCCATGAGCACGGGCCGAAGTTCATGGGTCAGCCACGATTCGAGGGGAACTTCAAATCCGAGCTTTCGGCCTGCGATGACTTCCCCCGGGAGGCAACCCGTGTACGCGTCCCGCAGCACGCGCTTGGTCCTGCCTCGACCGATCTTGAACGAGTCGGGAAGCGTGGCGGCGAATTCCGCGAGGTGGTGGTCCAGCAGCGGCGACCGGCCCTCCACCGAGGCGCCCATCGTTGCCAGGTCCATCTTCACCAGCAACGCGCTCAGCAGGATGAGCCGGATGTCGGCATGGATCTGCCTGTCCAGGGCCGAAAGACCGCGGTCACCGAATAACGACTCGATTCCGTTTTCCGTGGGGCGGACGGTGTTGCGCAGCCAGACCCGTTCTTTTGCAGACGGGGACAGCATGTCCGTTGTCCAAGCCAGATAGCGTTCGCCCGGCCGGAGCGGCAGCCCGCGCAGAAACCTCAATCCGAACCCGAGGGCCGTACGGCGTCCCTGTAGCGCTGCGAAGTGTTCCAGCACCCGAGCGACCTTCGCCACAGCGTTCCACGGGGGTCTCGTGAGGGCTGCACCATACTTCACCGCGACGTAGCGTCGGTACCCGGCGAAGAGTTCGTCTCCGCCGTCGCCCACGAGGATCACTTTCACGTGCTCCCGTGCCAGGCGAGCAATGGCCATGCTCGGAATCGCGCTCTCATCCGCGTAGGGCTGATCGTACAGGGCCACCAGTTTCTGCAGCTCTGTCAGCGGGCTGATCTCCAGAGGCAAGACTGTGTGCCTCACCCCGAAGAATCTCGCTGTGCGCGCGGCGACTTCAGACTCGTCGTACGCGCGATCGGGTACGCTCACGGTAAAGGTCTGCAGTGACTCGCCGATCACACGGGAGGCCTCGTACGCCACGACCGAGCTGTCCAGGCCGCTGGACAGGAAAACGCCGAGCGGTGTATCGCTCCGCAAGCGCAGCCTGACCGACTCGGCCACCAGGTCGCGTAGGCGCCGCTGAGCCTCCTGGTACGAAAGATCTTGCTTGGGGAGGAATTTCAGCGCCCAGTACTGGCCGATACGCAGAGAGTCTCCGTCAAAGAGCATCCAGGACGCGGGCGGAAGGGCCTGGGCCTGCTCGTACACGGTTGTGGGCTGCGGTATGAACCCCAGAGACAAATAGTCGTATATGGCCCGATCGTCGATGGACCAGGTCTCGCTCACCCCGCGGGCCAGCACCCGCAGCGCCTTCAATTCCGACGCAAAGAGAAGCCCACCGGTGAAACGGCTGTAATACAGGGGTTTTTTCCCGAATCGGTCGCGAGCGATGAAAATTACCCTTTGCCGGGCATCCCAGATGGCGAAGGCGAACATGCCCCGCAGAAACTCGCACATGGCAGGACCGTGCTCTTCGTACAGGTGAACGAGCACTTCGGTATCCGATTTGGTCCGGAAGACATGGCCTTTGGAAACGAGGTCCGGGATGAGTTCGCGGTAATTGTAGATCTCGCCGTTGAGCACCACGGCTATCGATTGATCTTCATTGAAGATCGGCTGGTGTCCGCCTTCCAGATCTATAATCGAAAGGCGACGATTGCCGAGGAATACCTCGCCATCAATGAGCAATCCTGAATCGTCCGGGCCGCGATGCTGCATGGTGTCGAGAGATTGCCTCGCGAGCTCCGCATTGACTCCTGCAGCGATCCATCCACCGTTAATCCCACACATGCACACCCCTTGGCCGGCGACCCACTGGTATGACCGATAGAGTGAGGTCGAACCGGCCCTGAACGAGAGCCATTTTCAATTCTAACACAGGACCTGGAATAAACGCCATGGGAACCGTGCATCAGAAACTGACGGTTTGGGGACTTTCATCTACTTCTATACTTCAGCACGTCATAAGACGTCTCGTGGACCCTCGTGTGGCCGATCCATGTATGAACAGGGTTTGGATGCTCGCTACGACGTTGGGTAGGTATTGACGCGGTCTTGTCGCTCAAAGCCAGAGTTGCACGCCATAGCCGTGCGAAGCGGCTGAACTGAAGAAGTCGGCAAGCCCCAGTAGTTCTTGCCTGAGCGTCCCTGCATCCACGCGTATCTTGAACTCTATCTGGTCCGGGCGGACCTGTGTCCCACAGCTCCATTCATAGGTCGATTCCGTAAGTCCACCTGCCCTTTCACGGAGAAGTGCGGAAGCATCCGCGAGGGCCGATGCCAGCAGAATGCCCTCTTCATATGCTCCCAACAGGCCGTCATGGGGCAGCTCATAGAAATCATCAACAATGCCCAGATGAAATATCGCCCAATAGAGCTGCTCCGAGATGTCGAACTCTGCAAAATGCTCGTCCCAAGGCCTATCCGGGTCGGAGCCGACCCACCAGGCAGAGCCTCCGCCCCGAAAACCCGGCTGATTCTTGGGGCCGTGGTGGTCGTAGTAGACGACTTTCATCAGAACTCACCTGCGCTTGCTGAATCTGTCCTAAGAATACTCACCGCACAAGAAAAGACCAACGGCGTATCTCACTGGCTGAGGCAAAGGTCCAATGTCAAACTTGGCAGCCAGGATCAAATTGCTTGACCATGCCGGAGAGGAAGCGTAGCCATAAGGTTCAGGACTGCGAACTCTAAGCGTCCGGAGTATCCGAGGAATAATCTAACCAACCACAATGCGGGGCAGGAGGCTCAAGATGCATCGGCACTGGATCGGGTGGATAGGCGCAGGGGTGCTGATTGCACGTGCGGTCTGGTGTTCGACCGCCTATGCTGGCCACGACATGGAATTGATACTGGGTGCAGGACGTGGCGACCTGCATCAGGTTCGAGAGTCCCTGGACAAGGGAGCAGATGTCAATACAAAGGATGCCAGGGGCTGGACGGCTTTGATGTGGGCAAGTCGTTATGGGCACCTTGATGCCGTGAAACTTCTACTTCAAAAGGGTGCCCATGTCCGTATGCAAGGACGCGACGGCGGGACGGCATTGATCTGCGCTTCTTACAGCAGAGATCTCGAAATCGTCAGGCAGCTCCTGGAAAATGGAGCGGAAGTCGATACCAAGGACTACAACGGCATGACCGCGTTGACATGGGCTTCAGCCGAGATCAATGCAGATGTAGTCAGGCTTCTGCTAGACAAAGGAGCTGATCTCAACGCAGCAGATACCCGCGGCTGGACTCCATTGATGCAGGCTTGTTGTCATCGTCAGCTCGATGTCGTCAAGCTCTTGATCGATAAAGGGGCTCAGATAGATGCGAAGTCGCACGACGGCTGGACAGCACTGATGAGGGCATGTAATGATCACCACCTAGGCCTTGTGGATCTCCTGGTGGAAAGAGGTGCCGATGTCCAAGTGCAAGGAAGCGACGGACGAACTCCATTGATCTGTGCTTCCGATAGTGGATATCTGGAAATCGTCAAATTGGTTTTGAATAAAGGAGCCGACCTCGATACACGTGACATGAGCGGCATGACGGCACTCATGCGGGCTTCCCTGTCTGGACACTCCGGGGTGGTAAGGCTGCTTCTGGACAATGGAGCTGATGTCAATATAGCGAATAGCAGTGGCGACACGGCCTTGATAGCCGCTTCGTCCAGAGGATACGTCAATATGGCGAAACTGCTCCTGAGTAAAGACGTCGATCTCGAAGCACGAGATGCGCGTGGTTTGACCGCATTGATGACCGCTTCCATGTTCGGTCACTCTGACGTTGTGAGGCTGCTTCTCGAGGAAGGGGCCGATGTCAACGCAAGGACTCCCGATGGCCTGACTGCAATGACGCTTGCTGTCGCCAAAGGTCAGATTGACGCCGCTGCACTCCTTTTGGTTAAAGGAGGCAGTGTCTGGGACGCGATCCAGGGATTGCGAAAACGTGACCGGCCGCGGCACTAAGAAATGCAACCGACCGAGGCAGGAGTGAGACTCCAGAGGGTGGCTCGCATGGTGTAATACCGTTTGCCGAGGAGGGAGCAGATGTACTGGTGGAATACGTCGAAACTGGCGGAAGACTTGCGAGCGGGCCGGGTCGACGAACGGGAACGGCTCAAGTACTTGCTGGCCACCCTAGTCGCATTGAGCATAGGGGCTCTCCTATTGTTCTGTTCAGGAGGCAGTTTAGGACTTGAGTCCCTAATTTACGCGGCTGTATACCTGACCATCGCGATCATCGGAACCATAATTTGCTACAGGGTCAACAGAAACGGGGACAATACCGATTTCATCGGAAGAATGATCTGCCTGGGTTGGCCCGTCGCGGTAAGCTTTGTGGTGATGTTGTCGGCAGTGTTACTGGCATTTGCCTGTCTCGAATCCATTCCTTCGGCTTCATTGGGACCTGCGTCATTTCTGTCCGCGATGGCAGACAAGCTCAGGAAACCAGGGAATCAGTTGCTTGAGAGTCCGGTATCTCCGATCTGTCTTGTAGTCGGTTATTATTGGATGCTGCATCGGATGATAACCGACGTCTCGCACGGCGAACAGGCTGAAGGGACCCGACAAACGAAAGAAAGGGACTGGTCTCCGCCAAAGGTCGCACTTGCGGTTGTAGGCGGAATGGGCGTTCCGATCACCGTCATCCTCGGATACTTATTGGCCGACAGTCTTGGTGTACAGGGCAGGTTCAGGGCGCTGCTCGCGTTCTCGGTAATGGGGCTATGGATGCTCGTGTTCGCCACAATCCTTGTCTGGATGGATCGGTCTTCTTGGAAACGGCCCTAAGTACTTCTTTTCGTAAATACGGTGCCACTCGGTACTTCACGCCATCCCCCTCTTCGTCGAGCCCGGCGTCCCTGCCGGGCCATTCTGAACGACCGGCACGGAGGCCGGTCGCTACAAGTAAAGGCGGCTCCTACTCACACAGGAGAAGCAGGAATCCGAGACCGTATTGATGAAACGCAGTACTAAGGGAGGTGTGCATCATTAGGAGGGCGTCTGGCGAATGGTCTTCCCGATAGACTTCACCTCCGGTCCTTCCTTCTTTTCAACCGCTACAGCCGAAGAAGGCTCTATTGCCCCACGAAGAATCGCCATCCCTTCCTTTACGCTTTCCACCAATTCATCGAAGAGTTCTTTTCTCATTTGTCTCGGCGCTCCACTCTTCTGAGAACTTACCTGCCAGCCGATTCATCATCGAACAGCCGGTACTTGCGGTAGAAAAAGGGTTTGAGGATCTTCAGGCCGATCACGGACATCGTGGGTTTGACCCACGAGCCGAGTCTGGTACTGCTCCCGAGGCATCTCCGGCAGTACGGATCGACGAGGAGACCGCGGTGGAATCCCCGCACAATTTCCTCGACTCGCGGGCTGCTCAGGATCTCGAGCAGCGAAGACTCCTTCAGATTGCCCACCGCGGTGCGACCCTCGTAATCGATGCAGCAGAGCGTCACATCTCCTGAGTGCAGAATCGCAAAGTGGTCCCGCATGCCGAAGCAATACCCTTTTCGGGCTTCGATGACCTCTCCGTCCGTGAACGCGTTCCCCCAGTCGGTGAGGATGTACGTTTCGATGACGATCTTGGGGCTCACCTCGATCACGTTCCACGCGTGGATGGAGATTCTGTTGATCCGCTTGGCCAGTTTGGCCGGCGGGATCGGCTCCAGCCCGAGGCGCTCGTAGATCACGTCGGTCCATTCCCGCACCGTCTGCCTGAGCAGCGCGGAGCTTCCCATGAAGTTCGGGATTCCGAGCTTTTCGCGCATCTTGCCGGCAAACCGCGTGGTCATGATACGAATCTTGAATATCGGGGGATTCGGTCGGCTCGCGCACGCGGCCATCAAATCGAGCAGGCCATTGCGGTACGCGGCGAAATCGACTCGTGCGCCTCTTGTCTTCTGAAAGGTCTCTTCGTCAGGGGTCTGGAGAGAAATATCTATCTGATGAAGGTCCCGCTCCGCGAGCTTGCGGATCGTCTCCGGCCTGAGCATTGCGCCGTTGGTGGTGAGCCCGACGGGGACTTTTCGCAACGCCGCGTGGTCGAGTATCGAGAAGAACGCAGGGTGAAGGAGCGGCTCTCCCATAACGTGAAAGGTGATCTTTTCCGTGATGTCCAGGTCAGCGATCTGGTCGATCGCGGACTTTGCCAGCGCCTCGTCCATGCTCCCGCGTTTCCGGGTCATCCTGCCGTCAGGGCAGAACACGCACGAGAAATTGCAGCGGTTGGTCAGTTCCAGGTGTATCCGCTGGAATCTGGTTGGGAGATAGGACGGCAATGCCGAAGCCATGTTCCACCTTTGAGGGATCGTCGCGTCAGCCCCGGTCCATCGCTCCTTACAGAGGCAGGCAGCGGCTCACCAATTTCCACGACATGGCGGCAGCTTAGAATTCCGACCCGCCTGTGTCAAGTGCGGGGTCCGCGGGGAAGAGGGAGTACGGGGAGAAAAGTTGATTGACATATCAATCTAAGACTGGTACTTTCCCGGTATGCAGCCCCATAAGACGCACAACGACGCCAAGAAAGAAAAAGAAGCCGCCATCTTCGACGCGGCCTGTCGCGTCATCCGCGAGAAAGGATACCATCAGGCGCGGATCACGGACATTGCCCAGGCCGCGGGCATCTCTTATGGCCTCGTTTATCATTATTTCAAGAGCAAGGCCGACCTGTTCGATGCCATCCTGACCGAGTGGTGGAGCGGCCTCTTCACCATGATGGACCAGTACCAGACCCAGCCTCCGTCCCTTGAGGAACAACTCGCTGCAATCGTGGGTTATTTCCTCGACCAATACGAGAAGAGACCGGATCTGGTGCATATTTTCATCACGGAGATCTCTCGTTCTTCTGCCGCCCTCACCCAGGAACGCGTGCAGATGTTCCGGGTCTTCATGGGCAATACCGAGAAGATCATCGCGTGGGGTCAGACTCAAAAAATACTCCGTTCAGACATCAAGCCCCGGTACCTGACGTACATCTTTCTCGGCGCCCTGGAAAGCTTCATCTCCATCATGGTCCTCGAAGGACGCCCGCTCAAAGGCCGATCTGAAAAGCAACGCATCGCCACGGCCCTCCTGGAAGTATTTCTTAAAGGGGCACGCGCCTCGCAGGAAGGCAAGTAGAGCAATCCGCCCGGGGGAATTTTCCATGGATTTTTCCTTTTCCGATGAACAGCTCATGTTCAGGGAGCAGGTGCTCAAGTTTGCCCGCAAGGAGATCGCGCCGAGGGCCCAGCAACACGATCTCGAAAGCCGCTTTGACTGGGAATCCTGGAAGCGCCTCGGCGAATTTGGGATTCTCGGCCTGCATTTCCCTGAAGAATACGGCGGCAGCGGCGCTGACGTGGTCACCACGGTGCTGGCCTCGGAGGCGCTCGGTGAATCCGGCGTCGACGGCGGCCTCACGCTCAGCTACGGCGCACACACATTCCTTTGCGCGGACACGATCTTCGCGCACGGCACCGAAGAGCAGCGGCGGAAATACATCCCACCCCTGGCGACCGGAGCGAAGGTCGGTTGTATGGGGCTCACCGAGCCGGGTGCCGGTTCCGACGTGGCATCTCTGCGCACGAGGGCCGAGCGAAAAGGAGATACCTGGGTCCTCAACGGGAGCAAGATGTTCATCACGAACGGCGGGATCGCGGACGTGGCCCTGATATACGCCAAGACCGATCCGGCCGCGGGCCATGCGGGGATCTCGGCATTTATCGTGGAAAAAGGTACTCCTGGTTTCACCGTCAGCCGGAACCTCATCAAGATGGGGGTTCACTCGTCGCCCACGTCGGAACTGGTGTTCGAGGATTGTGTTATCCCTGCTGAAAACCTTGTGGGTTCTGAAGGCAACGGCTTCATGATGGCCATGCAGACGGTGGAGTGGGATCGGAGCGCTCTGCTCGCGCCGTTCATTGGTGCTATCGCATTTCTCATCGAGCGGTGCACTCGGTACGCGCAGCAGAGAGAGCAATTCGGCCGCCCGATAGCTTACTTCCAGGGGGTAAGGCACAAGCTCGCCGACTTGAAGATCTTCCTCGAAGCTGCCCGGTCGCTCGTGTACCGCATTGCCTGGTGCAAAGACCAGGGGAGGCCGCTGAATCACCTGGAGGCAGCGGTGGCAAAGCTCTTCGTCGGCGACTGGTCGCTCGGCCCCACGAATGACGCAATGATCATAATGGGCGGATACGGTTACTGCCACGAATACGATGTGGAACGGATTTTCCGGGATAGTCGTCTCGCGCCCATCGGCGGCGGAACCTCGGATGTGCAGAAGGTTCTCATCTCCCGTCTCATGTGAAGGTTGGAACCCATGAATTTCGATTGGACCGCGGAAGACCTGGATTTCAAGAGCCGTGTTGCCGCACTCTTCGACAGCGAGTCCGTGACCGCGCTGGAAGGCCTGGAACGAGCGGAACTGCCTGAGTTGAAAGCCACGACCGGTATGTTTCTCAGGCGTCTCTCGGAAACGGGGTATCTCAGCCTTGGCATGGGCCCGGAGGCCGCGTCCGAGACTTTGCGGCTCATGGCCGGTCAGGAAGAGGTGGCACTGTTTTCTGGCTCTCTGTTCCTAGCGGTGGAGACGACCGCGCGCCTTTTTGGCGGGCTTCTCAAAGGATTCGGCGAACCGGAACAGGTGCGAGACATCCTTGAGCCGCTCTTCCGGGGAGAAATCGTCGCTGCAGTCGCCATGAGCGAACCGGCGGGAAACGAGCCCGGTACTTCGAGAACTTCGGCCCGCGAGGACGGCGATTCCTTTGTCGTCAACGGGAGAAAGAGCTTCGCGAGCAACGGTCCCATTGCGGATTACATTGCGGTGACCGGCGAGGTGGACGGACTCCTCGCTGTGTTTCTCGTGGAGCCGCGGATGGAGGGAGTCGCTGTAGGTACGAGGCTTCAGACCCTCGGGTACAACGGGGTTGCCGTGTCATCGCTCGATCTGACCGCGGTGCGGGTCCCTCGATCGCGGGTGCTGGGCCCTTTTCGCGACGCGAAGCCGCTCGAATGGCTCCGACAGATTGACAATCTGGTCTTGAGCGTCGCTTCCGTGGGTCTCATGCACCGAACCCTCGCAGAAGCGAGAAGGCACGCGAGCGGGCATGTTCGTGATGGAAAGGCGGTAGGCAAACACCAGGAGGTCCGGTTCAAGCTGGCGGAGATGCTGACCCTCGCGCAGACCGCTCAACTCCTGGCATATCGTACCGCATGGCTGCACGCGACCGCTGCCGACGAAGCGCCGACCTTGATTCACTGCGCCAAGGTATTCTCCGCAGAGGCCTCGGAGCGGGTTGCCTCCCTGGCCATGCAGATCGCGGCAGGGGACGCGTACGTGTCGGGGAATGTCGTGGAACGCGGGTACCGGGACGCCAAGTACGCGGCCATCGCGGGGACCACCTCGGAGCTGGCCCGAATGTCTATCGCACAGGACCTGCTGAATTTGCACCGGGTGTAAGCGTATGGAAGTGATTGAAAGCCGGATCGATACGGGCAGCGACGAGTACAAGGCCAACTTCGCGGCCATGGAGCAGATGGTCGCGGACCTCAAGGCCGAACTCAAGAAGGCTCGCGAAGATCGCTCGGAAAAGGCCCGCAAGCGGAACGCGGAACTCGGGAAGCTGACCGTGCAGGAGCGCCTGGACAAGCTCTTGGACAGAAACACGCCCTGGCTCGAGATCGCGCCGCTCGCGGCAAAAGGGATGTACGACGGCAAGGTCCACGGCGCCGGCACCCGCGCAGGCATCGGGATCGTCCAGGGCCGGGAAGTATTCGTTCATGCAAACGATCCGATGATCAAGGGCGGCACCGTCTATCCCATGGGGGTCAAGAAGACGCTGCGCTGTCAGACCATTTGCATGGAGAATAACCTCCCCATGATCATGCTCGTCGACTCCGGCGGCGCGTACTTGCCGCTCCAGTCCGAGATATTCCCTGACGTGGACGATGGCGGCCGCATCTTCTACAACCAGGCCATCATCTCCAAGATGAATATTCCGCAGCTCACCGCGGTGATGGGGCTGTGCACCGCGGGTGGAGCGTACATCCCGGCCATGTCCGATCATGTGGTTCATGTGACGGGCACCGGCGCCATATTCCTTGGCGGCCCGCCGCTGGTGCGTGCTGCCACCGGCGAAGAGGTCACCGCGGAAGACCTGGGCGGTGCGCGGGTTCATTGCCAGGAATCGGGCGTGTCCGACTATTTCGCGGAAGACGACGAGCACGCGATCCAGATCATTCGCGATGTCATGAGCCTCTTGCCTCGGCAGGAAAAGGCGACCATCCCGACCCGTGCTCCGTCTGAACCGCTCTACGACCCGCAAGAGATCTGGGGCATCGTCCCTCGAAGCATTTCGACGCCATACGATGTGCGGGAGGTGATCGCCCGGATCGCGGACGGATCGGAATTCCTCGAATTCAAGGCCATGTACGGCCCTACTCTGGTCTGCGGCTGGGCGTACATCCATGGGTACCAGGTGGGAATCCTGGGCAACAACGGCGTGCTCTTTTCGGACAGCTCGCTCAAGGCGACGCAGTTTATATCGCTCTGCGACCGGCAGGGAATCCCGCTCCTGTTCCTGCAGAACATCAACGGGTACATCATCGGGCGGGAATACGAGCGCCGCGGCATCACCAAAGACGGCCACAAGATGGTCCACGCGGTCTCCACCGCGACCGTGCCGAAGTTCACGGTCATCATCGGAGCCTCTTTCGGCGCGGGGAACTACGGCATGTGCGGCCGCGGCTACTCGCCGCGGTTTCTCTGGATGTGGCCCAACGCGCAGATCGGCGTCATGGGAGGCGAGCAGGCCGCGAGCGTTCTCATTTCGGTCAAGAACGACCAGTTGGCCCGGGAAGGCCAGCCGCCGCTCCCTGCGGAGTTGGTTGCAGGCATCCGCCAGCCGATCATCGATTCGGCTTTGAAGGAAGGGAACGCGTATTACAGCACGGCCAACCTCTGGGATGACGGGATCGTCGATCCTGCAAGAACCAGGGATGTGCTGGGCCTCGCGATTTCGGTGTCGCTCGGTGCGCCTCTGGCAGGTCGCAACCAGGGGCACGGCACCTTCAGGATGTAGGGGCGTTCGCATGTTCTCCAAGATCCTTGTAGCCAATCGCGGGGAGATAGCAGTCCGGGTGATGCGCACGGCACGGGAGATGGGTATCGCCACCGTGGCGGTATACTCGGAAGCGGATCGCGAAGCCCTGCACGTCTTGACCGCGGACGAGGCGGTCCTGCTGGGTGAATCCGATCCAGCGTCGAGCTACCTGAACATCGACAAGATCGTGCAGGCAGCCAAAGACACGGGCGCACAGGCTATTCATCCCGGGTACGGCTTCCTCGCTGAGAACCCCGTTTTCGCGAAACGGATCACTGAAGAGGGGTTGGTCTTCATCGGCCCGCCTGCGGACGTTATGGCGAACCTTGGCGATAAGACTACCGCGCGGACCATCATGGCCCGCAGCGACGTCCCCATCATCCCCGGCATGACCGCGTCCGAGGCTGACCCCGACCGACTCGCTGTTGCAGCCGGAACGCTCGGGTATCCGGTTCTCGTGAAGGCAGCGGCCGGCGGCGGCGGCAAGGGGATGCGCATCGTCTGGTCCGAAGATGAGTTGGCCGACGCGATCGCAATGGCTGCGAGCGAGGCATTGGCGGCCTTTGGAGACGGTTCCATTTACCTCGAAAAGTACCTCGACCGGCCCCGCCATGTGGAGTTTCAGATCCTGGCCGACAGGTACGGCAATGTCGTTCACCTCTTCGAGCGGGAATGCTCGGTGCAGCGCCGTCACCAGAAAATCATCGAGGAGACCCCCTCCCCTGCCCTCACCGTGGACCTCCGGCAGCGCATGGCCGCAGCCGCTGTTGCGGCAGCCAAGGCCGCTGGATACGTCAACGCGGGGACGGTGGAGTTCCTCCTGGACAGGACCGGCGCGTTCTATTTCCTGGAGGTGAACACGCGCCTCCAGGTGGAGCATCCCATCACGGAAATGACCACGGGCCTGGACTTGGTCAAGCATCAGATCGAGATTGCAGCAGGCGAACCGTTGCCGTTCACTCAGGAGCAGGTGTTCCGCCGCGGGCACGCCATCGAATGCCGCATATACGCGGAAGACCCTGAAGCCAACTTTATGCCCTCTCCCGGGAAGATCCTCCTCTTCAGGCCAGCGGAAGGTCCGGGGATTCGGTACGACCACGGCATCTACCGCGGGTTCGACGTGCCGGTGAACTACGATCCGATTCTCGGGAAACTCATCGTCTGGGCCGAAGATCGAACCTCGGCATGCGCGAGGATGATCCGGGCCTTGCAGGAGAGCGTACTGCTGGGCGTGAAGACTCCGGTGGAATTCCTGCTGGACATCATTTCTTCCGAGCCGTTCCGGGCAGGGGACATTCATACTCGCTTCATCGAGGAGCATTTCGCGCAGTGGAAGCCTGACACGAGCACGGACGATGTTGCCGCGCTCGGTTTCGTGTTGAACGACCTGGCCGGCGTGCGGCCTGCTCTCGCATCCCAGGCGGACATCGGGACGGCCGAGCAACAGTCCCCGTGGCAGCGGCTCGGGGCCCTGGATCTTCTTGGTTGACAGCCGGCCTGAGTACTTGTTTGCGCAAGTTCGGTAGCGCATTCCGGGGATCATGGTGGGACGGGCATCTTGCCTGTCCCTCGGGAAATGACAGGCGGGACGCCTGTCCCACCAATACAGCCAGTGAGGCCGCGGTGCTGAATTGAGACAGCGTCCCACTGACATCCGAACCGCATTTATGAAATGCGGTACCAAGCATTTGCGCATGCCTTGACCGCAGAGGAGCCGGTTCGTGAATTACAGACTCAAAATCGGACAGGACGTGGTCACCTTGGAAGTCGGTCGGCTCGACGAGACCCGTTCCTGCCAGGTGACTACGGGAGGGGAATCCCGCTCCGTGACAGTCAAGGCTGTTTCTCCGGACCAGATGCACCTCACCGTGGATCGGCAGTGTTTCAACCTGTTCTTGTCCCCTGCGGAAGACGGCACCTGGGTCTGGTTCAACGGGAAGGCGCGGTTCGTCCAGGATGCGGACTCCATCCCTCGACGCAAGGGCCGCGGACTCGATGATGCGCCGGGTGAGGTCACTCCTCCGACCCCTGCCACCGTGATGCGGGTCCTGGTCGAGGTCGGAAACGAAGTGACCAAGGGACAGGCGCTGGTGGTGGTCTCGGCCATGAAGATGGAGCTGACGCTCTCCGCGCCGTATTCCGGAACCGTCGCCGCGGTCAACACCGAGGTCGGCGCAAAGGTAAGCCCCGGTGAGATCCTGGTCGAGATCGACCGGGCAGCGGAGGGTACGGACGATGAGTGAACCGGAACTGCTCTACGAGGTCAGGGACAGGATCGGGTGGATAACCATCAACCGCGAGGCCCGTCGCAACGCCCTGAGCCCTGCCATGATCGACCTTTTCCTCGGATTCCTGGAAGAAGCCGAGGCTGACGACAACGTCCGGGCGATCTGCCTGACAGCCGCAGGAGAGAAGGTGTTCTGTTCTGGCGCGGACCTTGCCGGGAGCCTGGCTGAAGGCGGCGTTGCCGCGGGGGCGCAGAAGTACGCAACCCTCTTGAAGATGATGGCGCACCTGTCCAAACCGCTCGTCGCCAGGGTCAACGGCCACTGTTTGGCCGGCGGCATGGGGCTCATGCTCGCCTGTGACATGGTGTACGCGGCTGACGGGGCAACGTTCGGAACCCCGGAAGTCAAGGTGGGGCTCTTCCCCATGATGATCGGCGCCCTGATCTTCCGCAATGCGAGTCGTAAGAAAGCTCTTGAGATGATCTATACCGCGCGGTCGCTTTCCGCAGCGGAAGCTGAGGAAATGGGGCTCATCACCCGGGCGGTCCCTGCCGAGAATCTCGACCGGGTGGTGGATGAAACCCTCGCGGCAGTAGCAGCCAAAGCGCCGCTCGCGATCGAGCTGGGGAGACAGGCCCTCGCGGCCGTGGAAGGTCAACCCCTGGATGAAGCGCTCGACTACCTGTGCGAGCAACTGGTCGCCGTTGCGGCCACCGAGGACGCCGCGGAAGGGATGACAGCATTCATCCAGAAACGACAACCGACCTGGAAAGGCCGATGAGCGGAGGTGGTGTTTAGATGCCGTCTTTGTGGGTTAGAGAGAATCAGGACTACGAGCGATCCTGCATGATAACGTGTGCGTTATCCGGGGTGGTGGCCAATCGGGCGCAATGTCCCGCGATACCGTACACTCCCGAGGAGTATGCCGCGGAGGCGAAACGTGCGTACGACGCGGGCGCGGCGGTGGTGCACATTCATGCTCGGACGCCGGATGGTCTGCCGAGCTACGAGGTGCAGGATTACCGGAATATCTACGACGCGGTGACCGCTGCCTGTCCGATTGTCATCAATTTCTCGACCGGAGCGATCAGCATCACGACCCAGCAGAAGATCGCGCACATTCAGGCGGTCAAGCCGGCCATCGGCGCATTGAACATGGGATCGATGAACTACGCCAAGTACAATCCCAAAAAGAAGAACTTCGTCTTCGAGTTCGTATTCCCCAATCCTTTTGCCGAGATCGTGCAGATCGTCAGCGCGATGAAAGAGGTCGGGACGAAACCGGAGCTGGAGTGTTTCGATACCGGGCACATCGGCAATTCTCTGCCGCTCATCGACATGGGCCTGCTGGAGCCACCGTTTCAGTACAGCCTGATCGTCGGCGTCCTTGGCGGCATTCCGCCGACTGTGCCGAACCTGATCCACATGGTGGAAATGCTTCCGCCACGCAGCGATTGGGAAGTCATCGGCATCGGTCAGGACCAGTGGCGTCTGGTGGCTGCGGCCATCGGTCTGGGTGGCAACGTGCGGGTGGGTCTGGAAGATAATTTTTACGTTAGCCCCGGTGTCATGGCCGAATCCAATGGTAAACTCGTGGAAAAGGCCGCCCGGATGATCCGCGATCAGGGCCGCGAAGTTGCAACCGTCGCAGAATGCCGCGAGCGGCTGAAGCTGGTCCATGCTTGACAGAGCCGGGAGGCGGAGTCGATGATGCAGTTCGAGCTTGGATTGACGTACGATCAGCTTGAAGTGGGGATGAAGGCGTCCTTCAGCAAGACGATCACCGAGACTGACGTGTACCTCTTCGCGGGGATCAGCGGCGACTTCAACCCCATGCACGTGAACGAGGAATTCGCCCGGCTCACCCCTTTCGGGACGCGTATTGCCCACGGCGCTCTTCCGCAGAGCCTGATCGCGCCGGTCCTCGGCATGAAGCTCCCGGGCCTCGGGACCGTCGCCCTGGAGGTTACCACTCGTTTTCGAGCGCCGACGTACTTTGGCGATACCATCACCGCGACGGCCGAGGTCGTCGAAAAGATAGAAGCGAAACGCCGTGTCCGTTTGGCGCTCACCTGGACCAACCAGCGGAGCGAGACGGTGGCTACCGGTGAAGCCATCGTCCTGCCGCCGCCAACACAGGAAGAACTTTTTTCCAGTCAATCAAAGAGAGAGGAAAAGAAAATGGCACTTACTTCAGTAAAAGAGGTCTTCGAGAAGATGCCGACGGTGTTCAACGCCCCCGCGGCTACCGGACTGAACGTTATCTTTCAGTTCCACATTACCGGTGGGGAAGCCGGCGACTGGTACGTGGTGATCGAGAACGGCACTTGCGACGTGAAGAGCGGCGTGCACGACGCTCCCAGCGTGACCCTCACCATGGCCGACGCGGACTGGATCGCCATGTGCAACGGCACCCTCAACGGCATGACCGCATTCATGACCGGGAAACTCAAGGCGACCGGCGACATCATGGCCGCACAGCGTATTCCGTCGCTCTTCCCTCTTTAGGAGCGTTGAAAAACTCGGAGCCCTTGCGAAAATTTCCGGGGGAAACTGTGCTCAAGGGGTTTCTCCCGGGACCCCTTTCAACAATTCCCAATTCCTTGCATGCCCTTTCTTGGAGAGAGGTCCTTGCGACAGGACCCGATCCTTCTTGTGCTCGCTCAGCCGGCAGGCCGACGCCGGTTCGCTGTCAAAGGTTCGATCCACGGGGAACCTTTTTGCGGAAGGACGTTCCCGCCAGGCTCCGGCCAGGAAATTCTCACTCCCGTGGTTTCCCGGATTTCCTCGCAGAGGAAAGCCGAGAAACCACGGAAATGAGAAGTTTTTGGAGAGGGGCACGGGGAGGACCTTTTTGAAAAAAGGTCCTCCCCGGATTGCTCCCTTGAAAGGGAACGAACATGCAGAGCAGCCTCGACTATTTTGGGGAGACGCATCACATTCTGCGCCAGACGGTCGCTCGTTTTGTCGAACGTGAGGTCAAGCCTTTTGTGGACGAGTGGGAAGAGGCGGGGGAATTTCCGCGGGAATTGTACCGAAAAGCCGGGGAAATCGGTCTGCTGGGGGTGAACTACCCCGAAGAATATGGAGGCAGCCCGGCAGACATCTTCCATGAGGTTGTGCTCACCGAAGAGCTGACCCGATCGGGATCGGGCGGTGTGTCTGCGGGGCTTATGTCCCTCTCGATTGCGCTCCCGCCCATTCTGGCGCTGGGCACTCCCGAACAGAAAGAGCGTTTTATTCCTCCGGTATTGCGAGGCGAGAAGGTTGCAGCGCTCGGCATCACCGAGCCCGGCGGCGGTTCCGATGTGGCCAATCTCCGCACTCGAGCGGTCCGTGACGGCGACCACTATGTGGTGAACGGCTCCAAGACCATGATCACCTCCGGCACCCGTGCGGACCAGGTCACGCTCGCGGTGCGCACCGGCGGACCGGGACATCGCGGGATCAGCCTCCTGGTGGTGGAGACCGACACGCCGGGATTCAGCGTTTCCAAGAAGCTCCGCAAGATGGGATGGTGGGCTTCGGATACCGCCGAGCTTTCCTTCGAGGACATGCGGGTGCCTGCGGAAAACCTCCTGGGCGAGGAAGGCGCGGGCTTCTACGGGATCATGAACAACTTCCAGAAAGAGCGGCTTTACCTGGCCCTGATGGCCAACACCACCGCAGCTCTGGCTCTGGAGGAGTCCATCAAGTACGCTCGGCTCCGGGAAGCGTTCGGCAAGGCGCTCATGGGATTCCAGGTGACCCGGCACAAGCTGGTGGACATGGCCACGCTCGTTGAAGTGAGCCGCGAGTTCACCTATCGGATCGCAGCGAAGATCCAGGCCGGAGAGAACATGGTCAAGGAGATCTCCATGGCCAAGATCTTTGCCACGGACATCTGCGATCGCGTCTGCCACGCGGCAGTGCAGATCCACGGCGGGTACGGGTACATGCGGGAATGCCTCGTGGAACGTCTGTACCGCGATAGCCGCATCCTCTCCATCGGCGGCGGCACCTCCGAGATTATGAAGGAAATCATCTCCAAGATGATGCTGTGATCTATCATCCCGATATCCGGGAGGCATCCATTCAGTTACTCGGGGCATGCGAGGGCTCAACCTGAACGACAAGAAAGAGGGCCTCTTCCCCCGTCATTCCGGCGGAGGCCGGAATCCAGATAATTCAAATTCGTTCCCAGCTGCGGCCCCTGATGACTGAGCGCTCGCTCCGAGAGACGGATTGTTCTTGCGCCTCGAACATCCCCTTTATATGATGTGAATGATGATGCGTGCTTCAACGGCAGGGAAGCCCACAAAACGGATGAACGCCGATGACAAAGAAGGTATTGCCTCCTGTCCATCCCGGGGAAATACTCCTCGAAGAGTTTATGAAACCTATGGGGATAAGCCAGAATGAACTCGCTCGCGACCTCAAGGTCCCTGCACGCCGAATAAACGAAATCGTTCGCGGTCAGCGAGGTCTTACGATAGATACCGCCTTGAGGCTGTCCAGACACCTCGGCACTTCCGTCGAGTTCTGGCTCAACCTCCAGACTCATTATGAACTGGAAGTGGCCGAGGACAACAAGCTGGCGGAGAGGATCAAGAAGGAAGTGATCCCACGTCTGGCGGCGGGAACGACCGGACAGCCCTGAATTGGTCATGTTGACGGCCACGTCGGAGTGACGCCAATGGGAGACGACACGGACACTGAAAAGTCCACTCAGGACCTTTGGGATCAAATTGAAAAGACTCCACATTTCCGCTGGATGTCAGAAGCCGGAAAGATGTTCAAGACGGTTCGGGACCTCGCAGAACAGCGAGGCGAACGAGAACTAGCGTTACAGGCACAGTTTGAGATAGAAATTCACCACCTTGGAGTAAGCCACCCATTCATAAACAAGGATTACCGTCAAAGGTTTGCCGGGATGTTCGGACACAGTGATGGCACTGAATGGCCGTGTCTTGAAGGCTTCTCACCAGAGCAGTTCGACCACTATGAACATAGACTGCATGACACTGCAAATCCTTTTCTCAAATGCCGCTACGCGGACGTCCTTTTTGAATGTCATCCTAAAGGGTGCAGACTCACCAGGCTTGAACTGGGGATGATTTTGGTCCATCTGCTCCAGGAAACTGGGACATCACATCTGAACCAGTCCGAGCCAGAGTATCCCTTATGCCTGTTCGACATTGCTCGGGCCGCTGATGTCTCAATCAGGCTCCACAGTGCAGAACTATTGACGCCTGTCATAAAGCGTCTCATGGCACTTTCCCAGAGTCTTGACGGTAAGAGGCTTCGGTGGGTTTACGAAATCTCACGGATCATGCGTGGCGTGTTCTCGAGTCCTCTGGGAGCAACAGTCTCCAACGAAGTCTATGCAGCGCTGGTACGCCGTGTGGACGAGGCTAGAGCCTTCTTCCTTGAATCAGAGGAGCTGCTCATGTGGCACAGGAATTTTTGCAAGGAGCTTGTGGCCTGGGGCCGTCTCCTGCCCTGGGCGGAGGTGGACTTAGCAAATTACCAAAGGGAAATAGGGGAATCATACGAGCGTGAAGCCACTATTGCTGTGAATCAATACGGCAGCAACATCATGAAAGCAGTTATTTTGGAAGATGCCCTCAGGCACTACGAGAAGATCGGAGCAAAGGAGAAGAGAGACAAACTCAAAGTACTTGTCCGGCAGGCCTATGCTGCGAGTAAAGCGGAATCCTGTCAGATTCATAGGACTATGAAAATCCCCATCGAAGAAATTGAGAAACGCCTTTCGCAATACAAGGAATTGTCGGTCGCCAACAGCCTCTGTCAAGTAGCCTCGGATGAGGGTCTCGTCGTCGATCTTGCGTCGGTGGAAGAACAAACAGCGGACGACAAAGACGCATCGCCTTTTGAGTTCGAAATCCCGAAGTTTGTTCTGGATGATGACCGAAAAGTATTCGCAGCCGATTCAGATTGTAGTAGGTTTCAGTATCTTGCCAACATCAACTACAAGACAAAGCTACTAATCAATGCCGAGGCACTCTTGAAAGCGATCTTCCGGGTTCTCATTGAACAGCGCGGAATGGAGGACCAGGATGTTATAGGCTTCCTCAGGAGGTGGCCCCCCCTCGATGAGAGAAATGCTGCCATTCTGACTGTCGGCATTGAGAGATTCTTCGCCAGGGACTATGTCAGTGCGTTGCACGTACTGGTGCCCCAGTTTGAGTGCTGCTTGAGACGAATGTTTGCCCAGGCGGGCTATCCGACTACAACGAGCAGAGAAGGTGGCACTCAGTACGAGCAGCCCTTGGGCAGTTTCCTAAAGCAGGAAGATGTCAAGAGTGCTCTGGGACCGAACTTCCACAAGTATGTAGAAATGGTTATGGTGGATCAGACGGGCTTCAACCTGAGAAACGATGTCGCACATGGACTGATAAGACCTGAAGAGTGCAATGAGACCAATACGTTGATGGTCATTCATTTGTTCTTGATATTGACCCAGTGTGAAGTGGAACCGAGGCAGCCGGAACAGTAGAAAAGCGAGCTGCGACGGTCAGATCCGGGGTTTCGGCTCGACGAAATCCTTTCTCGTGAACACCAGCGGCAGGCCGACCGCGACGAAGAGCACGAGGTTAAATGCAGCATTGAAGGTGACCCCGAAGTACAGCGAGATGCCGGTATCGGCCACAAACCAGGCGGTGATTCCCAACGCGAAGCAATTCCACGCCCATTTTTCTTTTGCACGGAACGGGTGGTGCGCCACGAACGCCATGAATATGCCCCAACCGATGCACGTTGCGCCCAGAACTCCGTAGATCCATTGCTGGAACAGCTTGACGTCCGCGCCGATAGAGGTTGTTGCGATCCAGAAAGCCGGATCGATCCAGTTGTTGAAGAGCAGGTCGAAGACCGCGGTCTGATTGAAGAACGCGAGTACGAAGCCGAAGACGATGATGGCGAGGCCGACCACGAACAGCCAGATCTGCCAGAACTTGAACTTATCCATTCCTTGTCTTTCTCTGAGCAACAGTCTTTCCCTTGCAGGAGCCGAGGGGCCTGTCGCTTATCCCTTCACATTGGAGTAATGATGGCACGCCGCGAAGTAACCGCACATCCGGCTTCCCTCGGGAGGCTCCAATGAGGCTGCCGAACGAGAACTGGTTGCAGAACCTCACGGCCCATCGGTCAACAATGATTTTCGCCCACTTATCGGATTACCTCCGAGGAGTTTCTACACGGAAAATGCTGAAAGTACAATGCCTTATTTGGCCTGCTATATTGCGCGTTTGACCTCAACTATGGGTTTTGCAGCGACTCTTGGGACGTGGTGGGAGAAAATGCTCACTCAGTCCGCGGAGCCTTCTGTTCTTCTGCAATCTTGGCAGCCACTCTGTTCACAAGGCGCTGTAACGGGCCTGGACCGATCGTCCGGCTATAGGTATTCCCTCGGCTGACCTGAGTGTCGAACCAAAAAGAAGCCTGATTGTTCGTCTTGTCGAAAACGATGACCTGGGCAGAAATTCCCTGAACTGGTCCGATTTCTCGGTCGTGCGTGACGATGAAGATGTATGCGTTGGCTCCTTCAGCCGAATCGGCCGGATGCGCTTCGGGTCGGTAGACAACCGTGCATTCCGCGGAACAATCAACACCAGCGCTTTCGGAACCCTTTTCCATGCAATGTATCAGGACATAAGGGGGTGCAGGGAGGGTGCTCGCAACGGGAAGGTTTTCCGAACGGGAAGATCTGGCGGTCTTGCAGAAGAGGCTTTGAAACTCTTCTACCGTTGCTTCGGAAAACATTGTTCTGTATTGGAGGCCGAAGAACAGGTTTCCGAACGTAAATGCTGCCAATGACACCCCAGCGACAATTAGGCAAGTGCCCAACAAGCTGTCTCTCGCACTTCGAGGCTGGCCTTTTCGGTCCTCACTCCTGAAGAAGTCCGGATTGACAAGGGCGTATATTCCCAACCCAATGGCGATCGTGTAGACAACCGCATAGAAAATTTGAAAAAAATCGTAGTCCAGTCCGTAGGTCATCTGTTTTTCATCCGTCCGTCGAATCTCCAACCTGAATCAGTTGGCGGTGCTGACAAAGCTCTCCGGCGATCGACACCGCCCTGTTAAGATTTCGGGAAAGTCCTGAGGAACGCGGGATTACGCAACACTTCCTGACTCACCCATAGGAGATGAACGCGAGGTTACCCCTGACGCGGCAGGTGACCGGCATGGATTCTGCTTGAAAAAATTCCATGAGCTGGTTCGCGTTTCTGGGGACCACATGGCCCTTTCTGCCCAGCAACTGGATGTATCTGTCCGCGAACCGGTCGTTCTCGACGAGCGTGGTGAAGGAAATCGTGCCTCCGTCCCGCAATACGCGTCTCAGACCCCGCAATGCGCTCCTGACGTCATTGAGCACGTGGAGAACGTTCATGGAGACGATCGTGTCGAAGCTCTTCGGCTTGAAGGGCAGCCGGAGCACGTCTCCGTGCAGAAAAACGAGGTTGGAAGGGACTTTGCCGTTCAGTTTGACGAGTCTCGACTTGGCCAACCGGAGCATCTTGACGGATTGGTCCAATAGGATCACAGGCCGTTTCGCGTGCTCGACATAGGTTCTTGCCGTAAAGGCCAGCGAACCGCATCCCGCGTCCAACACCCACCCGTCGGTCGAGGAAGTCAGCGCTCGTTGACAGAGGGTCGCATACTCGTCGATCCAATACCCCCACACAAAACGGTTGTACAAACGATTGCACGCCACAAGGTCGTAGACGGTTCCTAACTCGTCATAGGCGTTCGTGCTCTCGCCCGGCGGATAGAGGGAGTAGATGTGCGGTTCGACAAGCCTGAGGCTCACATCTCCTGGAAGCACGTCTGCGAGGAGCGCCTCATCGATCATCGCGTACGGTTCCAACTGGAGTTCCTTCCTATCATAATCCCACTTCAGCGCAGCCATGAAGCATGCGCCCATTTGGTGGGACAGGCATCTTGCCTGGCACCAAGAAACCGAGAGCGGGAACCTCGGGAAAGACGCCGAACTTGCGAGACTCAGCACCAAGAGCTGGCATACTAAACTTTTCGGGCGTCGCCTCTGACGACGCCCTGTCGCAATCGACACCAGCGTGCGGATTTGTGGAAAGCATTGCGGTACGCGACAGCCTCTTAGAGCAGCCGTTCTCCGAGTTCTTTGGCGTCCAGGTGGGAGATGCGGGTGATCTTCAGTCCCGCGAGCCAGTTCTTCGGATCGCCGTCCGGTTTCTCCACCCAACAGCATATCGCCTCGAACACAAAAGGCCGGTGCTGAGAGCGGGCCTTGGAACGGGCAATGAACGTGCGCTCTTCCCCTTTTGCTATGCGCAGGCCCTTGATTTGCATCCCTTGTTCGGAGACATCCATCACCTCGCCGCCGTCGAGCTGATCGACGCTGTCGTAAACGTACATCGTGTAGTCGAGCCGCTTGCGCTGAAATCGCCGGATACCTGCTTGTCCGTTGGTTCCCTCGTACAGGCTCGGCAGGGATTCGATCTCCGTCTTCTTCATGGCAGAGGCATCGAGGACCATCCTGAGGATTTTCCGCAGGTCATCTCCGGACAATTCGTACTTCTCCATCAACTCGTGGGGAGAGAAACCTGCCCGAAGGTCGCCGACAAACTCTTTTCCATTGATTTTTCTTGTATTTTTCATGGCCCCCCTTGTCCTGAAGCACGGATCACGCAGGATGAAGCCTTATTGGCCGGGTACCCTTCCTCTGCCGTGTATGCGGTCCCTCTACCCTATCAGGTTCTCGTTGCCGGGTGCCTCGCAATCCTCTCCCACCGTACTTCACCATACCCCGTCCGTCAATGACTAACGTGCAGCCGACTGAAAGATGGCGCAACACGGCACCGGTAAGAGGACCGCCTATGGGCCGCCATTATTGAGGGCAGCTCGGTCAAGTCCTTGACCGCGCCTACTCGGCGCACTGTTTTTTTCTATTCCATCCGGCAGGGCAATCGCATACAATGGCGCCCCAATTCACCGCTCCGGGGAGGGCTATGGCTGTAGTAAAGATATCTCAAAAGGAAATCCTGCAGGACATTCGATCGGGCATGGACGAAACCGCCATTCAGAAGAAATACAACCTGTCGGCCAAGGGTGTGAAGAGCCTCTACGAGAAGCTGATCGAGGCGGGACTTTTCGGGCACAAAGTCGATACGGTCCTTCGCAGGCTCAACATTGTAAATGTCCTGGCCGACATCCGGGGGGGAATGAGTCGGTCGGAACTCATGAAGAAGTACGACTTGTCCGCGGAGATGCTTAAACGGGTAGGTAAGAAGCTCCTCGAAGCGCGAGGGAGCAGGTCCGTTGACGATGATCCCGAGACGATCATTGAAGAACCTGCCGATTTTATTACGACTTCTGAGTTCGTGAGACACGAGGTCGATCTCGAGATCCCTGTGTACGACGCAGCGCGGCCCGAGGTCCAGGGCACGGTACGAGACATCTCCGAAGAGGGGGTCAGCATCGCGGGGCTCGAAGCGAACGTTGGAGACGCGAAAACCCTCGTCATCCTCGCGGACGAGTTCGGCCAGTTCGCGGCTTTTGAGTTCGAGGGCTACTGCAGGTGGTGTTTCACCGATCCGGACGAAGGGACCTCCTTGACCGGGTTTGCCATTACCAGGATATCCGACGAGGATTTGGGGGAGTTGCGCAAGCTCGTACGTATCATCACCACAGGAGGTTGAGCCGGACTGGGCCGAATTCAGGACATTGATTCCGGGAACTGGCATAAACAGGGGCACTGCCGGACACACCAGCAGTGGCACCAGTCGTCCGACAACCGCTGCTTGGAGACAAGCCCAAGACCTTTACTCGTAAATTTTTTCGTCCTCCGCGAAGGCCTCTGCCGAATCAGCCTCAAAATCCCTCGCAAGCCGCGGCTCGGTGACGCGGGCGAACTCCCTGTACCACTCGGCAGCTATGACAGCGGACATGATCTCGTTACTGCCGGTCCATATGGTGGCGAGGCGTAGATCCCGAAAGATGCGTTCGATCGGGTAGACGTTCGTGTACCCGATGCCGCCCATCGCCTGCATGGCGTTGTGGACCACCTTCTGGCACGATTCGGTCACGAACTTCTTGGTTTCCGACACCATTCTCCGGATAACATGGGGCTCTGCGCCCGAGTCGACTGCCCGGGCCGTGGCGTAGACCATTGCCCTGGATGCATCCAGAAGCATCGCAGCCTCAGCCACCTGAAAGCTTACCCCTTGGAATTCATTGATGGTCTTTCCGAAGGCCTTTCGCCTGGTCGTGTATCTCGTGGCGATCTCCAGCGCGGGCCGGGCCGCGCCGATGGTCATTGCCGAGGTCCCGAGACGTTCCGGGATCATCATGGTGTTAAAGACCGGGTACGCCCCGTTGATCTCTCCCACCACATTCTGTTTCGGCACCTTCACATCCCGGAAGACAACCCGGCCTGCTCCTCCCCCGCGGCATCCGAGGAGCCCGTACAGGTACTTCGTCTCCACCCCTTCCGCGCGGTCGACTATGAAAGCCGTAAGCGACTTGTGGGGTTCCCCGTTTGGATCGGTGCGGGCGTACACCAGGAAATAGTCGGCCCCTTCAGCGCCGACGATGAATCGTTTCTGGCCGTTGATGAGGAAATGATCCCCTTTGTCTTCAGCGGTGGTCGTCGTGCCGAAGAAATCCGAACCTCCGCGGGGCTCGGTCAGGCATTCAGCCGCGAACGTGTCCCCTCGCAGCAGAGGCTTGACGTACTTTTCTTTCTGTTCGTCGGTACCGTGGAGGATGACGGCGTCGCAGACCAGTTCCGCTCCGACGCCGAAGGTGCAAGAGAAGATGTAACCGAGGGTTCCGATTTCCTCCATGACCATGCACGTGGTCACCCAGTCCATATCCCGGCCGCCCCATTGGCGCGGGTACCGGCATCCGAAGAGATTCCTCCGGCCGGCCTCTCTCAGAAACTCCTTCGGGAACTTTATGTTGTCCGCGTCCATGTCCAGGATCATCTGCCTGGGAACCCACTTCACCAGTTCGCGGGCTTCTTGTCTGATATCGATCTGCTCTTCCGTCATGACAAAATCGAACATGACCGTCCCCTTTCAGCTCGTAGTCTACAGGGAAACCCCTCCCAGATGATGAATTGTCGCTTGGTAGGCTCTTCCTCGAATTCCGCGATGCTGTGGATTTGAAAGACGTTTCCCCCGATATCACTTGTTGGGATGCCCATTGGCATCAGTACCTCATCATTGCGCCGGAGTTTCGTCCCTCGACAAGGTCCACTATGCGTTCGTACACCCGGTCGAACGGCTCTCCCGAATTCTTGAAGTAATGCACGTCGTTCCGGATGTCGCAGCGACGGAGTCCGTCGACCATATTGAGGAGTTCCATGTGGACGAGCGCTTCCAGCGCTGCCAATGGATTGAACTTGGCCGGGTTGACGTACGTATCGAAATACCCGTCCCTGCTCGCGATCTCCCAAACAGAGCACGGGGAGCCGCAGGCCTCGTAGGTGAGGTTCAGCCGTTGGCGGTGGTGCTCCTGAAGGAATTGGACGCGAGCCTTCAGGTCCCTGATCTCCTCCCCGTGCGCGGGGAGCACGAGTCCGATGCGGTCGAGTTGTCCCAGGACGCGTAGGGTCCGCAGATAGACCAGAAGATTGTCAGGATGCGGCGTGATCGGGTTGAGCAGCACATCCCCGCACAGGAGGATTCTGTCATCGCCTTGGCCCAGGATCAGGCCGATGCTTCCCGGAGTATGGCCGGGCAGGTGAATCGCCTCCACCTCTGACAGAGTCGCGCCGCGAAGTCTTACGGGGCCGTTGTCGAAGATCGGCGTATCGACCCGGACCGCAACCCCCATGGATTCCAGATTCAGGTTGCGGAACAGCTCGTCTCTCACTGCGGGCCGCGGGGACCACGCGGAAGGCATGCCCGTGGCTTGGAGCTGCTCCGTCCGCGACAACCACATACTGAGCAGCCCCCACGGATTGCAGATCTCGGGCGTATCCAGAATGTGCGCTGCAATAGCAGGCTTGGCCCCGTTCAGGATCGACTGAAGCATGAGAAAGTGGTCGGGGTGTCCGTGGGAAATCACGACCAGGTCGATGTCCGACACGGAACGCCCGGCCAACTCCAGTCCCTGGAAGAACTCCTGGAGGGTGTGATCCGGGAGAAGTGCCTGGACCTCGGCGGGCATGGGCTGATTCCGCCACTGGTAGAAGAACGCCTGGGCCAAATGAGTGGGGATGCCCGCGTCCAAGAGGACTATAGCGGAACCCTCTATGAGATAAAGGTGGGTGGGACCCGGTCCGATTACATCGGGACAGAAGGTGGTTATTTGCGTGACGCGAAGGTTCTTCTCCGGCGCGTCGAAACGGCGCACGCGGCCGCTCCCGATTGCGGACTGGGGCTTCAATATCGTTTCTTGCACGATGCAGATCCTCTCCCTGGGGCCGTTTGTCCGGCAGGTCACTTGCCGGCTCAGCACCCTATTATGGACCTGATCGGGCCGTCAGGGAACCTCTTTTTGACGAAAAGCCGAGAGCGAAGATGTCTGCAGACGATACCGTGAAGGAACATCCCAAAAAGACGGCGAGTTCGAAGAATGTCCCGTTTCGGGTCCTCTGCTGAGAATTCGCCCCACCTCGGCTACAAACATTAGTCACCGAGCAGAGCATTCTCATAAACCTTCCTTGGCGTTCCACTTGAGAGGTCGTACACGACTTGAGAAATCCAGCCGCAACCGCAGCAATGGCCAGTGTAGGTCAGATGAAGTCTGTCATTTACTGCAAAGAAATGATGGTCGTCCGTGCACCGTGCTTCTAACTCAAAGGGTTTGCCGTTCACAATCAGCACCGCAGCAAAGAACCCTGGTTCATCTTCGCGGGACCCCGTGTGGAGTCCGAACTTGACGAGAGTGACATCCCCCACTCTCACAATCTCAGGTGAAACATCCGAGAAAGGCCACCGCTCTTGTACTGCATCCGAGCGTCTCGCAACACGACGTGCCTCTAATTCTACTTCATGAGGGACCGGAGACTTGTCATCGCTCGGCTGCACAGGCCGAATCGCTGAAAGGTCCACTCCAACCACCCCAAGATAGCCAGAGCATTTTTCAGATCCTTCCAAATGAGTCGCCTCGAATTCCGCACCACCCGGAATGTCGTAGGGGAACTTAGATGCGGTCTTCATGGTGCAGACTCCCGAGCTGGATATGAGTGTCACAGGACGTCCGGGATCAAATGGATCAGCCAAAGCCAGCCCTTCGGGATGTTTCGGCCCATAACCCCGGTATGCCGCCCAGAAAGGAAGACCAAAAGAAATGTCGGATGGATGCAGAGGTTGAGTGCCGGGTTCATCGGTCAGGTTGTCCTCTGGGTTGTCCTCTGGAACGATTTCGGGATTACCCGCCAAGAGGCGTATGACCTCGGACTGGTTGTCGTCGGCAATAGCCTGAATCAGGGCCTTGTAGTTCTCTGCGTCCGTTATGTCGATTTTGATGCCTTTGTCCAGCAGCGTTCTCACCGCGTCAAGATGACCGTTTGTTGCCGCCCTAATCACAGCTTCCCGGCCCAATTCGACCTGTCTGTCGATAGCGGCGCCCTTCTCCAAAAGGACTTTCACTACGCTCCACTGACGGGTTTTGAGAGCCCATGTCAGGGCTGTCCAGCCCTTCTGGTCTTTGCCGTTCACGTCAGCACCACTCTCCAAAAGACGTGTCACCGCAGCCAGATTACCCCTCACACAGGCCAGAATCAGCTCTCGACTCTTCTCGCCGGCCCCCGTCATTGAAGAAGCAGGTGACAGCATCGCTGACAGGACGATCAGGGTAAGCGTTGCAACGACTCCTAGAACCCTGGTGTGCTTTCCAGACATGACATACCCTTCGTTGAACTCTAGCACCGGACAAGTGCATGCCTGCCGGCGGTCTTGCCATCTTGAGTGCGATGGCACCCTGGAAGGGTCAAGTAATAGCCTCCCGAGGCCGACAAGGCTTTCGTCCAGCCGGTTGGGTTGGCTCAGCCGGCACAGGTTATGGCACGTGGGGTCTTGCCGAACCGGCCGCGCTGCTCGCCGAACTTGTGGCGGGCCAGGAAGCTGACGATGTGAGCAACGTATTCTTCGGGCTGCTCCTCGTAGGTGTTGTGGCCGCAATCCGGCAGCACCGCGAGCTCTCCTTGAGGGAGATTCCGATACATTGCAATCCCCTGTTCGACCTCAAAAAGGAAACTTCTGTCAGGATAGAGAACCAGGGTCGGGCAATTCACCGACTGCAGGGTCGGCCTCAGATCGAACAGGGATTTTCCATACGCTCCGCCGAACAGGCGGAACTGGTTGAAGAACCGTTCGGTCCGCTCTCCATGCCAGCCGCTGAGCTTTGTCTTGAGGTCCGGGTCCAGTTCTTCAAAGGTCTTGGTGAATTTTGAGGCATTGAATTCAGACATCGTGCCTGAGCTGTAACACATGGTGCTCGATATCACGATATCTTTGACGCGGTCTGGATATCGAGCCGCGTAATCCATTGCCACGACACCTCCTTCGCACTGGCCGACCACATGAAATGAATCGACGCCGAGCCAGTGCCGGAACAACTCCAGTTCGGCCACGCTCTCGGACCTGAACCGCTCGCTGACATAGAAATCATCAAAAGCAGCCCCGTAATCAGATTGGCCGTACCCCTTTCGATCGTAGCAGATGGTCTTATAACCGTGCTCGACCAACGGAGGAATTAGTTTGTCCCACATTTTTGTGCACCCGAAACCATGATGCAACAGCAAAAGTGGATCTCCATAGCCTTGAATTTCATAATACAGTTCGATACCATCAATTTCAGCAAAGGGCATACGGTGCTCCTCCTCTTTCGCCGGCTCCACCTGGGAGAGGCGGGGGTCGAGATCGCTGGTTTCCATAAGGCGGTGTGGTGGTTTCTTCAGATTGTCTATCACAAGGAAGGCCGATCTTCAAGGATCGCGGGGTAATACCGGTTCGTTCGCAGGTCCGGCCGGATGAATGGGCACTCTATGCCGGCAATCTCACAGCCGATTCCTGTTGATTCAGAGGAAGCCACACGGTGAACGAGGTTCCGGTGTCGTCCGAATGGACAGATATGGAGCCGTTGTGGGCCTCAACAATCTTTTTGGACACGGTCAAGCCAATGCCCGTACCGTAGCTCTTGGTCGTGAAGAACGGGCTGAAGATGCTGTTCAGATCTTTCTCCTTGATTACGGGCCCGTGATTGCGAATCTTCAGTTCGAAGTAACTTTCCGATTCCAAAGCCCCGGTCTGAAGGGCCTTATGACTGGGGATGGAGATTCCTGTCTCTATGTGCACTGTCTCCCCAACCGGTGACGCTTCTATTGCATTGGAAACCAGATTGCGCACCACCTGCTCGAAACGCTCCGGATCCACCGAAATCTCCCCCACTTCGCCGCGAAGGGTGGCATCCAATTTGAGGGTCTTTTCCTCAAGCACCTCCCGATAGAGGGAAAGTACCTTTTCGATGATGGCATCGGGATTCGACATTTGTGTGCTTATGGTTTCTCGTCTCGTAAAATCGATCAGGGTGTTCAGTATCTTCTCAAGCCGTTGTATCTCGGAACTCATTATCCGTGCTGCCTGAGCTTGTCCCGTATCGCTTGCCATGTTGCACGCATCGAGTTGCCTCGCTATGCGTCGAGCGAACCCTCCGATGATGGTGAGCGGCTGCCTCAATTCATGAGCCACCTCGGCGGTATGTTCGGCAATTGCCCTCGCCTTTCCCGACTCGACAATATGAGCGTAAAGCTCGTCAATAATGCGGATCTTTTCCAGCAACTGTTCCCGGGACTCCTTGAGCTGTTCTTCCAACCGTCGCCTCCGGGTTATATCCCTCATGACACCTTCATAATGGATGTTGCCGTTCCCGTCATTGCCCAATGGCTTGCAGCGAACGCGAACAAATTTCTTTTGCCCGTCCGCGTCCGCCAACCTTATTTCTTCATCCCATGTGGAATCGAGGGACGCCTCGGAGATAGCCTCGATTTTTTTCTTTTCCTCGGGGACCACGTACGCGGCGAATGCACTGTCCAACAGGTCTTGCAGCGGCCGCCCAAACAGCGTTTCTGCCTGGGCGTTGAGGTAATTGAACCGCAACTCGTGGTCGAGAACAAAGATGACATCCGGGACCTCCTCGACCAAGGTGTGGTAGAGTCGCTCTGAAGTGCGCAGCATCTCTTCTATCCGAGTGCGCTCTTCAACTTCCCGTCTCAGGTTTTCATTCACCTCGACCAGTTCCATCGTTCGTTCCACAACGCGCGATTCCAGTTCCTCATAAGCCCGTCTCAGTTGCTCCTCCTTCTGTTTGCGTTCGGTAATATCGCGCACGATAGCAGTGAAGAACATATTCTGCTGTGCCTTCCATCCCGAAATAGAAACCTCCACCGGAAATTCGGTGCCGTCTTTTCTGCGGCCGGCAACCTCGCGAACCCGCTTGGCATAGTAGAGGCGTCCGGACTCGACCGCCCTCTCCAGGGCGCGTTCATGTATTTTCGCAAACCGCTGGGGCATCAGGAGCGTTATCGGTTGGTTCAAGGCCTCTTCGGCAGTGTACCCGAAGACGCGGGTGGCGGCGGAGTTCCACATAATGAGCTTCCCTTCACAGTCCGCGCCGAGGATGGGGTCGTTTGCGGTTTCCACCACCGACAGCAGGCGCTCGTTACTCTCCAGCACGGCTTTTTCCGCTCTGCTGACATCGGCAACCATTTTGACAAGCCCTTCGTTAGCCTGTGTCAACCTTACGGTCCCTTCTTCGTTCCGTGCTTCGAGCTGATCCAGAGACTTTCTCAGTTCGTCTTCGGCCCGCTTGTGCTCGTTGATGTCTTGCATCGTCCATAAGCCATAGACGACTCGGCCTCCGGCATCACGAATGAGGGAAGCGGTGAGGTCGATCCACAAAGGCTCTCCGTCTTTTCTCACGAAACGCACTGCTATCGTGTAGTCGCGGATCTCCCCCGCGAAGAGTCTCCCCGAGTATTCGATCTCTTTCTCAATGTCGTCCGGATGGATGATGGCGGACAGGGTGAGGCCGGTGAGTTCGTCTTCCGTGAACTCCAGCATTCGGCAGAGGCGGGGATTAACTGACAGCAATTGACGGTCCCAGTTCACCGCTGCCGCGCCGAAAGGCCTATCGACGAACAACTGTCGGAAGAATTTCAGATTGGATTTCGGGAACCGCCCTGAATGGTCACTCTCGGAGGCCGAAGCCTTCGACGGAACAGAATCATCGGGGAGGTCGACTGATTGAAGGCAATCCCCATCTTCAATCTCGTCTTGAGGTTCCATAGTTGGCCTCCGACGTTCCATGAGGCCGGCCGTCGCCGTTGCCTAAGAGCCGCTCGTTACCAATACACTCAAAATAATAAGTCGAGGCCGGAGGCCAGTCAAGAAGACCTGTGCCCGCCCGGATAGTGGAGCGCCAATTCTGGCGGGTGAGCCTCGGCAGGGTCTCCAACCCTGTTGCATGCTCCAGCAATCCTACAGGCGCTCCATTATCACCACCTCATAAAGGGTTGCCATCAGGGTCAAAGCATCTGTATTTATAGCCGTTCCATATACAGGCCGGCTGGTCGATCGGGGTGTCATTGTCATAGTAGCCCCCATAGTACGGATACCCGTACAAGGGGGTCGAGAAAAACAACCCACTACGAAAATGCCGCCCGTGATGCCCGGAGCCTCTGTGGGAACCTTGATGTCCCTTCTTGACGAGCAACACCTGGTGCCCTCCGTCGCCGGTCCAGGCTGCAGTGGCCGCAGTCAGGGTAGTGGGTGGAGTCCCCACAGTCTGGCCGGCGGCGAGTGAACCGATCGTGCCCATCATGACCAGGACGGCAGCAATTCCGACCGCCAGCAACGTCACTGAAGTTCTCATGGTGTTTCCTTCCGTTCTCTCAATTGACGTTCATCGCCCGTATTTCGCATGCCATATGCTCGACACGATTTACTGGAGCGCCTTGTTAATGGCGGCAGCGTCAAAAAATGCCTGCAAGTGATGCCAAGCTCACGTGCCAGCCGTCGTCCGGAACCAACGAGACACTAGCCAAGCATGTGGTGGAGAGGAGCTCTTGCTGGAATACCTCTTCTCTCATCTTTAATCACTAGACGGACGGCTCTGTCTTTCGTTAAATGCCCGGGAAAGCGACCCGCTCACCTTAGCGGTCTCTCCGCGTGGTCTCCGCGCGGCAGCGGACAGCGCCTACACCGTTCAATCCGGGCGTGCCAAGGAGGTCAGAATCAGGTAGGCTTTTCGTCTTAGGCCCCTGGCAGGTCCGCGCGCGAAGAACTTTTTTGCCGAATCGACCAAATTCGGTGAAACTTTGAGACGCCCGGGGTGTCACTAGACATAGAGCCCGTGTGCAGGGCACAGGCGGTGTGCCCGTTGTCTCTCATGCTCTGAGGGAACACGCCAAGTGGAGAAGAGTTAAGGCATTGACTGGCGGTTCTCCGTAGAGCAAGGACCACATGGGCTCACCTCGTTTCGAACCCGCCCCGATCTCCTCACGCCACTCTCCCCGCGAACTAAAAGCCTCTCTAGCAATTGTCGAGAGAATTCACTCCAAGGGTGTGCGACAGTGCCCTCGCATAGCTCCGGCCCGGCGACGTAGAGGCGCATGCAAATGTGTGGCAAGCGACGCGGCTAATCTTTGTCGACAGCAGCGGGAAGATCTCCCGAAGGACCGTCCATAGCGATGTTCAATTCCGGCAAAGCGGTGGTGGCCGCAGATTGGCAGGTTTCTGAATCCGGCACGCTGCAGTCCGGGACTTCAGGGGCTGCGACGAGCGGTAGCGTGAACGTAAAGGTGCTCCCCTTGCCGATCCCCTCGCTTTCCGACCAAATCTTCCCGCCGTGCAATGCCACAAGCGTGCGCGTCAAAGCCAGTCCCAGGCCGCTTCCGCCGGTTTTTTTGGTGTAGGAGGCGTCGACCTGCTCGAAAGCTCCAAAGATCCGCTCTTTATCTTCGGGAGCCAGACCTATGCCGCTGTCAGAGACGCTAACCATGAAATCGGTCCCGTTGCATCCGGCCGTGACGCGGATGCGGCCGCCGTTGCGCGTGAACTTGATCGCGTTGGAGAGAAGGTTGAGCAGAATTTGCCTGAGCTTGACCTCATCCGCCATGATTCCGGTTGCCATCAACTCCTTTTGAATGCTGCAATCAAGGTTGAGAGCACGCTCCTGTGCCTCCTGCCTGGCCAAAAGGAGACACGTGTTCAAGAGGAGACCTGGATTCACTGGCGACAGATGCAATCGCATCCGCCCGGACTCCACTTTAGCCAGGTCGAGAATGTCGTTGACGAGTTGGAGAAGATGATGGCCGCTGCTGACTATGTGATGCACGTATCTCATTTGTTTGTCGTTCAGAGAACCAGGAAGTCGATCCTGGAGGATCTCCGAGAATCCGATGATAGCATTGAGAGGAGTTCTGAATTCGTGGCTCATGTTTGCGAGGAACTCGCTCTTGGCCCTATCACCGGCCTCCGCCCTCTCTTTTGCCGCGGTCAATCGGGTCTCGGCTCGCCTTCGTTCCTCCACTTCCCGCAGGAGATCCTCGCTGAATCGTTGCGCCCTGATCTTCTCTTCGGTCAGGGATTCAATGAGGCGCGTCTTCTCAAATCTCAATAGCAACGATTCTGTAATTGACAGGTTCATCCTTCTCGCGGTGAGGATGAGAACGACGGCAAAGAGGAGTATCACTACCCCTGTGATAACTTGGACCTCCTCACCCTCGTAGAAGCACCGTGCTGAGAGTGGGCACAGCATTGCCAGGAGCGTCGGCAGGCAGCACGGGGTCCATGGGGCATAAGCCACCGCAGCGGCAGCACTGATACCGGCAACGAAAAGGGCCAGAAGGAATTGATAGGCCGGCGTGTGCGCTGGAAACAGGAATACCCCCGCCAGACCCCACAGGAGACCGGAGGCAATGGTGGTTGCAGCGAACCATGCACCCCAACGGATGGTAGAACTATCGTCAGGAGCGGTCTTGTTGAAAGCTCTCACAAGCAGATGGCGTGGCACCTGTAACGCCAGATAGCAGGCAAGCCACACCAGAAGTCGAGACCAAGAAACCTCGCCTCGGAGTGCCGCGACCAGGATTACGGCCGCGACTGCCGTCCCTATCAGGCCGGGTCGGGCTTGCGCATAGAGCTGTCTTATCTGAGCCGAGCGGAGCTGGAGACCCAGACGTTCGATTTGAAGGGCGGACACGTCAGCCCGTTTCGGTTCGACCATAGTCATCTCAGACCGCCCGCGGCCGAGGCTAGAGCCGCCAAGAACCCCCATTCTTCGCAGTAGTGAATATCACGAGCACCAGTGGAGACCTCTCCCCCCGAAAGGATTGGATCAGGTTGTGGATCGAAGACAGTCCCCCGGTTAGACGTTACCTCAGACGCGGCGCATTTTCAAGTCTTTCCTGCAGTTATCCGCAGCTCCCCCGTGAACTTGGCCACCGTCTTCGCGTTCTTCAGTCATCACCTGCAAACCATTGACTCGTCCTCTCTATAGCAGAGTTGCCGTGACCGGAGCAGTACGTTTCTTAGCCAACTCTTAACGATCCGCTCACTTCATTCTCATAAACGGTACGTATCGTAGGGCCAAGCCAGCGGGTGGCTCACCGTTCCGTTACAGAACAGTGATAATGAAAGGAGACATGGATGAAGGCCAGAAAGGAAATTACATCGGACCTCCGGATCACGGCAGCCGTTGCCGTCGCTCTGTTGATTCTGATTACCGTTTTCGGCTCGGTCGGTCACGCGAAAGAGACGGCTGCGATTAGTGGCGCTGGGGCAAGTTTCCCCTACCCCATCTATGCAGCATGGGCCAACAAATACCACGAACTCACCGGGGTGCAGCTCAACTACCAGTCGATAGGCTCCGGTGGCGGAATCGCCCAAATCAAGGCCAAGACCGTGAATTTTGGAGCATCGGATGAGCCGCTCAAAAAAGAAGAGCTTGATAAGCTGGGCCTCATTCAGTTTCCTATGGTCATGGGAGGGGTTGTTCCGGTTGTCAACATCAAAGGAATCGAAAAAGGGAAACTCAAACTCACCCCACCGGTGCTGATCAAGATCCTCCTCGGTGAGATCAAGAAGTGGAACGAGGAGCCGATCAAAGCCATTAATCCCGACCTTACACTTCCCGACCAACCCATCGTGGTGGTGCACCGGTCCGACGGTTCCGGAACGAACTGGATTTTCACGAGCTACCTCAGCGCCGTTTCACCCGAGTGGAAGCAAAAGGTTGGCGCAGGCAAATCCGTCCCGTGGCCCACGGGGATCGGCGGTAAGGGCAATGAAGGGGTCTCCGCGTTCGTACAGCGCACCGATGGAGCAATCGGCTACGTGGAGTTTGCCTACGCCCTGCAAAATAACCTCGTCTATACCCAGCTCCAGAACAAAGCCGGCAGTTTCGTGCAGCCAACCATCGAGACCTTCAAGTCCGCGGCTGCCAATGCGAACTGGAAAGATGCACAGGCGTTTTACATTGTCCTCGTAGAACAGCCAGGTAAAGAGAGTTGGCCGATCGTCGGAGCGACGTACATCCTGTTCTACAAGGAGCAACCAGACGCGGCAGCGGCCGAACACGCCCTCAAGTTTTTTGCATGGTGTTACGACAAGGGTGAGGAGATGGCAGCAAAACTGCTCTACATCCCAATGCCCAAGAATGTGGTCGATCTCGTGAAGGCCAACTGGAAATCCGACGTCGTCTCAAAAGGAAACCACCTTTGGAAGTAAGGGTAGCGCCGTTCGCTCGAGAGAGTTTGCGCTCTCTCGAGTGTATGGCAACTGCTTGGTAGTCAAGAATATGAAACAAGCTGGAAACACGCGCCATAGCAAAGGGGACTTCCTCTTCAAACTGATCGCCGCAGCATGCACAGCCATCCTCTTGCTGGTCATGGCAGGCATCATGTTTCAGCTTGTCCGCTACAGCACGCTGTCCCTCCAGCAATTTGGCTTTGGTTTTCTTACTTCTGAAGCATGGAATCCCGTCACCGGCGATTACGGCGCGGCGAGCAGCATCCTCGGCACCCTCGTTTCAACCGCCATCGCGATGCTTCTTGCCGTTCCGACGAGTTTCTTCATCGCGCTCCTTCTCGCGGAACTCGCGCCGCCCGCGGTCAGTAAGGTGACGGGTTATGCCATTGAGCTGTTGGCGGCGATCCCGAGTATCATCTACGGGATGTGGGGTCTTTTCGTCTTTGCGCCTTTCATGGCAGACCGCGTGCAGCCGTTTTTGGGCAAGCACCTCTCCTTCCTCCCGCTCTTCCATGGGCCGCCAATGGGGATCGGCATGCTCACCGCGGGGATTATCCTCGCTCTTATGATCTTGCCCTTTATCAGTGCAGTCATGAGAGATGTCTTCACGATGGTTCCGGCCGTCGTCAAAGAAGCGGGTTACGGTGTGGGAGGAAGCACGTGGGAAGTGACTCGATACGTGACCATGCCGTACGGCTTCGCAGGGATTCTCGGGGCATCCTTCCTGGGTTTGGGAAGGGCACTGGGTGAAACGATGGCAGTGACCTTCGTCATAGGGAACAAGCATGCCATCTCGGTGTCCCTCTTTGCCGCGGGGAACACCATAGCCTCCACTCTGGCCAACGAGTTTGCCGAAGCATCAGAGCCGCTCTACGTGAGCAGCCTTGTGGAACTCGGTCTCATATTGTTCGCCATCACGCTCATCATACAAATAATCTCGCATTTCTGGCTCAGCAAAATCCGTGATGCGGTGGGGGCAGGGCTGTGATTCACCGGTCTTCCAAACAGCGCAATTTTCTGAATCTCGTAACCCAGGTCGTCGCTGCTTTCGGCGCATTACTGGGAATCTTCTTTCTCGGGTGGATCGTCTTCGAGGTCCTCAAGAGGGGCGGGGCCGCGCTGAGCTGGTCTTTCTTCACCCAGCTTCCGCCTCCGCCGGGGGTCGAGAGCGGAGGAGTGGCCAACGCTATTGTGGGAACACTGGGGATCACCGGCCTGGCCACAGTCATGAGCGTCCCCCTCGGCATACTTGCCGGCACGTACCTGTCGGAACTCGGGCGCGAGACGGCCCTCGCGACCTGTGCGCGATTTGCCGCGAATTCGTTGGTTGGGATACCGTCGATAATTGTGGGGCTTTTCGTGTACGCGTCGCTCGTCGCTCCCATGGGAGGCTTTTCCGGGTACGCGGGAGCGGTATCGTTGGCGATCATCATGCTTCCCGTAGTTGCCACCACGGCTGAGTCCATGCTCAACCTGGTGCCGAACGAATTGCGCGAGTCCGCCATAGCTCTGGGCGCGCCAAGATGGAAAGTGACGCTGCAGATCGTCTTTCGGGCGGCAAAAGCCGGCATCCTTACTGGAATAATTCTTTCCGTGGCCAGAGTAAGCGGTGAAACGGCCCCACTGTTATTTACCGCGCTCAACAGTCCTTATTGGCCCAACACGTTTACCATGCCCACTGCCAACCTTACGGTTACCATCTTCAATTTCGCAATGTCACCCTATGAGCACTGGCAGCAAATTGCCTGGGGGGCTTCGCTCTTGATCATGGCCGCGGTGTTGGCGCTCACCGTAACGGCGCGGGTCGTTTTCAGGGAGTCTCGACGATGAGCAGAGTTATAGCTTTGTCTCGCCTGGCGAAGCAGGAACCGAGTCAACAGATGCGAAGATCCATCGATAAAGAGTTGGAGACCGAGGTCAGGTTTTCGGTCAGAAACCTTGATTTCTTTTACGGTGGTCGGCAAGTGCTCTTTGCCAACAATCTGGACATTCATTCCAAGCGAGTGACGGCCATTATTGGTCCGTCCGGCTGCGGTAAGTCCACCCACATACGTATTTATAACCGAATTTTTGAGCTGTACCGCGAACAGAAAGCCACCGGAGAGGTTTTGCTTGATGACGTCAACATCCTGTCCCCCGCCGTCGATATCCTCGAACTGAGGCGAAAGATAGGCATGATATTCCAGAAACCCACGCCATTCCCCATGACTGTCTTCGACAACGTAGCGTGGGGATTGAGGTTGCATTACAAACTGTCTCAACGGGACCTTGCCGAACGCGTTGAACAGGCGCTGGCCGCCGCGGCGATCTTGGACGAGGTGAAGGACAAGCTCGGTGAGCCGGCCACTTCGCTTTCCGGCGGGCAACAGCAGCGGCTTTGCATCGCGCGGGCCATTGCCATCCAGCCCGAAGTCCTATTGATGGACGAGCCCACTTCGGCTATCGATCCGAGGGCGACCGACAAGATCGAGGAGTTGGTGGAGTCTCTCAAGCAGCGGCTCACCATCGTCATCGTTACGCACAATATGCAACAGGCTGCCCGGATCTCCGACTTCACGGCCTTCTTCTATGAAGGTCGCATAATCGAAGCGGGGCCGACAAATCAAGTGTTTACGAACCCGAAAAATCGGCAGACGCAAGGCTACATAACCGGCTGCTTTGGCTAAAATTGTTGCGATCGTCCTTTATCGTCATTCAAAGGGAAGGCAAATGCCCCGGTGCACGATTACGGACCGTTTTTGATCGAGACGTCCGCGGGGGAATCGGGGATTACCATCACGACCAGCTTGTACTGTTATGCCCTAATGTGACATCTTACATGCACACCTGGCACAAACTTTATGAATAATGGGGGCAAGGAATGTCCATGTCCGGTTTGGTTACCAGTAGCCTTATGAGAAGGCTTGTCGTTGTTTTCATGGCAATAGCTCTGGCACCGATCGCGATAGTCGGGTACCTGTCCGATTCCACCGCCAGGAGCGCGCTCTACGATGCGGAATTTCGGAAGCTCAATGAACTCAGGGAAGAAAAGAGCGCTCAAGTCAGAGACTACCTCGCAGGAATGGTCGACGCGGCCCGATTCCTTGCCGACTACGATCTGGTCCTCCAGGTCCTCGCCAGTTCCGCACCTGGCGCTCAGCCCGGCGAAGCCCCCGATGAAAACCAGCCATCGCCCGGAAAGGAGTTGGGAGAGAGTCAGAGCACCGTGGGCCTGACCCGTATCCTGACCAAGTACATTCAATTGCGAGGACAGTACGAGGCGCAGGAAGACGTGCTGGTCATCCGCCGTGACGGACAGGTCATGGTGACGGTGAACTGGCTGGCTGATTGCGGCGCGGACCTCAAGAAGGGAGACTTACGAGAAAGTGGTCTGGGCAAGTTGTGGGAAAGAGTGATGGCGACGCAAAAGCCGGCCATCATCGATTTTGGCCTTTATCAGCCGGCCGGCTCACCGGCGGCATTCGTGGGAGTACCAGTTTTCTTGAGGATGAGCGACCAAATTGCCGGAGTTCTCGCGATACGGTTCGGCCCCGACAGGCTGAACAAGATCCTGAGGGTTACCGAGGCAGCAGGTAACACCGCGGAGGCATACCTTGTCGGTACGGACGGCCTCATGCGGACCCAGAGCACTTTTACCGGTACTGACAGCTTTCTGAAACAAAAGGTGACCACCGCGCCAGCGGAGGCTGCTCTCCACGGCCAGAATGGGTGCACCGTTGCTGCCAACTACCGGGGCCTGCGTGTTTTCAGCTCCTACGGAGAGGCTGGGATTCGCACGAAACCGGAACTCGGTGCGGCATTCGAGTGGGCGGTTTTGGCGGAGATTGACGAGAACGAGGCAATACAACCAGCGGTGCGGATTGCGCACCGTTTCGGTCTCATCGGGGCCGTGATTGTCCTCGTCGTGGCATTGGCGGCACTGTTCCTGGCTCGTTCCATATCACGGCCGATCACGACGATTGCCGAACAGGTCAACCAGGTGAGTGCAGGCGACCTCACCGTGAAAGTCGCGTTTCAGGGGCGCGCGGACGAGATAGGGCGGCTGGCTCAGGCTGTCGAAGTCATGGTGAAGAGAGGCCGTGAACAGATTGGAGGGATTGTCGAAGGCGTCCGGGTCCTGACGGTCTGCGCCGCGGAGATTTCGGCCACCGTGGCCCAATTGGCGTCGAACACCTCCATGACGTCGTCCGCGATAACTGAGACGACCACGACGGTGGAACAGGTCAAGCAGGCCGCGAGGCTTTCCAATGAAGAGGCCAGAAAGGTCGCGGATACCGCGCTGCAATCCGTGGCGGTGTCCGAGGTCGGCGGGAGGGCCACGGAAGAGACAATGGACAAGATGAACCTGATTCACGAACAGATGGAGAGCATCGGGGCCACAGTGGTGAGGCTCAGCGAACACAGGCAAGCCATTGAAGGGCTAATCGAAACGGTCCGGGATCTTGCGGATCAGTCGAACCTCTTGGCCGTGAACGCCTCCATCGAAGCCGCGAGGGCCGGCGATCGGGGCAAGGGGTTCGCTGTGGTGGCCCACGAGATCAAATGCCTGGCGGATCAGTCGTCGGGCGCCACCGCAGAAGTCCGCCGGGTGCTGGAAGATAACCGAAGATGGGTCAGCTCGGTGGTAATGGCCGCGGAGCAGGGAACCAAGGCGGTCGAGTTAGGGGTCAGGCAATCCGAGCTTGCAGCTGGCTCCATCCGGGCGCTTTCCGTCAGCGTGTCGGAATCGTCACAGGCTGCAACGGTAATCAGCAGTTCGGTGGCGCAGCAGTTTGTGGGGGTGGATCAGGTTGCCGATGCAATGACGAACATCGAGCAGGCAGTGCAGCAGACGCTCGCAGGGACGATTCAACTTGAAGGATCGGCACGAAAGCTGGAGGAATTGGGAGGGGCGCTTCAGGAACTCGTTCAAAGATACACAGTTTGATACTGGGTGCAGTGGGACCCAGCCCTAGTGACGCGTACTGCCAGGGGCTAAATAAAAGCCGTCAGAATTCCCAGCGGAGAGCCCTGGAAAAGTCGTTCCATAGCAAGTCCCAGAAGAACCTTGGCAGCGGTCTGGCCGGCTCTTGCGAGAGCCGTGTCCGTTTTTGGCTTATTGGAAATAGCCCGAGCCACGTCAATATAGTCCTCTCGTGACAGATGGGCAACGATTACCCCGGAGCGTACCTGTCCCGGGTCATAGTGGACCGTTATGCTGCCGGTAAGGGTATTCGCGGAGGTTGACTGCACACCCGGGAGGCTCCGAATCACTTGCTGGATCTCTCGTGCCCGGTACGCATCCCTCTTCAAAGCCGGAATCTTAATTCTCAAGCGCCCTGGCACCTCATGCAGATAGTATTCCATGTTCTCTCCTCAAATTCTCGTTGCATCGGGGGCGGGCCACAACCGAAGGCCTGCCTCAGAATTCTCCTTCAATAGAATCTGCCTCACGCAAGTTAGGAGAGTGCTAGGAACCGATTAATTCTTCGTTTATACACATCTTTCTCCGACCGCTCCCCTCTGCCCGGTTGAAGACAGTCGGAATGTTTTGACTCGGATGACTGTTCTTTGTACCATGAAACCGGAGAGTTGATACCGATTCGCTTTCAAGGAAGTGTTCTGGGGAGCGGTGCAAGATGAACGGGAGCCGGGACGCGAGGATCCTCGTCGTAGATGACAGGCCGGATATGTGCGCGACCTTATCTCGTTGGCTCACGAGCGAAGGCCACTTCTGCAGTGCCGCATCGAGCGGAGAAGCCGCCATCGAGCTGTTGAAGCGTGCCGAATTCCATCTGGTGGTCAGTGACATCACCGTACCGGGCCTGTCCGGGATAGACCTCGTCACGTACATGAAGCGTTCGTTCCCGAATGTGGCGGTGCTTGTCGTAACCGCGGTGGACGATCGGGAGATCGCGGTGAGGTCAGTGGAGCTTGGAGCCTATGGCTACCTGATCAAGCCTTTTGACAGGAACGAGTTCGTCGTCAACGTCAGCGAGGCCTTAGAGCGCCGCCGACTGACCCTGCTCGCCCAAGAGCACGAACGCGGCCTCGATGCTCAGGTTCAGCTCAACGAAAAGTATGGAAAGCTCGTCCACTTCTTCCCCTACGGCATTGCTGAATTTGTTGTCGCTTCGCCGATCCGGACGGACCTCCCTCACGAAGATCTCCTCCCCTCGATCTTGGACGCCAAGTTGACAGGCGGGAACATCGCTTTCGCGACCTCGCACGGTCACGATCGAGTCGATGACCTGATGGGCGTAACACTGAGAGCGGTCTTCCCCTCGGGGAAGAGTGCGGGGGAACTCTACCGAAGGTGGATTGAAAGCGGCTTCCAAATAAGCTCATTGGAAACAATCGAGAACGGGCTGGATCGAGATCCACGGCATTTCGAGAATACGCTCCTCGGGAACGTGCAACAAGGCTGCCTTGAGACTTTCTGGGGGATTAGACGGGATATTACCGAACGGAAACGTGTCCAGGAGCAATTGTTCGAAAAGATAAAGATTATTGATGAACTGTACGAGCACCTCGTGCAATCGTGCAAATCCAAGGCCATTGCCGAGTACGCGGCCAGAGTCGCCCATGAGCTGAGGCAGCCTCTCGCAATCATTGGCGGGTTTGCTCGCAGGATTGGAAAAGAGAGGCCTGCAGCGCCCACGATGGACGATGGCCCGCGAGCCAACGCGGTGACCATCATCATTCAGGAAGTCGAGAGGCTCGAAAAGATCCTCGATCGTTTGGTCGATTACACCAGCCACAAAACCGTTCAATGGCAGCCTGTCAACCCGAATGACCTGGTGCAGTATGTCCTGAGTATCCATGAACCTAAAATCAAGGAAAAGGGTGTTCGCTTAGAAACCGAACTGGGGAGCGACGTTGGCGAGATCTTCCTCGACGCGAACCGTTTCCAGGAAGTGGTGCGCAATCTGCTCACCCAGGCGCTCGAGTTTTCTCTTCCTGGAGAGCTGATTCGAGTTCAAACCGCAGTGGTCGTCCCGAGCGAGCGGGCACACGAAACCGGGGAACTCGATTCAAACACGTATTTTGAGCTGAAGATTCACCATGTGGGAAAAATTATCCCAGCGGAAGATGCCGAGAAGATTTTCGATCCGTTCGCCACGACAAAGGATTACGGCGCTGCGATCGGCCTGGTTCTCTCCAAGAAAATCGTCGAAGATCACCAGGGTTCCATATCAGTGAGATCCAACGAAGACGGCACCCTCTTCACCGTATGGCTCCCCGTTGCGCGGTCATTGTCGTAGGGTCTTATCCATTCGATTAGGCCTCCAATCCTACCTTTCGCTACCTCAGACGCGTTCTCGATCACGCGTCCGGTCATTTCCGCGGACCGGCACGGTCAAACAAACCTCGAAGCGCGATTCCTCGCAGATCCATCTGCACAAAAAACAAACAGGTACGGTGCCCGCTCAGCGTCAAGAACAAAAAACCAGCAGGGGGTTCTTCGCTGCCAACTGACAGGCCTCCGCGTGCCGAGTGTTGTTTTCCTGAAGTAGTACCGGTACGTAGCCTAAAATATTTGCACGATCCTCAAGGCTGAATCTCGTCTTTCCGACGACGGCCGGAATCCAGTGGCGCTGCGGGCGTGATTCGGTGTCTTCTGGACCCGGCTTCCGCCGGGGTGACGGCGCAGATTGAACGGATCTTCCGCATTGTATTACGACTCACGTGCTCAATCGGACATTCCTCTCGGCCACGGTGTGGCAGCCTTAGTACTCGTTTTCATAAATACGGTCACGGATTCTCGTTCCCACGGTGACGGCAAAAATCGTTCATGGTAGCGACCGGCCTCCGTGCCGGTCGTTCAAAGAGGCCCGGCAGGGACGCCGGGCACTACCGAACGGCAGAATGGAGTCAGCTAGACTGTGACACCGTATTTACGAAATCCTGTACTTAGCTCGCGGAATGCGGCACCGGAGCGCTGCCGAAGCAAACGTCCGATAACCGGCAGGGCTCAGGTGAGATGGGGAGACGCTTCACCAGCCGCGGTAACCGGCTTCTGTCCCCGCTCCAACAGGGCATGTTGGTTTTTTGTGCATGCGTGTCCATCCCGGCACGCTCGTCCGGGTCAGCTCGCGATCGACTCCTAGTCGCAACGCACTGTTATTGCTGATTCTTTCCATCGGTCAATCTCTCCCGGCAAACTGGCATCAGAGTTGCTTAACCTGGGCAAAGGCTTTGAACGCCTCAGCGATCGAGAGCAGGCAACCTGCACGGGAGGGCAAGATGAACACCAAGCGCAGCAGTCTAATTCTCATGTTGGCAGTCGCCACGATCCTGGTCGGATCGGTGTGTTACGCAGCGGATTTCACGAGAACGCTCGGCAGCCGCAAAGCTTCCCAGATAGCGCCCGCAGATCTGCTCAGAAGCGCCGTATTCGAGGGGAACCTTCAGGATATACACAGGCTCTTGGCCCAAGGGGCGGACGCTAATGCTCGCGACGATGACGGGTACACCCTGCTGATCTGGGCTCAACTGGGTAACCGGCCGGAAGCGGTCAAGCTGCTTCTGGATCGAGGTGCGGAGATCAATGCGCCGGACGGAGGGGGTTACACAGCATTGCACCAGGCGGCAATGGCAGGGCGCGACGCAATCATGGAGGTCCTTCTGGAGCGAGGAGCCAGCGTGGACAGCCGGAGCCGAAACGGCTGGACTCCGCTGATGGATGCCGCCGCGTACGGACAGGTTGTCGCGGTGGAGTGTTTGCTGGCAAAAGGAGCTGATCCCAACGCCATGACCAAGGACGGACAGACAGCCTTCTCGCTTGCCGATCGGAAAGGTTACCAGCATGTGAAGGTCTTGCTCGTGGCCAACGGGGCGGATCCCGAGCTTCAGGTGAAAATGTTGAAGGGAGCGCTTGCCAGGATCAGTTCCGGCTACCGCGGCCCCGAGCGCGTGCGTCTGGCCGGATACCTGCGGAATCCCGACGTCCTGGAGTCCTTTTGCACTGACTGTCAGGCTGTGGGGTCTGATGTGCCCCTGAAGGCGGTCTCCGTTCAGGCTGCCGCTCTGAACGACAGGCTGGCAACGTTGTGCGAACAGCAGAGCAGAGCGGAGGTCCGCAAGGCGCTGGTGGCCGGCCGAAATCCCGGCAACAGCGCAGGCGTGGGGAAAGCAGCGACTGGACCTCGCACCGAGACGAGCGTTACGAACGCGGAACTGACACTCCGGGAGGCCGTCGAAACATGGGACCGGATTCAGGCCCAGTATCCCAATGCGGATAAGCGCATCCGTGAGTTGCAGCAGAAGGGGGCACTCGCCGACCGGATCTCCAAGATGGAACCTCTTCTGAACAAAGCCATGGGCGCGTGGCAGAGCCTGCAGCGCGAGCATCCCGATTTGGCCGCGCATCTGCTCAATCTTGCAGGCATCAGCCGATGACTGCCGCATTCCACGAGTTCGCAGGGGCCAGTATCTCGCTGGCCTCTCTGGCGAAGCGACCGGTCAAAGGTGAAGAAGTAGACAGACTCAAAGCGATGATTAACCTTAGAAGGACAGCGCATCGCAAGGCTGAGCGCGGGAAACCGGCAACCCCCGGGTTGCCGTGAAGCGGCCCGCAGTGAAGGCCTGATCGTGAGCTTAATTCCGAGAGGTATCCGTGGCCGAAAACTCGATTGATCCCGACGGAAGCACGCAATTCCGGAGGAGCACCTCCATGAAGACGCATAGAATCCTTGGCCTTTCTGTGATCTTTTTTGTTTTGATCTGTGTCGGTGACGCAGCCTTTGAATCGTTTCTTTTCCCCGAAAAACCATTCTTGGACTTCCTCGTGTTCGACGTATCCGGACATGCCATTTTTCACCGTTCGGTGGTGACGCTCGGTTTCGTGATATTTGGCCTGATCGTGTCGCGAGCCTTTTCGTTGCATCGAGCTGCCGAAATGGCTCTGGAGCAGCGTACCGCGAAGTTTGCCGAAACGAACCTATTGCTGGAAAAAGAAATCGCCGAGCGCAAGCAAGCCGAAGAAGAGGGCAAGCAAGTCAAGGCACTGCTCCACTCGATCGTCGAGAATCTTCCGACCCCGGTTTTCCTCAAGGATGCCGAACACTTGAAGTATGTCCTGTGGAACAGAGCCAGTGAGGATCTGTACGGTTACTCCAGCGCCGAGGTCGTCGGAAAGGCGGCCCACGAGTTCTTTCCCTCCGATCAGGCAGATCGCTTTCAAATGCAGGACCGGGAGGCTTTGCGATCCGGCAAGCTTCTCTCGATCCCGGAGCAGGCCGTGGATACCCGGCGCCAAGGTGCGAGGGTATTGCACACGAAGAAACTGCCGATCCTCCACGAGGATGGTACACCCGCGTACTTGCTCGGGATCTCGGAGGACATTACCGAACGAAAGCAAGCGGAGATGGCACTTATCCAGGCCCGTGAGGCTGCCGAGCAGGCCAGTCGCTTCAAGAGCGAGTTCCTGGCAAACATGAGTCACGAGATTCGCACCCCCATCAACGGAATCATCGGCATGACCGAACTGGCTCTCAGCACCGAACTCACGGCGGAACAGCAGGAGTACCTCGACGCTGTCAAGATTTCCGCAGATTCACTCTTGAAACTCGTCAACGATATCCTCGACTTCTCCAAGATAGAAGCTGGAAAAATGGAGTTGATCGACGTCGAGTTCAGCCTGCGCGACACCGTTGCGGACGTCATGACCATGCTCGCCCTGCAAGCTCACCAGAAAGGGCTCGAACTGGTGTACGATATCCCTCCGTCCATACCCGACTCGGTCATCGGTGACCCGGGTCGCATCCGTCAGATTCTCGTCAATCTCGTGGGGAACGCGATCAAGTTCACCTCTGCCGGCGAGGTCGTCGTAGGAGTGCAATCGGTGTTGGAGGTTCAGGACGACCTGCACCTGCACTTCGTCGTGGCGGACACAGGCATAGGCATACCGCTTGAGAAGCGAGACAGGATCTTCCGCGCGTTTGAACAGGCTGACGGCTCGACCTCAAAGCAATTCGGCGGAACCGGGTTAGGGCTAACCATTACCTCCCAGTTCTGCCGGATGATGGGTGGAAATATCTGGGTCGAGAGCGAAGTCGGTAAGGGGAGCCAATTCCACTTCTCGGTCCGCCTCGGACTCAATGCTGAAAGGGTGAAGCGGGATATTTCCGGGGACACGAGCACGCTGCAGGGCCTCCCTGTCATCGTTGTGGACGACAACGGCACGAACCGGAAGATCGTGGAACAAACGCTTCTCCACTGGGGCATGAAACCTACATCGGTGGAGAGCGGAGCTGCTGCCCTCACGTCGATGCGCAAGGCGTGCGATCTCGGTGAACCTTTTCGTTTGGCGATTCTCGATTGCATGATGCCGGAAATGGATGGCTTTGAGTTGGCCCAGCAGATTAACCAGGACACTCGGCTGGCAGCGTCCGCCATCGTGATGCTCACCTCTGCCGGGGCGCGGGGGGACGCGTGCCGGTGTCTGGAATTGGGGGTTGCAGCGTATCTCCTCAAGCCGGTAAAACAGTCGGAATTGCTGTTTGCCATTTCCAAGGTGCTCCAGGAACCGCTTGTAGCGGCGAGCCGGCCGACGCTCATCACGCGACACACCATCCGCGAAACGGAGAGTCGGCTCTCCATTCTTGTGGCAGAAGACAACGCGGTGAATCAGAAACTTGCTATGAAAATGCTCCAACGGATGGGCCATACGGTAACCGTGGCAGGCAACGGCCGTGAGGCCCTGGAACTGGTTCAGCGTGCGAACTTCGACCTTATCCTTATGGACGTCCAAATGCCCCAGATGGATGGCCTCGAAGCAACGGCAGCCCTTCGCGAGCGGGAGGCGCTGATCGGAGGCCACGTTCCCGTGATCGCCATGACCGCTTATGCCATGACGGGGGATAGAGAGAGATGTCTCGCAGCCGGCATGGATGAGTACATTTCCAAGCCTATCAACGCACGGGAACTGTACCGGGCAATCGAGCAAGTTGCCCAGAGGCTCAGAAAAGGCGCTGTACCGCTTTCAGGCTCTCAGCCCTCCGCGCAAGTCTTGGACCAAGCTCGAATTCTCGATCGGACCGGCGGAGACCCTGAACTGCTCAGAAAACTCGTATCCGGCTTCGTGCATGACTGTCCAAGGCTGTTGTCCGAAACTCGCGAGGCATTCCAGCAGGGAGATCCTGAGCGATTGGAACATGCTGCCCACGCGCTCAAAGGGGCTGTGGCCAGCTTCGCTGTCGAATCCGCCCTCAAGGCCGCGTCGAGGCTCGAGGCTCTGGGCAGAAACCGCGATCTGGCGCCAGCGCCCCAGGCCATCGTGCAGTTGGAACGAGAGATGGAGCGGGTGACCATCGAACTCGTCGCCCTTGGTAAGGATACGCTGAACTGAGTCCTGGGTTTCCGGAATTCTCCAGTGGGGGAGATTTCCGACTATTTCTTCACAGTCCTGAACTCTTCCATGGCCAGCCTGCGCTGCTTGTGCTATGCAGGAAGCAGGGTGTCGTACCCTAGTGATGCCTAGCAAGGACCTCTATCACCGTCACCGCCGTCCTAAAGGGGAGAGAGCGTCCTGATGGGACTTCTTCCTGTGAGACAGGGTGTGACGTTGCCACGATCACCGTTTGGGCGCGGCACTGGATTACAAGTCCGAACGGGGGGAGGGCAAAATCTTGTCGACTGTTCTTGTCATCGACGACAATGAAGATATCAGGGCGCTCCTTCGCCGGGTGCTGGAGAGGGAGGGATACACCGTAAGCGAGGCGTCCGACGGGATAGCGGGGACCCGATTGTACCGATCGAAACCCGCGGACGTGATCATCACCGACATTGTCATGCCCGATCAGGAAGGGATACAAACCATTATGGAACTGCTCCGCGAGTTCCCCACCGCGAAGATTATTGCCATTTCCGGAGGAGGAACAGCCATAAGCGGGGAGACGTGCCTTCAGATAGCCCAGAAACTCGGCGCAGCCTACACATTTACCAAGCCTTTGGATTTGAGCCGGTTGTTGGACGCGGTGTGCCAACTGATCGAGGCCTGACAGAATCCACATGAGACGCATCGCACCGATTGCCTGCTGGAGGCCTGCTCCAGAAATCTGAACGGATGCAACAGGCCGCGGTTTGCTGTTGACTCCCGTACAGGGGACGGGCATGATGAATCATGATGGTCGCGCCCGTCAACAGCACTTGGAGGAATGCCGAGAAGCCTTGGAGCCGTGACCACGCGAGAGGTTAAGAATGGCCGCCAGTGGACTGCTTGACGGGTCGGCAGATTCAGGTTCGCCTTGCGGGAGTTCCGGTTCCGTTCCAGAGAGCAAGGAAGCGACGGCCCCGGCTCTGGTGCTCTCGTTCAGGGTTCTGGCGCTTCTGGGCCAAGGTCTGGGGCTTGTCAACGCAGCTCGGGAGATCCTCCGCATGGTCAAAGACTTCACCGGATGCGAGGCCGCGGGGATCCGCCTGCGTGAGGACGAGGGCTTGCCGTACCTCGTTCACGAAGGATTCTCACTCAGTGCGCCCGGAGCCGATGGCTTTCCGTGTATTCTGACCGCCGCGGGCGAAGCGGATCTCAGCGTCGAGACGGACTCGGCGGTCGCGTGCGCCTGCTCTGCCGTCATGTCCGGCCTGGCCGACCCTTCTCTCCGGTGTTTCACGGCATCCGGAAGCTTCTGGATCAACAATATTCCGGCGGTCGTGAGCGCGTCCTCTGAAAAGGCGATGTTCTCCCCAAAAGGGAGCCGGTGCCTCGCGCAGGGTTACCGGTCCGTAGCCCTCATCCCCTTGCGTTCGAACGAAGCTGTTATCGGCGTCTTGCAACTCGGCGATTCTGCCGAAGGTTTTTTCTCTGCTCAGCAGATCGGGCTTTTGGAGGAGATCGGCACATGCGCCGGCATCGTGCTGGAAAGATTGTCGGCAGACGAAGCCATGACTGAGGCCACGGCGGAACTCGAGGCACGTTTCCAGGAGCGAACCGCGGAACTCAGACAGGTTCGAGAGATGCTCGTGGACGAAAGGGCCGAGAGACAAGAAATCGAGCGAGCCCTGGAAGCGACCGAAACCAGATACCGCACCCTCGTGGAGAACGCCGGAGATGTGATCTGGTGTATCAACCGCGATATGCGCTTCTCGTACGTCAGTCCCTCTGTCACGTCGGTACTGGGCTATGCAGTTGACGAGATCCTGAACCTCGATCCCCTCGACCTTATGCCTCCGTTTTCGCGGGAGCCATTCCTCAACATGTGCCGGGAAACTCTGGAACTCCAGGACGATCGGACTACACACTCATCGGCCTCACGGACCCAGGAGATTGAAGGCTTTCACAAAGACGGTTCCACTCGTTGGCTCGAGGTGGGAGCGACCGCATTGACCGAAGCCGGCCGGCCGGTGGGCATTCTCGCCGTCGCGCGTGACATCACCGATCGGAAGAGAATCGAACAAGCCAAGGCTGATTTCCTTACCACGGCAGCGCACGAGCTGAGAGGCCCTCTCACGTCGATTCTCGGTTATTCAGAGCTTCTTCTGATCAAGGACGATCTGTCGCCCGAGGAGAAGGAGCGCTGTCTGACTCGCATCAACGATCAGGCTGGGCATCTGGCGAGACTAGTCACCACGCTGCTCGAGATTTCGCACTTGGAATCGGGCGAAGAGTGGACGCTCAATCTTTCGCGACGCCGCGTGGACGAGGTAATTCGAGCCGTCATCAAGCGCTTTCGCCAACAGAACACATCGCGGCAGGTCGATGTGACCTTGACTGACAACCTCCCGGAGTTCTTTTTGGATGAACGAGCCCTTACGGAAGTGTTACAACGGATTCTGACCAATGCGGCCGTGTATTCCCCCCAGGGGTCACCGATCGGAGTGACTTGCGCCGCAACAGGGGACCAGTGCGAGATCGCGATCCAGGACCGGGGAATCGGGATGACCGCGGAGCAAATTGAACGGCTGTTCGACAAGTTCTACCGGGGAGATAGTTCCAATAAGGCAACACCAGGTCTCGGTTTGGGAATGACGGTGGTCAAACGCATAGTCGAAGCCATGGGAGGACGGGTGAAGGTTGAGAGCGAATACGGCCAGGGCACCACGGTCACCTTTACCCTACCGATTAGACGGGCTGACGCTGTTGCCGGAGGGAGTGCCAGTGAAGAAAATACTGATCGTTGATGATAGCGAAGAGATTCGGGATCTCGTCACCATGACCCTTCGGAGGGCGGACCGACACGTCATCCAGGCCAAAACGGGCGAGGAAGCCGTTGAGCTGGCCCGGAGGGAAAAGCCTGACCTGATCATGATGGATATCATGATGCCGGGGCCCGTGGACGGCCTGGAAGCCACTCGTGCCCTGAAGGGTGACGTACGGACCAAGGACTGCAAAGTCATATTTCTGACCGCAAAAGGTCAGACCGAAGATCTGGAAGAGGGGTTCGAGGCCGGAGCCGACGACTACTTCGTCAAACCGTTCAGTCCGCTGGCATTGATGAAAAAGGTGGACGCGCTAATCGGAGGGTGATGCTTCTCCGGAGGCCATCATGAGGGACAAGGACGAAACGAACCGAGGGCAGTCGGAACAGAATGCGTTGCTGATCGATCAGTCCCTTCGCTACGCCCAGGACATCGTAAGGGTTTATGAGGAGGAAAAAGCCAAACGAAGACAGCTCGAGGAGGCCAACGAACAGCTCCTCCATGAGATCGCGGAGCGCAAGAGAACCGAGCAGGCCCTTAGAGAAAGCGAAGAACGCTTCCGCGCCATTTTTGAGACTGCACAGGATTGCGTCTATATTAAAGACAGCTCTCTCCGGTACACCCACGTCAATCCCGCCATGGAGAACCTCCTCCAGCTCAAGACGTCCCAGATCATCGGTCGGACCGACGAACAGCTCTACGGCAGGAAAGCCGGCCAGCATCTGAAAGATACCGATCGAAGAGTGATCGAAGGAGAGTCGGTCGAAGAGGAGCACACGCGGCCGATCAACGGGATTCCGACCACCTTGCTCGAAGCCAAGGTGCCCCTGCGCGACTCGGCCGGAAATATCGTCGGAATCTGCGGGATCGCCCACAACATTACGGACCGGAAAAGCCGAGCCCCGATTCCTCCAGTCGCTCGACAGGAATACCCTTCCAAACTGATGCAGGCCGCCCTGGCACAAGCAAGGTTGGTGGCATCGCAGAGCAGCCTGGTGCTGCTGCTGGGGGAGAGCGGAACGGGCAAAGACTTTCTGGCCCGCTATATCCACGAGCATTCGGAGCGGGCGAATGGGCCGTTTTTCGCGATAAATTGCGCTTCGGTTGCCCCGGAACTTGCCGAATCGGAACTCTTCGGTCACGAGGCCGGAGCGTTCACCGGTGCGCGAGCTCGCAAGCGGGGCCTCTTGGAGCTGGCCGAGGGGGGAACCCTCTTCCTCAATGAAATCGGCGAACTCTCCTCGACCCTGCAGGCCAAGCTCCTCACCTTTCTCGATACAAGGTCGTTCACCCGAGTTGGCGGTGAAAAGAACATCTCGGTGAACGCACGCCTCATCGCAGCGACCAACCGAGAGCTGGAAAAGGACGTTGCGGAGGGGAAGTTTCGACGGGACCTGTTTTACCGCCTCAACGTGCTTTCCATTCGCATTCCTCCGCTACACGAGCGGATCGAGGACATCCCGGTCCTCGTTCAGCAGCTTTTGAGGCATCTGCAATCCGAACTACGACTCGCGGCGCCGCCGGTCTTCGATTCCGACGCGGTGGAGGCCTTGAAGGCGTACGACTGGCCGGGAAACGTGAGAGAACTGCGCAACGTGCTCGAACGTGCCTTGATCCTGTCGGGCGGCGGGCGGATCACCCGATCTCATCTGGGCCTGGAGGTAAGCTCGGACGACTGGACGTTCGCGACGAATTTCCCGGAGGATCGGTCACTCAACGAGGTCGTGAGAGATCTCAAACGCTCCCTCGTTGTCGAAGCACTCCACCGTTCCCGAGGCAGCCGCATGGGAGCCGCGCGGATTCTCGGCATATCTCGTAACTCCATGAACCACTACCTGGCAACCCTCGGCATGGAGTTCCCCACCTCGGAAGACTGATAGAAATTCGCGGTCGAAGACATCACGCGGTCGAGAGGCAAGAACGGATGGCGAGTAAGCTGACATGTCTCAGAGTTTTCATCGCATCACCGGGCGGACTCGCTGAAGAACGCAAAGCGTTTCGCGACGCGATTAACGAGTACAACGATACTGATGCCATACCACGAGGGGTGCTATTTCGGCCAGTCGGATGGGAGGACACACTTGGTGGGGTTGGGCGCCCACAGCTCATTATCAACGAAGATGTGCGATGTTCGGATTACCTCATGTTGCTGCTCTGGAATCGTTGGGGCTCTCCGCCGGACGTTAATCCGTCGCGGTTCACTTCGGGCACGGAGGAAGAGTACCACGTTGCTCTCGAATGCCTCACCGACGATCGGTCTCCAATGCGCAGTCTGGTATTAATGTTCAAAGCAGTCAATCCGCAACAGATGAGCGACCCAGGTCCGCAGCTTCAGAAGGTTCTGGAATTCAGAACGGCGATTGAAGAGAAGAAAACTCATCTCTTTCATAGTTTTGATACCATCGATGACTTCAAGAAGTTAGTGCGAAAGCACCTGGCAGCATGGCTGCGTGACGAGGAGAGCGGTGCATCGGTGCCCCAGCAGCCTCCACCAAACGTTGGCCCGGATGCCGCCGTGGATCTCCCTAGTGGTCCGCAAGATCACCCACCCGCGCCTCCCGACGGGTCGTTGATTGCGGAAGCCTGGGCTTTGGCTGACGAGGGGCGTATTACAGAGGCAGAAGTCAACTTTGCCAAGTCGATCGTCGGACAGTCGCAACCTCAGCCTTTCATAGAGTATGGGCGGTTTCTCGCCAGGCTCGGTCGATTGGATCAGGCAACGGTGCTCATCGAAGGGGCGGTCAGCTTTGCGAAAGACCAGAGAGACCAGGAGGCTCTGGCGAGAGCCTACGGGAACCTGGGCAACGTGCTCCAGGTCCGGGGCGATCTGGACGGTGCCGAGCAGATGCATCGGAAGGCGCTCGAGATCGACGAGAAGCTGGGGCGTTCCCAGGGCATGGCGAGCCACTACGGGAACCTGGGCATCGTGCTCCGGGTCCGGGGCGATCTGGACGGTGCCGAGCAGATGCATCGGAAGGCGCTCGAGATCGACGAGAAGCTGGGGCGATCGGAGGGCATGGCGAGC
>JACRDG010000064.1 GCA_016218715.1 Desulfomonile tiedjei | reverse complement strand
CGTGAATCCGGTGCCCGTACCGTTCGGTTCCTTCCTGGAGGAGCAAATACAGCCGATACCGGTCCTCGCCATCGATGAAAATATTTTGACCACCGTTTCCGCGAAGAATAACGTGGTAAAGCCCTCCCGGCATATGAACTCGTGGCTTCCGTGCCATGCAACTCCCCATAACGTTACCGTTCAGAGGATTTCTTGATCGGGATTCTACCGAGACGCGGAGAATAATTCAACCCGCCGGTCATTTGTTCATCTTTTCAGGCCTGATAGCATTAACGGGCAGCGTGAAAGGATCCCTCCCCGGGAGGCTCCAACAAAGGCTATGATGGCCTTTGCAAATGTGGCTACCTACACCAAGGAGGGATCGATGAGAGTATACGTCGGAATGGATTTGCATTCAACCAACTGCTACACCGGCATTCTCGACGAGGACGACCAGCCGCGGTTCGGGCGACGGTTGCCGAATGACCGCACGAAGATCCTCGGTGCGCTGGCGCCCTATCGGAAGAAGATCGTCGGGATCGCCGTGGAATCGACGTACAATTGGTATTGGCTGGTGGATGCGTTGATGGAGGAAGGCTATCGGGTGCATCTGGCGAATCCGGCGGCGATGAAGCAATATTCGGGGATCAAACACCTCGACGATGAGCACGATGCGTTTTGGCTCGCGCGTCTGCTGAAGCTCGGGATTCTCCCGGAAGGCTACATCTATCCGCGGGAGCAGCGAGCCGTGCGCGATGTCCTGCGGCAGCGCAGCCGGTTTGTCGTTCAGAAGACCGCGCTGAAGCACACCCTGCAGCAGCTCTATTGCAACAACACGGGCGTGCGCTTAACCAACAACGCCATCGGCCGGCTGGACCCCGCGGGGATTCGCGAGGGCTTAGTCGAAGAGGACCGGGTCTATAACGGGGTGCGGCTGCTGGAGGCCATCCGGTATCTGGAGCACCAGACGGACGCGATCGAGCGGTATGTGTTCAAGCGCGTTCACGGGAGACCGCCCTACTCGGCGTTGACCGGGGTGCCCGGGATCGGCGCGGTGTTGGCCTTGACGATCCTGCTGGAGACCGGACCGATCGCGCGATTCGGCTCGGCGGGGCAGTATGCCTCCTACTGCCGCTGTGTGCCCAGCGCGTATTGGAGCAACGCCAAGCAAAAAGGGATGGGCAACACGCGAAACGGGAACAAGTATCTCTCGTGGGCCTTTGCGGAAGCGGCCAACTTCTGCATCCGCTATTGCGGACCGGCTAAGGCGTTCTATCAACGCAAGTGTGCCCAGACCAATCCGCCATCCGCCTATCGAGCCGTGGCCAACAAACTGGCCAAGGCGTGCTTTTACCTCATGCGGGATGGGGCGGCATTCGATGAGCGCCGATTGTTTGGGTCGGGAACGGTCCGGGTTGAAGCCGCTGAACCTGAGCCGGGGTTGGTGACAAACCACCAGGTCTGATTGGGGGCGACTTCAACCCATTTTTAAAAAGAGGGAGCATCCTGTGATCTGCCCACGCCTTGAGCCAAAAGGGGTTGGCCCATCTCGGAAGGAGCGGGATGGAGCTTAAACATCATTTGACTGGACAGGGCCTGGAACCGAAGGATTTCTGGGACGGCCACGCGGCGGTCCGGGCCTCGGAACATCGCATCACGTTCGAGAGGCTAGATCCGGATGGGTGACTGAAGCAGATCATCTTCTCGATGATCGGATTTCGAACCGACGAATTCCCGGGCGCACGATCGACGGGTGATCCCCACAAAGACGGTGAGGCCCTGTTGAAGAAATGAATAAAACAGGGAGGGATCTCTGTTTCCCGCTTGACACCGCCCGTTAATGGGTGACCCTGGCTCTGGCTCTGTGACCCTGGCTTGACCCTGGCTCTGGCCTCTACATCAGACCGGCATGAGCCTTTTCTCGCCCCTATGGTGGCCCAGTACGACCTAGACTTATTCGCTCTTTATTGCGACTAGCGATCATTTCTGTTTCCCGGAGCGATTCGCCTTGCCGAGATCACCCATCTCGCGATCCAGTACAT
>JACRDG010000006.1 GCA_016218715.1 Desulfomonile tiedjei | reverse complement strand
GGGTTTTCCGGCTTTCCTCGTCGAGGAAAGCCGGAAAACCCAGGGCGATAGAGTTTCTTGAGGGGGGCTCGGGGGGAACTTCTTTGCACAAAGAAGTTCCCCCCAGTATTCCTCGCTTGGCGGCGGGCTGGTATAAGCGGGTCGGATAGCGGGGATGGTGCGGGTGGAACCTCAGAGCATTGCCATTGTAGGCGGACGGGGCCGGATGGGTTCGCTCCTGGGTCGCTTTTTGAGCGAGGCGGGGTATCGATTCACGGTTGTGGATCGGCTGGAGGGCCCGGTTTCCTGGCAGGCGGTGGCGGAGAGTGACGTCACGGTGCTTGCGGTTCCCATTCCCACGCTGGATGACGTGGTGCGAGAGTTGGGACCGTTTACCCGCGATGATGCGGTCGTCATCGACATTGCTTCGGTCAAGGCGCGCCCGGTCGCGTCGATGCTGAAGCATTGCCGAGGCGAGGTCATCGGCACGCATCCGTTGTTCGGACCGGCAACGAGTACGCTCGAGGATCAGATCGTCTTTGTGTGCCCCGCGCGAGGGGAACGCTGGGTCGGCTGGCTGACCTCGTGGCTCGAAGGGAAAGGGGCCACGGTAACGCAAATCGATCCTGAGGAGCACGACCGCCTCATGGCCGAAGTTCAGGTGCTGCGCCACTTGTTGCTCCTGTGCTTCGGCAGAACGCTCATGAAGCGTGAGTTCGATCTTGCCGCGAATCTTCCACGATCCGGCCGCTGGTTCGCTACGCTGGTGCGCATGCTTGAGCGCCAACTCGATCAGTCCCCCGAGCTGTATGCGGACATAGGCATTCATAACCCCGCATCCCGGGACGTCGCGGTCAACCTCGTGGAATCGGTGGTCTCCACAGCGGCCCTGTACGCGTCCCGGGATCGCGCCGGACTTGTCGAGCTGATGAACGAGGTCTCCGCGTACCTCCGCTCTGCGCGGGACGCAAAGGAGTCTTAGCACGATGCGCGTTTTGGTGATTTTGGCTCATCCGAGCGGAGAGAGTTTCAATGCTGCGATCGCCCGGGCCGCGGTGGAGGAATTGGAGCGGAACGGCCATACCGTGGCGTTTCACGATCTGTACGGCGAGAAGTTCGACCCGATACTTCCGATGGAAGAGATCCCGAAGGACGCGCCGCTGGCCGCAGACCTGAGCCTGCATTGCCGGGAGATATCCAGCGCTGACGGGATCATCATCGTGCATCCGAACTGGTGGGGCCAGCCCCCCGCCATCCTCAAGGGGTGGGTGGATCGCGTGATTCGGCCCGGTTGCGCCTATGAGTTCCTGGAATGCGACGGGGGAGAGGGGATACCGATCGGCCTGCTGAAGGCGCGGGCCGCTCTGGTGTTCAACACGTCCAACACCCCCGCGGACCGGGAGTGGGTGGTCTTCGGCGACCCTCTGGAAACCCTCTGGAAGAACTGCATCTTCGACCTGTGCGGCGTGAAGAACTTCTATCGCGAGATGTTCGGCGTGATCGTCACCAGCACGCTGGAGCAGCGCCAGCAATGGCTGGAGAAAGTCAGGGAGGAGGTCCGACGCTATTTTCCCGGGGCCGAGTGAGGGCGGCTAACACACGAGTACCCCCACTGAAACCGCAACGGGCACTGCTGGACAACCCAGCCGGTGGCAGCCGGCTCAGGTCTTCGGTTTCGTGAGGCTGCCAGCACTGAACCCCAGATCGTGGCGGTCAAGCATGGCCTCCAGCAAAATCCGCGTTCGGGAATCGTAGTGGGGCCGGCAAGTTTCCAGCTCGAGAGGACGCGGCAGATTAGTTTGGCTGTCCGGTTGGGTCGCCATCTGTGGGCGTACTGTACCGCACCGCTGAAACAGGCTACGTGGTTCAAACCTTCGAGCACAAGGCCTTTCCGAACACCAACGTCAGCACGGTAATATCGTCGGCCTGGGGAGCGCCGCTGCAGAAGGCATCGATGGCATCCACGAGCCCGGTGGTCATGTCCTTGACGGACTTGTCACGGAGGGAGCGCGCGGTTTCGAGCAGCCGGTCTTCGGCGAAGGCCTCGTCCGCAGTGTTGAATGCTTCGGTCACCCCGTCGGTGTAGGTGAGGAGGACCGAGCCGGGTGAGAGTACGAGTGTGTCCATGCGGAATTCCGCGGTGTCCATAATCCCCACCACCGGGCCGCCCGGTTTGCCGAGGAAGGCCGGTTCTTGATCTGGTACCAGCAGCACGGGAGAATTGTGGCCGCCGTTGGCGTAGAAGAACTCGCCGGTGCGAAGATCGAGGATGCCCAAGAAGAGCGTGACGAACATGCACGAGTCGTTGTTTCGAGCGAGGAGCGCATTCACACGGCTCATCACCTGATCGGCCGTGCCGCCGAGGCCTACCCCCGCCTCGAGCAGGTACTTGGTCACCGACATGAACAGCGCCGCGGGGACCCCTTTGCCTGAGACGTCGCCGATCGCCACGCAGAGATGATCCTCGTCCAGGAGGAAGAAATCGTAGAAATCCCCGCCAACTTCCTTCGCGGGACGCATCATGGCATAGATGTCGAATTCATCCCGCCCGGGAAACGCGGGAAAGCGCGACGGCAGCATGCTCCGCTGAATGTCCGCGGCAATGGACAGCTCGCTCTCGATCCGCTGCTTGGCCGCGGTGGTCTCCGTCAGGTTGCGGATGTAGGTCTTCAGGTCCCGAGCCATAGTTGTCAAGGACTGCGCGAGTTCCCCCACTTCGTCCTGCTGGCGAATGTCCGAAAGATCGATGTCCAGGTCCCCCTCCGCGACCCTCCTGGTGGCTTGAGCCATGCGGTGGAGCGGGCTCGTGACTGAGCGAGCCATGAGGAAGCTCACTGCCAGCAGCAGGATCGCTCCCACCGCTGCCCACTTGATTATGGACCACTTGAGCTCTTCCGTGCTCGCAAAAAGCTCGCTCTTGGGAAAAATCACGCCCACTGACCAACCGGTACTGTCCAGCCGCTGGTAAGCCAGGAAACAATCCTCAGGCCGTAAGGCATCGCCGACGTCCAATATTCCCGACTGATTGCGGATCATGTCGCGACCGATCCTGCCGAGCTCCGGCTTGTGCCGCTCTTCCGCCAGGCTGAACATCGACTCGCGCATTTCGAGGCTCTTGTCGGGGTGCGACAGAAACGTGCCCTGCTCTGAGATGAGAAATGCAAATCCGGTCTCGGCCATCCGCACTTCTGAGACCATCGCGGTCAGGCGCTCGAGGGTCAGGTCCGCGGTAACGATCCCTCGAAGCTTCGGAACCGCATCTTTGCCGCTCCGTGAAAAGAACGGGGAGGAGTAAGTGGTCATGATCCTATTGCCGCCCCCCTCGTCGAAGTACGGAGCGCTCCACATGGGGCGGCTCATTTCCTTTGGGATGTGATACCAGTCCTGCATGAAATAATCGTACGTCTCGGTGCCGAGCTGCACGAACCGGGGCCCGCCGGGTGCCTTGTAATAGTACGGTGCGTACGCTTTGACGTCGGGGTTGAACGCATGCGGCTCAAACGCCACCGCTGTGCCGTAGACATCCTTGTTGTCCTTTACGACCCGCCGGATCAGCTCGAAAAGGGTCCGTTCGTCCCAATTGCCGGATTCGAGGGCCAAGACCATGATCTCGGTGATCTTGGCCACTGTCTGGAGCCTGCTATCCAATTGCCGAGCCACGGACCTCGCGCGGTCTTCTGCACTGCGCTTCGCGTCGGTCACGATCAGTTCTTCGGAGGAGAGGCCACTCCGGTACAACACGAAGGCAAATACTGCCGCGGTCCCGCACAACACCAGCAGCGTCATCTTGATCGTTATGCCCAAACGAAGCTTAAACGACATGGCGCATTCCGGAGGAAATTTATTGAAGGCTGTCGAAGCGTCAACTAAGTACCGTGTTTCATAAATACGGTCACGGTTCCCGGCACGTCACTCCGGCGAAGGCCGGGGTCCAGAAATCCTGGATTCCGGTCTCCGCCGGAATGACGAAGGATGATTCCGACGAGTAACACATCCGTGACCGAACTTGCGAGAACGAATACAAAGTACGGCTTTTCACAAGTTCGGTCGCGGATTTCGGGGCCTTGGTGGGACAGGCATCTTGCCTGTCATTTCTTATTGGACCGGCAAGATGCCGGCCCCACTGAACAGCCAAGAGCTGGCCCTTGAGCGAACCGTATTTACGAAATCCTGTACTAAGGGACATCGGGCCGATGACGCCCACAACTGCTCCAGAACATACGCCTGGTTTCGAGGAATGTCCATTGGGACGCCGAGAGAAGTGTTGAAATCGGGAGTTTGAGGGGGTACACTGGCCGAGTCGGGGGGGAGCAGATCTGACCTTAAGAATTGGTACCTCACATGAAGTTGCGAAACCACAGTGTCGCCGCGTTGCCGTTGATGGCAGGCACGTACCTCGCCACGAGCTCGTTGGCCGCCACCCTTGTCGCCGGAGCATCCAGCGTGCTCATCGACGTGGACCACATCCCGGATTACGTCTATTTCAGACGCGGCTGGCGTGGGCTGAGCGACTTTTTCGCCACCTGCTACCAGAGTCGGCTCCGCAAGACGTTCGTGTGCTTCCATGCATGGGAGTGGGCCATCGCGACCTGGACGGTGCTGCTGTTTTGGTCGGGGCCAACGTGGCTCTGGGCCGTGGGAGCAGGGATCACGTACCACTTGCTCCTGGACCAGCTTGGCAATGATGTAACCCATTCCTTTTACTGGATATCCTGCAGGGCACGCCATGGCTTTGAATTCTCTCTGTTCGCCGCGAGCGCTGCCGAACAGCGGGATGCCCGTTGGGGATCGGCTGCCTACCGCGCGGTAGAGATTCCGGCACGAGAGAATGCGTTCTTCGCAGCAAACCGGACAGCCACACTCGGGCGTCAGTGCTCGGTTTCTCAAGTGCCGTGTCGTTCCTGGAATCCCCGCTCCGGGCCTTTCAGTGGCGTCGCCATCTTGCCGGTCCTTCTCCCGCAGGATTGCTATCCATCCTGGGATTTGCCGGAACCCTTGCCCCGTCTTGGCTGCTCTGGGCAAAAAGAGCTTGACCGCGGGTGAATCCGCGACTACACCTGCTGGGGTACCGCTCTGTGAACGTCACCAGGGAGTTAATGCCGAAGGGATGCCACCCTTTGGCGAGCGTATCGTAGAAATGGGAATGGTGTCCATAAACGCTGACAACAAACCAAGGAGTTGTAAGGGATGAACGGTGAAGATCAGAAGACGGAACAAGCCGAGACTGCTCAGCCGCAGGCCGGGCCGGCCAAAATGATGTCGAACCAGCTCGCGGTCTACTACACCAATTGTGCAATGGTGGCCACGAGTCCGCGAGATATTTCTCTCTTTTTCGGCAGGTACGTGCCGACCGCAGACGAGAAGGGCGGCCAAAGGCTCGTGGAACTCTATGAGCGCCAGATCTACATGACCCTGGAGCAGGCGGAAGACCTGGCCAAGATCCTGGCCCAAACCGTCGAAGTCTTCAAGGGGAGGCGAACGTCCGGGACGTGACGGGGTCCAAGAACAAAGGATGTAATAGTTCACCGGGCTTGAGGCGGCTCGGCGCGCGGTGAGGATGGAGGGGAGACGCATCTCCCCCTCCAAGCCTCCCCCATCGTGATTCCAGCCCGTTGGACCGATCCCGGTGAACGGTTCCCAAAGGATCTGACGATCCGGGAAATGCGACCCCCGACGGGAGGGCTTGTTATGACCCTACCGGACAAACCCGATGATGCCGCCCTGCTGGAGCTTCTGGGCACGGCAAAGACCATTGCAGTGGTCGGCTTGTCTGCCAACACGTCGAAGGCGAGCCACCAGGTGGCCAAGTACCTCCAACAGAAGGGGTACCGGATTATCCCGGTGAACCCGGCCACAGAGACCGTACTCGGAGAAAAGAGCTATCCGGACCTGAGGTCGGTACCGGTGCCCGTGGATGTGGTGGATGTATTTCGCCGCAGCGAATTCACGCCGGATATCGCCCGGCAGGCTGCCGCGATAGGAGCCAAGGTTCTGTGGCTGCAACTGGGCATCCGTAATGACGAAGCAGCACGGATAGCCGCTGAAGCGGGTCTGGCTGTGGTGCAGGACGCGTGCATGCTCCAGGAACACGCGCGACTCGTCGGCACGCGAGAGTGATCCCACCTTTGCCCTGAGATAGGGCCGCGATCCGGGGAGTGGTTAACGGATTTGTTAGCAATCTGCAACCACTTTTCAGTCTGTTGCGGTCATTGCCAAGACAAATGTCCGATAAGTGAGACGGCTTCGGTGGGAAGGGCATCGTGCCCGAATTCATCGACAGTCAGGCGAGTCGCGGGACTGTCCGTCCAACCCATGGTCGCGCTTGCTCCGCCTCCCGAACGTCGGAATCCGGCAATGATCCAGGCAACTGCTGTCGGTTGCGTGACGGTGGTGGGGGATATGCAGTTGCGCTCAGTGCTCCGCTGCGAGAAAGCGTAGGGCTCGGCGACGGAACCGCCAAGCCCCATCGGCTCCCGATCAAGCGGATTCGTCCTTGCCGGCGAGCATGCCTTCCATCTTGTTCAAGAGTTCCTCAACCGCCTGGCGCTGATTCGTTTGGGCTTTCTTGACCTGTTCCCAGTTCTCCCGGAGGTTCTCCTCCACAGTTTGCGAGTAAATCCGAGATTCCTTGAGCGATCGGAAGAAGATATCTTCACCCTGTTCGATCAGGATCTTCCACGCGTTGAGGCTGAGTTCGTTGGCTGAACGAATGCCGGCAAGCCAGGGCTTCCACATGTCCGCCATGGATACTTCACTCCGGCTCAGCCAAGGCGAATTCGCGAGCATCTCCTGCCACAGGCCCGACTCATCCACGAGAGAAGGCTTCAGAAGATGGAGGGATCGGACTCTTGTGCCCCGTATGCTTTGAGGAGTTGCACGATCGTGGGGTAGCCCCAGTCTGTGGCGATGTCCAGGGCGCTCTTGGAATAGCTGTTTCGCATGTGAACATCCGAACCTTTAATCAGGAGCAAGCGAACGACGTCGAGGTGACAATGGCGACAAGCAACCATAAGCGGGGTGTTCCCGTCCACGTCCTGGATGTTGAGACTCGGTCCGAGGTCCAGCAGGTTTCTCACCGTATCCAGGTCTCCCCTGCGGCAGGCGTCGAACAGCTGGGCTGTTACCTCCCCGACGCGATCGTCCATGATCGCATCGAGTTCTTCGGAGAGACGTGAAGCGAGTTCGGTTTGAAACTCGCCGTCAATTTGAACCTCGATCTCGGCAACGGGCTCCGCCTCCGACTGCGCTTCTTCAGAGACTTTGGCCTGCAGGGAGCGCACAGGCTCTGAAAGTACGGGGAGGATTACCTCGCCTCGGTAAGCAACGAGGAGACCCTTTACCGCCTCTTCCGAGAGTTCATAGGGCGCATCCACAGGAAGGAATCGAATGCCGTGATCGCCCGGATAAGGATCGTCATGTTCGACGCGCCCCGACCGTATAGGCTCGGGTATGCCCTCTCGGGAAAGAAACGCCAGGCAGAACGGCCATTCTACGAGGTGCTTGCACTCGAAGCATCTGATCTTTGGTTCTGATGTGTGGGTGTCTGAGGAAGTGTGGTCCATGTTCGAATTATGCAGAAAAAAACAGGTGTTGACAAGCTTGGCGTGTCGATTGCGGCAAATTCACGGCGCCTGCACCGACCTGTCTTCTCAACCATCCGAGTTTCTCATCGGTGTCTCGGAGCGCCTCAATCGAGGGGCTGACTTGCCCCATCCAGAGTGAGCGCCTATATTCTATTCGTGGAAGTACGTGACTGGCCTCTGGCTCACATGGTGGTGTTTTTCGACACCTTGCGCGGTACCAGGGCCGGTGCCATGCCTCCTCGGGCCACAAGGAGGAAAAGCATTCAGTTGGGTAAGGTTCTCTGGGCCTTTGACACGGGCAGTCAGCGAAAGGAGTTTCGTGGCAAAACTGGTTTTGCTGCACCTGTCAGACGGGTCTACTCAGTGTCGAGGAGGCTGACCATGTTCACTGAATGGGAGAAAGAGTTTGATATGGTTTGTGGTGCGGCGATCACGGGCAGGCACAGCGAACCGCTGGAAGATTCAGGCGTCTGCGACCTGCTGCACGGCATACAGGAAGATGAACGGAGACGGCGGCCTCGCGACGAAGGCGTTGAAGACCGCAAAGAGGTGGTGTGTTACTGCCTCTAGGAAAGCGGCAGCAAGTGGGAGGGAGGAAGAGAAGGGCGAGGCAAGCCGCGGGACCAGGCAGGCAACTTGGCAGAAGGGCTTAAGGTGCCTTCGGATGAGCGGCATGAGCCGGCACGCACCACCTTCCAAGCGGCGTCAGAGCATCATACCACCGAGCGCAGCAGTCTTCGCTCGTTATTCTCCGTGATTCACCGTCTTGACCGAACCGATCAGTACCCCGAAGAATTCGGAAGGATTCGCTTCCTCGGCGACCGCGTCATACTTCCACCCAAGGTGTTGGAAGCAGATTCGGCACGTGAGGAATCTCCATCCGTATCCGGGAAACCACGAATGCTCCGTGAACAGCTCGTCGTGTTCGAGGACGTTATCGCAACCGACGAAGGTCATGAAGTCGCATCGGATCCGGGAAGGGTTCACGAAGGAGTGCGTCACCGACCCGTTCAGTTTCAGCCAGGACGCTGAATCGGTGATGAACGCGCCGCATGACGCACAATGGTACGCAGTCGATTTCTGGTCGTTGTCCGTGGTGATTTTGACGTACAGGAACATGTTTCACCGGCAGGAAAGCTTGGTCTCTGCCTCAGCACGCACGAGGCCGTGTCTTTCCCTTCGTCCTGGCTTCGGGTCGAAGCGACGTTCAATTAGCCACGTACCCGTCCCGCCGTAAGTGCTGTTGAACTTTCTGGGCCGTTCCTTTCGGCACTCGTATAGGCAAACCTTCGGGGAAGATCTTGTCGGCCTTGGGGAGCAATCCTGTGGTCGCACTCACCCCGGGGTTGAGCTCCCACATGGCTCGCGGGGTGATTCCACACCACTTGGCCACCACGTGGAGAGGGAGATCCTTCAGCAACTTCAGGCGCCCCAGGAAATCATAGGAGGCCGGAGGCATCTGCGGCACGTTCAAGCCGTAATAGGCCCGGTAAGTGTCGATGAGCTTCAAAGCTATCAATCGAGGGATCAGGTGTTCCGAGTACGGAGGCATCACCATGTCCCAGTACGAAAAACCCTTCGCTTTGGCCGCAATTTCTTCCACCTTGTCGGCCCCATCCGCATAGGCGCAGATCGCCACCAGCCAGTCGTTGTCATTGGTCTTTGCCAGCAACCCCTTCAGGGTTCCCGCGGCGATACGGGTGGCAAGCACGGGGTCGCGCCGATCGTCCCAATCCTCTGTAGCCGCCCAGGGTGCGGGAGGCTGGCCCTTCTTCCCCTTCTGAGGGGCAAGCGCCCACCAACCGGCCCCTCCCGTCCCCTTTCTCGCGTGCGGAGTGAGATCGCTCTGCAATACGGCGAAGTAGATCAGATCCTCCGGGACTCCTTCTTCAGCCAGTACCGGCTTGATCGAGGGTCCGTACAGGCCCATCCGGTCGAACCACTCCAGCAACTTGGCTCGCCGGTCCATGAGCAGGAAATTGAGCTCCTCTTGGACGCGTGCCAGGACTCCGCGCCGATCCAGCGGGATTGTGACGCCGGCGAACTGAAAGGGAGTACGCCCGGTCTGCGGCGGGAGAACATAGGTCCCCCGATCATATCCGTGCGATGGGGCAACCGATGGGGCCGCCGCACACGGCACGGGCGAGACGAGTGCGACGGCAAAGGCCAGCCCAATTCCGAAGAGGTATCTGAAGGAAGATTTCCGAGGAACCTGGTGCTGCATCTCGTTTCGATCCTTCGGCCAATCTTGAAGGTCGTTGAGGAGCGCCCGCTATCGGTATCCGCGGTTCGCCCGGTAAGGATCGTACGCTGAACCGGGCCCCGGTCCCCATTGAGGTCCATAGTCGGAATAGGTTGATGGGGTAGGGGCTTGGTAGTTCTTGTACTGGCGGTAGGCCTCGTCCAGCAAGAGTTCCTGAAGCGTGGTAAGTACGAGCTTTCGTTCGCCGAGGTCGCCGTCCTGGAACGAATCGTTGGTGTTCGTTCGACGCTGACGGCTCGATGGAAGGCAGGTGCGAAGCTTGTCGAAAGCCATCCTTTCGCGTTCGGCCGCGTCGCGGCATTCCCGCGTCGCTGCGTCCGTCATGGCCGTCCGCTCCTTCAAGGCGGCCCGAACACTGCCGGCCATGGACAAAGCGTTCCCGGGATTCGCCAATTCGCGTTGAATTGCCGGTTCCAGCGGAGCGCTTTTGAGCCGGCGGAGTTCCTCCATACGGTCCTTGAGGGTCTGGAACACGGTGCCCCATTGCTGCCGGAACGCAGTGCAAGAATCCCGGCCGTCCTGGCAGTAGAGCGGGCTGCTCGCAATTGTGAGCAATAAACTGGCCATAGTCGCGATCCGGAGTCCACGAATCACCGCCCACCCCTTTCCGCTGTTCTTAAGAAAAAGGCGAAGAAATCGCTTGTATAACTGGTGTCCACGTATCGGTCCAGCGTGCCGTTTCTCTGGTCGGGAGAGAGCTTCTCTTTTCTCAAGATACTCCCATCGCTCGCAGGATAGTAGATGTTCCCCAGGACGTTGTGCGGATTGGCGTCGCCGTGAATGGCTCGTTCACACCCGGCGAGGACCAGGGCTTTTGCAAGGTCTTTGGTGCTGATATGGTGTCCCACCGCGAAAACGAGATTGCCGTCGCTTCGGATACCAAAAGCGCTACGCGTGGCGATGAACCAGTCCGCGCCGAAGTTGATGCCGGGCCGCGCATTCGGCATCCCGTAATACCACGGCGACGGATAGGCTTCCGGCTGGTCTTCGCTGAGGAGGAAACCGAGGCCGATCTCCGAGTCCGTTGCCTGACCCGACCGGATCACGGTATCGACAACCTTGCTGTCCTTGACAATCAGGTGTTTCAATTGCTTGGCGTCTTTCACCAGTGACGGGGGAATCCCCTCGTGCCATTCGAGGAGGTCGAGCGAGCCGTCCTGGTACACCACGAACGTCGCCACACCCGGCGACAACTCTTTGATTACCCTTCCCTGATGCACGGTCCCGCCCTCTACCGAGTGTTTCTGTTTCCAGAGGGCATTGGTGATGGCAGCGAGCAGGGGCTTCTTTTCCGGTTCCACCATCGAGGTGTTTCTCGATCCTCCCGGTTCGGCTGACCCTACGTAGAGGTTAATCGACAGCCGCGTCATATCTAGCAGCAACATGTGAACGATGGCATTGGGGTGCTCGACGCTTGGCCGGTAACTGGTCCGGTACATCAGCGGCTGACCGTCAGGCGATGTTGGCAGGCCTGGTGATTGCCAGATCCCTTCTCCGGGAAGCTGGGGGGTCACATAGAGTGGCGGAATGTTCCGCAGAAATAGCGTGCGGAAAGGCGCACGGTAGAAATCGGCGCTTGTCCTGAAAGGAGACTGACTAACGAGGCGGCAATCGTGACGATCCACGAACACGGGAGAGAGCGGGCCGACCAGGTCCGCCGGTTCGCTGCGAGACGACGGTTCCCTGCCCTCGGTCGAAGCGCCCGTACCGCCCCAGAGCAGAAACTCCCATACGGGGTGAAAATCGTCAGAAAGGTCGGCCGTGACCCGAGACGAAGAGAAGCAAACCACCAGGAGCGTGAAGAATGCCAGGCCGACATAACGGAGCCACGCGGCCCTTCCTGCACGGCCGGTGATGGTCCGTCGCGGGCACAGACCGAGATCGGTCGCAAGTCCTCTTCGCCATGTCGCGAGGGAAGCAGGGCCATTCCCCAACGGCACAGGCGCAGGAATGCTCGCAGCCTCTTGCAGAGCGTTCTTGCCGGTTGACAACAACGGATTCATCCTGTATGCATACTCAAACTTTTTCTCGAAGCAGAATGCAGACCCAATCAACGAGCTGCTCTTCAATCAATTCGAGCCTGCTTGGTGGCAGGGGAGCATCGGGCGTCCGACTGCCATGCGCTGTCTCTTGTAACAATTATGCCGGAACCCGTCAAGACGCGGCTGCTGCAGGTTGGGAGCTTCAAGGGGTCATACCGGTCCGCATTCACGAGAGCGATGCCAAAGGGAACGTCGTCGCACAAAGGCGTTCGACTTGGCCCCCCGCAAACGACTTTGTCTCTCAGGGTTCTCCGGCCTGCCTCAGAGAGGATGGATGAGAAACTTCGGCGACCGGAAGGGCTTGGAGAGCGATACTGACATGGATACTGACCGAAAGCTTTTCTTCTTTCTTTCGTGGATTTTCGCCCTGGTGATTTCAGTTCAGGTATGCTCGGCAGCCGGCTCGCCGGAAGATCTGTTTCAGCGCGCGATGGAAGCGGAACGCACCGGAAGTTTCGATCTCGCGTTGCAGTTGCTGAATGAAGCTGCGCAGCAGGCCCCGGGCAATTCTGCAATTCTCAATAACCGGTCCGTCATCTACGCGACAAGGGGCCAGCACGACCAGGCGCTCCAAGACCTCGATACCGCCATCCGGCTCAACCCGCACGACCCGGGAACGTACGTGAATCGGGGCAAGGTGCATGAAGCGCTGGGACGTAACGGTGAAGCGCTGCGGGATTACAGCACGGCCCTCGATGTCCAGGGCGACTACCTGCCCGCGCTCTTCCAAAGGGCATCGCTCCATGCTGTAGCGGGTTCCGAAGATCGGGCGCAGGAAGATCTGAGCAAGCTCCTCAAGCTCGAGGCGCGACACGTTCCCGCTCTGCTTCTTCTTGGCCGCCTGAACCTCTCCGCTGGCCGGCCTAAGGAAGCACTGAAACATTTCACCGCGGCTGTTCGTGCCGATCCCGGCAACCGTGCGGCCTACCAGGGGATGGGGGATGCCGAATTCCTTCGAGGAGAACTTTCAGCCGCGGTGGAGAGTTACACTCGGGCGCTTTCAGGGGATGCTCCGGATGCGGCTGCACTGATGAATCGGGGATCCGCGCTGGCACGCCTCGGCAGATTCGACGAAGCGATTCGCGATTGCGAAGCCGCGATTCGAATCAGTCCAGGCACTGCGGAGGCCCACTACAACCTCGGCAACGCCTTGGCCGCAATGGGGAAAGATCGCGCGGCGGTTGCGTCGTTCAGCACCGCAATAACACTGGATCCGAAACGCGTCGACTTCTTCCATAACCGTGCCGTGTCTTACGAGACGCTGGGGGAGCTGGACAAGGCCAATGACGACCTAGACGCGGTACTGAGGCTCGATCCGAGGAATGCCCGCGCGCTCAACGCCAGAGGCACGATCTTCTGGCATCTGGGAAAGGCCCAGCAGGCTCTCGATGACTTTACCCGAGCGGTCGAACTGGCCAAGGACGTCTCTGCATTGAAGAATCTTGCCGCTCTCCACCTGGCCCGCGAGAGTCACGAAAAAGCTACCCATCTCCTGGAGAGGGCGGCGAAACTCGCCCCGGGAGACGCAGAAGTGCTCCGCGGCCTCGGAGACGTCTGGCTTGCTCGAAGGAACTCCGCCAAAGCCCTTTCCTATTACAAGAAGGCATTGGGTGCGGCAGTCTCTGACGAAGAACGATCGAAGATCGGGATACGAATGGGCCGTGCGTGGGAAGAATCGGGCAACGTGCGAAAGGCCGTTCAAACCTACCAGGAGGCTGTCGACACGACGGGTGACGCTGCTGTCAGAAACGCTCTGACCCGAAAGATCGGGGAACTGAATTCCGGAGAGAAACGCTGATCCGCAGACATGGCTTCAACGCGAACGCATCGGCGGCGTTTCGGCATTGCGTTGCAGAGGGTCGCGGTTGGGAGGATTTTCGGTGATCTATTTCGCTGACTTGCACGTGCACTCCAAGTATTCCCGGGCCACATCTCGGGATTGCGATCTGATGCACCTGGCACAATGGGCTGCGCTCAAGGGAATTCGGGTCTTGGGTACCGGCGATTTTACCCATCCGGGATGGCGTAGTGAAATCAAGGAGAAGCTTGTCGAGGCGGAAAACGGTCTGCTCCGCTTGAAAGACGAACACGTTCCCGAGAACGTCGTCCTCCCTCGCGGATTCGGACCGGGAGAGGTCCGATTCGTGTTGAACGGTGAAATAAGCTCAATCTACAAGAAAGACGGAGCGACCAGAAAAGTTCACCACGTCATACACATGCCGGACATCGATGCCATGGAACGGTTCAGCGCACGTCTCGATCGGATCGGGAACATAAGGTCAGACGGGCGTCCCATCCTCGGGCTGGATAGCCGTGACCTGCTCGAGATCGCGCTCGATACCTCGGATGAATCGTACCTCGTCCTCGCACACATATGGACTCCGTGGTTCTCGGTGTTCGGGTCCCGTTCAGGGTTCGACACGCTGGAAGCGTGCTTCGAGGAACTGACGCCCCACATATTTGCGCTGGAAACAGGGCTTTCCTCGGACCCGGAGATGAACCATCGGGTCAGCAGGCTCGACCGGTTCACGCTCTTGTCCAATTCCGATACGCATTCACCGGCCAAACTGGGGCGCGAAGCCAACATCTTTCAGGGCATACCCGGATACGTGGAGATCCGCGAAGCGATCCGTGCGGGTGGTGCGGGTAAGGATCTTTCTCCCACTGTAGTTTTTGAACTAACGGGTGGGGATCTCCTGGTTGCGGATGCTCCTCTTGGCCAAGACGAAGCCGCTGTCCGCGGGTCGAGATTCATCGGAACCATCGAATTCTTCCCGGAAGAAGGAAAGTACCATCTCGACGGCCACAGAAAATGCGGTGTTCGCCTGGAGCCGGAAGAGACGGAAAAACTCGGTGGCCGATGTCCTGTATGCGGCCAACCCGTTACCGTAGGGGTCATGAACCGCGTCTTTGAGCTTGCGGACCGCGACCGAAGCATTCCGCCGGAAAATGCTGCGCCCTTTTGGCGATTGCTCCCACTGACCGAGGTGATCGGCCAGGCCCTGGGTGTCGGGCCGCAGTCCAAGAAGGTGGGTGCCCTGTATCAGGAACTGCTTCACAAGCTCGGACCGGAACTGTTAACCCTTTGGGCGTGCCCGTTGGAAGAGATCGGGCGGCATGCGCCTGCAATCATCACCGAAGCCATCCGACGGGTGAGGGCAGGGGAGGTGTCCATTGCCGCAGGGTTCGACGGCGAGTACGGGAAAGTGCAGCTTTTCGGTGAGGGTGAACGAGCACAGTTCGCGGGCCAGGATTCCTTGGTTGAAGTCGAGAAGCCCAGGCGGCGGAAGGGGGCTTTCGCGAAACAGACCGGGCTCAAAAAAAAAGAGCGCGATCGGGAGATAGATGAGCCGCCTCGTGAAACTCAGAGCGTTCTGAATGACGAGCAACTCGCTGCGGCCAGGATCATCGGGCCCCCGGTTCTCGTGCAGGCCGGCCCCGGGACTGGAAAGACGCGTACGCTCACGCAGAGAATCGCGTTTCTCATAGAGGAAGGGATCGCATCGCCTGCCGAGATAACCGCGGTGACCTTCACTCGCAAGGCTTCACAAGAGATGCGAGGGCGGCTGAGCCGCATACTGACCGAGGAGCGCTCCGGCAATTGTTGGTTGGGCACGTTCCATCAACTTGGGGCGTGTATTCTGGACCTACTCGGCCAAAGCGAACTCGGCTCCGACAAGAGACGCGTCCTTGATGAGGATGAGGGGCTCCGGATTTTCCGGGAGGCTGTGCGGTCCGAAGGGCTCAAGACAGCCCCCGCGTCGATCCCTTCCCTGTACCGGGAGGTGAGTCTCCTGAAACAGAATCTTCAGCCCCCCGATGAGCTGGCGGATTCCGACCTTCAGAAGGCGTACCGCAGCTACGAGCGGAGGCTCGAAGAGGCGGGGACCCTGGACCTGGACGATTTGATTGCAGAGCCGGTCCGGAGACTCCGAGAGGATCCGGACGCTGCCCGACGCATCGCTGAAGCGTCAGCCCGCCACCTCCTGGTGGATGAATTCCAGGACGTAAACAAAGCACAGTACGAGCTGATCCGCCTGCTGGCCGACCCTGACGGCACAGGGCTCTTCGTGATAGGCGACCCGGACCAGGCCATCTACGGTTTCCGCGGCGCGGACCGAAGGTTCTTTTTGGATTTCGCCTCGGATTACCCTGCCACGAGGCAGATCAGACTTGTGCGGAACTATCGGTCCCAGGCCAAGATACTCAGGGGCGCGGAAAACCTGTTGAACGGGACCAACGGCTCGCAGGCTCTCATCCCCCACCGCCCCGGGGACAGCCCCGTCAGAGTGGTCCGGCTTCCCAACGCGGTCACCGAGGCCGAATTCATCATCAGGACCATCGATGCGGTCATGGGGGGAGCTTCCTTCTTTTCCATCGATTCACGGAATCTCCCGGTTGCGACCAGACCGGGTCTGGGGTTCGGGGATTTCGCGGTCCTCTATCGTTTGAACACGGTGGGTGATACGATCGAACAGGCCTTCCGCAAGGCGGACATTCCGTATCAACGAGCCCGGAAGGCCACGACGGAAGAAGAAGCAGAAGCCCTGGACCCGAGGGCACATGCGGTGACGCTGATGACCATCCACGCGTCGAAAGGCTTGGAGTTTCCTGTGGTGTTTGTGGCAGGGGTCGAGGATGGGATCATTCCGTACGTCCCCCCTGGACAATCCATTTCCACCCGATTCGAACCGGAGGAAGAACGGCGACTCCTGTACGTTGCAATGACCAGGGCGAGCGACGATCTCTTCCTGACGAGGGCAGACCGCAGAACGGTTCACGGGATGGAGTTTTCCGGTGCACCTTCCCGCTTTCTCGATTCCTTGGATCCCGCGGTCGTCGGTGTTCTCAGACCGCTGGGCGGCGGGAAGGATTTCTTGCGCCGACCGACGCAAGGTGAGCTGTTCGGTTGACTAGATTTGTCAGAGCGCCTTGGCCCGTGCAGGTGCGGCAAACCACGGCGTGAAGACGGCCGAGGTGCAGTTCGACGGCTCATTGGCGTTGAATCTCAGGAATTCCGCGGACTTCAAGGAGCGGCAGGATAGTGCGTATCCGAGAAAAAAGCGGCTTGACAAAAACACAATATTCAGATATTTAGATATTAGGGTCCCCCCGAGGAGGACAACGTGCGGCGATCCCGAACCACATTCTTGAGTTTGACTGTCAGGATATTGATTATGCTTGCCGCTCTCGCAGCCTTTGATTCGTTACCGGCCACGGCAGCCGACAGCACGGCAATGGAGAATTTCTACGTCTTCGAGAGTCCTCCCGATGCGAATGACCTGATGATGAAGACCCCTGACGGCCGACGCATCAAGCTCTCCGACTTTCAGGGGAAGGTCGTACTCTTGAATTTCTGGCGGCAGAATTGTCGGTACTGCCACCGCGAAAAGGGCTACCTGAACAGCCTGAAGGAAGCCATCAAGAGCGACAAACTGGTGGTCCTCTGCGTCGACTTCTGGGATGAACCCAAGTGGGTAATGTCTTATGCGAAAGAAAACCCCGGCCACATGCTCTTTGCGATGAAACCGGACGGCACGGAGCCGGCGATCGAAAACATGGTCAAAGGCCGTCTGCTGGGTTACTTCATCGTAAACGACGAGAAAGAGGCAATTTACGAAGTCAAGGGCTTCCCTTCGACGTATGTGATTAGCAAAGACGGGAAAGTCCTTGCCGCGCACCTGGGGATGGGCACCTGGAACGATCCGAACGTCGTGGAGTGGCTTACCCACTTGGTTGCAGTGGGAACGGCTCCCTATTCCAGCGCGGAGGAGTATCACGAGGTGCCGTCGTGGCTGGACCGGCTTCTCGGCGGCGGAGCGCAAGAACAGAGCGCGATACAAGACGAGGCCAGGACCTCGAAGGAAACCGTCGGGTTGCGGAGATGAAGGCCCGCCCCCGCATTTCGAGAGCCTACGGTGAGGCTCTGGAGGCAATAATGGAATTGTGGATGGTAATCGCAGTGGTGGCAGGCTGGCTCGCCGTTAGTCGCTGGGTCTTGCCTGCGCTTGGTGTGCCGACCTGAATCTCCGCCGAGTGTTCCTCCGCGGAGCGGAGCAAAAAAGATGGGAGAGGTGGAGAAGCTTAGTACTCGCTCGCTCATGTGCGGTGAGGTTCCAGCCACAGCACTGCGTTGTGGTTTCAGGGGCGATATGCGTTTTCGCACGTGGGGAAAGGAGTACGGAGGTTTCTCTTCCACTCCGGAGAAGGTAAATGCCATGCAGAGTTTAGCAAGCGCTTCTGACGACGATCGCAGGGACTTCGAAGAATTCCTCAGGGAGATGAAGTCGAAGGATTTTTCCCGGGAGGCTGAAATCTTCAAGGCTCTTGGGCACCCGATTCGCTTGAAGATCGTGTATGGGCTCGTCAAGGCCGGCGGCTGCAACGTCAAGAACATGCAGGAATGCCTCGGGCTCCACCAGGCCACCGTGTCCCAGCACCTGATTCACCTCAAGAACCGCGGGATTATTCAATCCACCCGACAGGGGCTCGAAATGATCTACGAGGTGACCGATAATTGGGCCAAGTGCGTGGTGGATAACATCGAGAAGCGGGCAGCCGAACTGGCCGACGAAGACAAATAGACCTGACAGAGTTCCTCGGGCAAGACCCCCCCCGTGCTACCGCCGGCATTTCTATGAAAAAGCGCCTTTCCCGGTTAGTGGTGGGCGCCACGTCTTCGGCCCGGCCTGCCCCTCCCGGTTTTTTCTGGCTTCCTGAAAAAATCTGAGTACACTACGGTTCTGTATTGCGTTACGCTAAACGCAGCGCCTGTCGCACTTCCTCCCGGCGCCTCGTTTGGCGGTGAATGGCATCAGTGCTGTTTGCCACGCTCAGCCGTGATGACAATGCGCGAGCAACGAAGTGGTACTACCCCATCGGTGCGCTCCTGGCAGGTTACCGGATGGCAGTCAGGCTGTGCCGTCCGCAGCGAAGGAGACGTACCGTGAGCAGCCCTGAACAAGCTCCTCCAATATTACCGGCCTGAAAGCCCATGGGTATGAGGAGAGGCCGGCATCTCCAAGACGGCAAGGTAACCGTGCACCAGGACAAGCGCAGTCCCTCGAAATCAACAGGGGGGATTACACGGAAAGGATCTGACCATGGCCGAACTGGTTCGTTTCGGAGTGTCGATTCCCGACGATTTGCTCGAGAAATTCGACGTGCTTATAGGGGAGAAGGGTTACACCAACCGGTCCGAGGCAATCCGTGACCTCATTCGCGACCGACTCGTGGAAGACGAGTGGGGGGACGCGGAGCACGATGTGGTTGGTACGGTGACAGTGGTCTACAATCACGAACAGAGCGATCTCGCGCAGAAGCTCACCGAAATTCAGCACCGGCAGCATGACCTCATCGTCTCCGCGGTTCACGTGCACCTGGATCAACACAACTGCCTGGAAGTATTGATTATGAGAGGCAAGGCCGCGGACGTGCGAAAGGCCGGCCAGCTGCTGACCTCGACCCGGGGGGTGAAGCACGGAAAAATGACCTACACGACCACAGGCAAGGAACTCGACTGAGCAACGCGGGAAAACCCGGCATTAGCCCCGTACCCCCGATCAGGTGTACACGCGAGAGAACGGAATAGGACGGGCATCGCCGCTGGTCGGAGGGGGAACCAGCAACTGGAGATCCACGTTCAGCCACTGAAAATCGGGGTTGAGTTCCCTCACCTTTCCGTCGACAGGTGGCCTCGAATGCTCGTTGTGCTTGTACGTCACGAGAAATATCCCCACCCCGTACTCACGGGTCCGGTCGAGCAGATAGAGGTTGCTGAACTCTTCTACGCTCAGCCGGACGGTGTGAGCCAGTTCCTTTATGTCCGATGGTGTCAGCCGAATGAGAATGTACTTGGCGACTCCTCCCTCGGACGTCCGGGTCAAACTGCGGGCTTCCGAAGAAGAGACGTAAACCGTTGAGATGAAGTCGAACCGAGCCAAGTACTGAGTCGCTACCACTGCTGCGGTTCTCCGACCTCCGACCGTGTGGTGGAAACCGTAGTACTCGTAGAGTTTCTGCTGGAGCATCTCGCCCACTCGTTCCCCTTTCTCATACAGATCTCGCGCGATGTACCGCAAGTCTCTTCCCAGCTGCTCGGCAGCGTTCGCAACCGGGCTATCGATCTTAACGTGAAAATGGGAAAGGGCGAATCGGTACCTCGATTTGACCGTCGGGTCTCTCTGGATGAGAAGCGCGAAATCATAGGGGAGAAGGCTCTTGAGGAGGTTGACGAACTCCGAGTCCTCGAAGTACCTCATGCGCTGATGGAACACATCCTTCAGGTCGAACAGGGTGAGGAACCCGAGGTTTTCTTTTATGAGCTTATTTGAGTCGAAGAAACGGATATGGGTCTTCGCTTGGGGGGGGAGCACGTCTTCAGTGAAGATGACAATGAAATGTCGGTGTTCGGTATGCTCGGGTCCGTGAATCTTGGCTCGAGGTTTGAGCTGACGCGGCTCGACCCATGGGTATTCCTTTCCCGAAGCCTTGAATGTCCGGTACGATTCGATGAGCGATTCCGTGATCAGAGTCGTGTCCAGTTCGTCTCGCAGGAAAAAATATAGACAGCGACGGAACCGCTCATTCCACCCTATTTCGTTCCGCCCTAAAAAAGGCATTGGTGTCCTTTCTCCCAGTCTTTGCTCTTTTTCGGCCTGTGTAAAGATGTCGTCCATGCTGAACCGTTTCGGGTACCGCACTGCTCGGTGGGCGACGATGGGGTAGTACTAGCTCCTTCAGCCGCGGCCCATGCCGTCACCGCGCCGGGATCCCCACAAACCCGGCCCTCCTACCGACCACTTTTAGCCGCGGATACGGTCGTTCGGGGCTCCATGCCTGTGCTCGGGCCATCCCGTGGTTCAGGCCCCGATCCCCCTGAGCGCCAGAGCCTGATGGCAACCCCCGACCATTTTAGTTAGATACCAGAGCCAACCGCCTCTTGCAACAGAAGATGAAAAAGGTTAACAAGAGTATCGAATACTATGAAGGAAGACCCCAAAATGGAAGACAACAACCCTGACAAAACATCCCGTGACCTTCCCGGGAAAGAACCTGAAGACTCTGCAGAAGAGGAAGACTTCGCTGCTCTCTTCGAGGCAGCCGGCACCCAAAAGGATGACCGTGTCCAGAGAGACAGCAAGATCAACGGCACCATAGTCTCTGTCAGCGATGAGTGGATCTTCGTCGACATCGGCGGCAAGAGCGAAGCGATCATAGCCCGCGAAGAGCTATTGGATAAGGACGGTCAATTCAACCTCACAATCGGTGACTCCGTGACGGCGTACGTTGTCAGTACGCGCGAAGGCGAAATCCGCCTGAGCGTGAAGATGACCGCGGCCGCGTCGGAAGAGGCGGTGAGGGATGCATACCGGAGTGGTGTGCCAGTGGAAGGGCTCGTCAATGCAGAAAGAAAGGGCGGATACTCGGTGACGGTCCTCGGGAAACAGGCCTTTTGCCCTTACTCCCAAATTGATCTCCCGTCTGCGGGATCGCCGGAAGCCTACGTCGGCAAGCGATTTACCTTCAGGATCATGGAGTACTCCGAGCGAGGACGCAACATCGTGCTGTCCCGGCGGGACATACTGGAGGAAGAGAGGGCCAAGACAGTGGCTCTGCTCAAACAGAGTCTCAAACCTGGTGACCAGGTGACCGGAACGGTTCAGAACATCGCTGCCTTCGGCGCATTCGTCGACATTGGCGGAGTGCAAGGGTTGATTCCTATTTCCGAGATAGCCTGGCATCGCGTGGGAAACGTTTCCGACATCCTGAATCCGGGAGACACCGTGACGGTCAAGATCGTGGATCTCGACTGGGACAAGAAAAGGATCTCACTAAGCCGCAAACAAGTACTTGAAGATCCTTGGGACACCGTTTCGCAGCGGTACGCGGACGAGGGTGTTGTGTCCGGCAGAGTCGTCAAACTGATGAATTTCGGCGCGTTTGTCGAACTCGAACCCGGGGTCGAAGGTCTCGTTCATATCTCGAATCTGGGTGCCGGCCGCCGCATCAATCATCCTTCCGAAGTGCTGTCCGAAGGCGACCAGGTTGAGGTGAAGATCCTGTCGGTCGACGCGGAAGCCCGTCGCATAGGACTTGAACTGGTCAGCCACGGGACCGAGGAGTCTGCGGAGCCTGCGGTGGAACTGAGAGAAGGCGAAGTCGTAGGCGGGACGGTCGAGTCGGTAAAGGAGTACGGAGTCTTTGTGAGCCTTCCCGGCGGAAAGACCGGCCTCTTGCACGTCTCGCAGATCCAGGAGGGTAGGACAGGGGACCTGAAAAAGCGATTCAACGTCGGGGACGCCGTCAAGGTCGAGATCCTGAAGATCGATACCGCGGCGGGAAGGATTTCCCTCAGCACGCGTAGCCTTCAGGACCGGCACGAGGTCTCACAATTCAAGGAGTTTGTGGCTGGTAAGGAAAGCGGTGCATCATTTGGGACCCTCGGCGACCTGCTGAAGGACAAGTTCAAGAAGTAAATTCGCCGTGACGAGACAACCGGCAGGCAGTGCCGAGGCGGCTGTGAACGAAGGAGCGAGGATCTCGGCAACTATCGGCGTCAAAGCACTGACCAAGCGATTCGGGGCTATCAGCGCGCTCGACAACCTCGATTTGGAGATCGAACGAGAAGAGTTGTTCGGTCTACTTGGTCCCAATGGGGCTGGCAAGACCACGCTCATTTCGATTCTTTCGACCATCGTTCCGCCAACCTCAGGCAGCGCGGAGGTTTGCGGTTATGATGTCCGCCGGCAGTCTCACGAAGTCCGCAAGCGCATTGGCATCGTCTTCCAGGACCCGAGCCTCGACGACGAGCTGACCGGGGATGAGAATCTCGACTTCCACGGCCGACTCTACGGTCTCGATGCGGCAACCCGGCGGTCGCGCATGGAGGAAGTCCTCAATCTCGTCGATCTGCAGGAACGGCGACGGGACCTGGTGAGAACCTACTCGGGCGGGATGCGGCGCCGTCTCGAAATCGCCCGCGGGCTGATGCATCGGCCCGAAGCATTGTTCCTCGATGAACCCACCCTTGGCCTCGATCCCCAAACGCGAAGGAAAATATGGCAATATATCAGGTCGTTGAAAGAATCCTTCGGCATGACCGTAATCCTGACGACCCATTACATGGATGAAGCCGACCAGCTCTGCTCTCGGATAGCAATCATCGACCGCGGTCGCATAGTGGCACTGGATACGCCGGAGGCTCTCAAAGCAAGCCTTGGAGGCGATCTCCTGGAGCTGGAAACCGGAGGTCATTCGCCGGAATTTCTCAACCACCTGGCTGATATGGAGGAAATAGCCCATCTCGCGGAAACGGACGGGACCGTGATCCTGACGGTCGGAAACGGGGAATCCTTCATACCTCGCTGTTTCGAGGTCGCGCAGAGGTTCTCGGTGCAGATTTCGTCCGTATCGCTACGGAAGCCGAACCTCGAAGATGTCTTTATTCAGCTCACCGGCCGGGAAATCCGGGAAGAGGGGACCGCTGGACCACAGGAAAGAGTGCGCATTTTCATGCAGACGAGGCGACGATGAATTTTGCCGCTACGGTGTACACGCTCTGGCTCAGGGAGATCCTGAGATTCAAGAGGAACTGGAGTAGACTGATCGGCTCGATGGCCCTGCCGCTCATTTTCCTGGTCATTCTCGGCTCCGGCTATGGGAGCGTGTTCCGGTACCGAAGCGATGTGTCCTACATGCAGTTCATTGGGCCGGGAATTATTGCGATGTCACTCCTCTTTTCCTCGATGCTGGGGGGGTTGACGGTCATGTGGGACCGTCAGTTCGGGTTTCTGAAGGAAATTCTCGTCGCACCGGTGAGTAGAGTGGCTATCATGGCAGGGAAGACCGTTGGTACGGTCACGACTTCCATGATCAGGGGCCTGGTCTTCCTGGCGGCAATGTTGGCCGCAGGCCTTCTCCATGGGAGCGTCCCTGGGGTGGCATTGGCCCTGCTCTTCATGTTTCTGATTTCCGCTTCTTTCGTGAGCGTCGGTATCGCGGTGGCCACCGTGATGAGGGACCCGCACGGGTTCCAACTGATCATGAATTTCCTCATCATGCCGGTCTTTTTTCTCTCAGGTGCCCTGTTCCCGGTGGAACAGCTCCCGGAATGGCTGATGTTCCTCACCCATGTCAATCCGCTGACCTACGGGGTGGACGGCATGCGTTTCGCCCTTGGGGTCCCTTCCCATTTTTCCCCGCTCTGGGACCTCCTCCTGCTGGTCAAGTTCTGGGTCGTCTCGACGCTGGTGGGAGCGTTTCTCTTCAAGCGGATGCCCGCTTAGTGCGCCGTGCAAGAAATACGGTGTCAGTCCTGGAGTATCTGCTCTCGGCCGTTCGGCGGTGCCGGGATGTTGCCGGTGGTTTCCCTCTTCCGAAGGGAGACGGGGAAGAGGGTCGGGACCAGGCCGGAGACACTCGTCCCGTGCATTGTGTTCCGTGTAAAAGGCGGTCTTGAGAGGGTATCTTCCAGCCTGCCGGTTCCTTTCCGGCAGAGGCTGCAGGCTGGAATGCAAGGGCCACCTTCTGTTTCGAGCCTATCCCTGGTGCCCAACTATTTGCGTTTCCGCAGCCTTATACTCGACATTGGGCCGAGAGTGGTGCTATAAAAGGGGAAAACCAGGAAAAGCCGCGCGAACCGGCAGGAGGTTTTCGGCTGCCGGGCGCCACGAATTTGGTGGCATGCCTTCTCTTTGTCAGGGGGCGCGTTCCTTGATGGGGCTTGCCCAGAGGCATGCCGTGCACTGCTCTTGTTGGCTGCGGAGGACAGGATGAAAAAGGTATGGGTTGTCGTGCTGGCTGGGCTGCTGATTGCAGCCATGGCCCTCCCCGCGTTCGCGTGGGAATTCGAGATGAAGGGCGAGTTCGAGCATCGGCTCCGCTACTTCGGACGCACCGGGAACAACGACCTGTTCGGTGTGGGGAACCTGGACACGATCCCAGGGGCTTTCTTCGTGGCTACTCCTGGCCCCCAGACGGCTGCCAACGGCTTTTACGGCCCCGGCATTTACGATACTGTTCTGAGCGGTGGCAGAACCGGTCCGGGCATGGGCTTTGCCGGCCCGAGCATCTACGGCCGCGGCGCGGCCAACCCGGATACCACCGTTACCGGACCGACGTTTGGACCGACCAACGTGGTGGCTCGTAACCTGAACACCGGCAACGCGTTGGTCAACGGGCCGATGTACAACCTGCTGACTCTGAGCCAGCGCATCTCCCAGCAGGTGCGCATAGTGCGGGGCGGCTTTTCGAGCTACGGGTCCGACGCGCTGTACCACGAGACTCGTCTCACCCTGCGGCCGGCGATCAAGGTCAACCCCGCGATCAGGGTTTTCGGCGTGTACAACATCGGTGGATACCGCAACAAGTACCACCAGTACATCGGTAATGACTATCAGTCGGTCCTGGTTGCGGGCTATCTGCCGATTCAGAGCGGCGTGGGCGTGCCCCCCTTCGAGCGGTACTACTCGCATCAGACCAGTAACAACGCGTACGACACCGCGGCGATCGGTTCCTGGGAGCAGGTCCGGGCGACCATCACCACTCCCTGGGCCATCTTCTCCATCGGTATCAAGGACTTCCCCTTCGGCACCGGCGCCACCCTGGGCGAGAACACCCGGGCAGAGGCTTTCCTGACCGTCGTGCCGTACGGCCCGTTCCGTATCCTCCACGGCGTGTGGCTTGCACGTGGCCGCGGGTACGAAGGATGGGTGACCAGCCCGGACAGCGACCACAAGAACAGCTTCTTCCAGGGCATGTTGATGACCTACAACGCGGGCGAGTTTGAGTTGGGCGCGGGCACGATCGTGCGGTACTATCACGGCACCCCCGCGACCCAGACCTTGACGAACGCCCGGGATGACAACACCTGGATCAATCTCGGATACTTCAAGTTCAACAACGGCCGGTTCTTTGCCGATGCAGAGTATGCGTGGCTCAATGTGGACCGGTACTTTGTCGGTCTCGGCGGCCCCGGTCCTGTGAACAACCTGAACAGCTTCGACGGACAGGGATACCATGCGTTCGCGGAAGCGGGCATGATGGCAGGCCCGGCCAAGCTGTCCCTCATGTACGCCCAGGCCTCTGGCGCGGTCCTGAACAACAAGAACCGGCTCCTGCCATTGCTGGGCGGCGGCTTGACCGACCCTAGTACGCTAGGACTTCCCTATGCCAACCCGAGGGTGTACCTCCCGTTTGCGATCAACTGGCAGGCCATGGAGCCGTATGAGTTCCTCATGTTCAACACCTACGGCGGCGGCAACAACGGCGGCATGGGTGTCCTGGACGTGAGCTTCGTTACCGACGAGCACATGATGATGACCGACGGGTTCGCTTTCGCAGGACGCCTCGACTACGCGGTAGCCTCGAACTTGAACGTGTATGGGAGCTATATCTGGGCCCACCGGCTGGAGAAGGCCGGCTGGTACATCGGCAACACCGATGCCAACGGCGCCACGGGGATCCAGACCGGCAATTTCAGCGCCGGTGCGTTGGTCTCGAACCGGACGAATGGGTCCAACTGGACGAACTCCTCCGGGATCGACTTCGGCACAACCAACGGCTTCCCGCTCCGTAACCCGTACGTGGACGACGGGTTCATCGGCTGGGAAGCGAACGTGGGAGTTGACTGGAAGCTGTTGGAAGGCATGACCTTCAAGACACGGTACTCCTACTGGCAGCCGGGCGACTGGTTCACTTGGGCCTATCAGGCGTTCACGGCGCTTGGCCCAGGTCTTGGCGGACGGGGCAGGCTGGAGACCCGTTCCGCAATCCAGGCCTTCCAGGCCTCCATACTGGTTGATTTCTAACCAAGTGACTTAGCTTAAACCTCAAGGCCCGGGGAGAGATCTCCGGGCCTTTTTGTTTTCGATGAGGAATGAGGATTATTTGAGGACAATCCCCAATTACTGTGTTTCACAACTATTGTCACGGATTCTCGTTCCTCCTGTGAGGGCAGCGGAGGTCTTCGGTGGTAGCGACCGGCCTCCGTGCCAGTAGCGACCGGCCTCCGTGCCGGTCGTTCAGAATAGCCCGGCAGGGACGCCGGGCCCTACGGAACGGAGGATGGTGTTAGGCACCGTGTAACACAGTATTTGCGAAAAGGTGCGCTTCGCTCTCAAACGACTGGAAATTACTGATGGCTGGCGAGGTTCTCGCCCGGTTCACGCAGAGGAATGAGCTGCAGATAGTCGCCGATCGGGACGCGGATGAATCTCAAATCCTCGTGGCTGATCTCGACGGGGACTGATTGGCGCTTCTCGGTCTCGCTGAGCACGAGTTCCCCGCTTTCGGAAGAAACGATGGTCCGGGAGGGGACATCGAAGCGTCTGCGCACCCCCGCGGGGATTCCAAAACCGTAATTCACGTGGCCGTTTCCCGCCACGACGAGCACGATGCGATCCTTTCCCTCCGGCGATTCGAGGAAGCGGGCCACTGCCCGGGCCATGGTCTCATCTCGCAAGGCCTGAGCCAGTACGATGCGGTCGAGGCTCTTCTCCTGAAAGGCCCTGTGCACCTGCAGGCGAAGGCGAAGCAGGCGGTCGTTCAGGGGATCGACACGATCGAGCCCGCTGGGAAGAACGTTCCTTTCAGCCGGAGTGAGGCCGTCCAGACCCTGGCGAGCGACTTTCCTCACCAGTTTCGACGGCGCGTTCAGCCCGAGTATCGGCACCCCCCGTTCCCGTGCCATGAGCAGGAGCGGCTCGTAGTCTTTCTGGTTGGTCCAGTAATCCTCACCCAGATCGTCCCTGAGTGATTCGAGGGGCTGGGTTCCCCGCTGCCATCGGTCAAGAAGCGGCTGTTGCTCGTCGGTGAACATCTCCAGGCCGAGCGCGACCTTGAGGCCCCGGTCGGTCAAGCCCTGGAGAAGCGCTTCCTGGAATTGGTGATGCCGGGCAATCGTATGTATCTCGCCGACGTATATGACTCGCACCTGGGCGAGGTCGTCCAGCATGACCTCCATCGGCACCGGCTCTCCCATCAACAGATCCACGATGAAGAACTCGGCGGTGCGCTTGGCGTACGCCGGCGTACTCGTCACGGTCAGCCATGCGCCTATCAAACAGATTAAGCAGGCCGCAAGTCGAAACATTTCACCAGTAATGTCCTCCGAAATATGCAACGTCAAAGTCAGTGAACTCCCCCTTGTACGATTCTTCGTGTACCTTGACCTGATCCACGCGGCCGTGAGGAGACCCGTGATGGCACCAGGCGATCATCTTGGCCACGTTTTCTTCTTCCCCTTCAAACACCGCTTCCACGCGGCCGTCCGGGACGTTTCTTACCCAGCCGCACACGCCGGTGTCCCGAGCCGCGGCCCGCGTGTAGTACCGGAAGTTAACCCCTTGCACCAAACCCGAAATAAGAACTCTCCGACGTATCTTGGCCATGGCTCGGACTCCCTGAATCACGTCGTGCAGCTATGTATATCTCCGACACTAGGGTGTGGTGACAAGTTCCGTTCCGGGCAACTCCGGATGCTCCGCTTCAGAATGTTGCCACGGCTGAAGCCACATGGGACGACCGAGAACAGGAGTCTAAGGGGAATGTGGCAAGACTCGACAGAACCGTCACCTCGGCGAAGGCCCGGGTCCAGAAAAGCCTATGAAACCTGGGTTCCGGCCTCCCCCGGAATGACGAATGAAAGCTCGCACCATCCCATGTGTCGCAGGCCGCGAAGAGACGCGTCTATTGCGAGACGGGTCCTACCGTCCGAGCTTCTCCCGGAACTGTTCTTCGCTGAGAACCTCTACCCCCAGTTCCCTCGCTCGGTCCAGTTTGGAGCCAGGATCGCCTCCGGCCAGGACAAAATCGGTCTTTCTGCTCACCGAGCCACTGACTTTTCCTCCGGCCGCTTCGATGAGCGTTTTTGCCTCGACCCGGGAAATAGACAACGTGCCGGTCAATACCACGGTCTTCCCGGAGAAGGGCGTATCAGGCCGCGCGGGGGGCGGCTCCAGGGGAATCGGATTTACTCCCGCCTCCTGGAGACGGGCTATCATCTCTCTGTTTCGCTCTTCGTTGAAGAACGCCACGACGCTCTGGGCCACTTCCGGTCCGATACCTCGGATCGTCTGCAATTCATCGACGCTTTTCGCGGCCAGCGCATCGATGGTCCCAAACTCCTGGAGCAGCAGCCGGGCCCCGTGCTCGCCAACGAGGGGAATACCGAGGCTGTACAGGAAGCGGTCCGCGCTGACGTTCTTCGAACGTTCCAGGGCCTCCAGAATATTGGACGCGGATTTTTCCGCCATCCTTTCCAGGGATGCGAGTGCGGCCTTGTCCAGCCCGTACAGGTCGGCTGGGTTCTGTACGAGCCGACGGTCGACCAGTTGCTCGATGAGTTTGGTGCCGAGTCCTTCCACATCCATCGCATTTCGTGAAGCAAAGTGCCGAATGGTCTCCTTGACGCGCGCAGCACACGAGACGTTCGTGCATCGACGCGCGACCTCACCTCCGATGCGTACCGCTGCCGATCCGCAGACCGGGCACGTCTCAGGTATAGTGTAGGGGACACTGTCCGCGGGCCGCCGTTCTATCACAACCTCGACAACCTCGGGGATCACGTCCCCCGCGCGTTGAATCACCACCGTGTCGCGCTCGCGGATGTCTTTTCGGTCGATCTCGTCCTGATTATGCAAGGTGGCGCGGCTCACCGTCACTCCGCCAACCTTGACCGGTTCCATCACCGCCACCGGGGTGAGCGTGCCCGTCCGGCCGACGCCGACTTCTATCCTCACAATCTTCGTGGTGGCCTGGATTGGCTCGAATTTGTACGCGACAGCCCAGCGCGGGGAGCGGGTCTTTAGTCCCAAGATCGACTGCTGGTCGAGCGAATCGACCTTGATCACCACGCCGTCGATCTCGTAGGACAACTCTTCGCGGATGCGCTGCAAGGTCCGGTAGTGATCGAGGACGGCCCGAATGTCATGGCAGAGCCTGGAATTCTCCAGATTCGTGGGAAGACCCGCATCCTTCATGGTCTCGAGGGTCTCCAGGTGGGTTGAGGGGACGAACGGCCCTTCGAGACGCCCCACGCCGTGAGCCTTGAAGCGCAGCGGACGCCGTGCCGTGATTCTCGAATCGAGTTGCCGAATTGCTCCCGCAGCCGCGTTCCTGGGATTGGCAAAGGCCGGTAACCCCGCTTCGTCCTGCATCCGATTCATGTCGTCAAAATCGCGGCGATACATGAAGATTTCGCCTCTGACGTCGAGAACGGACATTTTCGACAGGGCTGAGTCCGGAGCCAACCGCAGAGGAATCGCCCGTATGGTGCGAACGTTGGTCGTAACGTCCTCGCCGTTGTACCCGTCCCCGCGCGTGGAGCCGGTAACCAGGACGCCGTTTTCGTAGACCAGCTCGATGGCCACTCCATCCAGCTTCGGCTCCGCCAGGTACGTGACCGAAGAGATGCCGAGCGTCCTTTTCACCCTCTGGTCGAAGTCGATCAATTCATCTTCGGTGAATACGTTGGACAGGGAGAGCATGGGGAGGCGGTGCGGGACTTGACCGAATTTTTCCAGCGGCTTACCCCCGACCCGCTGAGTAGGAGAGTCGGGAGTGAGGAGCGAAGGATAGGCGCGCTCCATTTCTTCCAACCGCCTGAAAAGGCGATCGTATTCCGCGTCGGAGATCTTTGGGTTGTCGAGAACGTAATAGAGATGATCGTGGTAACGGATCTCTTGGCGAAGCTCCGCTATCTCCCGCACGACCTCGTCTGAAACCTGCCGTTCAGTCATTGTTCTCTTGAGGGCTGAAACATGTGAGACGGCCCAAGAGGGCCGCCTCACATTTAACCAAACCAAAATTACCCGGTAATCGCTGCAGTGAGCCGGGATAAGCTCGCAGGGAAGCCGGTCGTTGTCAGATTATTTCTTGGGCCATGTGCCGGTAAACGTGGTTCGGATCTCCTTGCCCTTTTCATCCTTGAACAGGGCGGTTCCGTTGGTCACGGTGACCGGGAAGGAGAAGTCCGAAATCCCGTTCCACCATTTCGACACCAATGCCCCCGCACTGCTTTTCATTTCCGCAATGCGCGCTGCGTGTTCGGCACCCACCATGAGGCTCACGATCGTCGGGAACGCCTCATTGGTCACGATGACTCGCCACTGGTTCGTTTTGCCTCCCGGAATCCACATGCCTTCATAGGAGGTGACCGTGTTCACGTCAAAGCCATCGAAAGCCGTGGTGAACTGAAGTTCGCTGAGCTGAACGGGCTCCTTGCCCGGATTCTTGATATTTAAGACGTACGCCACGTTCAGCGTGCTGCTGTACCCGTAGGTCATCTCCTTCGGGTTACCATCCTTGTCTTTGATCAGGGGTTTCACGAAGAACGGCTGGATGCTCGCCACCTCGACTCTATCCAATGTGACTACCGGCGCTTCGGCGGCGAGAGCCGGAAGAACCATTAGTCCCATTACCGCCACACAAGCTACAAAGACAGTCAACGCCTTGTTCATGATACCTCCTTGCCCTCAGGGGCTTGTTAGGTCAGCCAGCGTTTGCGTCGCTTATAGTGTTTCACGTCACGGAAGCTTTTCCTCCCGCCCACGTCGGTCAGTCCGAGGTAGAAATCCCGTATGTCCGGATTCTCCTTGAGCCTTTCCGACGTGTCGTCCATGACGATACGTCCGTTCTCCATGACGTACGCGTAGGGGGCCACCGTGAGCGCAAGCTTCACGTTCTGTTCCACAAGGAGAATGGGGATCTTCTCCTCACGGTTGAGCCGCTGAATGATCTCGAAGATCTCTTTAATCAGCAGGGGAGCCAGCCCCATCGATGGCTCATCCAGGAGCATGAGTTTCGGCTTGGCCATCATGGCCCTGCCGATGACGCACATCTGCTGTTCGCCACCGCTGACGAACCCGGCCTGGACGTTACGTCGTTCCTTGAGTCGAGGAAAGTAGTGGTACACAATGTCCAGGCGCTCTTTCAGCCCGCCGGGCCTCAGATGCCCGCCCACCATAAGATTCTCCTCGACGGTCAGATGCTCGAAGACGCGGCGCCCCTCGATGATCTGAATAATCCCCCGCTTGGAGATCTGTTCCGCACCCAGCTTGTGTATCCGTTCTCCCACGAACTCAATGCTTCCGTCGGTAACCTCTCCCTCTTCGTGATGGAGGAGACCCGAAATCGCCTTGAGCGTCGTGCTCTTGCCCGCGCCGTTGGCGCCGAGCAACGCCACAATACCGCCGTGCGGAACCGCGATGGACACCCCTTTGAGGACGAGGATGACCTCGTGGTACCTCACCTCGATGTTGTTGATCTTCAAGATGCTATCGTTTTCGGCCACAACCAGCTCCCTCTCTTAGATGCTGTCTGGCAAATGGGGGACGGGGGCTTTCGGGGCGGCTAGATCCGCCCCACCCTGAAGAACTACCACCCGAGCCAGCTCTGCCACTTGTCGGGGAATTTTTCCTTCATGTTGATTTGAGTCAAGGGCACAATCTTGCCGTCCTTGATCGTGTACAGGAGCGATACCGGCGTCGGCCTGTGATCTTCCGGAGTGACGGTGTAGCCGGACCGACCCAGTGCGTTCGGGGTGTCGAACGGGCTCCAATCCTTCAGAGTCTCCAACTCGGCCTTGATCTTCGGCCCATCCAGTTTGCCCTTCTTGTCTGCCTTCTGCAGTCCTGACACGGCCATAGATACCTTCAGCCATGCCTGCACGGTACGGATGTCTCTCTTCTCGATGGGGACGCCGGGGTTAACTTTCTTGCAATATTCCAGCACCTTGTCCATGTACGGGACCTTGTCGCCCAGGAATGCGCACGCGGCCGCGCCGATAACTCCCTCGCCGGCTTGCGAGGTCATTCTCACCAGGTTCTTGTCGAAGCCCCAGTTGTTGACTATGTGATCCGCCCCCAGCTTGAGCGCGTAGGCGTCCTTGACCGCGGTGGCCACCGACATGGTTGTATTGCCGTGCCAGACAATGTTGGCCTCTTCGCCCTTCGCTGCCAGCACCTGGCTTTTGGCGTCGAGCGCGGTCAGCGAGACGTCCTCGTCTTTGCCGACCTCTATTCCCAGGATTTGGGCCTGGTCTTTGATGGCCTTGATGGGCGCACTGGCATATGGAGCGGCAAACATGTAGAAACACACGAGTTTCGGCTTCTTGCCGGCATCACGCGCCGCTTTCCACTTGTCGCTCTTCTTCCACACTTCCTCGTACCACGCGGTCAGCGCGGCCCGAGCGTTCGTGGAATAGTCCGTGCTGTAGACGAAGTTGTACGGGGTCTTCTTGGGATCGCACAGGTGGCCCGAGAGAGAGTCCGAGATCGTCACCATCTTGTCCTTGTTGACGGTCGGCGAGAGGGCTTCGGTGTCGCCGGTGCCCCACTGGAGCAGGAGGGCGATCTTATCGTAGTCTCTGAATCTCTTGTAGATCGTCATCGCCTCCGGGACGCGGTAGCCGTAGTCGTAGAGCAGGAGCTTGATCTTCTTGCCGTTGATGCCGCCGCTGTCATTGACGTAGGTCACGCATTCCCGGATGCCCAGCGCTGCATCCTTACCGACGTCTGACGTAGCGCCGGTCAAATCGTTGATGGAGCCCACCTTGATCTCATCGGCAGCAAATGCCGTTGTCCACAGCAGCCCCAACACCAGGCCCAAAAGCAGGATCTTCTTGGCCATATTACTCCTCCCTCTTGTGTTTATCGGACAATGAACCCATGAACGAGGGCTCCTCGGCTCGAGTTACGCCATCACCTCCTCTTCCGGTTTTCGGAACCCTCCCGAATCATTTCCCCGTATAAGAGAACGGCCACAGGTTGAAGTAGTTCTTCAACTGCCAGTATCGGTAGCTGATACCGTTGGGCTCGTACGTCAGAAAGAAGATGATTGCAAGCCCGAACGCAGCCTCCTTGAAGAATATGATCTTCGTCGTTATCCATCCTAAGGCCGGGTAGCTGTCCATCAGCGCACCGCTCGACCACATCACGCCCATTTCCAGCAGCTTGAAAACCATCACCACGAAAACGGAACCGAAAACGATTCCTTGGATGCTCCCCACCCCTCCGATGAGGATAATCCCAACCCAGAGCAGAGAGAAGAACCATTCGTAGTGTTCAGGGCTTATGAACGACAGAGTGCTGATGTAGAATGCTCCGGCAATGCCGGCAAAGAATCCTGACACGAAAAAGGCATAGAGCTTGTACGCGACAATGTTGACCCCCATGGTCTCCGCCGCAATGTCGTTGTCACGGATGGCTATCCATGCTCGTCCGAGCCGTGAACGCAGAATATTGCCCATGGCCAGGAGACAGAGACAGACCAGGATCGCAGAGAGATAGTATATCTTGGTGTCGGAATCGATCAGCACGGGCCCGATCCGGAAGGTCCCTTCCGGCAGAGAGAAGGCCTGGCCGCGTCCGCCGATCTGAGCGACGTATTGGGTGATAACGAGGGGGACCGTAATCCATTGAGCGGCCATGGTGGTCATGATCAGATAGAAGCCCTTCACCCGCGCGGAGGGAAGACCGAAGAGAACCGACCACAAGCCTGCAAGGATTCCTGCACAAACCATACTGATCGGATAAGCCAGGCCCGCATCCACGATCCACTGGGGCCACGGAAAGTGCTGCGGCAACATCATGTACGCCGAGCAATACGCGCCCACGGCCACGAATGCCGCGTGACCCAGCGTGATCTGGCCGCAATAACCGATGAGGAGCTGAACACCCAAGGCTGCCAGGATATAGTAGTTGACGGTGTACGCGACGCTCAACCACTGCGGATCCACCAGGTAGGGGAACACCGCCATCACCACCAGCATCAGAACCATCTTCCCCTTGATGAAGGAGGTCCGCCACCACTGGTGATCCGCGCCGTACGACTCGAAATAGGTTCCGCAAGGGAGATAACTCATGGGCTAAACCCTCTCTATCCGTTCCCAACCCCAAAGCCCGTAGGGTTTGAACAGAAGAAAAACCACCATGAAAACAAAGGGCGCTATCTCTTTGATGCCGCCAGGAAAAAATCTGTCCAGATACCCTCCGGTAAGGTTTTGCAGTATCCCGATGGTTATTCCGCCCACGATCGCGCCGGGGACCGAGTTCAGGCCGCCAAACACCACGACCGGGAGGACGAGCAGCCCGAGTGAACTGACCGAGTAGTTCAGTCCGTTGATGTTTCCGAGAAGGGTGCCACCGACCCCGGCTGACATGAACGCGATGGCCCAAGCCAAAGCATAGACGAACTTGGCGCTGACGCCTACGGAAAGGGCTGCCGTCTCATCGTCTGCGCACGCCTGCATGGAAAGTCCCCAACGGGTGTATTTGAAGAAACTGACGAAAATCACCATCAGAATCATAGACGCAACGAAACTCCACAGGTACACTTCGCCCACGGCAATCCCTGCCACCACGATGGGCTCTATGGAAAACAAACGGGGCTGGAAGACCTGGGTGTCCGTGTCCCAGATGATGAAGACCAACCCTTTGAAAAAGAAAGACAGGCCCACGGTGACCATGATCACCGCCAGGATTGGCTCTCCTATCATCTTGCGGAGGAAAATTCTCTCAGTGAGCAGCCCAAGGACCAGCCCGACAACCAGTGTGCACCCCAGCGCTATCAGGAACGCCTGCGTCGGCGGCATCAGGGTGACGAACCAGGTGTAGAGCGCGAGGCACACGTAACCGCCGATCATCGTCAACTCCCCCATGGCCAGATTGAGTACCCCGGAACACTTGTAGATGAGCACCCAGCCCAGCGCCACCAGAGAGAAGATCGATCCGAGCATGACTCCGGTTACGAGAAGTTGCATAAAGAGTTCCATTTACTTCTTCCCTCCCTGAGAGACGTCCTTCAGCTTCAGATCCGTCTTGATCTGCACTTCCCTGCCGTCCTCGTACGTTATGGCGGTCTCGATGTGGACCATGTCGATGTCGGTGTAAAGCGCCTTGATGATGTCCTGATACCGGTTCTCGACGAAGGCCCGGCGGATCTTGCGGGTCCTCGTCAACTCGTCGTCGTCCGCGTCGAATTCTTTGAAAAGATTGGCGAATCTTATGATTTTGGCTGGCTCCGGGAGGGTCCGGTTGACCTCGGCCACGGCGCTTTCCACCAGGCCGTACGTGTGAGAATCCTGGGCGAGTTCCGTGTAGCTCGTATAGTTGATCCCGTGGTCTTCCGCCCACTTGCCCACGGTGTTGTAATCGATGCAGACGATAGCAATCACATACGGCTTCTCATGTCCCACCACAAGGGCATCCTTTATGTACGGGCTGAATTTCAGGCGCGCCTCGAGGAACTGGGGAGCGAATTTCCTCCCGTCGTTCAGGATCATGATGTCCTTCGTCCGATCGAACACGACCAGGTGCCCGTCTTCGTCCATGAAACCGGTATCCCCTGAATAGAGCCAGCCGTCACGCAGCGTCTTCTCGGTCTCTTCCGGCATCTTGTAGTAACCCATGAATACCGAGGAGCTTTTCGAGATGATCTCGTCGGTCTCGGTGATTTGCACCTCGGTACCGGGCAGGGGAGTCCCCACAGTATCGAACTTGATGTCGTTGTCACGGTGGACCACCGAAATACCGGAAATTTCCGTTGAACCGTAAATCTGCTTCAGGTTCACGCCGATCGCGTGGAAAAAGCGAAAGTGGTCCGGCCCCATGGCCGCTCCACCGGTGTACGCGTGCCTCACTTTGCTCAGACCCAGATGATCTCTGATCTTCTTGTAGCACGCCTGCTCGCCCAGCCAACGCAGAAGTTGCCAGTGAGCCGGGACCGGCTTCTTCTCGAATTTTAGTTCAGCCGTGTGGTACCCGATCTTCATAGACCATTCGAAGATCTTTCGTTTGAGCCAGGACGCATCGAGGTGCTTGACCTGAACGGTTCGGGTGTACTGCTCATACAACCGAGGCGGAGCGAACATGACGTGCGGGCCGATCTCTCTGACGTTCTCCTGAGCTGTTTCCGGTTCTTCGGGGAAGTTTATCGTGAACCCGACTTGCAGACCGCACGATATGGACATCATCTGCTCGCCGATCCACGCGAAGGGGAGGTACGAGACGAAATCATCCGTCGGCTTGCACGGATCGACCTTCATGAGATTCTGGCCCATGGTGAGCATGTTGTAGTGGGTCAGGAGTACGCCCTTGGGGACCGAGGTCGTTCCGGAGGTGTAGAAAAGCAAGCAGACGTCTTTCCCCGTGGGCAGCCCGACCATGCGCTCGAAGAGGCCCGGGTCTTCCTTTTCTTTTTCTCGGCCGAGTCTCATCACCTCTTTCAGCGAGATCAGCATGGGATCGTCGTAATGACGCAATCCTTTCGGGTCGTCCCATATGATCTTTTCCAGCTTCGGGCACTCGTCTTTAATCGACAGAGCTTTGTCAACCTCTTCCTGCCCCTCGGCAACGTAGAACTTCGAATCGGAATGGTCCACTATGTACTTTACTTCGTCCATGAGGCAGTCCTGGAAGAGCCATACGCCGACCCCGCCTCCGCACATGGCGGCCATTTCGGTCCAGAGCGCCTGGGGACGGTTGTCTCCGATCATGATGACTTTGTCCCCGGGAACCATGCCGATACTGATCAGTCCCAGCGTGATATGTTTCACGTTTTCGAGATACTGTGTCCAGGTGATCGGCCGCCAGATACCGAACTCCTTCTCTCGCATGGCGACTTTCTCGGAGCCGAATTTCCGGCATTGGCGCACAAACAGCTTCGGGAGAGTCAGGTCGTCGGTGATTTCGATCTCTTCGTAAAACACTTGCTTATCTTCGGCTGACATACAGATCCTCCACATCACCCAGATATGCCTTGATGACTTCCGGATTCTCCTGGATCTCCGCCGGAGTGCCGTCGGCAATCTTGACTCCGAAATTGAGAGCCATAACGCGGTCGGAAAGGTCCATCACGACGCCCATGTCGTGCTCCACCAGCACGCAGGTGATCTTCCAGCGTTCATCTTCGTTGACGTCCACGATGAACCGGGCCATGTCTTCGGTCTCTTCTAGATTCAGCCCAGCCAGAGGTTCGTCCAGAAGGATCAGTTCGGGCTGCAGCGCCAGTGCTCTGGCCAGTTCTACCCGCTTTTGGAGCCCGTAAGGGAGCATGCCGGTGACTTCGTTCCGAATCGCTTCGATTTCCAACAGATCTATGATCTCTTCCTCGATGAAGCGTCTCGACTCGATCTCTTCCCGCTTGGTCTTCCCCCAGTACACGGCAGAGCCGACAATACCGGACCTCAACTGCATGTGGCGACCCAGGCGGATGTTGTCCAGGACGGTCATGCCGCCGAAGAGCTCAATCTTCTGGAACGTCCGTGACAGTCCCAGCCCAGCGCGGCGGTGAGGTGAGAAGTTCGTGATGTCGGTCCCTTTGAAAAAGATTTGGCCTTGTTTGGGGTGGTACAGACCGTTGACGCAGTTCATCATACAGGTCTTGCCCGCCCCGTTCGGGCCGATGATCGAAAAGATTTCGCCGCGCCTGACTTCGAAACTCACGTTGGTCAGTGCAGAGACCCCGTGAAACGACAGAAAGATGTTCTTCGCCTCGAGAATGACTTCCGACATTCAGCTTCCCCTTTTGCGTAGTTCACTCCACTGAAACTGGGTCATTGCTCCTTCACGGCCTGTTCGTTGGCGTATGGCACAGCAGATGGCGGCAGCCCCTTTCCCTGGGGGGCCGTGGAGGCGTTTCGCCGGGTGGACAGGGCACCCAAAATAGCAAAACGTTCTCTCCGGGTCAACCTTTAGTCCGCTGAACCGCGCGCAAGTGCGATGGTGCTGGATTGTACTTGTCATGATCTCCACGGAGTATGGAGGAGCAGCCTGGATACCTAGCCCCGTGCCAGAGAAGGGACTGGCAGCGACGCGCATGCATGGGCCTTACCAGCGATCGAAAAACGGGTGTTGTTCTTGACGGCCCGATCGGGTTCCTCCCGGCGCGCCCCGGTATAGGGAGAACTGACGGCGACAAACCGGAAACGATGGGGGCCGCTATCTCTCCCGCTCGGGGGGGCGGTGACATCATAGGACGGCTGTCTGACTTGGGGCCCTCCGTAAATTGCTCCCGGCACCCATCCCTCCCTGACCGGCAGGGTCGGTGTTTGTTCAGCCGACCGACGATTCGTACCGCTCCGGCCTTCCAGCCCTCCCGCGGTGATCCGTGAAATGTCGACCAGATTGAAGGTCGTCGCGAACTCCTCAATGATGAAGAAAGTCGTGTTGAAAAGTCAAGCCGAAAAATGCTATACGGGGAGATGTCCTCGAATTGGCTCCTGCGCGACCTGGAAAGAGTGGCTCTCCGGTTCAGACCGCGGGGGAAGCGATCGTCAGGATAGCGCAGTTGTGCTGGGGCCTGTTGGGGAGCATTCCTGTGCAGAGGCACCGGAGCGCACCAGGGCATCATTAAGCTCGGCGCGGGCGAAAGGGGCCCCGGAGAGCCTGAAGGCGGCAACGTCAGGTGAATGGGAACCCCAGCCGTATGGCAGCGTGGACCGTCACGCGTCCGCTCAGTCGGGGCGGGACTGGAAGCCAGCGAACACCGAGTGGGTGATTCCTATCAGCGGCCTGCCTCTGCCGTGAGCTGCGTGCGTCGGAGGGGCCGTCCGAGGTGCCGCTGCCGAGCCCGATTCTTGTCGCGGCGATCCGTTCATTATAGTGAACCTGGATGCCAAGACCCCGCACGAAATGCTGGGGCGGCAGTTGCCTGAGGGAAACCACCGCATGTACGGCTGCGTCCGAACGGTTGCGGTACCTGCAGTTTCGGCCTTCGGGGTGGGCACAAGAGGCAGCCCCGACGGACAACGCCAAAAATGATTTTGCGCCGCGGTGACCTTCCGGCACATCCGGTTTGGCCGACAGACTTTTACGGAATAAGGCAAGTTATGGAGGTGGAGACAACAACCATGGGCGAGGAAAAAGTTCTGTTGCGAGACGTCAAGGATGGTGTGCTGACCTTGACCATAAACCGTCCCGGAGCCTTGAATTGTTTCAACATGTCTCTCCTGGAGGTTTTCGGTCGAACCGTGGCCGAAATCGCCTTCGACGCGGGAGTGAAGGTTGTCATCATAACCGGCTCGACTGAGGGGAAGAACGCTTTCAGCACAGGGGCAGATCTGAAGGAGAGGGCGGGGATGTCTCCCGACCAGGTGCGGTTGTACATCCAGACCATACGAAACCTTTTCACTGCGGTGGAGGAACTCCCCAAACCGGTCATTGCCGCGGTAAACGGCTATGCGTTTGGAGGCGGCCTGGAACTCGCCCTCGCCTGCGATATAAGGCTGGCAGCGAAAACGGCGATCGTGGGACTTACGGAGACCAGTCTCGCCATCATCCCGGGAGCGGGCGGGACGCAGCGACTCCCTCGCGTGGTCGGTATGGCGCGCGCGAAAGAAATGATTTTCCGCGCCAGAAGAATTACCGCGGATGAAGGACTGCAGATCGGTCTTTTTATCGAAGCGGTAGAACAGGACGCACTCCTGGATCGGGCCCGCGAAATTGCCCTGGAGATTGCAGCGAACGGTCCCGTTGCACTGGCCCAGGCAAAATACGCCATGAACAAAGGGATGGAGGTGAGCCTACCGGTCGGATTGGCCATTGAATCCAACGCGTATGCCGTAACCATACCGACGAAAGACAGGACCGAAGGCCTAACAGCGTTTAGAGAGAAACGAAAACCGGTGTATACGGGAGAATAGCATTCGATTTTAGAGGAGGAGTGCCTTTATGTCGCATCATGAACTGACCTATCCGAAACGGGTTCAGATCGGGGACATCACCGTACGTGACGGATTCCAGCACGAGGAGATCTGGATACCCACGGAGGCCAAACTTTTTTATCTCGAAGAATTGATCCTTTGCGGCATCAAACACCTCGAGGTGACCAATTTCGGCAATCCGATGCTCATGCCCCAGTTCAAGGACGCGGAAGATTTGCTGAAGAAGCTCAGGAATTCCAAGAAACTCTCTCGCGCCGGCGTCAACTGGAACGACATCACCCTTACCGTCGTGACTATCAGAGAGAAATCCGTCGACCGTGCCGTCGTAGCGCGCAAAGAGGGGTGGGGACCCGATAGGATACTCATGATGGTCTCTACGGACGAGGAACACCATTTCGCCAACTCCGGAACGACTCTGCCCGACTATTGGGCAGAGGCCGAGCGATGCATCCAAAAGGCCAAGGATGTCGGCATCAAGATGTGCGGTACGGTCTCCACCATCTGGGGATCTCCCATTTCGGGGCCTACTGAGTTGGAGGAGGCCGTGGAGTTTACCAAGCGGTGGCTCGACATTGGAGCCGCGGACATCGAACATGCCGACCATGACGGGAGCGCTCCACCCAACCAAGTCTACAAGTACTATTCCATGATCGTGGAGCAGATACCCGACAAGAGCCTTCATGTGGCACACTTTCATGTTACCCGAGGCTGGGGCACGGCAAACGTGCTGGCCGCGATGCAGGCAGGGATCGAGATCTTCGAGGCGACCCTGGGAGGACTCGGAGGTCAGCCGGCCAACTTCATGGACCGAGTCCCTGTCGCGGGTACCGGCTCATACTACTATCGGGATCCCAACGTGGTCGGGTTACAGTGCATCGAGGACATGGTGGTCATGATGGACGAAATGGGCATCGAAACGGGAATAGACGTCGATCGCCTCCTGGACCTCGGCACCATGATGGAAAAGACCATAGGCAGAAGACTACGGTCCGAATCTATTCTCAACCGACGCATCCCGAAGCATCCTCGGGAAGAGTACAAGAGGAAAGGCCTGACAGAGCTGAAAAAGAAGCTTGGGGAAGCACCCGGTTCGAAGTTCCCGGCAAGTTGGCCGGAAAAGGCCGGGTACAAAACCCCGTAAGTACGGTTGAGCGCCTTGGGCATTGCGGGAGCGGGGACCACGGCTTCCAATCACGTCAAGGTTTGCGATCTCCCGCCGGCGCTCTACTGCCTTAACGGCCGAAAACCGTCCGGAGGCGTTTCGCTCAGTGGCCCCCGGTGCGCGGCATCATGCCGGCACGTCACAGCTGAGTCACCGTTTCGGTCGAACATAAAGCATCCCTTATGCAACGCGGTCTACCTATCGCGAAAGGAGGCAAGATTATGCTCCCTCTTTGGGAACCGTCACGAGAGCGAATCGAACAAGCCAATATCACCCGGTTCATCAAGTTCGTAAATGACAAGTTCGCTCTCAACCTGGCTGGGTACCACGCACTCTATGACTGGTCCATCGACAGACGGGAAGACTTCTGGGCTTCCGTGTGGGAATTTGGCCAGATTGTCGCTTCCAAGCCGTACACGAAGGTACTGCAAGACTCGCCTTCCATGATCGGCGCCAAATGGTTCATCGGCGCGGAGCTGAACTTCGCTCAGAACCTCTTGCGCTTTCGCGATGACCGGGTTGCCATCGTGTTCAAAGGCGAGGGACAGGAGCTGGTGCGGATCACGTATGCCGAACTCTACGATCGCGTTGCCCGGCTGGCCAAGGCTCTCCGGGATGCAGGGGTCGTTACGGGTGATCGCGTCGCCGGGTACGTCCCCAACATGCTGGAGACCGTGATCGCAATGTTGGCTGCGACGAGCATCGGTGCTATCTGGTCGTCCTGCTCTCCCGATTTCGGCATCAAGGGGGTGCTGGACCGGTTCGGTCAGATCGAGCCGAAGATACTCTTCACCGCCAATGGCTACTACTACAATGGGAAGGCGCACGATTCCCTGGCGCGCATATCGGGAATCATCAAAGAACTCCCGAGTGTGGAAAAAGTGGTGGTTATACCATACACCCAGGAGCGCGCGGACATCAGCGCGATAGGGAATGCAGTTCACTTCGAGGACTTTATCTCCAAAGAGAGCGGACTGGAAATCAAGTTCGAGCAGCTCCCCTTCGACCATCCCCTCTATATCATGTATTCGTCCGGCACGACGGGACTGCCCAAATGTATGGTGCACGGAGCAGGGGGAACGCTCATTCAGCACCTGAAGGAGCATCTCCTCCATGGCGATCTGAAACGGGACGACCGCCTCTACTATTTCACCACCTGCGGCTGGATGATGTGGAACTGGCTGGTGAGCGGTCTGGCCGTTGGGGCAACTGTGATCCTGTACGATGGGTCGCCGTTCTATCCAGATGCCGGTGCAATTTTCCAACTGGCCCAAGACGAAGGGATGACCATCTTCGGCACGAGCGCCCGCTACATTGCCGCTGTCGAGAAATCCGGCCTCAAGCCGAAAGAGAAATACGACCTCTCCGCGCTCAAGACCATGTGCTCAACAGGTTCGCCGCTGTCAGAGGAGAGTTTTCGCTTCGTATACCGCGAGATCAAAGAGGACCTCTGCCTAGCCTCGATCTCCGGCGGGACGGACATCATCTCCTGCTTCGCCCTGGGGTGTCCCATTCTCCCCGTCTATGAGGGGGAACTGCAGTGTCGCGGACTTGGGATGAAGGTCCAGGCGTTCGACTTCAACGGAAAACCAGTGACCGGGAGGCAAGGGGAACTCGTGTGCAGCGCGACCTTCCCGTCCCAACCCATCTACTTCTGGAAGGATCCGGACAACTCCAAGTACAAGGCCGCCTATTTTGAGTCATTTCCCAACGTATGGGCACACGGGGACTTCGTGGAGATTACCGAACACGGCGGGGTAAAAATATACGGCCGCTCCGACGCGACCCTCAATCCTTCCGGTGTCCGCATTGGTACTGCAGAGATCTACCGGAACGTCGAAGCCCTCGACGAGGTCGCGGACAGCATCGTGGTCGGGCAGAACTGGGAAGACGACGTGCGGGTACTTCTCTTTGTGAAGACAGCCCCAGGAGCGGAATTCAACGACTCGCTCAAAGAGAAGATCAAGAAGACCATCCGCGAGAACACCACCCCGAGACATGTTCCGGCTCTGATTCTTCCCGTCACCGACGTACCCGTAACATTGAACGGAAAGAAGGTGGAACTCGCTGTGAGGAACGTGATCGAAGGGAGACCGGTCACCAACCGGGATGCTCTGGCAAATCCGGAAGCACTGGAGCAGTTCGCGAACATACCGGCGTTGAAAGCCTGAAGGCGCGTCGGGGCAATGGGAGTCCCCGCCGCCACATTGGCGCACAGTCTGCAACGCGAATCGAAAAGCCGTCCAGGGGGTTGACCGACCCAGGAGCCCCTTGAACGGCTATTCCACGTGCTTCTGCAGCAACTTGTCGATCCCCTGATGACTCTGGGTCCACGGATCGTCTTCCGAAGACGAGGACCCTCTTTTGCGAAGAACGTTGGCGAGCTTGTTATAGGTTCCCATGAAGGCTTGTGTGCCGAGCGCTTTGTCTATATGGGCGAAGATTGGAGCCCCTTTCACCTCCATGGCCCCACCCGCGTAGATGATTCCCAACGCGAGTAGAATCACACAAACCGCAATTGTTCCGTAACTACGCATTGTTTGGCCCCCTTCTCAGGGTTGGATCCCCTCTACGGCGCTTGGGGCGACCAGTGAATAGTTCAGGTCGGCACCTTTTCCGTCACCGTGGCCGGAGCGGGGCACCCGGTTTGCCTGACGAAAGCCCTCGGGGCTTCGCTGGTATGATAGCATCTGACGTGATTCGAATCCAGAAGCCGTACAGCTCGGCAGTGTCCCGGATCGCCTGTGGGCTCATCGCGGGTCGGGGAACGGAAGGCGGATCCGCCCGGAGTCCTCGTCTTTGACCGGTAGCGCCACAAGCTGTTCTGCCTGTCACCGGGCTTGGTCTTCTCCAGGATTGTCCTGCATCCCTCCACGCGATGCCTCGAGCCACTTCTCGAGGACCTGGTACAATTCGCTGCTTCTGACCGGTTTGGCGATATGATCATCCATTCCTGCCTCCAGGCACCTCTCCCGGTCGGCCTGCATTGCGAACGCGGTCATGGCAACGATGGGGATGTGCAGCCCTGTGGACTTTTCCCGTTCGCGGATAGCCCGAGTTGCCACCAGGCCGTCCATGCGAGGTAACTGAATGTCCATCAGAACCAGATCGAACTCTTCCTGTTCAAGGGCCGCGACCGCTTGCTCTCCGTCCGCCGCGATGCGGAACCTGTATCCACCATTTTTCAGCATCAGTGCTGCGAGTTTTTGGTTGACCGGGTTGTCTTCCGCGAGAAGAATTCGGGCCTTTCCTCTGTCTTCCTGCGAAGGGACCTGAGTTGCGGAAGCCGCAGCGGCCACTTCAGGCGAGAGAGCGCTCGCCGGTGGATCGGCGACCGGCCGAGAAACCTTCTCTTCGAGCACTCCGAGGCAGGCTGTAAAATGAAAAGTGGTCCCTCTTCCGACCTCACTCTCCACCCAGATTCGGCCGTTCATTAGCTTCACCAGTTGAGCGGAAAGCGGCAGGCCAAGGCCGGTCCCTCCGTAGTTTCGCGAAGTCGAGCCGTCACCTTGTTCAAATTCCTCGAACACTACCCCCAGCTTCTCCGGAGGTATGCCTACTCCCGTATCCCGAATGGAGCAGCGGAGAGTCACTTGGTCCCGGGTTCGGGACGCAGCCTCTACCGTCAGGGTCACTTCACCTTTTTCCGTGAACTTGATCGCGTTCCCTACCAGGTTCAGGAGTATCTGGCGGAGACGACCGGGATCGCCCAGGACTCGATCGGGCACTTCTTCGCTCACGTGCTGCGTCAGCTTGAGGTCCTTCTTGTGTGCCTCGGCAGCTATCCAATTGAGTGACTCGTTGATGCAGTCCCGCACTCCGAACGACACAGAGAACAATGTCAGTTTGCCCGCCTCGGCCTTCGAGAAATCGAGAATGTCGTTTATAAGCCTCAGAAGCGAATCTGCGGATTTCTGCACCGTTGTCAAGCACTCGTGTTGCTCCGTCGCTACCCCGGTTTGGAGGCAGAGTTCAGTCATTCCGATGATGCCGTGGAGCGGGGTACGGATCTCATGGCTCATGTTCGCCAGGAAGAGACTCTTGGCCCGGCTTGCATCTTCAGCGGCCAATTTGGCTTGCACAAGATCGGTGACGTCGGTGACGTTGAGCATCACCCCTTCATACAGATCACGCCTGAAAATCGGCTGGATCCGAAGATGCACCTTCATCTCCGCAAGGTCCCGATTGACAACGACCCGGTCATTGCGTTTTCCAGTACGGTAGTCATCGATCAGCGGCCGCAAGTCCGCGGCGAATTGCGGATCGGGCCAGTTGTCCCACAGGCTGTGCCCTACGAAGCTCTCCTGCTGAAGACCGATCTTGCTCAGGAACCAACTATTTGCCTCCGTGACCCTCTCCCGGGAGTCGGTCACGACTATCCCCGAGTCCATACCTTCGATCATGGTGCGAAGCTTGTGCGCCTCCGCGGCAGCAGCCTCGCGGGCCTCGACGATGGTCAACTCGGCCTTCTTGCGTTCGGTTATGTCGCGGGCGACGTGGACGCACTCTACGAGGCGACCTTCCTCATCGTATAGGGGTGACACGCGAACGTCCCAGATACTGCTGGTGGTCTCGTCGAGCAGTTCTGTCGAGTGCTCTCTCCCATCCTCGAGGAGCCTCGTATGGGGGCATTCCGGCACCGGAAAATCTTGGCAGTGGGTCACCTGATAGCAGACCGTGCCGGCCAATCGGTCTGGGGTAGTCCCCAGGTGGTCCCCCAAGGCTCTATTGGCTCGGAGAATCCGGTGCTGTGCGTCGAGAATCATGATGAGATCCGGCACCGCATCGAAAGTGCGTTCCCACTCGCTGGTGGCCTTCAAGCAGGCCTTGTTGGATGCGAGAAGTTCTGCGGTGCGCTCCTCGACGCGTCGCTCCAACTCATCCTTCGCCCCTTGGAGAGCCTCTTCAGCGCGCTTTCGTTCCGAGATCTCTCGCTGAAGGCGTTCGTTGATCTCTCTCAACCTTGACGTGCGCTCTTGCACGCGTTTCTCGAGTTCGGCCCGGTGCCTTTGGTGGAGAAGCAGTCGCTTCTTTTCCAGGGTCAAGTCTTCGACGAGCACCAGTATGGCCCGCTCTGTCCCCATCCGGAGCGAGCGGAAGTTCATGCGGCCCCAGATCCGATTGTCGTCGATTGCCAGGACTGCTTCTCCCACCAGGGGTTTTCTCTTTGCCAACACCTGCTGCAGCAACCCTTCGGCCCTGCCGGCGGAGGCCTCACCTACAAACAACGCCGAGAAACGGTTGCCCAGTATCTTTTGATACTGATCGCTGATCCTTCCGCATGACTGATTCGCAAACACGATGCAGCTTTCTCGGTCGACGAGGAGGGCAGGGACAGGGAGCGCATTCATCAGCTTGGCAAACTGAGATCTCCTCACATCCCTGAGATCGAAGCTGCCGGACGAGTCGAAACCTTGAGCGAGCAGACTCTCGAGGTCGATGGTTTCCGTCGCCACGTTGCCCTGGCTCAAGAGCTGTGGAGGCGTCTTATCTTCGTCGTCGTCAAAGGTGGGGTGGTCGTTTTCAGCCATGATGGTCTCTTGGTCGAGCCGATCCACTGGCGGACCTATCGTTCCGGCCGGTTTCAGGGGAGTCGCTCGGTTGATGGGGCACATATTGCGGGGACGAGCACGGAGGATCTCATCAGGACCGTCAAGCCGCGCATGTCACCGGCATCCAGCGCCCGAACGATGCTTGTGATCTCTTTTCAACCCTAACTGTAGGGAGTCCACGTGTCAATTCAAAACGGGCGGGAGGGAAGCGTGCGCCCGTGTCATGAGGCAGACGGAAATAGAGACATTAGTTAACTATAAACTTATGATTTTTGAGAAGTTAACTATTAAACATGATACGACAGATTATTATTTATGGATAGCGGAAAGAGCCTATGGCTGGATAGGGTTTATGGAAGCGCTCTACCTTGACAGGCCTACCTCTTTTCTGATATCCTACTGGGGAACCGCGCTGCCCAACGCAAGAATCTTGTGCATTCCGGATAGGGATTTCAGTGGATCTGCCATGAGGTGGTCAGCAACTATAGAGAGAGCCGTGAAGAGCGTCCCCGGACAGCTATGGGACTGGTCATCAACCCGCTCGCTCTCTGGAACGATGTCGCGACGGGACTTTCTCAAAGTCGGCGCGGGATTGACCGCGACGTCCCTGACGGGGCCTGCTCTCGTGGATGAACTCACCGCCTTGCTGGAAGAGAAGGAAGGGCACGTTGAGCCGGAAATGGGTGAGAGTCTTGACCCGGATTCCCTCCTTCGCTGGGAACAAAGCAAGCCTAAAGCACCCCCGGTGAGCGAGCGACACCTGTTCCTCACCTTCGACGACGGCCCGCTGTACTGTACGGGTCGTATCCTGGATCTTCTCGCGGCGACGACCCACAAGGCCACCTTCTTCGTGATCGGTCGCAACTTGGCCAATCCCAAATTGAGGGATTTCGCGGTGCGTGCTCTCAAAGAGGGGCATGACATAGGGAATCACTCGTACACCCATCCTGACTTTTCACGGATCTCATCCAAACGAGCAGAACGGGAAATTGTGACAACCCACAAGATGATTCAGGAACTGGTGCTGGAGGCCGGCGTCGATGCGAAGCGGCAAGACCGCTTTTTCCGGTTCCCTTATGGGGTCGGCGGCTCGTGGCTCAACTATCAGTCCACCCAGGACGTGCTTGGTGCACTCGATTATCGGATTGCTGGGTGGGATGTAGACACCAATGACTGGCGTATGGAGGTAGGCTATTTCCCTCGTCCCTCGAAGAAGGTGATTGCCTCGGTGGCCAAGGCCAAACCACGGGACGTGGTGCTGCTCCATGACCGGGCGAAGACCGCCCTCCATCTGCCTGAAATAATCAAGGCGCTCGAGGGCCACCAACTGGTTTCGCTTCCGTTGTCGCAGTACGGCTTCGAGTTCGTCGCCCGGCACAACCCGGAAAACCAGCCTCGTGTTCCGGCAGCCGAGAGCGATGACGAGTCTGCGAAAAGCCAGCAGGTTCTGGGCGAATTTCTGAAAGCCCTCCCTCCCGATACTGCCCGAGCGGGCAGGGCTCCACAAGCCGATACAGTCCCATTCCTTGAGCCAGGGAGCCACTTCTGGTAGGCATGATGCTCCGCCCATCGGCAGATCTGGGTTGCGGGAAGCATCAACCGTTTACCGGAGAAACTGATACCGATTCGCTTTTAGAGAAGCAATTTGGGGCGAACCTCCGGGAAAAAGGGTTGCTTCGCGGATTTGTTTTTTGGACGACGACTTGGCGTTAGGCCTTATCGCGTCCAAGATCCGTACAGTTAAGGCAATTCGGTGGGATGCGGTCCGCAAGCCCGACCAGCAAATTGTCGACCGCCAAGGTGCCCATCCGCGTTCGTGCCTCGATGGTGGCGCTCCCCACATGCGGCAGGAGACAGCAATTCTTGAATTCAGCCAGTCCTGGGGTGAGGGCCGGTTCTCGCTCGTACACGTCCAGCCCCGCGCCTGCTATGGTCTCGTTGCGTAGAGCCTCTACCAGGGCCAGTTCGTCCACCACCGGGCCGCGTGAGACGTTGATCAGGAATGCGGTCGGCTTCATGAGAGCAAGCTCAGCACGACCGATCATGCCACGACTCTGCTCGTTGAGGGACACGTGCAGCGAAACAAAGTCGGACTGGGAGAGGACCGTCTCCATGTCCGCGAACGTCGCGTTCAGCTCCCTCTCCAGTTCGGCGCTTACCGGACGGCGGTTGTGATACAGGATAGGCATGCGAAACGCTCGGGCGCGGCGAGCCACTTCGGTGCCGATTTGCCCGAGTCCGATGATGCCGAGCGTCTTGCCGGTAACGTCGGTCCCCAGGAAATGGAACGGCGTCCACTGCCTGAACCGACCGGACCGTGTGGTCGCGTCCCCTTCCACCACTCGCCTTGCCACGGCGAGGATCAGGGCAAGGGTCAGGTCCGCGGTGGTGTCGGTCAGCACGCCGGGGGTGTTGGAGACCATAATGCCTCGGGAGGTCGCGGCTGGAACGTCGATGTGGTCGTACCCGACCCCGTAATTGGCGATCATTCTGAGTCGCGGCGCCCTGTCCATCAGCTCCGCGTCGATTCGATCGCTTATCATGCAGAGCAGTCCCTCTTTGTCTCCGATCTGGTCGAGCAGCGCCTCCCGCTCCATGGGGCGTTCCGCTTCGTTCACGACGATTTCATGCTCGACGCGTACGCGTGCCAAAATAGGCTCCAGCAGCTTTCCGGTAACCAATGCCTTCATGGCAGACTCCATTCCCGGTGATCGCAGGCAATTGTGCGGTTACGCGCGGGGGAATAACCACTGTCCTCGTCGCGGCCTCTCCTGCAGTATGTTCAGAATCCCCCTTACCTTCATGGGTGTCAAGACGGGAGAGGAACGTGGCGAAAGCGGGAGTCGACGGCGACGGCCCGCGCGCCAGTGAAGGGTTCCGCGTGCTTGTGGATTTTGGTTGATCCGAATTGCCCGAATATGCTAAACAAACATGTTTTGATGTTCCAAGAGATCTCGATTTCATAACCGACTGAGCTCAAGCAAAAGCCGCCGGTTCCTGAAACCCCGAGGAGGTTGGGTAAATGTTTGAAATTCTGGAAATAGGCCGGCTCGGCCCCGGCGTGAACCGCGCCGTGATCTCCGCGCCCGACATAGCGAGAGCGCATCGCCCCGGTCAGTTCATTATTCTCAGAGCCCATGAGAATGGAGAGAGAATCCCGCTTACCGTCGCGGACAAGGATGTGGACAAGGGGACTATCACTCTCGTGTGGCAAGAGGTGGGGACGACAACCTATTATCTCGGCACCATGTGCCCTGGCGACAGGCTCCAAGACCTGTGCGGACCGCTTGGCAAACCGACCCACTTGGAGAAGTTCGGCACGGTGGTCGGGATTGGGGGCGGAATCGGCGTGGCCCCTCTCCACCCCATCACCAAAGGCATGTACGATGCCGGCAACCACGTGATCAGCATTGTAGGCGCACGAACCGAAGGCCTACTGATCATGACGGATGACATGAAGAAGATCAGCCACGAGCTGTTGATATCCACGGACGACGGGTCGTTCGGAATCCACGGCTTCGTGACGCAGGTTCTGCAGAGCATCATCGATAGGGGGACCAAGATCGACCTGTGCGTCGCGATCGGGCCGGTTCCCATGATGCGCGCTGTGGTAAATGTCTCGCGCGCTGCAAACATTCCAACCGTGGTCAGCCTCAACCCGATCATGGTGGACGGCACGGGCATGTGCGGCGCCTGTCGCGTCGAAGTGGCCGGAAAAACCATGTTCGGCTGTGTCGACGGCCCGGAATTCAACGGGTTCGATGTGGACTTCGACCTGCTCATGAAGCGGCTCGCCATGTACAAGGGCCCGGAGCTGATTTCCTTGAACAAGTTCAGGGATACCGAGCGGGGATGTAAGTGCACAATCCCAGGAGGCGCATGATGACGGAAGAGCAAAAACCCAAGAAGCCGAAAGTCCCCCGGCAGAAGATGCCTGAGCAGAACGCCATCGAAAGGGCTCACAACTTCTACGAGGTGGCCCTGGGATATACCAACGACCTGGCTCTCCTTGAAGCGAGCCGCTGCCTTCATTGCAAGAAACCCTTCTGTATGAAAGGCTGCCCGGTAGAGGTCGATATTCCTGATTTCGTCGAAATGGTCAAAGCCGGCGACCTCATGAGCGCTGCCTGGAAAATCAAAGAAAAGAACAGCCTTCCCCGCATTGCCGGCCGCGTCTGTCCCCAGGAAACCCAGTGCGAGGCGCTCTGTGTCCTGGGCAAGAAAGGGAAGGGAGAGCCGTGTGCGATCGGCCGCCTCGAAAGGTTCGTGGCTGACTGGGCTGCGGAGCACGATGAGGGGAAAAGGCCGGCGTTGCCAAAGCCTACCGGCATGAAGGTCGGGGTGGTCGGCTCAGGACCAGCCGGGCTGACGCTCGCCGGCGCACTGATCAAGAAAGGGATTGCGGTAACGGTGTACGAGGCGCTCCACGAGCTGGGTGGCGTCCTCGTGTACGGCATCCCGGAGTTTCGTCTGCCGAAAGCCATCGTCCGGGCCGAGGTGGACGAGCTTCGCAAGCTGGGTGTTGAATTCAAGACCAACTGGGTTGTCGGCCAGATCGAGACGGTGGACGACCTCCTGGAAAAGAAGAAATACGACGCAGTGTTCATCGGCACCGGCGCGGGAGCTCCCCTCTTCCTGAGGATTCCCGGCGAGAATCTCAATGGAGTGTATTCCGCCAACGAGTTTCTGACGCGGTCCAATCTGATGAAAGCCTATGCGTTCCCCGAACACGACACTCCCATCGCCAAGGGGCGGCGGGTCGTCACCTTCGGCGGCGGAAACGTGGCCATGGACTCGGCACGAACTGCCCTCCGACTGGGCGCTGAGAAATCCATGATCGTGTACCGTAGAACCAAGGCGGAGATGCCGGCCAGATCTGAAGAGGTCCATCATGCGGAAGAGGAAGGGGTCGAATTCCACTTCCTGACCGCACCGCTCGAGATCCTTGGCAATGATGCCGGATGGTCGGTCGGAATCAAGTGCGAAAAGATGCAGCTCGGCGAACCGGACCAGTCCGGAAGGCGTCGGCCCCTTCCCACAGGGGAAACGAGCGTCATCGAGTGCGATACGGCCATCGTGGCCATCGGCAATGGGGCCAATCCTCTGGTACCTCGAACGACCAAGAACCTGGAGACCAACAAGTGGGGTAACATTGTCGCGGACCTGGAAACCGGCAAGACAACCAAAGACCGGGTGTGGGCCGGAGGGGACATCGTTACAGGCGCAGCGACCGTCATTCTGGCAATGGGCGCGGGCCGCAAGGCGGCTCTCTCTATGCTGCAGAAGTTCGGCGTGAGCTGAGCTCGGAAGGAACGACTCGACAGTACAGGAAATGCAGATCGCATTGCCAGATATGTCGAAGCTTCGGAGAAGGAATTCGGGGAGGCTCTCGCGAGAGAGAGCTTTCCCGGTCTCCCTCTTGGTCCTTCTGGCGGCACTCTTCGCACTCGTGCCGGTCGTGGTCGTCTGGGCAGCTCCAATCCAGGAGATTCGGGGCACTATCACGGAGGTGGGTGAAGGATTCCTGCTGCTGACCCCGGATGGTGAGACAGCAACCCGAAAATTCGTTCTCCGTTGGAAGGCGCGTTTCCAGCCACCCAAACTCCCGATGCCGGGAGATCGTGCGCTGATCCTCTTCAAAGACAAGCCCGAGGGCTCCGTCATCTACGGAGTCGAGTACCTGAAAGCGCGGACCCGGTCGCTCGGCGACCCCGATTTGGGCGGCCAAGACGAAAGCGCTCGGTAGAGGTCTTCGCAATCAAATAGAATTCCTCCATAGCCATTCATTTGATTGCGACTTGGAATTGGTCGCCCACTGCTTTAGTGCCGCGCACGGAAGAATTCCTGTTCCTTGAGGTGATGCCGGGATCATGGACTATATGTTGTTTGTCAAAGCGGGGTTCACTGGATTCGCACTCGGAATTGGAGTGTTGATTCTCGTCTTTTACCTGGTGGGTGCATTCGTTCGCGTGACCCGGAAGAACTTCGTGCGCGTATTTGTGGCCGCCGCGCTCCTATCATTCCTTGCCGTGGACCTGTTCCTCTATCATAAAATTCGTTCGATGGGGGGCACAGAAGCGCAGTTGTTCCTGGCCGGATGCATTGGTGGCTGGCTGGGCGGCATCTTGGCCGGCCTGACCAACATGAAGGGACTGCTTCTCGGCCTCCGCAAATGACCGGGAAGTCCGTTAGTTCTCGGTCTGCCCGCGCTCCGTAGCCCACCCCGCCGCCCACAGGACTCCGTCTTATCTTGCCTCGTGCCTGCCCGGCTATTCCGAAAAGAATCGCACGCAAGGCGGCTGGGAGACAGGACTTCCCCTTGTCGAAACATAACCGGCGCGGGTTACGTCCTTCCGGAGAAAACCTCTTTACTTTCACGAGATCTATGATATTCGCTCGCGTCATCCGGGGTGGCTGCCGGGCGATCCGCAACAGCCTTCTTGGTCTCGAATCAAGATCACGGCTGGTGCACCGAGGCTCTGCAAGGCGTGAAACGCAGCAGAGAACGTTGAACGTCTCCACGGTCATGTCGGCCCTGACCATCGGTTTCTTTTGCCCCCTCCGGGTGATCTCGGAGGCGGTTATCTCTCTTTTTTCCAGGAGCACGGATATGAAGAAGTTCTTGATGCTGGTAACCCTATTGGTCTTCGTTGTTGCTAGTCCTATCGCCATGGCCCAAGGAAAGGAAAAACCCAAGAAAGACGCGCCCAAGATCTCGTGCTGTGTGAAGGGCGAATGTAAGATGATGACCAAGGCGGACTGCACCAAAGCCAAAGGCAAGGCATACAAGAAAGAAAAAGACTGCCTCAGCAAATGCAAGTAGGCAGAGGGCCTCTCGTACCGGACCCTGTCAGAGGAGCGCGAGACCACCCGACGACGTGACCTGCCGCATGGGGTTGGACGCGCTTCAGAGACGCGGGCATCATTCGAGTCGGCGTACTGTCATGGCATGACGTTCGGAAATAGAATGCGATGTCCCCGGTGCCGGGCGGGCGTCGCATTACTTATTTCTCAGTCAAGCTAGGAAACTGAACGTTCCCGGTTAGTTGCCGATGACTGCGAACCGGTGACCTGCTCCTGGGGTTTGTCTGCCGTTTCGTGTGAACCCTCCGGCGGGGACCTCCGGAAAATGTCCTTAGTACACCTTTTCGCAAGTGCGGTGTCTCCCTTGGGGTCCCTGTGCTTGGCCGTTCAGTGGGGCCGGCATCTCGCCGGTCCACGGGGAAATGACAGGCGGGACGCCTATCCCACCAATACAGCCAGGAGGCCGCGGCGCTTGACATAAACCGCGTCCCGCGAGAATCAGCGACCGTATGAATGAAATGGTGTATTTAGTCAGGCCAGAGGACTTTATCTGAGGCTCGTAAGGAGAGAAGGCGACCCGATGCGACGGTCCTTCTGGGCGCTCGTACGCGGCGGGGGTTCCTCCTTCGGGGCTGTCGGACGCCCAGACCCTTTGACGCCCTCAAGATGAATTCCGGTGCGCTTCACCACTGGAGTTGGCATGAGAAAAGCTAAGAAACCGGTTCCGTTTGATGGCAGCGGTCGGTCGAACCGGCCCGGTCGCGTGGCTCAGAGGAAATATCTGGAAAAGCAAGGCCTTCCGCCCGGTACCCTCGTGCATGTTGGGCACAGGCGGCTGGAGCGAGTGCGGGTATTTGTAACGGAGTACGACGACAGGCACCTGGAAGAAAAGGAAGTGACCGGTATCCCCGAACTGAACGCATTTCGGCAAAGCCGGAAGGCATGTTGGTTCGATGTGAGGGGACTACACGACCCGGAGATCGTTGGTACGATCGGGCAGCGATTCGGCGTACACCCGCTTGTCCTCGAAGACGTGATGAACGCGACCCAGCGACCGAAGTTTGAGGAATCAGGAGAGAGTCTGTTCCTGGTTATGAAGATCCTGCACTATGACCCGGAAGCTGCCGAGGTGACCTCCGAACACATGAGCCTCATTCTGGGCTCCAACTACGTCCTGACCTTTCGGGAGACAGAAGGAGACGAATTCGACAGGGTGAGAGAGAGGCTCCGGTCTGCCCACGGGCGGCTTAGGACTAGTGGAACCGACTATCTCGCTTACTGCCTCATCGACTCTGTGGTGGACAACTATTTTGTGATCCTGGAACAGCTAGCCGAAAAGATTGAGCTTGTCGAAGACGACGTAGTCAGCAATCCCACGACAGCAACGCTCCGGACCATTCACACGTTGAAGAAGGATATTGTTTCCCTCCGAAGATCCCTCTGGCCTCTCCGAGAGGCGATCAATCGGTTGTCAAGCGGTGCTGTGCCGCAGGTGAACGACGCCACCATCCCGTATCTGAGAGACGTGTACGATCACACCATTCATGTCAGTGAGGCGATGGAGACCTATCGGGACATAGTCTCCGGGATGCTGGACATTTACCTCTCCGGCGTGAGCAACCGTCTGAACGAGATCATGAAAGTTCTGACCATCATAGCCACCATCTTTATCCCCTTGACCTTCGTAGCCGGCTGGTACGGCATGAATTTCAAAAGCATGCCGGAATACGACTGGCGCTGGGGATACATCTGGGTCATCAGCCTAGCCCTCGGTGTTACTGCCACGATGCTCCTGTTCTTCAGGCGGCGGCACTGGATTTAGCGGAAGAATTATAGCCGGATTCCCCATGTCCGCAAGACGCAGCAAGCCCGCTCATGGATTGGTGGAACAGTCCCGAACCTCGCGGGACTGGGGTTGAATAACGGGCAATCCGACGCGAAGCCGGGCCGTCCCAGCAAAGCCACCACACCTATCGACCATTGTGCTTGTAATCACGCCAGGTTGGGCGAGAGTCGGTCTGCAAACCGTGGCCTCCTGCTGTTGACAAAGGCCATAGGGGGGTGTACGATCCGCACGATGGCTGCAACGACCATGAGTGCTGGGTCTTGTCTATTCTTGGCGGCGGTGATGTGCGTACCAATGGTAAATCTCGGCTGGAGTCAGAGCAAACAAATTGCCGGCTGGGTTGAGGATGTGACGATCCTACCGGAAGGCCTTAAACTTCAGGCGAAGCTGGACACCGGGGCGGACCACTCATCGCTCGATGTCAAGGATCTTGCTCAGTTCGAGCGCAAAGGAACGACATGGGCTCGGTTCGATGTCACCAACCATGTGGGAAGGACCGCCACGTTTGAACGCAAAGTGCTCCGCATTTCCAAAATCAAGCTTCATAAGGGCGGCCATCAACCGAGACCGGTGGTTCTGATGGGAATCTGCCTTGGAACCCACGGCACGGAAGTGGAAGTCAACCTGGTGGATCGGAGCGGCTTCAGGTATCCGCTGCTGATCGGACGGAGCTTTCTGCAAGGGCGGATCGTAGTCGATCCCGCGATGGAGTTCGCACTGAAACCCGAGTGCAGCGGAGCGACGGAGCAGTGAATAGACTTCATCTCTATTCTTTGGCCGCGATCCTCGCGGTAGTGGGCATGTCCCTGTTTGCGTACAAGGTGTACGTGCTCAGCTTTCCCGTATTCCCCAAGACCAAAGCTCAGGTATGGAACGTCGAGGCTCGAGTGAGTTTCGTGGCTCAAGACAAGCCGGTCAAAGTTACCATGTTCATCCCGGCCGGGACGCGGCGTTTCGCCGTTCTGGACGAGCATTTCATATCCAGCGGATATGGTCTGGTGGTATCGACTGAAGGAGGGAACCGAAAGGCCGCTTGGTCGATCCGCAAGGCCAGAGGCAGGCAAACCGTCTACTACCAGGCCGTGATCCGAGGTGTGCGCACGAAACCCACCAGGACCGACGTCGAGGCACCGGAAGTGGTCGCGCGACCTTTTGAAGGCCCGAAGCAAGAGGCGGCAAAGTCGCTTTTGCAACACGTCAAGGCTAAGTCCGCGGATACCCCCGGCATGGTCGCTGGACTGATCCAGATGCTCAACAAGGACCCGCTTGACGACAGGGTGGATCTCCTGCTGGGAAAGAAGCCCACATCGCGGAAAAGGGCTGAACTCGCCGTGCGCCTTTTGGAGGCAGCCGGCGTGCCGGCCCGGCTCGTGCAGGGGATTCACCTTCAGGAAGAGAAGCAACAGTTCTTTCGGAAGTCCGAACTCCTGTGTTGGATCGAGTACCATGACAACAAACAATGGCAATCCTGTGATCCCATCAGGGGCAAGACTCCGGTTCCGAACGACTGGATCGCCTGGTGGAGGGGATCGGGCGAACTGGCTGAACTGTCGGGCGGGGAAAAGCTCAAGGTCACCGTCTCCGTTAGCCCCAAGCTGGAGGAAGGGGTCGCCTCCGCGATCCTTCGCGGGGAGATCTCCAAACCTCTCCTGCTGAGGTTCTCACTCTTCAGTCTGCCCGTGAACACGCAGGCCGTGTATCGCGTGATGCTCCTCGTCCCGATCGGCGCATTCGTACTGGTCCTCTTGCGGAACATTGTGGGCATCAAAACGTTCGGCACGTTCATGCCTGTGCTCATTGCGCTCGCGTTCCGGGAATCGGGTCTGTTATGGGGGCTTCTGCTTTTCTCTGTCGTGGTGACACTGGGGCTGGTCATACGTTTCTATCTGGAGCGCCTCAAGTTACTGGTGGTTCCCAGGCTCGCAGCGGTCTTGATCGTGGTGGTGGGGTTGATGGCGGTGCTGAGCATCGTGAGCCAAAACTTGGGCCTCCACCGAGGGCTGTCGGTTGCGCTCTTTCCGATGGTCATCCTCACGATGACCATCGAACGGATGTCGATCGTGTGGGAAGAACGGGGTCCTACGGAAGCGCTCATTTCAGGATTGGGCAGCATGCTGACGGCGGCACTGGCCTTCGTGGTGATGAATGTGAAGTATATCGAGCACCTCGTGTTCGTGTTCCCCGAATTGCTCTTGGTCTTGTTAGCCCTCACTCTCCTCGTCGGACGGTACTCGGGCTACCGGCTCATGGACCTGTTCCGCTTCAAGGCGTTATCCGGCGGAGGACCGACCTGATGTTCGGACTCATCCAGGCGTTGAGGAACAAGGGTGTCCTGGCAATCAACCGGCGTAACGCCGAGTATACGTTGAAGCACAACCCGCGGGCTCTCTATCCTCTCGTGGACGACAAATTACTCACCAAGCAACTGGCCTTGGCCAACGGGATCGCGGTCCCCGAACTCTATTGGGTGGTCGAAGTCGAAGGGCAAGTGCGCGATCTGCCACGAGTTTTGGGTGATCGATCCGATTTTGTCCTCAAACCCGCCCATGGCAGCGGCGGAGAAGGTATCCTCGTGATCGCGGGCAAAGCGAACGACAAGTACCGGAAGACGGATGGCCTTCTCTTGACCCAGGAAGAACTGAACCATCACATCTTCAATGTGTTGAGCGGCCTGTACAGTTTGGGAGGGCAGCCCGATAAGGTGCTGGTCGAATATCGGGTGGTATTCGATCCGATCTTCGAATCGATCAGTTATCAGGGTGTGCCGGATATCCGCATCATCGTCTTCCTGGGAATTCCTATCATGTCCATGGTTCGCTTGCCTACGCGCATGTCCGACGGCAAAGCCAATCTGCACCAGGGAGCCATTGGTGCGGGTATCGACATGCGTTCGGGCCGTACCCTCACGGCAGTCTGGAAGAACGATTTCGTCACGGAACACCCCGACACCGGCAATCCGGTTACGGGGGTGCGCATCCCGAACTGGGACAGCCTGTTGACTTTGGCCGCACGATGCTACGAATTCGCGACCCTTGGCTATATGGGCGTCGATATCGTGTTGGACAGAAACCGAGGACCTCTGATCCTGGAACTGAACGCTCGGCCCGGACTGAACATCCAAATAGCAAACAACTGCGGCCTGCTTCCGCGCCTTCAATTGGCCGAACGGTACCACGCGGACCTGCCGACCGTGGCGAAACGAGTCGAGTTTGCCCGGGAGCACTTCGCCGCGGGAACCTGCTGATACCCATTCGGTTTCGAAGAACCCCCCCAAGTTACTCGTTGTGTGGCGGCTTGCCATGAGTCCTTCGTCAGGGGCGAAGGTGGCTCTTCTGCATCGGTTTCGGTACGTACCAGTGGTTGAAGTTGTAGTCGATCCCCAGGGGCGCCGGTTCGATCCCGCAAAAACGGCCGTTAACGATCGGGAGGTCCTCCTGGACCCAGAGAAACGTGCAGGGTTGGTCGTCCGCGAGGATCTCCTGGAATTTGTCGTAGTAACGCTTCCGCTCCTGTACGTCGAACGTCGATGCCCCGAGCTGCAGGAGCCTGTCAACCTCCGGGTTTGCGTAGCCGACAAAATTCAGGCAGCGCTCACAGGTTCGCGATGAATCCCATACGTCGATCTGGTTGGGGTCGATGCCGACGCGCCAGCCGAGGAGGCAGGCCTCAAAATCCCTCTTGTGGAGAAAGTTTTTCAGCAGAGCTGCCCATTCGATGACCCGGATATGCACCTGTATCCCGATCTCCTTCAGATCGTGCTGAATCAAGACCGCGGCATTCCTCCTTAGCTCGTTCCCCTGGTTGGTGATGATGGTGAACTCGAACGGTACACCGTCTTTGTGCAGGATTCCGTCGCCGTTGACAGCAGTCCAACCGGCCTCGGCCAACAGCCTTTTGGCTTGCTCAGGATGGTACGGGAATTTCCTGACGCGTGGATTGTGCCAGATTGTGTCCGGCTTGTAAGGAGTGTGAGCCACCACTCCGTGACCCAGCAAGACCCCCTGAACGATCCGCTCGCGGTTGATGGCCATGGTTATGGCCTGTCGGACTCTTTTGTCCTTAAACTTCGGATCATGGAGATTGTACCCGAGATACGTGTATCCGAAATGCAGGGACTTGTACTTCCGGAAATGGCTTCTGAACCAATCCGTATCGGTCATTCTCGAGTACTGCAAGGGAGTAAGGTCCATCCGGTCGATCTCGCCGGCTTTGAGCAGGAGGAACATCGTCGCAGGATCGGGCACTACCCTGATCAAGACCCGACCGATATATGGCCTCCCTTCGAAATAGTGCGGATTTGCCTTCAGGATGATCTTTTCGCCGGTCTTCCATCTCTCGAATTGGTACGGACCGGTCCCCACGGGACTCCTTTGCAGGGTGCATTTCGTGATGTGTTCGCCTTCCAGCAGATGATGAGGCAAGACCGCTTCAGTCCACGAGTCGAGGGCAGGAGCATACGGTTTCTCGTATGATACTTCGGCCACGTGATCGTCGAGACAGCGAAAGCTCTTGACCTTGTGGAAGTCCGCAGCCCAGGGTGTCGGGGTTTCCGGATCTATGTAGAGTCGATAGGTGTATTCGACGTCGCGACACGTGAGGGGCCGGCCGTCGTGCCATTGAACACCCTTGCGCAGGTGAAAGCGCAGCCGGAGCTTGTCTTCGGAGAGTTCCCATCGCTCGGCCAGGTCTCCGACCAACCGAGCGTTCTTGTCGTACTTGAGCAGCCCATTGAATATGAGGAGGCCCAGGTCTCGACTTGGCGCATCGGCAGCCAGTATGGGCAGCAGCACCGAGGCGTCGCCGATTCTCCCGGTCACGATGCAACCGCCGTAGGACGGGCAGTTCTGCTCTGGAAGGCTGGTTACGGACAGAACTCGGCCTCCAGCACCGTTCGCACACTCCTCCACATTGCCGCACCCGGCAAGGGAAAGGAGCGCCAGCAGGGGGAGCAGGAGCGAAGCGGTTCTCAATCCGACCTACGCCACGTCAGTTGCAGGTGAAAGATGCCGACAGAATGCCGGCGTGGGATCAGATTTCTCCCGTGGGAGTCGTTACATTCTTCCCGGAAGACCAAAGAGAGGAATTGGCGCCACTCCGTTCTTCACCCGCAGTCACGGGAGAAATCCGGTGTCATCCAACAACGAGCCGAAGCTGTCTGACAGCTTGGGTGGACCACGCAAGGTGAGGTGGCTCGACCCAGCCGCTGGTCAGAAAAGGGAGGACGGATCGCGATACCACACGACAAACAATGTCAAAACCAAGCCCAAACCATACAGCAAGAGGACCCTTAACTCGCCGGCCCGTTCTCTTATCGCTCGCGTTCCGTTGCGGCGGAACTCCGCTCTTATATTGTCAATGCCAATCATGCCCATTTTTCCTTAAGGACTGCAGACCTCGATGAGCGCACGGCCCTACAAATTTATCAATAAAATAATATGGTTCTTTGAAAAAGTAAAGCCCCTTGTTGGAAAATTTTCCCCTTGCCTCGGGAATTCGGCTCCCTGGGTCATGAACAGTCAACGCCGCGATTGCTTGTGCCGTGTCTCGTTGAAGGTCTTCCGGCGGTGCAGTTTGCCCAATGATCGGCATTGTGCCGGCCCCTTCGTCAAACAGGGCGGCCGCGCAAAGAGAACAATCCGGAGATGCAGAAATCACCCCGGTCTGCGAGCAGCACGAAGAGAGACACGAGGAGAATGAGCGAGTCTCTCACGAGGTGATAGATATCAACGCGGCCATGGGAGGCGGCCGCTGACGAAAAGCAGCCGCAATCGATGTCGAGTCCCGTGGCATATGCTCGCGCTATCGCGACCAGGAATACGGCCAGCATTCCGGTAGTGAGGAGCGCGGACGGTTTGGTCTGGATGCCAAGGATGAGGAACGCCCCGGCGCCTATTTCCACCCAGGGGAGCGCGAGCGCTACCAAGTGACTCCACTCCGGCGGCAGTATCATGTAGTTTCTGATACTTACGGCGAATTGCGCCGGATCGGTTATCTTGTGGATGCTGGCGTAGACGAACAAGCCTCCGATGAAGAGTCGCGCGGCGAACGTGAGATATTTCATTTGTCGCCTCTGGTGCTCTGCGCGGAGCCTGTCGAAGGACCGGAGGTTGGGCCTGAGTTGTCTCCGCCGGTGGCCGAGGTGGGGTCCGGTTGTTTCCCGCCCAGCTCTTTGTCAGGGCCGGAATCAACGGGATAGCCGGCCTTCTCCCATCCGGGAAAGCCGGGGGACATGATCACGAGATTTCGGTAACCCATGGGGATCAGGAATTCAGCTACTCGTTCCGCATCCTCGCACTGGGGCCCGTAGCAGAAGAGCACGAGCCGTGCTTCTTCCGGGAGGAGCGGTTGGATGAGAATGAATCGTTCTTCCATCTCCTTGCGGGGCAAAGACTGTGCGCCCTTTACGGTGCTTTTTGCATAGTCTTTCGCAGTCCGGGTGTCCACGAAGACGACTGAGGGGTCATCAAGGAGTTTCCGTGCTTCCTTCTCATCAATCAATGGGATCTTCACGCCGGAGATTTCCAAATCCGGAGGCGGAACGTATACCCACGGGATTGCATTTGCGGAAAAAAGATTCAGCGAAATTCCGACTGAACTCCAGAGCAGCAGGATCGCCATTGCTCGCAAGGCCACACCAAAGCATGCTTTCATCATTTTCCTTCGGTTCTCCGGTTCTCCCGCGGCCAGCGCGACGCGAGGCTCGCCATTGCACGCCAAGTCACTATAGCCCGGTTCAGGTCTCAGCTCAAGGGTCTTGCTGTATCAATCTATAATTACAAGGTTTCAGAGATGCGGTCGCTTACCTCGGTTCCTGGCCCCAGGAATGGTTGAGCTTTGGCGAGAGCGCGCTAGATGAACTTGAGGCGCCATGCGGCAAGATAAGCCATCTTCAAGAGAATGATCCCGTGTTTCCAGCGTTGAATGTTGGTCGTGCCGTACCGGCGCTCGCGATAGCGAATGGGCAGATCGACGATTTTCAGGTTCAAACGCGCGGCGCCGAGGATCAGGTCGAAATCCCCAAAGGGATCTATTTCGCCGAAGTAGGCTCGGTTGGCGGCTATGAGTTCGTAGTGCTTTTTCCAGAGGACCTTGGTGCCGCACAGCGTGTCCTTGATGGGCTGGCCGAGCAGACCCGAGAAGACCAGACTGAACAACTTGTTGCCCAGGAGGTTGAAGAAACGCATCGCCCTGTCCTCCATGGGGTAGACCAGTCTGACTCCATTCACGAACTCCCCTTTTCCGAACAGAATGGCCTCGTAGAACCGCGACAAATCTTCCGGCGGAACGGTCATATCCGCGTCGAGAATCATAAGGATCTCGCCATCTGCATTGGCGAAACCCGTTCGCACCGCGTCCCCTTTTCCCGCTCCGGGTTGCTTGAAAATCTTGCACTTCCGTTCGGGGTTTTCGGCCACCGCCTGCTGGATCGCTTCGTACGTACCGTCAGTTGAGTGCCCTTCCACGAAGACGATCTCGGTTCCGCCCCCCATTTCCGGTGTCCGTTTGAGAATTTCGGAAATGTGGCCGGCCTCGTTTCGCGCCGGCACGATCACTGAGACGAGCGGTTCTTCTTTCCTTGGCAGGTCAGTAGGTACGGGTCTGGCAACCACGAAATTGGTCAGAGCCGCTATGCGGAAGGGCCACAGCTTGACGAGAAACCGGTTCAAGACCGGCTCCAAGAGCGGTACGTCCAATGGGAAGAGTATCTCGCTCCAGTGTCGCACTACCTGGAAGTCGGACAATTCCAGAATATTGTGGATATCCTCAACGGTTAGCCAATTCTGATACAGAGTGGGTGACGCCAACTGGAGCCGCCGGGTAATGGACAGCGGTATCTCCCAGAGCCGGCTGTAGCTGTTGATGATAACCCGTGTATGGGGCCCTGCCAGTGCGGCCACCTTCTGGAAAACCGTCTGAACGTCCCAGAGATCATTGACCAGATCGGACATGATGATGACATCAAATGTCTCCTGCAACTCCAGTTCATGGGCATCCGCCTGGATGAAGCGAAGTTCCGGATGCCGAGCCTCGGCGAGGCGGATCATCTCCGCAGAGAAGTCTACCCCAACGCCCACCGACGGCCGGAGCGCAGCGAGAAGATCGCCTCGCCCGCACCCGATCTCGATCACTCGCTGACCGGGTAAGACGAGAAACCGAAAGATCTCCGTTATACGTTGGTGATAGAATCGTCCCCAACTGCGGTCACCGTCTCGTTTCAGCGCGAGAGAATCCCAATGAGCCCGGCGATCTCGCTGATACTCAATTTCTAGAGCAGTCATGCTTGGTGTCCCCAATGCAAGGCAACAGTAGGTTCTTGGTCGGCATCAAGAAGGCCTATGATATCACTCCTTCTTTTCCAAAGCCACGCAAAATGCCTTCCGGTATCCATTCACGTGCGCTCGGGCGCGCGAGTGCTCGATCTGGACCACCAAAGAGAGCAGTTCCCGTTCCGTAATTCCCGTGGAGGTTGGAATCCATGCAGGAAAGACTGGTTCCCGACCTCAGTCGGGACGACGTCCGGACCAGAGTCCTCGGTGTAGCGATTATGTGCGATCACGGAATTGTCGTTGAGTAAACAGCGTTGAGTTGTTGCCCCGGATGACTCAACGGTTGCCCGTTCCGCAGCGACACAGCGCCGCGAGTTTCACTGATCCGCGCTCCAGAATCCTCGCCTCGATTTGCCAGTACCAGCTGAGTATGCTATCGGTACTCTTGGGCATTGGCACAGCTGCCGCGACGTAGAGTCGTCGGCCGCTCCGCCTGACGCTCTTGCGGGAGCGCCTACAACCCGACGAGCTATTTGGAAGCATGGCAACGTTTCACGACAATCAGAGGCCAAGGCCATCCGCACAATCGGACAATCCGCCGGACGGCTATTTCGACGGCTTCGAGCCGGACTACGACAAGACTGTCCGCGATCGCGTTGAAAGCATTTTGAGACGAAAATGGCTGGTGCTCGCGGTCATTGCCATAGGCCTGTGCGCAACGGTTTATCTGGTCTCTCGACGCCCACCGAAGTATTTCTCGATCGCAACCGTCACGCTGCTGGACCCGGCCGAAAGACACATCTACGGACCCGATTCTCGGACCGAATCTGGGTATAAGTACTACAAGTCCTACATTTTTTTTCGTACCAACACCCTGAAGGAAATTCTGAATTCCATACGTGTCCGCGGAGCGGTCGAGGACTACGTCCGGGAGCGCGCAGCTCACGGAACCGATGCGGCCGTGGGACGAACATCTCCCGTAGAAGAACGAATCCCGGAGAAGCTCAGCCTACCGATCGCTATACCTCCCGCGTTCTGCGTTGCCCTGAAGGACCGCCCGGAAATAGTCTTGAGCACTATGTCAACGGATCCTCACCTCGCGGCCTGGAGTTTGGAAGGGTATCTCAATGTTGTTGGGGAATACTACCAAGAAAAGAAACGTGCCGACGCGCTTAAAGCCAAGGCCTGGCTCCATGTGGAACTCGTAGAAGCAGAGAAAAACCTCAGCAAATCCAAGGCTTCAGTCCTTGAGTTGGCCGAACAGGAAGGGTACCTTTCCGGAGAACGAGGAGAAGGACTCCCGGAAGATTCGACGGAACGATGGCTCCAACGACTACGCAGTTCGCTTGTCGGGCCGACCGGTACCGACGCGGCAGAATCGGCCTTCGCGTCCGGTCAGGATCAGCCCCGGGACGGCAGGACCATCGGGGCCTTGAAGCAACGACTCGTTGCTCTGGAAGCCCGATACGGCCAACTGGGACAGACCTACGATGCGGATTCTGTGAAAATGGCCGCGCTCCGTAAGAAGATGGACTTCCTCCGAAACACTATCTCCGAACATGAACAAGACGCTGCCTCATCGGCCGAGAACCTCCGGCACCAGGAGGAGGCCCGTCTCAAGGAAGAGATCGAGAAGGCGGAAGATGACCTGACGCGGGTGAGGGCACTGGGACCCCAGCATCGATTCCTTACGATGGAACTGCAGAGCGATGAATTGTTGTACGACCTGCTTCTCAGTGAGTACAAAAAGGCTACCCAGAGGGCCGAAAGTGAGTCCAACGACTTCACGGTAACCCATGCGCCTACCACGGACGTTGTCCCTCCCCGGTACCTGCGACAAATAACTATAGGATTCGGCGCGAGCACTATCGCTGCAATTCTGCTGGCCCTCCTTCTGGACGGAATCGATCCGAGCCTGAGAGGGGCACGGGACATCCAGCGGCAATTCCGGTGCCGCATCCTCGGCAGCATACCCGACTTGGACCAAACCCATGGCTGGAACCCGCCGGGAGGGGCGGCGAGCCGTTACGAGTTTCTTGCGCATCACGACCCTCGTTCCCCTATCTACGAAGCGGTGAGGAACGTCGAGTCTTCGATTCTCCTGTCCGACTACGGGCGCCCCATCAGGAGTATCGTGATCTCGAGTTCAATCCCGGGTGAGGGGAAGACCCTCATCGCGGTCTCTCTCGCCGCGGTACTGTCCCTCGATCCGACCAAGAGGGTTCTCCTTCTGGACGCGGACCTGCGCAGACCCAGAATCCACAAGCTATTCGGACAGGAACATGTTGGGGCTGGGTTGGCGACTCTTGTCTCCGAAGGCAACCGAGACTGGAGGCGAATGGTTCACCCCAGCCACCTGCCGCGACTCTTCATTATGATGTCCGGACCCCTCCCGAACGACCCGGTGGCGATCCTCGGGTCCAGCCGCACACGTGAGTTGCTCTACGAATTGAAGGGTGCCTTTGATTATGTGGTGGTCGACGCGCCGCCACTGCTCGGTCTCCCTGATGCCCTGCTTCTGAGCGACCTTACTGACGGAACGGTCCTGGTAGTTCAGGACGGGCGGATAGACCGACGGGAATTCGAGGAATCTCTCAGACTGACCGGATCTTCCCGAAAACCTCGTCTCCTCGGCGTTGTTCTCAACAAGGTCCGTTCGCCTGGTCGCTGGTACGGGTACAAGTACTCCCGAGCTTATTATCGCGGAGCGTACACCCCTCAGTACCGCCGGGAGTCATGACGGTGGGAGAGGTCATTGGGGCGAACCTGTTCGCGGGAGCGACGTTTCGTCCACCACCAGGCGAAAGGGCGGCGCGATATACCATTCCGACTGGCCGGGCCGGAGCCGGCCGACAAGGCGGGCCCCGAGCAGGAGATGGAGTTCATCCTTGCCATCAGGACGTCGGAATGAAACAACTCTGAAGTTCATTCGATCGCGGCACAATCTCCTCACGACGCCGGTCCTGGCGAGCCAATAATAGGCTGCTCGGGCGAACGACCACAAGGGGCTCAGCAATAGTCGCCGGCCTCTGAGCAATAGGTGGATGACAAGGCCTGGCGTACCTCCCCGCACCGGTCGGAGTCGTTCCCCATTTTGTGCATGAGTCACCTTGCCTTGCACCTGGTCACGGGTCAGAGTCCAGGGATCGCCGGCCGAGTTGTTATCGCCACGGGTTCCAAGGAGGCCTCGCGCATCGACCCACACGACCCTATGCGTAACATTTCGTCCGTCTTGAGGAGAGGTGAAGACGATCACGTCGCCAAGACGAATCCGCACCCCTTCGTAAGAGGTTACCCGAAGGAGGTCTTTCGCCCTGAGCGTCGGATTCATGCTCGGTCCGGTGTAGAAGATCATTTCCCCTCGATCGAATTTCGTGATCCCTGCAGCGGTCGAGGGACCCCGGTCCGACGGCTGCCGGAGTTGTAGGGACTTATCCTGAGACCTTTCGAGAGGGATCATCACAGGACCTCTTCAATCATCTCCCAAAATCGGGTCGTGAGACCGGCTCGGAGCATGAAAGACGGGACCGACTCCACGAGCCGGCAGGCGTTCGCGAACACGGCACGCCTGCCGGCCTGGTGTTCCTCTTTCCTTGAGGCATAGCCGTATGGTGTGCTCATCGTCTGGAGCGATTTATTGATGAGGATCGCCGCTTGCCCAGGTCCTATGGGTTCGAGCTTGTTCTCCGTCGAGCGTTCCAGAAAACATACTGCCCTGAGGGGAACATGTTCTTCCACATCCCAGGTCCTGCGTATCTCTGGGGCGAAGAGTTCGCTCCAGGTCGGCAACGGATGGCCGTGGTAGGGTCCTTCCGCCACCGGGACTACAAGGACCTCGTCGTCGCAGAGTGCCCGCCAGGGAGCGCCCAAGCGCCGTGCGCACGTCGACTTCCCCATTCCGCTCGGTCCAACGAGCAGGACGCCGTTCCCTTCGACGGCTATAAGCGCTGCATGAGCTACGATGCCGCCGGCCTGCTGTGCACGGATAAACACCGGAATCAGGGCCTTCCCCATGTCCGGCATGATCGTATTGCCGGAAATTCGGCGGTCAATGTAGCAGACCACATCATGAACGTCGGGATGCGACAAGATCCAGAATCGCCCGAAATCCTCTTTCCGCCAACCGGGACGAGGGACGGCTTCGCAGACTTCGGCAACGTCGTCAGAGGCTCGCCACAACGAGTCCCCGTCTTGCTGTGGTACCTGGCACGTGAATATGACTTTGCATCGGTCGGAGGGGTCCGATGGTGCGAGCCTCATGACTGCCGCAAAGTCCCGCACGAGGTTTTCGGCAGATGCGGCGGGCACAAGCTGCCATGACTGGCTGTTTGCCAGCGTCAAAGAATAGGACCTGGCTGCGGCATCGGGCATGCTCTTCTCTCAAATTTGGGAAAACTCCGATCGCGAGCGTACCTGCGTTCCCGGGGGACGAAATATGAGCACCACGGTTCCTCGCGAGAGTGGTGTCGGGCACAGTGATTCTTTGCCGTTCCTGCGTGGTCGGGAAGAAAGACTCTTGCCGTCGTGGGGCTCTCCATGCCGTACACCACGCGCGGACGACAGAAACAATTCTTGCGGAGCTACGGCGTCGGGCTCAATCCGCCGTTGCAGGAGTTCGCGCCGCCGCCCGTCGCGGAAAAACCGTTCGTGCATCCGGGTGAGGTGGCCGAGTCACCTGTATTGCAGCCAGCCGCGCCGGGGCCGTAGCCGCAAGTCGCACTCGCGCTCGGGACCGCTCCGGTGCTGCAGGGTCCTTGCCTCGCGCCGATGCCGGTCACACACCCTGCGGGGTCGGGGTTGCTTCCTCCTGACGCGCACTGTCCCGCCGTTTTCCAGGCGCCTCCGGTCAGCGTTATGAGCTTCGGTCTTTCGTAAGTCATTTTACCCCCTCGTCACGTCCAAGCCATGCCAGACGGCAAGAACAGATTCTATCGTGGTTCGCATTCGTCGCGGGCAGCCTCCTCGGCCGGTGGCTTCGCGCCCTCGGACCGGCGCACGAAGACCTTCCGAAGAAGCAACAGGGTTTGGGGTGGGCATTCATCCACTCAGCTCGCAGACGCTCAATTCTCGGCCCCCGCTGGTCTTTTCGAGCGCAGCCCGCGTTTCCGGGAACAATCCCGATTTTTCGGCCTCTTCGCAGTACCAGAACGGCGCCCAGAGGTGCTTCGACCGGTAGTAGTTCTGGGCAATGCAATTCCCAAGACACTGAGACCGCATGAGACACCGCGAGCAGATACCTTCCAATTTGGCTGGTAGCCCTTCCCGGATTTCGGTCAAGATCGGGTGGTGGTTCCACACTTCCTCGAGTCGATCCGATTCCGCGTGCCCGAAGATAAGTTCCCGGACGCTCTCTCCTATCCCGCAGAGCGCATAACTACCGTCCCCCAAAACACCCAGGATGCCGAAGATGCCGCAAATTCCCGCGCCGTCTCCGTTGTCGCCGTACATCCGCCCCAGGGGACGAAACGCGGGCGGATGACTGTAGAAGATCTTCACCCGGGCCTGAGGCGCAAGCTCTCGTTCCACCCATCTTCCCAGCGCCACGAGTTGGGACACATCGAGGGTCTCTCCCCGCTCGTGCATCCGCTCTCCTCGTGACGTGGGCTGGACCAGGTTGAATTTCACCGAGCCGGCCCCGACGGATTCGGCCAGCCTCACCAGAGACTCCATCTGGTGGTGGTTTCGGCGCATGACCGTCATGATGATTTGAGGATGAAATCCCGCGGCTACAAGATTCTTCACCCCTTCCAGCGCCGAATCGAAGCAGCCGGGGACCCCGCGAATCCACTCGTGAGTCTCTGCGTCCGAGCCGTCGAGGCTCACCGACACGAACGGAGTGTTGCACGCGTGTAACTTGGCGGCCACCTCGGGAGTGCATCGCGTCCCGTTGGTCTCCACCGTGAGACTGAGTTCTTCCTGCCGAATATGGTCCAGAATACCTTCGATGTCCGGATGTAAGAGCGGTTCCCCGCCGGTGAGCTTGACCGCGCTAAGCCCCAGCGGCTTGGCCTGGGCGATGACGGACCGAAACAAATCCGGGTCGAGCGATCGAGTGGAATGCTCTGTTTCCTCGAAGGTCGGTGCTATCCAGCAGTGTCTGCACCTCAGGTTGCAGCCGGAGGTCAGGTAAAAGTAGAGCTGATGCAGAGGGAATTGGCTCCGCGGGTTCATTTCCGTTTCCGTCATCATTCTTGTCCGCAGCGGGCGCTGGATAGGGACCGCACTCTGTTCGCTTTTTCGATGTTCGTGTAAAGATCTCTTTTCAAGCGTTTCCGCTCAGCATTCCGCTTGCTGGGTTGCTTCTTCGGAAGCCCAAGAAGCGGGATTGCCGTCCGAACGGGGGAGCCTGCCACCGGCTTCCAGGAATCTCCGGTAACACGCGTCCGGACTTGGATGCCAGGCATCCTGCACCAATGTGTACGAGAGGGCAGGGCAGTTGCCGGTGCAGTAGTTCACGTACGGGCAGCCTCGGCAAAATGCGAACTCCTTCAGGGGAATACTCACACGTTCCCTGAACCGGTTGAGGATCGGATGCTCCGTCCAGACCTGCCGTAGATCGTCTTTGTTGATGCGGCCCAATTCCAGATCCGGTATCTGCGAGCACGGGAGCATGACACCGTCCGCGCGGATGGCCAGTTTGTTCGTCGGACCGCCGCATCCGGTGAGATAACCGCCACCCGGCAAGCTTTCGAGCCCGCAGCGACGGGCCTCTTCGATCTGGGACCAGTGCCGAGCTTCCGCGAGCGGGCCGGCCGTAGCGCTTATCCTCCCGCTGTAGGTTCTGGCCAGCCTCCCAAGGGTTTCCATGGCAAGCGAGCGTTCTTCGGCCGTCAACTGCACCTGTTCCGCGTTCTTCCGGCACAGACCTAAATGAGAGGCCGCATTCGTCGAAAACGATGGGAGTCCGATATCCTCCAGGAGCAGCCTCGCAATCGCCTCGAGTTCCCGAACATTCTTGCGATGGATCGTTACGCGAACTGTGGCCGAGATCCCGTGTTTTATCAATCGCTTCAGACCGTCCACCGCCCGGCGGAAATTCCCTTCTCCTCTGAATGCATCGTGGGCAAAGGGGGTGGACCCATCAATAGAGACCTGCACACTGTTGCACCGGCCCGTAGAAGCAAGGAATTCGGCCATTTCGTCGGTGATGAGCGTACCGTTGCTCAGAATGGAAAATCGCATGCGGTTCCGAACAATGCCCTGTACAAGTTCCCTCAGGTCTGACCGGATGAAAGGTTCTCCACCCTGAAGACAGACGTCCATCACCGCACAGCGGGTCAACTCCTCGAAAAAACCAAGCCACTGGTCAGTGGGCAGATCGTGATCGACCTCACCTCCACTGGAGAAATGGCTGCAATACATGCAGCGCAAGTTGCAGCGGCTTGTCAGCAGAAGGTCGAGCGAACGAGGGGTCTTCATCAACCTCATTATGGAATCACGTCCTTGCCCACCTCGTACCCGGCAAACCCGCGGCTCACGAGGTCTTCGATAAATTCCGAGACATGGGTTGCCGCGTCCTCGGGAATGTCCTCACATTCTTCAGTAAGTTCCTTCAAAATGTCTTCTTCCGTATGTAAACCGTCGAGGCGCTTCCAAATAAAGACGCCCACGGGGTTCAATCCGAAAGCCTCGCCGGAATCGGGATCGAACAGCACCGCCCAATCGTCGAATTCTTCCCGCAAGACCAACAAGGGGTTTGCAACCGGCTTGGGTTGTTCCGTCACCAGGCGTCTCCTCCGAAGCATCAAAGCCCGCCAGGCCGATCCTCGTGGCCCAACGGTATCTCGGAAGCACACAGGCTCACGCGCCCATTCACGACGCGCCGGGAAGGCAGCCGAGCCGATGGTTACTATGCCAAAGGTTTTGCCGCGGATTGCCGGGCCGAAGCGTGGCTGGCCTGTCGCATCCTGCTTACAACACTAGGATACGCGAGCCAAGAAGTCAAGGATTTCACGGTGGAATTGTCCTGCAGGAACCCCGTTGGCCGGCGGTCTTGAAGTCGATGTTTTGCCTCAGAAACGGTTTGGAATGCGTGTCGAGTCGATCCCCTGCTATGACGGCGCTGCATCATGGCATCTATCCGACGAGCGCAGCGAATGTCCAAGTGGGCCACGCTACAGCCACACCTTCGCCTGGAGCTTGTACAGCCCGGCATACGTTCCATTCAAACGCATCAGCTCTTCGTGTGAGCCATGCTCAATTACCGTTCCGCCCTCGAGCACGTATATCCGGTCCGCCATCCTAACCGTAGAGAAACGGTGGCTCACGATTATCGCCAGCCGACCGTGCACCATTTCGCGAAAGCGCTGGAAGAAGTCGTACTCCGCCTTCGGGTCCAAGGCGCTGGTCGGTTCATCAAGGATGATCACCTGGCCGTCGCGGTAGAACGCACGAGCCAAGGCGATCCGCTGCCACTGCCCGACGCTCAATTCAGCACCCTCGGCGAACAGGCGCCCCAACTGGGTCTCATAGGAGCGTGGAAGGCGTCGTATGAACTCATCCGCACCGGCGAAACGGGCCAATCGCGAGACACGCTCGGGGTCTTCGGGCGATTCCACGTCTCCCAGTCGGATGTTTTCACTTGCGGTCAAATGATACCTCGCGTAGTCCTGGAAGATCGGGCAAACCTCTTTCCGCAAAGCTGCGGTGGTCAATCGTCCCAGGTCCACTCCGTCGATGGTGATGCTGCCGCGATCCGGGTTGTACAGTCTGCAGAGCAGCTTGATCAAGGTGGTCTTGCCGGCGCCGTTCTCCCCCACAAGGGCGACGACTTCACCCGGGCCGATCTTGAGTGATACGTCTCGAAGGACATTCCTCTCGTCACCGGGATAGCGGAAACTGACCTGCTCGAAGGCAATCCCTTCTCGTATGGGCCGAGGTACCGGAACCGGATCGTCCGGTTCGGCTACGATATTTCGAAGTGCCAGGAATTCCTGGAGGTTAGAGAGGAACAGCGCGTCCTCGTAGATTCGCGTGAAGCTGGCCAACATCCCTCGCATGTACCCGAGCCCGTACTGAATCCCCTGGTAGTACATGACCAGGTCGCCAAGAGTCATCTCCCCCTGAAACACCCGACGCGACAGGACCGCAAACACGCCGAAGACGGCAACGATCCCGAAACCCTGGGTGACGAGTTCGTTCAATGAGAGCGTTGCAGACAGTCTGAAACGCTCCTGCCGGAGTTGGGTTCGCAGCTCCCGATGTCGTCGCATGAATGTAGGTCCGAGTCCGAACATGCGGACCTCTTTGGCCGAGGGCGCGGTGGTGAGCAGCGAGTGGAAATACGCGGCCAGACGTTGCGTCGCGCTGTGGCGACGATGCCAACCATAGAGGGTATCCGCGTACCGGAACCTCACGATCAGTCCTGGGACTATTGCGACCAGGAGGATCGCCGTGACCATCCAGTGTGTGGCGGCCAGTAGCGAGGCCACGGCCAGGAGGGAGATGCTGTTCTGGCCGATCTGAACAAGCCCATGAACGATGCTCACCGGGCGGGACGAACCTTCCTGCTGCGCTCGCACCAGAGCATCATAGTACCGCGAGTTTTCGTAGTATTCGAGATCCAGCTCCACGGACCGTTTCAGGATGATCTCCTGCATGTGGTCCTGGAAAGCCGCGCTCTGAAACTCCCGCACGATGCCTGAAAGAGCAGTCAGGGCCGCGGCAAACAACCCTACCGCTGCGGCAAGGATTATCAGCCACGCAACGTGACCGAACGCGGCCGTCTTGTCAGGAGAGGCTATCCCTCCGGCCACTCCGTCGACAACCAGCTTCATGAGATAGAGAGCGAAGAGGGGAACGAGTCCCTGGGCAAACAGGAGGGCGACCGTAGCCACCATCCAACGTGGACCGGACTGCCACACATGGTGAAAGGCCACCCGCACGAGCAGGAAAGTCCTCAGCTTCGTTCTCAGCGATTCCAGTCGGCTCATAGGCGGAGCTTATACCACGTGGTCGTTGCTTCGGGGAGCAATTTCGCAACCATGCCTGCGAGGGGGAGAATTGACAATGGCCTGAGATGCATCTAGGCTTCTCCCGGACGCGAGTGGTGGAGGTCGAGTAGTGCCGGAGCGATTGGACGAGGTACCGCTAAACACGGTGAGCGCCGAGATGCGCGTCCTGCTGTACCTGGCTCGCAGCCACCGTGACCCTCAATGGAGAGGTGACGTGGCAGTTCAGCTCCTGCAGGGCATGGACTGGGAACTACTGATCAAGACTGCCATCAACCATGGCGTTTTTCCCCTGATCTATCGGAATGTGAACCTCCACGCATGGGAATGCGTCCCGTCGGATGTTCGTGAGAGGCTCCGGCGCATGTTCCTCGGGAATGCAGCGCGAAATCACCAGTTAACCCTCGAATTGATGGAAATTCTCGACCTTTTCGACTCTCACCACATTCCTGCCCTGCCGTTCAAGGGCCCGACACTGGCTGCGAGTGCATATGGGGATGTTGCACTGAGGCAGTTCGACGACCTGGACGTCCTGATCCACCGGGACGACGCTCCGCGGGCGAGACTGCTCCTGGCCGAGAAGGGGTATATCAGTCCGTACGGGTTGACACCGAAACAGGAAACAACGGTGATCCGGTATCAAAAGCATTTTCTCCTCGTGTCGCGCGCAAAACACATCACGACGGAACTGCATTGGACCGTGGAACCAATAACGAACTGCCTCCGTTTTTGCGACGAACAGATCTGGGGCCGACCGGCAAAGGTATCCCTCGAGGGCAGAACCGTGCCTACGCTCTCTGCGGAGGATACCCTGGTGCTGCTCTGCCTTCACGGGACAAGCCACTGTTGGGACCGCTTTGGGTGGATCTGCGATGTGGCGGAGCATGTGGCCCGGACGCCTGCCTTGGACTGGGAAGTGGTGGTGGACCAGGCGAGGGATCTCGGTTGCCGCCGAATGCTCTTCCTCGGCTTCCTTCTGGCACGGCAACTCGTGGACGCGCGACTTCCCGACTCGGTAGCTGCGACCGCGCGGAACTATCCGGGCGTGGATCGCCTCGCTTCACAGGTGGTGCAGCGACTGCTCTCCCGGCCCAATGATTCTTCCGGGACATGGTTTGCCTTATGGTTCCGTCTGGCTGCCCGAGAATCGCTCGCAGACAAGATCCGTTTCACTCTGGAACGCTTCGTAATCCCGGACGCTGGTGATTGTGAATTCTGGAAACTTCCGGCCAATCTGTCGTTCCTCCTGTTCGCATTGCGCCCGCTCCGACTCATGATCCGGCCTTTCACCAAGGCCGGTAAGGGTCTTTGACGCTGTTGCGCGGCCTCTGTCGGGGCTGGGTGCGAGAGGCCCTGCCACCAGCGTCCTTGGATTGCAACCCGCTCCCGGCAGCAGACTAATACCAATTCGCGATTAAACAAGTGGTACTGCCGGTAGGCGTTCCCGGGAGGTCTCCGGAGCGCAGTCCGGCTGTGCCGGCCGTAGCGGAGGAGACCTCCCAGGAGAAGCGCTTGGTAGGCTCCTCGAATATCACCGGTTAAGAAGCGAATTGGTGTAATGCGCAACGGCAGATTTCAAGGCGAGCCACACGGTTCCCCAGTACTCTTTGAAAGCCATTGCTGTAACCGCTTGTCCGCTGGAACAAGGGAAGAAGGCGTGCCGCAGCGGCGCGGGGAAGGTGACAAAATCGGTCGGCGCGGGGACGGGATTGAGCCCGACAAGCCTGAACGCCATGAGTGCCCTTGGCATGTGAATGGCCCACGTGCACAGAACGAACCGCTCTCCCCGAAGGAGCGGTTGCAACTTCCGGGCCTGCTCCTCGGTGTCTCTCGCTTCGGTTTCAAGGACTAGGGAATCGTGAGGGATACCCAACACGCGTACCTTGTCGGCCATGGCCAGAGCGTACTGTCCCGACGAGAGCACGAGCTTGCTGTCCGGCAGCTCTTGCCACAGTCGCGCCCCTTCGACCTCGTTCCCGAGCACCACGATGAAGCGAATCCCTTCCCTGCGCAGGGTCTCAGCATCCGGAGTGCAACCGGCTCGCAGTTCCAGCGACTTGAAGAGGAGGTATCCTGTTCCGGGGAGCGAGGTCACGAACAACCATACGAATCCGGCCAGGACGATCGTCCAGCCTGCAGCCTTTCGTGGCTTCCACAGACAGACGACGACACCGAGTGCGGTAATGACGAGCCAGAAATTGAGTGGGTGAAGGATCCAGGAGATCGTCTTCTTGAATTGGAAAAGGTCCCATTGCATCATTGCACAACTGAAGGCAGCGAATGAGAAGCGGTTCCGTCACGGTCCCGCTGGAGTAGAGAGGCGCTCGGCCCCGTCGGCGAGTGTCGTACGCTCAATTGAACCCCGCGGTCCGGCACAGGCGTTCCATCTCCGCCTCCTTGAGATCCGCGACCACCATCCGCCGTACGAGTTCGTGGAAGGTCACCCGGGGCTGCCAGCCAAGGAGTTCTCGCGCTTTGGTAGGGCTGCCCAGCAACTCGTCCACCTCGGTGGGGCGAAAGTAACGGGGATGGACTGCGACCAGGACGCGGCCGGTTTCCGTGTCGACGCCGCGTTCTCCGATCCCCTCACCCTGCCATGCGACCGAAATGCCTACGTGTCGGAAGGCTGCCTCAATGAATTCCCTCACCGAATGGTTCTCACCGGTGGCAATGACAAAATCATCGGGCTGATGATGCTGGAGGATCAACCACATCGCCTCTACGTAGTCTCCGGCGTAGCCCCAGTCGCGTTTGGCATTCAGATTGCCCAAATACATCGTATCCTGCATTTCGAGTTTGATCCGCGCAACAGCTCGGGTGATCTTGCGGGTCACGAAGGTCTCCCCGCGCAACGGCGACTCATGGTTGAAAAGTATTCCGTTGGATGCGAACATGCCGTACGCTTCTCGATAATTCTTAGCAATCCAGTAGGCGTACAATTTTGCGACCGCATAGGGACTGCGAGGATAGAAGGGTGTGGTCTCGGTCTGGGGAGTTTCCTGGACCAGGCCGTAGAGTTCGCTGGTCGAAGCCTGGTAGAAGCGGACCCTGTCTTCCAGTTTGAGAATGCGTATCGCCTCGAGCAACCGTAATGCACCGAGGGCGTCGGAGTTTGCCGTATACTCCGGGGTTTCGAACGAGACCTTCACGTGGCTCTGGGCAGCGAGATTGTAAATCTCCGTGGGCTGGAATTCCTGAATCACTCGGATGAGATTCGTCGAATCGGTCATGTCGCCGTATTCCAAGAAGAAGTGCCGATCCTCCACGTGCGGATCCTCGTAAAGAGGGTCGATCCTCTGAGTATTGATCAGGGAACTTCGTCTCTTGACTCCGCACACCGCATAGCCTTTTCCCAGGAGAAACTTGGCGAGGTATGCTCCGTCTTGGCCTGTGATTCCGGTGACCAGGGCACGTTTTTCTTTCATATGCTGTGGAAGAAATCCTACTCCTTCATGTTCGTTGACTCAAAGAGAGTCAGTCCATCAATTAGCATGAGACCCAGAGGCCGTCAAGTCCGACTCCGCTCGGGATGGGCAGCGGAGGCGACACGGGCTACGATCGGCTCGGAGAGTCTGCTTCAGGCAGCAATGCTGCGCTTGAGGCACCTCTCCCCTTGTGTTGGCACCGGGTTACCGGAAAGATCACATTCTGCTTGCCACAAAAGGCCTTATTGTGTACGCTGAAAGCAAATCCTTCTGTCGAGTCCACGCAGCGCCGATTGATTGCCCCTTGCGAATCAGCGGCTGCACATTCCTCGACAAGGCACGGCACGGAGCGTGAGCTGTTGGTTGCCTGGCGGCGACCAGCGTCTGTCATGTCGTGGTGACACTACCGCATACTATTAGTTACTCACGCCGAACCACTCGCAAGAGCTTTCTCCGCTTGCGGCCGCTTCAGGGAAAGTTTGCAGCGAAGAGGAACCATGGTCACCAACGGCGATATCTTGGTGGTAGAAGACAGCCGATTTCAGGCCAAGCGCCTGAGGGACTTCCTCCAGAAACACGGTTATCGCGTAAGGCTTGCTGCTCATGGCAAGGAAGGACTGCTGGCGATCCGGGAACGCAGACCCGCGCTCATTATCAGCGATATTGTCATGCCGCAAATGGACGGTTTCGAGATGTGCCGTGCCATCAAGACTGACAAGGATTTCAAGGACATCCCCGTAATACTCCTCACCACGCTTTCGCATACCGGTGACATCCTCCGCGGGCTGGAAGCTGGCGCGGACAGCTACATCAGCAAGCCTTGCGATGGAAAGATGTTGTTGACCCGTATCCAGACAGTGGTCTCTACCTCGCCTGTGGACGGAGAGCCCGGTCCCAAGAAGAAACTTGAAGTGATCCTGGGCCGAAACCGCTACCTCCTGGAAGCCGGTCGGCAACAAATATTGCAGTTCCTCCTCTCCACCTATCAGGATGCGATTCTTCAGAACCGTCGCCTCGAAAAAATGCGCGAAAAACTAGTGGTACTCAACGAGAAACTCGAGAAAATGGTCGCTGACAGGACGGCAGCGCTTCGGAAAGAAATAGCGGAGCGCAAACAGGCCCAATCAGCCCTCGCCCTGAAAGCGGAGGAGCTTTCACGATCCAATGCGGATCTCGCACAATTCGCCTATGTCGCGTCCCACGATCTGCAGGAGCCGCTCCGCATGGTGGGTAGTTACACCCAACTCCTGGCAAAGCGGTACCAGGGCAAGCTTGATTCAGATGCCGATGAGTTCATCAATTACGCGGTGGATGGAGTCGTTCGCATGAGGGCACTCATCAACGATCTGCTGGCCTATTCCCGTGTCGGGACGCGCGGCAAGGAACTGACCTCGACCGATTGCGAAGAAGTGCTCAAGACGACTCTCGCCAACCTGCAGGGATCCATCGAGGACAACGGTGCCACCGTAACTCACTCGCCGCTGCCAACCGTATACGGTGATGCTACTCAACTCGGTCAACTGCTCCAGAACTTGATCGGCAATGCAGTAAAGTTCCGAGGCGATTCTCCACCGGCAGTTCACGTCTCTGCCGAGAAGAACGGGAGCGAGTGGCTCTTTTGCGTCCGTGACAACGGGATCGGAATCGAACCTGATCACGCCGATCGGATCTTCGAGATCTTTCAGCGACTTCACAGCCGGACGGAATATGCCGGCACAGGGATTGGGCTCGCTATCTGTAAGAAGATCGTTGAACGTCACGGCGGACGTATCTGGGTGGAATCTTCACCAGGAAAAGGATGCGCATTTCATTTCACGATCGCCGACACGACCGCCTCAACGGGAGAGAGCAAATGACGGACAGGCCTGTTCGCATCCTTCTGGTGGAAGACAACCCGGGAGACGCGCGCCTGACTGCTGAAGTTTTCAAATATAACAATAAGTTGCCGAAGTTGCTGGACGTGGTGGAAGACGGAGTTGAAGCATTGGCGTATTTGCGCCAGGAAGGGAAATACGCGGACGCTCCCAGACCTGACCTCATACTCCTCGACCTGAACCTGCCCAAGAAAGACGGGCGCCAGGTGCTGGCCGCGATCAAGAAGGACGAGAACCTGAGACGAATCCCGGTGGTGGTCCTGACCACCTCCCGTGACCAGGAAGACATCAAGCAGGCCTACGATCTCAACGCGAATTGCTTCCTGACCAAACCGGTTGAGTTTGAGCAGTTCGCCAGTCTTCTGACCGCGATAGAAGAGTTCTGGCTCACCTTTGCCGAATTGCCCAAGGAGTAGCATCCGATAACTTGAACGATCAGCCGATCAGAGTTCTGCTTGTCGAAGACAACCCCGGCGATGCGCGCCTGATTCGTGAGATGCTGGTGGACGTGAAGAGTACGTCCTTCCAGTGGGAGTGGGTCGATCGTCTGGGCAAAGGATTGGACCGCCTCCAGCGCGGCGGCATCGATGTAGTGTTGCTCGACCTGACCATGCCCGACAGCAGCGGACTGGAAACCTTCACCAGGATGCATGCGCAGAATACCCTCGTCCCCATCATCCCTCTGACCGGTATCGATGACGAGATGGTCGCGGTCAACGCATTGCGCGCCGGAGCTCAGGACTACCTCGTGAAGGGGGAGGTGGACAGTAAACTCCTCGCCGGCGCGATCCGCTATGCCATCGAACGGAAAAAAGTCGAGGAAGCACTTCGGCAAAGCGAGAAGAGATACCGCACACTCTTCGAGGCCACGGGCACTGCAACGCTGGTGGTGGAGGAGAACGCGCGAATCGTGTTGGCGAACGCGGAGTTTGAAAAGCTCTCCGGATGCAGAAAACGAGACCTCGAAGGGAAGCAGAGGTGGACGGATTTTGTGCCGGACGAAAAGGTCCGGGTCCTGCTTCAGCTCGAACAGTCTGACGAGCACGATGGAGAGCCAACGCCCAAGACCTACGATTTCAAGTTCGTAGATGCCTTGGGTACTATCAAACATGTCTTCGCGACCACGACAGCCATTCCGGGAACAAAGAACTGGGTGGTTTCGCTCCTCGATGTCACCAAGCGCAAGAAGATGGAGGACGAATTGTTGAGGGTCAGGAAGCTCGAGTCAATCGGCATCATGGCCGGCGGGCTGGCGCATGATTTCAACAACATACTCACGGCCATTCTGGGGAACATCAGTCTGGCCCGCATGTACGCCGGCGCTCAAGAGAAGGTGCGCGCGAAACTCAACGAGGCGGAGAAGGGCGCTGCTCGGGCCCAGGAACTGACGCGGCAACTGCTCACCTTCGCCAAAGGCGGAGCGCCGATCAAGCAGAAGACCTCTATCGGCGAATTGCTGCGGGATACGGTGAATTTCTCACTCGCAGGGTCGAACGTAAGAGCCGAATGCTCCATTCCCGAAGATCTCTGGCCTGTAGAGGTTGATGAAGGCCAGATCAGTCAGGTGATCAACAACCTCGTCATCAATGCGGATCAGGCCATGCCTCAGGGCGGCCAGATCGAACTGAGTGCGGAGAACGTGACCGTAGATGGTGCGAAGTCGTTCCCGGAGCTGCATCTGGCCGACGGTCGGTATGTGAAGATTTCCGTATGCGACCAGGGAGTCGGGATTTCGGAACAACATCTTCCCCGGATATTCGACCCCTACTTCACGACCAAACCGAAAGGGAGCGGTCTCGGACTTGCCATAGCCCACTCCATCGTCGAGAAGCACGGCGGCCGCATCCTCGCGGAGTCGGTTCTTGGGAAAGGCACCACCTTCCACCTGTACCTTGTTGCGTGCACCGGGGTCATTCGAGCGCGGACTTGCGTGGCTGAGAGCCTCGAGCAGGGGAGCGGAAGGATCCTCGTGATGGATGACGAGCCGAGCATCCTGGACGTGTGTCGTGAAATGCTCGAAGTCATCGGCTACAGCGGCGATTTCGTTTCGGAAGGGCGACTGGCGGTTGAGTATTACGAGAAAGCCATGGATGCGGGGCAGCCCTATGCCGCGGTCATCATGGACCTGACGGTTCCCGGAGGCATGGGAGGAAAAGAGGCAATCGAAAAGATCCTGGCCATCGATCCCTGTGCGAAGGCCATCGTCTCCAGTGGTTATGCCAACGATCCCATTATGGCCGAATTCAGGAAATACGGTTTCAAGGGGGTCGTCCCGAAGCCGTACAAGATTTCCGAACTGAGCAAGACCCTATACAGCGTTGTCACCGCCCGCAGTATGGGCTGAGATCGGTTTCTCTCCAACTGACCACGCGAGCCACCTTCCCGACGCGAATCAGCCCCCCGCTTGCCGTCATACTTCGATGAGATCGTCCCACGCGGATCGGTTTACTCAGGCTTGCCTTTCTCCGGTCTTGCCCCCTGAACTCCGGTGATGGTCTCGGGCTTCTCACTCTTGACCGCGGTGGGGAGCCCCATGAGCTTCAAGGACAGGCCTGCTTCGCTCGTGGTCTTTAGGCGCATAACCACTCGGTTGAATCCTTCGTCTTTGGCCAAACCCTCGAGCTTCTCGCCCAGGAGTTGCAGGTCCTTTGTGTCCGAATGCGAGATCTGCACGCACGGTTGACCTTCGGCAGGCCTGAGCGGTTCTAAGCGGAGCGGCTTCGATGCGACGTAAAAGACAATTTGCCCTTCTTTCATCTTGTCGCTGATTTTGACCTTGATGCACGACTCATTCCCGAAGAGCGTGAATTCTTTGTCAGCCGGCACCAAAGCATTCGGATTCTCGTTGTTGGGAAGCAGGACGACCGCGTCCCCGGTAGATGAGACGTAGATTGCGCTCAGGTACGCTTCCTTCGCGGTTTTCAGATTCAGCACCAGGGAATCGCCCGGTTTGAACGCATGGTCCTCCGGCTTGTCGGTGCGAATGCTCAAGGCAATTGCCTTGGGTCCTGTTTTGCCGATATTCAGCAGTGCCGCTGCATCTTTTGGGAGATCGCTCGCTGCGCCAAGTGCCGGGGAAAAGGTCAAGACGGAAAATCCGACGATGGTCGCAAGAGTAGCGATCCTCCGACACAATGGGGTGGACATGGGTCCCTCCTCGTCCCGTACGCCAGGTACGGCTCAACTGGTCCTTCCTTGCGCTTCCATTCTAGCACTTGATCCAACGGGGTTGCAAGACAAGATGACGTCCATCCGGAGAGACCGGTCAAGCCGGTAGGGTAATCGTTCACCGCGACAAATACAGTCCGTCGAACTGACGATTACCCGTTATGTTGCGTCCCCGCGAGAGTCGCCGCATTGAAGCGCCCGAGGCATAGCCAACCCCGTGCGTCATCCCTGTCCTGCGGCTATGATGGTGACACGCACGGGTCATCGTCTACTTTTCCGGCTTCCAAACTTTATTCACTTACTCTTTTGTGGTAATGGTATGCCGTGAAAACGAGACGGAATAGGCTCCCCCCGATCCCGTGACCACCTCGGTCATGTCCGACGAAAACGCGCGAGGGATTCATGAAAGAACCGGAGGACATGGGCAAGAAGGAACTCTTGACCAAGAAGGACAGGATGTCTGATCAGGATTACCAGTTCCTGCTTCAAACTCCTTTTTTCGCGGCAATACCCGAAGACGCGAGATTCCACCTGATGGTAGCCATGAAGCCCGTCCATTTGCCTTCCGGAGAGCGCCTCATAGCTCAAGGCGACGAGGGGGACAGCTTCTACATCATTCAGAACGGATCGTGCTCCGTCAGCCTTGAAAAGGCAGGCATTGTACGCCCGCTTGCGGTCCTCGGTCCAGGCGACCTGGTGGGGGAGATGGCTATCCTGACGGGTGAGCACCGCAACGCTCACGTCGACGCCCAGACCGACATGGACCTCTGGCGCCTGAGCAGGACTGCATTCGAAGGGATTTGTAACCAGTATCCTGAGATACGGCATTTTCTCACTCAGGTCGTGACCGACCGATTCGCCCGCGCAACCCTCACAGCGGACCGCACGGTCGGGAAGTACGTCATCACCGAAGTACTGGGGAGAGGTGGTTGGAGTATCGTGTACAAAGGGGTCCACACGATGCTGAACATGCCTGTGGCCATCAAGATGCTCAAGCACAACATGGCCATGGACCCGGATTTCCTTGAGAAATTTCAGAATGAGGCGCGGGTCATCGCGAATCTGAACCACGAGAATATTGTCAAGGTATATGACATCGAGCAACTGTATCGCACGGTCTTCATCATCATGGAACAGCTGGAAGGGGTATCGCTGGTCGAGATGCTGCGGGAAGTCACACGGGTGCCTCTGCCCAGAGCCCTCAATATTCTGCTCCAGGTATGCCACGGCCTCGGATACGCTCACGAAAAGGGGATCATTCACGGCGATGTCAAACCGGGAAACATCTTTATTCAGAAGAACGACAAAGCCAAGATCCTTGATTTCGGATTGGCTCGCCGGCCCGGGACCAAGGGGGATCGGCTGGTGGGCACCCCGCGGTATTTCTCTCCGGAACAGATCCGCATGGGCCTGCTCGATGAACGGTCCGACATCTACTCGCTCGGGATCTCCGCATACCGCATAATCACCGGTCAGGAGGCCTTTCCTGATAACGATATTGCCAACCTGCTGCAGTGCCACTTGTACGAACATATCCCCGATCCGCGTCTCGTGATCCCGGACCTCCCGGACGAACTGCACAGGTTTCTCGTAAAATCATCCGAAAAAGACCCGACACTCCGGTATCAAAGCATGGAGGAGATCATTCACGATCTCCAGCCGCTTTCTCGGCAACTAGGGGTGGCGCCTCTCGCGGAACCGGAACGGCATGTCAACATGATGGGGCTGTTCTTGTTCTATCGTAGTGAACACGAAGAGATCCTGAAACGTCTCGTCGGCGAGTTCGGCCAAGAGCTCAGGAAGATCGGCGCTGTCCTGAGGGACACGGATTTCAAAGACATCTGATGCGCCGGGTTTACCGGAGAACCAAAACGAGCCTCCCCTCGGCCTTCACGAGGCAACGAAATTTCAGCCATCACTGATGTCCCGTATACCACCAGCGGCTTGATCTCCAGACCCTTCAAGGGTCCTGCCTGAAGTTGTTCCCACAACGTTTCGGGCAGAATCGCAAAGGATCGCCTCCCCTCGTTCAGAGAGAACTTCAGTAGCTCCGGGAAGTCTCTGAAGCGGTCCCTTTCAGGGAACGCCAGGTACACGTCTCCCTTCTCGATGAGATTGACCGACGCGGTAAAGAATCCGTAACCGGCAAAGAAGATCGAATGAGCGGGGACCACTTCAAGAAGCTTGACCCCAAAGTCGTAGTGCACCCTCCGCACGTGCCTGTGGTGGGGATAGTCATACAGGAAGGCCACCAGGCAGGCCCAGGTCAAGGCAACAACCACCGCCGCCGACGCGGTCCCACGGAGCCACCGGATGTTGCGGTTCTCTGCTGCGAGAACGGCCGCCAGCAGCACCAGGAGACAGAAACCGACGAGCAACGGCAGTCTGAGCAATGGGAACTCCAGCAAGTCCGGCGTCGGAAACAGTTTCTCAATCAAAAGGAGGTAGGCGACGACGGTCAGCAGCATCGCTGCTGCCGGTACCAGGCGGCTCCCTTTCGCACCCCAGCACATCTTCAATTCCTTCAGCGCATACGCGCATAGAATTGCTACAAACGGCAGGCATGGCAGGAGGTACCGGCTGTTGAGGCACAATCCTCCCCCTCCTTCACCTTGGAGGAAAGAGTAGGAACTGTACGCCATGACCGTGAGAGGCACGACCAGAAGCATGGCCAGAGCGGAGAAGTCCTTTCCTCCGCGGGCAAGCCTTGCAATGGGAACGAGAAGCAGCGGGAGAAAAGGCAGGCTCTGCAGGAGCGCCTTCTTGTGCGCTCCAATGTAGACTACACCGCCGCCTGCCGTTCTCACGCCAGGCGCCCAGACTATGCTGGGATCGAGGGACCTGATATCGACCAGGGCGGTATACGCATTGGTAAGAAACCCTTCGACGAAATCGGACATTCCTGGAACCAGAACCACCGTGACAACGGCCACGGCAACGACGGCCGTGATTAGTGCGAGGGCGTGTTTACGAGCCAACTCCTCCACCGAGGATCGTGTGAGAATCCATACGAGAAGGATCACCCCCAGGGCGGCAACGATAATCTCTACGGGCGGCGCCAAGGGTGTATTGAGCAGCGGTCTCGATGCATCCTGGCCATAGGAGAGTGGATTGTACGATCCAAATTTTATGAAGTTCGTTATGGCCAGCATCGCCAGACCGGGGACTGCACCCAGCACCACTAGGGCCGCGTCCGCGGGACGCCACGGTCTCGCAAACAGGAAGGGCAAAATTAGCCCCGGTATCACCAGGAGTGTATCTATCCTCACCCCGGCACCGCAGGCGGCGACAAATCCCGCAGCAAGTGCGAACAGCGCAGCCCGGCCGCGCGTTCTCGATCCGTATGCGAGGACACAGAGAAAATATGAAGCGGTCACGAACACAAGACTCGTGGCATGAGGCCACGCGGCCTGCGAATACTCCCATGCAAAGGTGGCAAGCGCCAAAATCAGGCAAGCATTCAGAGCCAGATCCCGATCGCGAAAAAGCTCTCGAGCGATCAGGAAGACCAGGCCCACTACGGCCATGAACCCGAGCGCGTTGAGGAAGAAAAGGCCGAAGAACCCGAAAACACGATAGAACGGGGTAGCCAGGATTGGAAACAGGTATGGGATAGGCGAGAACAGCTCGCCTGCATGTAAGCGCAGGTACGGGTGGACCAATTCCTCGGAAGGATACTCCTGGTAGCCGTTGGGGAGAGCGAGCCCGCCTGTCCTTGAGAAGCTGTTGGTCATCCAGTGAAAGAGTGCCTCATCAATACTGAGGTACCCGGGAACAACCGTGAGCAGCGTCACTGAGATATGGACGAGTCCTAGAAAGACCAGAAGGGCGATCTTTACCTTCATAGAGCCGGTCGCCACCGTGTGGTTGATGGGAGTTGGACAGCTGCGGTAGCCCAGGACGAGATCTTCTCGTACTGTCTCCGTTGGCGGAGATCTAGACCGCATCCTCGCGTGATCCTGTAGGTGGCCGCTCCAGGCCAAGACGATCCCAACTGCACCGTATCACATTCCGGCAAGCTTGCTTCTGCAATAGCCGGCGTATTGATTGCCATTCGACGTCTCATGCGTTCGGTCACGCTTGCGACCTTCTCCGGGGATGATCCGCGCGGCTATTTCTATCCGGATCCACTCCAGGTCCAAACGTGGCCGGCCTTGGAGTTCTCGGACTCTTCTGCATATCTGGGCTCCGCTTATCTCCGGCAGGTCCCATTCCAAGATGGCCAGTTTGGGAGGGCTTTCGCGATCCAGTACCTGCCAGGCTTCCGTGCCGTTGGAACATTGGAGCAACTCGTAGCCCCACGCATTCAGGTTGCTTCCGAGCAAGTCCATCGTGGCCGTATCATGCTCTGCGACTAGGATCCTCATGGGCGGCTACCTCGCTCTTTTCTCGTCCCACTCTCCGGTGAGCCGGGTCTGTCCGAAGCCTTCGATGTCAAAAGCCTGCTGGAGTGTGCGGGCGCACGATTCCCCAAGCGTCTGCCCGATTGGAAGAGGCGAGTTCAGCCTTCGCATTCTGTTGAAGGAAGGGCACGGAAAAACAAGAGAATTATACCGTCTGCACCCTCGGGTGTCAAGGAAGACCCTTCGGCAGCGGTAAATCGAAGATACGGAATCTTTGCCGTCGGAAAGCGGACCGGAGTTAGTGTTTCATCAATACCAGACTCCCTGGTTCCATACCGGTGTCCATGGTGATTACCGGGCACTTGGCCTTGAACAGGAAGAAAATGGTCTTGGGCACTTCGCTCAATGTTTCATAGTTTCCCTGACCCTTGGAAATGATCAGGTCGGCACGGTCGAAGCGCTCGCGGAACGATGGGGAACAGGACGGCAGAAACGTCCCTGGAACGTCGGAGCCATTGTCGATGACTTCTACGAGTTCCGACATGCCGGAGGTATCCGCGTCTAGGCACGTAACATCGTTTATGACCGGCGTCCCTTTAACTACAAAAGTCAGTCTTTCGTGCGGGAATTGTTCGATCAACAGCCTATCCAGAACGATCTCGCCCGCGTTGTCTCCGAGATAGAGGATATTTCGGGCACGCGTCACTGCATCACCCAGTTGCCGCACCGAAACCGCGGAGAGGGGCAACGACAGCGACTCTTTCACTCCGTTTCGGATGTCCGAGCTGTTCGGGGCCGCATTGACCGAGAAATCGATGATATTCCCCGCGATCGCGAGTCGTACGGCTGTTTCCAAGGGTGAATCGGAGATCTCGACAAGCCGCCTGAAGCTGTCGAGCAGTTCCAGAATCATGAGATCGAAACGAGTCTTCGCTTCGGCGTACGGGTCAGGATCGCCCGTGATCTCTCTGACCGTGCGATGTATCATACCACCCAGAACCGGCGGTGGTTGGCTCAGGTCGGCCCCTGCCAGTGAAGACAGGACCCTGCCCAGCACCTTCTTGTGAACCGTTTCCTCTCGGCTGCCATGCCTCGCTGCTTCGAGAGCCTGACGTACGAGACACGGCACGCATTCGAGATAGGTTCTCAACGGGTCACACGCTTTCTTCAGACAACGGTCTGCCGCTCACCCCGAGTAGGTGGGATACGGCGCAGGAAGCAAGCCGCATCATACGGGGTAGGTGCTCCTTGGAACGCTGGTTAATACTGCCCCACGTCAACGTGCGGTATCGCCTTTGCCCTTGGCCGCTTCCGCAGCCCGGAGTTCTTTGCGCAAAATCTTTCCCACCGCGCTCTTGGGCAATTCAGTCATGAATTCCACGTACTTCGGCACCTTGTACCGAGCCAGTTTCTCTCGGCAGAACTCGATGATTTCCTCCTCCGTGGCGGTTTGGCCGGCTTTCAGGACCACGTAGGCTTTCACCCGTTCTCCGGAATGGCTGTCCGGCACCCCGATGGCACACGCCTCGCTGATCTTTGGATGAGCGAAGAGAATCTCATCCACTTCTCTGGGAAAGATGTTGAACCCACCAGAGATGATCAGGTCCTTCTTCCGATCCACTATGGTGAAGTATCCTTCCTCGTCCACGGTCGCGATGTCGCCGGTCAGCAGCCACCCGTCCTTGATCACTGCAGCGGTCTCGTCAGGTCGATTGAGATATCCTTTCATAACCTGGGGGCCTTTAATGCACAGCTCGCCAGGTTCTCCGAAGGCAGTGATTTCTCTCGTGTAATCATCCACGTCCACGAGTTTAGCGTCGGTATCGGGAACGGGGAGGCCAATACATCCGGGCTTTTCCTTCCCGCCAAAGGGAATGCCGTGGGTGCATGGCGAAGTCTCGGTCAGGCCGTACGCTTCGGAGATCATGATTCCGGTGAGATCCTTGAATCCGCGAATGGTCTCCAACGCCAAAGGAGCGGCCCCGGACAAGCACGCCTTGACGCTGCTGAGATCGTACTTCTTGGTCTCAGGGTAATTGATCATCGCGTTGAACAGGGTAGGGACTCCAGGAATGAACGTGACCCGCTGCTTGTGAACCGCTTCCAATATGGCTTTCGCCTCAGGCTTGGCGATGAGCACGTTGGCCCATCCGTGGACGATCGACATGTTCATTGCGCCGGTCATGCCGTACGAATGGAAAAACGGGAGGCAACCGAGCACCACTTCTTTGCCGTCCTCAAAAGTCGGGCACCACGCTCGACCCTGCTGGCAATTGTAGGAAAGATTCCGCTGGGTAAGTTCCACCCCTTTCGACACGCCGGTGGTCCCTCCGGTATAGATGAGCACCGCGGTGTCGTCCATGTGCGCGGGGTAATTCCCCTCGATGGGACCGTGATTCCACAGGAGGTCGGTGAACTCGTAGATGTCCTTCCCCTGAGGCGTCTTCAGGTGCATGTCGCGTTTTACGAAAGGGAAGAGCTGCTTGAGCGGAAAGGGGAGATAGTCCCTCACGTGGCAGGAGATGATCTGCTTGACCCTTGTCCGATCCCGTAACTTCAGCATCCTGGGAATGATAATGTCCAGGCACAACAAGACCTCTGACCCGGAATCGTTCAACTGGTGCTCAAGTTCGCGGTCCGTGTAGAGGGGATTGTTCGGTACCGCCAACGCGCCAAGACGTAGAGCCCCGTAGATCCCCACCACCGTTTGAACCAGATTCGGGAGCAAGAGAGCGACCCGATCGCCGGGCTTGACCCCGAGTGCCTTCAGCGCGGACGCGAACCGCGAAACCATCTGATCCAGTTCCGCATAGCTGACGGCCTTACCTTGAAAGATCAGGGCCCGGTTTTGCGGATACTTTGCCGCTGTTTGCGTCAGGGCCTCCTGCAAGGTGAGTTGCCTGAAATCGATGGACTCGGGCACTCCGGGGGCATACGACTTGAGCCAGATCTTTTCCATTCGAGCCTCCAATGGCAAAGGGAAGGGGTTTGTTGCGAATTCCGAAGCACGTGATTAGGAATTTTACCAGAGCCTGAATTGCCAGACAATCGCGGTTTTTGAGTGATTACGTCAAAGAGCAAGAGCGAGCTGAGGCGGGCCGTTCAAACAGGCGGAACGAGGAGCCGGTGAGAGGACCCTGGCGGGTTCCTCTCACCAACCCACGAATGGAGAGCGCTATTCGGCGAGCAGTGCCCGGAGTTCCTTGTTCATTTCCGGTACTACCTTGAAAAGGTCGCTCACGATACCGTAGTCGGCCTTGGTGAAAATGGGAGCCTCCGGGTCCTTGTTAATGGCCACGATGACCTTGGACGAGCCCATGCCAGCAAGATGCTGGATCGAGCCGGAGATCCCGCAGGCCACGTACAGGTTGGGGGTCACGGTCTTGCCGGTCTGTCCCACCTGGTCGGAGTGCGGTCGCCAGCCCGCGTCCACGGCAGCTCGGGACGCGCCGACCGTCGCGGTGGGACCGAAGATGGAGGCCATCTCTTCCAGAAGCGTGTAGTCGGAGCCACCCATGCCGCGGCCGCCGGACACAATAATTTCCGCTTCCGTCAGGTCCACTTTGCCGCTCGTGTCGAGGCTGAGTTCCTTGGTAGAGTAGGTTGTTCGTGAAGAATCCACAGTGAAGGCGATCTTCTCCACCGCACCGGCCTTTGCATTCTCAGCGGTTTCCAGCACGTTGGGCCGCGCTGAGAACATCTGCGGAGACGCCATCGCTGTCCATTCCGCGTAGCATTTGCCTGCATACATGGGACGTTTCCCCACGAGGGTAGATCCGTCCAGACGAAAAGAGACGCAATCTGCTACCGTCGCGACCCCCAGCTTTGCAGCCGTGCGTGGAGCGAGGTCCTTGCCTTGCATCGTGTGGCTCAGCAGCACAACTTCCGGCTTCTTTTCCGCTATAACCTGTGCAAGGGCCTGGGCGTAGTACTCCGAATTGTACCCTTCCAGCTCGGGAGCCTCCACCACATAGACCGTATCCACACCGTATCGCCCGAGGTCTGAAGCGAATTGTTCGGCCTGGGCCCCCATCAACACGGCAGATAGTTCACCTCCGAGGCCGTCGGCCAACTTGCGTCCCTCACTGGCCAGTTCAAAGGCGGTCTTCTTGATCTTTCCGCCTTTGATCTCTCCATATATCATCACCTTGGACATCTGTTATCCCCTTCATAGTCGTTTCTTAGTGGATCGTGGAACGTCAAATCACTTTGGCCTCGTTGCGCAGCGCCTGCACGACAGCTTTGGCCACGTCCGGCGGCTCCATCCCTTCGAATTTCTTCCCCGCCGTCCTTTCGGGGGGCATGGAATAGGCATTGGACCGCAACTTCGGCTCCGGTGAAATACCCAGGTCTGCTGCCGTCTTCTTATCGATGGGTTTCTTCTTGGCCTTCATGATTCCAGGCAGAGAGGCGTAACGCGGCTCGTTGAGGCCTTTCTGGGAAGTAAGCACGCAGGGGAGGGGTACTTCAACTGTCTCCTTGCCCCCTTCCACGTCTCGCTCCACGATCGCTTTTGTCTTGTCATCCGCGATGTCCACCTTGGTCACGAGGGTGACCTGAGGGAGCTTCAGAAGCTCGGCCAGCATGGCGCCGGCTTCGCCGAAATCGTCGTCGATGGCACGGTGACCGCAGAATATAATGTCGTATTCGGTCTGGGCTGCCGCCGCCGCCAGGGCTTGGGCGATCACAAACGGGTCGCTGTTGTTCAGGGACTCATCACTGATGTGAATCCCCTTGTCGGCGCCCATGGCCAGCGCTGTGCGAATGGCTTCGGTAGCCCTGTCCGGGCCGATGCTCAGGATGAGCACTTCGCCGGCTTTGAATTTCTCTTTGAGGCGGAGGGCTTCTTCGACGCTGAATTCGTCGTACGGATTGATAACGTACTTAATGCCCTCGGTGACGATACCGGTCCCATCGGGATTGACTTTGATCTGGGTTTCCGTGTCAGGGACTTGCTTCAAGCAAACCAACGATTTCACGGACACTCCTCCTTTCGTTTGATATCCGGTGAGGCGCCTGTCATGGCCCGGGTGTCCGAGGGGAAGCAAGAGAGCCCCGCATCCCTCTCAAAAACCAACGGCTTGAACACCTTTTCAGGGGATCTCGGCCCAACTGCAACAAAGTGAAGAACAACACCCATGCCGCGCAAGAACTTACTGAGTCTAGATGTGGTTGACTCGTGAGTCAAGAAAAAACGAGCAACTCCCCTCCCTGACACGATCATGAAGAACACATTTTGGACCGAGTTGCCTATCCCCGTGAACAACTGCACGTTTTTCGAGGTTCGCTGCCGCGTCTTCCGAAATGGGAATGGGCATGGGTTCGGAAGTGGTCATCCTGCCATCTCCAGCGTCGCTTCGTCGTTCTTGGCGAAACCGTCACGGAATCGCGCCATTGTCGGAAGCCGCCCTTAAACGTTCATGAACCATAAGAATGATGATTGGGATTGAGCGAAAGCGGCCCGCGATCCGAGCCGGCCTTTCAGCGCGAAACGTCGGGGTATGATTCAATCGGAGAGGGCCAGCAGGTCAATTGCAGATCTGAGTTCTTCCAAATCCTTGTCGGATATCCACGTTATCTCGAAACCGGAGACGCACTGGTCGGCACCCGAGGAGGCCCGTACCCATCGGCACTCCGCCTCGAATGAAAAGGGGTTTACCGCCGCAAATTCATTTGCCTGGATGAAGAAGGTCTTACGCTGATCCACTTCTGTCAGAATACCGGAAACTTGTACTCCTTTCTCCGACAGGTCCTGGACGCGACCCTCCACCGTGGGGTCGTCCACATCATATATGGGGAGTTGAACGACAGGATAAGACCGAGGGATGCGACGCCCGTCTTTGTGACTGAGTCTCTCGTCTGCAGACGATTCGATCTTCACTTTTGGCGACATGCTGAATTGCCCCTTGGTTCCAATTTACCATGAACCGGGTGGGTTCTGGCAAGATTTATGCTGAACCGCAATCAGAACGATCCTGTTCGCAATGACACTTCAATATGATTCGACCCAAAAACTATTATGAGAACGATGCGTTGTGCGTATAACCGAAGCACCGGATCCCGCAGCGTTTGTCGGATATTCTCTGACGCCCGGTAGGGAACGGGCCGGCAAAAGGCCAGTAGTCTCAACCGCCTCCAAGGCTGCAGAATGCTGCCCTGTTCTTCATGAGCAGTTCACTCATGGTGCGCGTCGGATCCCGAACCCAAGTACGCGGCCCGAGCGAAAGACCGGAGCGATGTAGGGGCAGGTCCCCGCACCGGGCCGGATCTGTATGATCCGGATCGGCCACGGGGGACTGCTCCTAATAAAATCAATTTCCACGGACTACACCGGATTTTCAAGGTCAATAGAAACCGAGCAACGTAGAGACTCCAAATTGTTTTTTTGATCGGGAGCGGTTGACGTTCCTCTCGTACAAGGGGTATAAGAGTTCTCTTTGGCTCAGTGAGTCTCGACAGCTCGGCGTCGGTCTGCCGGCGCACCCGAACCTGCGAGCGACCACTTCAATCGCGAGGAGACCAATGGACGGAACGGCGCCCCCCTGGGTGAAGCGTGTTGTAGATGCGAGGATTTTCGCTGTCCCGCCCTACGTGGCCGGAAAACCAGTGGCGGAACTGCAGCGAGAACTCGGTGTCACGCACGCGATCAAGATGGCCTCCAACGAGAACCCTCTGGGACCCTCGCCACTGGCAGTGCAGGCTGTGCGCGAAAGCTTGCAGGAGCTGCATGTGTACCCGGAGTCCTCGGCGCCGGAACTCCGATCCGCGCTGGCAGAACGGACGGGCGTATCTCCCGATTCCGTGATACTGGGAAATGGATCTGACGAACTCATGGAGATGTGCGCCCATGTGTTTATCGGACCGGGTTGTGAAGCCATAATGGGAGAAATCAGCTTCTCCATGTACCGCATTTGTGTGGAAGCGTTCGGCGGTGCGGCCGTTCGGGTACCGCTCAAGGATTACGCCATGGACCTGCCTGCCATGGCGCGCGCGGTGACGGAACGGACCAGGATTATCTTTCTGGCGATCCCCAACAGTCCAACCGGCACGATCGTCTCCCGCGCTGACTTCGAGTCCTTTCTCGCGGATCTCCCGAAAGAGCGCTTGCTCCTTGTAGTGGATGAGGCTTATCGAGAGTACGTTGCCGCAGCCGATTGCCCGTGTGGGACGAACTATGTAGCCATGGAGATCCCGGTGCTCGTCCTTCGGACTTTTTCGAAGATCTACGGACTGGCAGGGTTACGGGTGGGGTACGGTATTGGAGCCCCGTGGCTTGTCGAACTCCTCAATCGGATCAAACCCCCGTTCAACGTCAATTCCCTGGCTCAGAAGGCCGCACTGGCCGCGCTGGACGACCGCGATCACCTCGAGCGGTCCCTGCAAACGAACCGGGAAGGAATGCGGTATCTGTCCGAAGAACTGGCTTCCCTGGGTGTGAAAGTGGTCCCGTCCCACGCAAATTTCCTCACCTTCTGCTTGGGCAGGCCCGCGAGAGGGACTTATGAGGCCTTGCTGAGGCGAGGGGTGATTGTGCGGCATCTGGGTTCATTCGGCCTGGATGACTGCATCCGTGTCACGGTGGGCAAACCCGAAGACAACCGGCGTTTTATCGAGGCATTGAGGCAAGTCCTGAAAGCCGCGTCTTAGAAGCTTATCACTGAAGCTCGTGGGCTGCTGAGCCGATTGGCCATCGGCCGCTGCCGCGGACACTATAGGGAGTGACCCGAGAGATTGACCGATCCTGCGAAGAGAACTTCCATCATAACCATAGACGGTCCTGCCGCTGCAGGGAAGTCGACCGCCGCGCGCTTGCTGGCCCAGCGTCTCGGTTTCGTTCTGCTCGACAGCGGAGCGCTCTATCGGTGCGTGGCATTGCATTTGCTTCGCCGAAAGATTCCTCCGAATGCCGTGCGGATTCCCGAGGAAGCGATTTCAGCATTGGAGATTGCGGTCGAGCCGGCAGCCGTTACCATGAAGGTCCTTCTCAACGGCGAGGACGTCACCGCACTCCTGCGGCACGAGTCTATCAGCGAGGCAGCATCCCGGTTTTCTGCGTTGCCCGAAGTCAGGCAGGCTCTGCTGGACCTGCAGAGATCCACGGGTGAACAATGGAATCTCGTTGCCGAAGGCCGAGATATGGGGACTGTGGTCTTTCCTCATGCGCGGTTCAAGTTCTTCCTCATCGCGGATCTGGACGAACGGGCCCGGAGGAGATATCTTGAGTTAATAGAACGAGGAGAGCGTGCGGATTTCGATCAAGTCCGTTCGCAGATGATCGAGCGGGATCAGCGCGACGCGACGAGAAAGGCTTCTCCGCTCGTCATGGCGTCTGACGCGTTGGCTATAGATGCCGGCGCTTTGAGCCCCGACGAGGTTGTCGATCGGATCATGTGCGCGATCGAAGGAGAAGCGTCGAGTCTGAACGCGGCGAGGTGACGACGGTCCGGGACAACGGCTCTGGAGGTGGTCGCACGCGGGCGACAAAGTTTTTGTTGTCAGAAAACAAAAAGAAAGGTATATATGAACGATTATCCTGGGTCGATTTCTCACCTTATGAGCGACGAACGAGAGTCTGGGGGTGGCAACCGGATGGACAACTTGGAAACCCAAACCAACAACAACCCTGTCGAAGAAATGGAGCAGGAGGTTTCACGAGAAGAGGATTTTGCCGAGCTGGTCGAAAGCAGTTTTCACAAAGTTCAAGAAGGTGAAGTTGTGACCGGCATGGTAGTGCAGGTAACCTCCGAATTCGTCATGGTGGACGTAGGCTCCAAAATGGAGGGGCAGATCCCCCTTGACCAGTTTACGGATGAACACGGAGACCTGACGGTAAAGGTCGGGGACGAGGTCAGGGTCTTCCTGGAAGATACTGAAGAAGCCTCGGGAGAGGTGAGACTCTCCAAGTCCAAGGCCGACAAAATCCGAATCTGGGAACAGATCGCCGAAGTCTGCGAGACCGAGAAGACGATACAAGGGAAAGTGGTCAGCCGTGTTAAGGGGGGGCTGCAGGTCGATATAGGTGTGGCCGCCTTTCTACCCGGATCGCAGGTCGATCTCAGGCCTGTCAGGAATTTCGAAAAGTACATCGGCGAAACTTTCGATTTTAACGTGCTGAAATATAACCGGAAACGTGGAAACATCGTCCTATCCAGGAGACCCCTGCTGCAGAAAATGAAAGAGGACAAGAAGAACCTTATCGTCCATGCGATGGAAGGATCAGGCGTGTTCATCGGGACGGTAAAGAACATCACGGACTACGGCGCGTTCATCGATCTCGGCGGGATTGACGGACTTCTCCACATCACTGACATGTCGTGGGGACGCATCAATCACCCGGCGGACATCCTCAAGGTGGGAGACGAGATCCAGGTAAAGGTTCTGAAATTTGACGAAGACAAAGAGCGCGTGTCGCTCGGGCTCAAGCAGCTCCAACCAGACCCGTGGGAGCACGCGGAGCTGACCTATCCCATCAGTTCCAAATGGACGGGAAAAGTCGTCAGCATCACCGACTACGGGGTCTTCGTCGAGGTGGAGAAAGGAATTGAGGGATTGGTTCATGTCTCTGAGATGACCTGGACCAAGAAGCCTCGTCACCCTTCCAAAATGGTTCAAATAGGCGAAGAAGTGGAAGTGGTGGTGCTCAACGTCGACAAGACCCAGAAACGCATCTCCCTCGGCATGAAGCAGCTTAAGCCCAATCCGTGGGACGTGATCGCTGAAAGATATCCTGAGGGGACCAAGATCGAAGGCAAGATCCGAAACGTGACCGACTTCGGCATCTTCGTCGGGATTGACGAAGGGATCGACGGCCTCGTTCACATTTCCGACATCTCGTGGACTCAGCGGATCAAACACCCGGGAGAGCTGTTCAAGAAGGGACAGACCGTACAGGCGGTCGTCCTGAATATCGACAAAGAAAACGAAAGATTCTCTCTCGGCATCAAACAAATGTACGAGGATCCGTGGGAGACTATCCCCGATCGCTACCCGTCCGGGACAAAAGTCACCGGAAAGGTCACGTCGGTCACCGACTTCGGTGTTTTCCTGGAAATAGAGGAGGGCATCGAAGGGATGATCCATGTTTCGGAACTCTCGAGAGAACGGGTCAATTCCCCTTCCGACTTCACCAAGGTCGGTGAAGAGCTGACCGCCATGGTGCTCAAGGTCAACAAGAAGGAGAAAAAGATAGCCCTTTCCATCAAGAGCCTGGAAAAGGCCGGCGAATACGATCAGGTGCGAGGTTACACCCATAGTCAAGAGGTGGTCGCGTCCAATCTCGGCGATCTTCTCAAGGAGAACCTCGGGACCAACTTCGGAAGCAAAGAGTGAGGCAGGTATTCGACCGCGTCAATGCGATAGGTTGACGTGGTAGAGCCAGCCGAGTAAACCGGATTCTGAGCTGTAGGGGCGCCGCTTCTTGCGCCCCATGCAAACAAAATACCGCAACACGGTCCGACATTCCCTCGCGGGCAGGGCAAGCCCTGCCCCTACATCTGATCCCGAGACCATCTGCGCGATTATCCGTCCGCCAATACGACACCGAACTTGCGAAGAAGAGGGCGCGGCCGCTTTACCCGTCCGACCGCGTCTTGCGCTGACCGGCCCGCTCCCGGTAGAACTGCTGTGCAGCCGACAGGGCCTGATCACGGTTGCTTATCTCCCCGCACGCCTGCAAAACAGCCAGCCGCTTGAGTATCGATCCCACGAGGGGGCCCGGTGAGAGACCGAAAGCCTCCATCACGTCCCGTCCGTTCAGCAGAGGGCTTGGAGGGGGTTGAGTCATCTCCGCGTTAATCTCCATGGCTTCTTGGAGCTGGAGGCACGCGGCGTCGTCCAGTCCCTCAGGCCGCGCGGGACCGCGCGAAGCAGCCAGGTCTGCCAGAAAAAGGGCGAACAGGCCTGTCAGATCCTCGCCAAACCTCTGATGCAAACGATATATGGACCTTTTCGATACCGTGGGCCTCGCCAACAGGGCTGATGGCCTCATGTGACCCCGGATCCACTTTGCCACGGTTTCCGTTTCGCGGTGCGCGAGTTTAAGGCGTTCGGCAACCATAAGAAAAAGCTGTTCCGAGACCTTTTCGTGGCCGAAGAAACGGACTCTCCCCGTAGGGTCTACGAATCTCGCCTGAGGCTTGCCCGCATCGTGAAAGAGCGCTGCCACTTTGAGTAATGCGACGCGCGGCCGCCCTTTGACAGGTTCTTCGCGGAGATAGCGTTCGACCTTGCCTCCAGGCTCTCCGAAGCACCACAATTTCCGGGGCACTACTTCCTCTATGGCGCGGACCGCTTCAAGAGAGTGATCCCAGACGTCGAGGTGATGGTACTCGTTTTGGCCGCATCCTTTCATGGGCTTAAGTTCCGGGACGATCGCGTCGAACACCTGCGCGTCGCTCATCATCTTGAGTACCGGAAAAGAAGAAGGGGCTGACAGCACAGCGAACAATTCATCCCTTATTCGCTCGGGAGAGACGGCCGGCAGCCTCTCCAGGTTGGGAGGGATGAGATCCATGACTTCACGGTCTATCGAGAAACCCAGGCTTGCGGCAAATCGGAACGCCCGAAGCACACGAAGGGGATCATCGGAGAACGCCTCCGCTGAGCATACGCGCACGATCTTGTTACGCAGGTCCTGCTGTCCTCCGCATGGGTCGATAAGGTGACCGTAGCCGAACTCACGATAGTCCTCGATGGAGACGGCCATCGCGTTCACGGTGAAATCCCGGAGGACGAGATCCTCGACGATGGTCCCTCCCTTGAAAGAGGAGATGTCAACGGTGATCGGCTCGTCACCGCCGAGCACCAGTCGCGCCGTGCCGCGAGCCGCATCCAATGGGACGAAGGTGGCCTTAGCCCCGAGCATGTCCGCCGCGGTACGGGCTACCTCAAAACCGTCCCCCCTCACCGCTATGTCCAGGTCGGCGCTTTCGTACCCCCCGGACAAGGCGTCGCGTACGGCGCCCCCTACGAGGTAGGACTCAGGGGCGAGTCGGCCCAGGATATTAAATAAGTAAACGAGAACGGTCGGATGCGTCTGTGGCATGAGGCGACGAGTCAACTATTCGGCAAGCTATGGCCGTTCGGGCCGTGGAGGAGTTTGTTGGATGCTGCCTGACCTGGAGCGGTTGGGCGGCGGCACAAAGGAGGAACCCTCAAAGCTGAGAATCGACCAGCTCACAGCGAATGGTCCCCACAATCGGAGATGACGTCAGGAGCAACGGTATCCGGTGCTCATCGTTGGAGATCCAGAGCTTCCCGGTCGCGATCTCTTTCTTGTCGCCTCCCAACTTGACCAGGCGCAAATCGAGGCGGAAGGCCTGGTGTGCGCCTTTCTTGATCTGAACCGGGCCTTGACCTGCCGGGGTCACGAACAGTCGCGCTTTGTCCTTGCCGTCGTAGATGTCCACGAACAGAGGCTTAGTAAGGTCCTTTTGGCTCCTCAGGAGGTACGTGGCCGTAATGGGGTCGTAGAGCGCGCTGCATTTCTCCTGGTGGTTTTCACATTCGGTCCCTCTCTGTTTGCTCACCTGTACCATGCTCTTGTCGTGGTCGAAGGTGAGGGCGACCAGTTCCGGATCTCCCAGATTGGACCTGAATGCGAAGTCGTATTTCTTCGGCTGGAATGTCTTGGCCGCAAAAGTGGCCTGGACTCTGCTCCAGGCTTCGATAATCTTCTTGAGCACCCCATCGGAGACGGCTTGCACCGTCACCATGACTTGATTGGCTTCTCTCTTTGCGGTGATGTCTCCGTGTCCGGCCTTGCTGCCGTTCCAGGAAATTTCGTATCTCAGCAGCTCCGTCGGCCCGGACGCGTTCAGTTCGCGGCACAGTCCGAATAGGGAGAAGACGCACAACACAGCGACTATTGGTGCAAACTTTCGCGCAATTGGCTGAGTGGGGCTCAACATCGCTTCATCCTGGGTATCGCTCCACCGGACCGGTTCGTTTGGGGCCTGCATGTCCCGTCATCGACATGGGCAACTGTGAACCGACTCCAGCCTCGATCAATCGGCAAGACAGGGGGCATTCGCTGACGCAAACGATCTGTTCTCGGCTCCCCAGCCGCCCTCATCTGAATCGGCGGAGCTGGAATTTCTCTTTGGCCTCAGGGGCGTCAATTACCAATTTATCATCCGCAATATTGTACGTCCACTTCGCCGTGTTCCCCACGTCATCGGTGATGGTGATCTCGTCCTTATCGACAGTGTAGGAGCCTTTTCGGCTTCGTGTGAGGCCCGAGCTATCTTTGTCTATTCGGTTGAAGATTACATGTCCTTTATCGGTGAATTCGATCAGTGTCCTTGTACCTTCTGTGGGAAGCTCTTCTACCCCGTTCGGTCCAACCTTCGAGAGGAGTTCCCAGGTGTCCACGAGGCGACTGTCCGCTGGTGAGGACGCGGATGCAGATCGAGGGCCGGCCTCGACGCGAGGGCTCTTAGAAGCGGTCATCGACAGGCATGAAGCGCACAGAAGGGAGAGGAGACACACCAGCAGGCCAACGACTCGCTTGGGGGCAAATACCATGTACCTTGACCTCTCCAATGCCCGGATTCGCTCGCCAAGTGCCCGGAGTTCCGATCGGCCCGGCCGGCGTCTTCACCAGAGGTTCTGGAATGCCGCTCTAGCTTCCGTCCGATTCGGCTGCGGTGCCGCAGCACTGCGCGTATTGTCAGGCTTTGGCGCTACGGTCACTACCATTTCATCAGGCTGACTCGGCTTCACCGGCGCAGGCTTACTGACCGGGAACTCGCCTTTGGCCAAGCGAGCGAGCAAGCCCTGATCCACTACGATGCAGTATGAGCCGACCTCCAGCGTGTGAAAGACCGCCTCCGCGTCCTGCCAATCAAGGCCCAGGCATCCGTGGGTGAGCCGGCCTCCGGTGGCTTCAGCATAGTGGATGTAACGCTGTTCGTTAAACACGAGCTTGTACCGGAAGAAGCCCGGCACTCTGCGGTCTTCCCATCTCGTGGGAATCGGTTCGCCTTCTTCCTTGAAGTACCAGTCAGGCCGGATCCAGTCGTCCACCGGGACCTTGCTTCTGATGGGAAAAATCCCGACCGGGGTCTCGAAAGCCCCCACTTCGGTTTTCCCTTTGCCGATGGCTACCGGCCCTATCCGCAACAATCCGCCATCGCGATTGTACAGGTAGAACTGAAAGTTTCGTTTGTCTATCACGATATATGGCTTAGCGTTGCGATTCTGGAGGAAGGCGCCGAGCTGACGCGCTTCGGCCATGACTCGGCGAATCTGCCCCTCGTCCGGCGGCGGATTTCCGTTATAGGGGTCGTACATTTGTGACAGAGGACCCGGATCGTACTGCTGAGCGTACGGGTTGGCAGCTGCCATCTGTTCCCTCATGATCCGTTCCGCATCCCTCTGATCGTACTGCAGGTTCGGCTGGGCCTGTTGGCGCCGGTAATTGTTCGTTTGGCCGCGGTGCCGTCTCGCAGGGAGAGGTGGGGGCTGGGCATCCTGGTACCCAGGCCAACCCCTCTGAGCATTCGCATAGTACTCATCGGGATAGTATTGCTGGGCCTCGCTCGAGCGAGCCTGGGCGGTGAGGACGACAAGGAAAGTGGATAATATCCAGATATTACGCCAAATTAGGTGTCTCTTCTCCCGCATCACTGCGAAAACTCCTTCACCACGCTGAAATCGCTTTCATCTGTAATGTAATTGGTTCGCCGTGTCAAGGATTCTGGGTCTCTTCTCGCTGTTATTTCCTGAGACGGGGTTATTCCAGATGTGGCGAGCCGTTGGTTCATGAGTCACCCAGGGGCCAAACTGGTTCCCTGAATCTGTGAAGAGTCAGCCGCAGTCTGCCGGGGTTTCTTGCTCCAGGGACCCTCAAGGGAGGAGGCCGTACTTTTTCATTTTGTACTGGAGATTGCTTCGCGAAATGCCAAGAGTCTTGGCAGCCTGTGCTTGAATGTGGTGCGCTTTCTCCAGTGCTTGACGGATCATTTTCGCTTCAATGGCATCGAGTGTTTCTGCCAGGCCTTTTTCCCAGGAAATCAGCCGGTCGAGACTCTCGTCGATCTCGGGGGAGTCGCGGATCTCTTCCGCGAGATCCTCCGCCTTGATTCCGTCGCCTCTGCACAGCACCATTGCGCGCTCGATCACGTTTTCCAACTCCCGGACGTTCCCGGGCCACGGGTATCGATAGAAGGCACGCATGACCTCGGGGTCGACCTCAGGGAGGGAGCGGCACAGTCTCTCCCCGTATTTCTTTATGAAGTGGGCCACGAGGATCGGGATGTCCTCCCGTCGCTCGCGCAGGGGAGGAACCTCGATGCGCACTACGTTGAGCCTGAAAAAGAGATCTCCGCGGAAACGTCCCGCCTCGACTTCTTCTTTCAGGTCTTTGTTAGTGGCCGCGATGATGCGGACGTCCACCTTGATGTCTTTGGTCCCACCGACTCGTTGGAACTCTGCCTCTTGAAGGACGCGGAGCAGCTTCACCTGAAGGGTCAAGGACATCTCCCCGACTTCGTCCAAAAAGAGGACCCCTCCGTCGGCAAATTCGAACTTGCCCTGTCTCAGGCTCGTCGCTCCGGTGAAGGCCCCTTTTTCGTATCCGAACAGTTCCGATTCCAAAAGGGTCTCGGTCACGGCCCCGCAGTTGATAGAGACAAACGGCGCGTTGGCTCGCGAGGACGCACGATGAAGTCCGCGGGCAACGAGTTCTTTGCCCGTACCAGACTCCCCGACGACGAGGACCGTCGTGGGAGTGTCGGCCACGCGCTTCATGATGGAGAACACATTCTCCATGGGCCTGGACTTTCCGATGATGTTTCCCCACACGGTGCCGAGTTCGGTTTCCAGATACCGGATGTTCTTCATGAGCGACCGTTTTTCGACTCCTCGTGCCACGGCCCTCCTGACATCTTTGTTGTCGAAGGGCTTTTGGATGTGATCCAACGCTCCCTTTTTCATCGCGCTGACCGCCTGGTCCACCTCCGCGTAGGCGGTCATAAGGATCACCGGCAGATCGGGGTCGATCGCCTTGATCCGGTCCAGCAGCTCAATTCCGGACACACCCGGCATCTTGATGTCCGACAGTACGGTCTCCACAGGATTCTTTTCGATGATCTCCAGTGCTTCCAGAGCCGTGGACGCGGTCAGCACCTGGTGCCCCTCGTCCTCGAGAAGGTCCTGAATCACCAGCAGATAGTTCTTTTCATCGTCTACGACGAGGACTGTACCCATGGTCTGCCACTCACACGCTCGAGAGAGGTGTCCTCCCTGACCTCACGGGCCGGGAGGTAGATGCTGAAGGTTGTGCCTTCATCGGGTTTACTTTCAACGGAGATCACCCCTCCGTGCGCGGTAATGATGTTGTGAACCACGCAGAGTCCCAGGCCGGTTCCCATTTCGTGGGTCGTGAAGAAGGGAGTGAATATTCGGGGCAGCTCTTCTTCCTTGATGCCGTGACCTGAGTCGGAGAAGTCGACGCGGACCCCATCACTTTCCCCATACACCGTTACCGAGAGACTCCCCCCCTGCGGCATGGCTTCAAAAGCATTCATGGCCACATTGAGGAAGGCCTGGTAGAGAAGATCTGGATCTCCCTGGATCACCGGTTCAGGTCCGTCGGAGTTCGAATCGGCCCACTGCACTCCCCGTGCTTGAATCTCGTGGTCCAGGTTATTCTTTACCCGGGAGATCGCGTCGTGCAGGTTGATCGGCCTCAAAGCGGGGGATCGCGGGCGGGCGAATTCGAGGAAGTCTTTGAGTATGTTACTCAATCGCGTGGCCTCCTCAACGATGACGGCTGAGAATTTCCTTATGCGGGCAGGGTCGGGGTTCTCTTTCTTGACGAGCATTTCCGCAGAAGAGCGAATAATCCCCAGCGGGTTCCTGATCTCGTGGGCTATAGTGGCCACCATCTGCCCGATGGATGCCAGCTTCTCCGATTGTTGGAGCTGGTTCTCGAGTCGCTTCTGGTCCTCGGCCCGTTCCAGGAGTATCCTCTCCCCTCTCCTCACGATCAGCGTGAGGGTGATGAAGAGAAAAACCATCAGGACCGCCGCTACCGCAATGATGACGATGATGGAGCGCTGCACGCCCAGATATCGGTCGGTCACGTCCTGGGTAATTTGGATGACGCCGTAGATGTTGCCGAGCATCCACGGGTTGCCCGTGACTTCCCGCAGCGGGTAGTAGGTGTCCACAAACCAGTTGCCGTACCACGATGCCTGCGCCTGTTTCTCACGACGGATACTCGTCTTGTCATTGCCCCGCAGCACTTGTCCCACCGGGGAGTTCTTTGGTTCTTTCTTGCCGATCAAGTCGTACTCGGTGCTGTAAACAATCTTGCGCTGACGGTCTATAACCTTGATCCGCTGTATCTTCAGGCCGTACGTGAAGTCCTTGACGAGCGAGTCGAGGGTGCCGAACTGGTCCCACTTGTGGAGGTCCATGGCGATCCCTCGCGCCTTCAGAGGTGCGTAAAAGCCGATGAATATGTTGTAGTTCAGGTTTTCCGCCAGCAACCGTGCATAATTCTCAGAACTTTGAACGAGGGTATCCACATTCGTGGTGTAGAGGAAGGCCCCAAGGAGAAATGTCACAATGGCGATGACCACGAATCCCGAGATGATAAAGTATTTCAGTAGCCTGAACGGTCCCTCCCCCTTGAAGGGGGGGATCAGAGTCTTGCGCATGAGTTCCACCGGCGTACGTTCTTCATTGGAGTGGAATCTATCATTTAGTGCCTGCACGGTAAAGAGGAAGGGACGACATGCATGCCGATCGAGGCGCCACACGCGGGAATCTGGAGGTGTTGAGCTGATCGTTTGAGTTGGCCGGTGATGCCAGGCTTCCCGATGGCGCGGCCGAGTTCAGCGTCACGTTTGTCGCTCGTTCCTGAGACGGCCTTTCACGGTGGCCCGTGCCTCTGAAAAAAGGCCGTCAGAAACTGGTCCGCCTCTGCCCCATCCGAGAGAAAGTGATACCCCATCCAATGGTCCCAGCCTGCAAGGATGCGGAGATTGCCACGAACAAAGTCGGGGTAGAGAGTCTCTTCAAAACCGACAACCTTTTCCCCACATCTTCTGAAACCATGCTGGAGGCACAGAATGGCAGAGAGCTTCATGGCGACAAGCCACGATTCCGTGTGTAGGACCGCGTGACCGTTCGCGGCTCTGTCAAGAGTGAGCACCGCGTTGCTTCCTGTGCTCAACCGCGGCCGCGCAGTTTACACGAGCGATCCACGCACGGATGAGCGTATCAGCTCAGGCGACATCGAGTTCCATTCGTCTTATCAACAGGGGATTCTAAGCATTTCCCAGATCGTCCGGATTGATCCTCTCGAGGATCTTGGTCAGCTCGTCATCGGTTCGCTCGATGTCTTCCTGGGTGAAGATCGTCTTCTGTTTGGATTCTTCGTCGACTTCCGGTTGCGTCATCCCTTCGATGACCTTCTCGCTGACGAAAATCGGGACTCCGGTCCACGTGGCGAGAACCAAGGAATCCGAGGGGCGCGCGTCGACGGTAATGAGTTTGGTGTCAGCCCCTTTGAGGTAGATGGTGGCGAAGTAGGTATGATCTCTCAAATCGTCTATCTCGATGTGTTCGATGTTCACCCCGGCCTTGTCTATGATATTTCTCATCAATTCATGGGTGAGCGGACGTTGGAACACCTCCTTATTCATGGCCCGCTGAAGCGCCATTGCTTCCACCGGCCCAATCCAGATATACAACTCCCGTTCTCCGCTCTTTTCTTTCAATATCACCACCGGCTGCATATTACGGCTGTCGGAAGCGATTCCCACAATTGTCATCTCTTTGAAAGCTTTCTCGCGTTTCATAGGAAACCTCGGATTCTTGCGGGCAAGAAGGCGAATGGTGTTGTCCAGTCGATACTAATCGTAGCTTACCAGTATTTGATCGAAGGTTAACACCGCGGCTGCTCCTTGTCAACGAGTTACCGACGATCGCGTGGTCGGTTCCTTGTTCAGGAGCCGCTGTCGGCGCGGGCTTCGATCACGAACAGGTCGACGTCTTGACATCTCCGGTACAGGATGAGCACAATAGGCGCGCTCGCCGCCGAGCCGACTCACCCTCGGCTAGCGCTGGGTGAAAGATCGAGAAATGAAGACCGTTCATCTGCCGCTGAGCCGCCTCGAGCCCGGTGAACGATTGCGAGAAGAGGTGTACGCATGTACCTGCCGAGAATTGACGAAACAAAGTGTACTTCCTGCGGTGAATGTGTGGATGTCTGCCCTGCAGAGGTGCTCGAAGCTACGGACGGTACTACAGCCGTCGCTCAACCGGCCGATTGCCTTGGATGTGAATCCTGCGTGTCCGTCTGCCCCGAGGAAGCCATATCCGTCGAGGAGATTTGAACCAGGCGAGGGGCCGCCGGGGCGCATGATACGTGTCCCGGAGACCGCCTCATCAGCTCTGATCGCTGTCGGGACCCCGTTGTTCTTCGACCGCGGAGGTCCCCGCGTCTTGCCGCGATATGAGAATCGTGCCGAAAGGAACGTCCTGGTATACGCTGACCAGGTGTAGCTTGACGAGTTCCAGCAACGCGAGGAAGGTGGTCAGGACGTTCAGCCGGGATAGATTCTCCTCGAAGATGCTGCCGAAGGTGAGTATCGGGTCCAGCTCGAGTCGTTCCAGAATCTCGCGCATCTTGTCTTTGACCAGCAGCCGGTCCGGTTCCAATTCGATGAGGTCCCGCCTCGGCGTTCGGGCGAGAAGCTCCCGCAGGGCCTGAACGAGGTCGACGATCGCCACGGCGATCGGTTGGCGAGTCTTGTCCGAATCGATGAACTCGTCCGCGGGTTCTCGCGCAAAGGTGTCCCGGTCCAGAAGCGGCCTGGAACCCAGATCGGCAGCCGCCTCCTTGTACCGTTTGTATTCCAATAGATGCGAGACGAGTTCATCCCGTGGGTCTCGCTCAGCGTCCGGATCGTGTTGGTCTTCCTCCGCGCGCGGAAGGAGCATCACAGATTTTATGTGGGTAAGGTAAGCGGCCATAAGGAGGTATTCGCCGGCGATGTCGAGGTTCAGCGACTTCATCAATTCTACGGTATCCAAATATTGCTGGGTTATGAGCGCGATGGGTATGTCGGTGATGCTGACTTCGTTGCGGTGAATCAGGTGGAGCAGGAGGTCCAGGGGTCCCTCGAACACCTCAAGTTTTATCTCGTACGGCATGGGGGACCATCGCGGTTAGATCAGCAGCAAGCCCATTAGGAGCCTGATCGGGGGGACTATGACGTAGTTGACTACATTGGTGAAGATTAACAAGAGCAGGATGATGAATCCGTACGGTTCCAACTTTTCAAATTCATGCGCGTGCCGTCTGGGAAGCAGCCCTGCCAGAATCTTCGCCCCGTCCAGCGGGGGAATCGGGATCATGTTGAAGACCGCGAGTCCGATATTTATCTGGATTCCGTACCGAATGATCCAGACCAGAGGCGGAAGTACGAACTTGGCGGTCGGGCTCTGAACACTCCCTCCAGTGAGCACGAGGATGACATGAAGAATCCCTGACAGTGCCACCGCGGTGACAAGATTCGCTGCAGGGCCCCCGAGACTTATCCAGAGCATGTCTCTGCGGGGATTGCGGAGGTACCGAGGATCTACCGGGACCGGCTTGGCCCACCCTATCATGCGGGTCAGGACCAGTGCGAGCGTGCCGATCGGATCCAGATGACTGATCGGGTTGAACGTGAGCCGTCCCTGGTCTTTGGCGGTGGGATCTCCTAGCCGATAAGCCACGTACCCGTGAGTATACTCATGGACCGTTATGGCCAGGAGGAAACCCGGCACCAGCAGCACGATTTCTTGAACGATTTTGGCAATATCCACGTTCACCGTCGCCTTAGACCGATCGACCTCTCACATGCTCCGGACCCTCTGCATGGGGGACACCGAGCAGGGGCAGGCTATTTGCCTTTCTTCTTCGCGTCCTGAGCTCCCGTCGCGCCCTTGGCCTTGGCCTTCTTCCCGGCAGCGGCCTTCTTCGGCTCCGGCTCTTCTTTCTTGGCCTTGGCTTTCTTGCCGCTCTGCTTGGCTTCAAGTTTGGCAGCGGCTTCCTCGGCCTTACGCTGCTCTTTCCTTTCCAGCAGCTGTTGTTTCTGCTGTTCCAGGAACGCGATGCGTGCCATGGCTCCGTTGACCTGCCGTATCTTCGCGTTCAACTGTTTCACCTTGGAATCTCTTCCAATCGCCTTTTCGTCGAGCCCCTTTTCCGTCAAAGCGGAGATTCGCGCATCGACCTGCTGCGAAAGGACAGATTTTTGGTTCTCTTTTGTATTCAGACTCTTAGACCCCATGAATCACCTCTGAGATGCGTCTTCGGCTAACAAAAGAACTTATCATAATATGGCACGCCTGCGAAGTCAAGAAGCCTCGACCTCCCGCAGAGCACGGTCAAGCGTGGGAATTCACACGATTGCGCTGTCAACGAGGGATCCTGACATCCTCACCTCAACCGTCTCCCAGAGCGAAAGGAAAATCACACAGGCAAGAGGCCGGGGCGACTGAGACTCCCCTCTCCCGGTGACACAAGTTGAGGGTTGGCCAACTTCAAGGCTCTGAGTGGAAAATCGCATCTAATGTCAATTCGCCTTATAGCAGGTGACATTTGAGGAGCATACCAGGGGCTTTTCGCGGGACGTCTCCTCCGCTACGGACGGCACAGCCTGACCGAGCTCCGGAGACCTCCCACGAGCGCCCACCGCACCACTTGTTTAATCGCGAATTGGTTTAAGGCGTCCCTGTTCGTCTGAAGGTGCGGGAAGAAGTCACAGCGAGCCGAACGAGAGTGCTTGAGCTGACGAGAGTACCGAAGGTAGGAATTGGCTGGGGCGGGAGGATTCGAACCTCCGAATGCGGGATCCAAAGACCCGTGTCTTGCCACTTGACGACGCCCCAGTAGGACGGTCGGAGCAGAATCTCGCGGGATCACTCTACCATCACGCCGCGATTCAAGGGCCGCGCCGATATGAGGTTCCAGCGGTTCCGCTGAATTGCCGCCTGGCTGATCACGCGATCGAGCGCACCCACGCCGAATACGGTTGGCCCACTGCCGCTCATCAGCACGGCTTCGATTCGCGAGTCCCTCAAGAACCGGCAAAGTTCCGTAATCTCCGGGTACAAACGCTCCGCTGGTTCCTGGAGATCATTATGGAGCACGCCTGTCGGCGCTCGACCCTCTGCAAGGACGGTCCACACCGTACTCGTCCTCGGTTGGCCTGTCAAGTTCTTGGAGAACTGGCGGTACACCTCGGCAGTGGAAACAGGAAATCCCGGGTTGACCAGGACCAACGGGTAGTCAATCGGCAGATTGACCGGGGTGAGTCGTTCCCCGATCCCTTCTCCCACCGCGGCACCTCCGGCCAAGAAGAAGGGGACGTCAGCGCCGAGGCGCAAGGCTGCACAGGCCAGATCGTCGGTCGAAAGGGGCAGGTCGAACAGCGCACATATCCCCACGAGGGCCGCGGCCGCATTGGAACTTCCTCCGCCCAGCCCGGCCGCCACCGGTATCCGTTTGTCCAGCCTGATCGTGACGGGAAACCGGGCGCCGGTCCTTTCCTCGAGGCAGCGGACCGCGCGGAGAACCAGGTTGTCTTCCGTCTCCAGTTCGGGAAATCCGTGAACTTCGATAGCGGTCGCGCCGTCACTCTTCGAAATAGTGAGCCGGTCCTCGACGTCGATCGCCTGAAAAAGGGTTTCGATGTCGTGGTATCCATCCGGGCGCCGGGCAAGCACCCGGAGAAACAGATTGATCTTTGCAGGAGATCTAACTCGAACTTTCGTCATGGCCCATGCCCGCGCCTCTTGCTGCGGCTATTTTTTCTGGGATAATCGGGGACTCGAAGCGCTTTCTCGTTTAGACAGATCCTGGAGGTTTTCATGAATTGTGTCAAGCCGAGTAATCCCAGCGAGCTAACGGTTCCCGTGGGCGGTCTGGACGTGCGCGTGCTCGTTCCCGCCGGCCAAGAGGATTCCGTCGATAGAATCACGTTCTGGTGGGGCGTGACCTCGGCGGCGGTGGTTCTCTCCCGGCATTTGGAACGGATGGGGAGTCTGGCAGGTGAGTCTGTGGTAGAACTCGGATGCGGATTGGGGCTCGCCGGGATAACGGCAGGGCTTTTGGGCGCTACGGTCACTTTCACGGACTATGTCGCGGACGCGCTGAAGCACGCTCGGCGCAACAGTGAAATCAATGGGTTGAACCGCGGCCGCACGAGCTTTTCCGTCCTTGACTGGGAACATCCGGGGAAAAGAGAGCAGTTCAGTCTGGTCCTCGGGTCAGAGGTCGTGTATGATTACTTTTCTCACGGTGCCCTGGTAAAACTCCTGGAAGTACTGATGCGGCCTGGCGGCAGGATACTCCTGGCCGACCGGAAACGGTTGTGCGTCAGCCGCTTCCTGGGGCGCATGATCGATAAGGGTTTTGCATGCAGAGAGACGACCGCGCGTGTCCTTCTGGAAGGGTTCCCTGACCACGAGGTCAGCATCTTTGCATTGACACGCGGTGCCGTTTGACCCGAATATGGTCGGTCGAGTATACGAAGTATTCAGGTCTCCATACACGCTCACGCCTGCGCGATGAGCGCTCGCCGTGGAGGACCGTTGTCTTCGAGATTCCCCTGCAAGGATCGTGGGCGTCGTTGCAGAATCGTTTCAGCCGGGGAATGGGAGAGGGCTGATGCAGGGAGTTGAAATTGTTAACGTCTCGGACCGCCGCGGTTGGAACGAGTTCGTTGACCTGCCTTGGAGAATATACTCCGGTGACCCGAACTGGGTGCCTCCTATAAAGAAGTTCGTCCGTCGGCTCCTAGATCCGGCAAAGCATCCGTTCTGGAAGTTCTCGAAGCGAGCCCTCTTTCTTGCCAAACGCGGCTCCCAGACGGTCGGCCGCATAGCCGGGATCGTCGACGACAATTACAACCAATACCACCGTGAGAAGTCGGGTGCCTGGGGTTTCTTTGAATGCGACAACGACCATGAGGCAGCCGCAGCTCTCTTCTCAGCCGTAGAGGAATGGGTCGGGGCTCAAGGGATGACGTTTCTCCGCGGGCCACTCAATCCCTCGACAAACTACGAGGTCGGGATGCTCATTCAAGGCTTCGAGCGCCCCCCCACGTTCATGATGACCTACAATCCGCCGTACTACGTTTCCCTCGCAGAAACGTACGGCTTCTACAAGGAGAAAGACCTCCTGGCAATGGTCGTGACCAGAGCCACGGGTGCCGAGATGCGGGTGATGCTGAACCGGACCGCGCAGCGCATTGTGGAAAAAGAGAATGTCCGCATCCGCAATGCCAACATAAAAGACTTTCGTGCAGAAATAGCCCTGATGAAGGATTTGTACGAGGCAGCCTGGAGCCGAAACTGGGGGTTCGTCCCCATGTCTGCAGACGAACTCGTGGAGATGGGCGAAAACCTGGTCCGGATCATCGATCCGGATCTCCTGTTCTTCGTATATTATTCGGAAGAGCCGGTGGGATTCTGCGTGATTGTCCCGGACATCAACCCGGTTCTCAAGCGCTTGAACGGCAAATTGGGCATTTTGGGAATGCTCAAGGCATCGCTCCTGTACCGCAACGAGATAAAAGGATTGCGGGGACTGTTGTTCGGATTCAAGCCGACCCACCGCCAACTCGGTCTGCCTCTGGTAGCCTTCGACTGGCTGAATCGGCTCCACATGCAGAAGACCCAATACGAATATCTGGAACTGGGGTGGAATCTCGAAGACAATCATGACATAATCCAGTTTCAGATTGACCTTGGTGCGCGAGTGTACAAGAGGTACCGCATCTTCGGGAAACCGGTCGGCACGGGGAATGGGTCGGATTTCGATTGAATATAGGATCGAACTGCCAAGATCTTCGATTCCCCGATGAGCGGAGACCCCTCGTCTACCAGGCATTCGCTCTGGATTCCAACTCTGAAGCAGTTCGTCCTGCTTATCAGCTCGTAACCATGAAAGTGAGGTCGTCTTGATTCTTGATTTTCAAATGAACAGCCTTGTAACCGTCGAGCCGCTCGGTCAGGGCTTGTGGCGCGTGACCGCGAGGTACGACGACAACCTCTTCGCGGCGGAACTGGGACTCGAGATCCAGTTGCCGGCACTCGACATCAAACGAGCAGGCATTGACGTCAAGCGCGACGTTGTCGGGCTGGTGCCTGATCTGTCCAACGCGATGGCGAACCTTGTCGGCGTACGGGTCGGACAAGGCATGACAAAAATCGTTCGCGGGGTCGTCGGAGGCAGCGACGGGTCGGATCGCGTCGCGGATCTCGTGATGGAAGCAATGGAAATGCTCATCAACGCTCTGACCGTCCCTCAATTGAAACAGGCCATGGAAGTCGCAAGCACCGAGATTCAATACCACCGGGACGGACCCAAGGTGTATCTGAACGACCGCGTGACGGGCGACGATGCCGTGAAGCTCATGGCGCAAAACCCGAGGCTCAAGGACAGTTGCGTAGCGTTTGCAGGCCTCGATACGTAATACACCAATACGCTCCCAGGAAGGAGGTATCGATGCTGACTTATTCGCGGATGAAGTCCGTTGGCGTCCAAAAGCAGGGTGAGGAACGTCGCGTCGTGAGCGGCGTCCTGGAGGACGAACTCTATGCGATGGAATGCGAAATCGCGGTGAATTGGTCGACTCTCACCATCGAGGCGGTCCAGGCGCGTATGAAACGCTTCACCACCAAACGGTGCCCGCTGGCAGAAGAGGTCTTTGTCAAAGCCGAAGGATGGAAACTGGGCCCCGACCTGGATTCGAGGATTAAGAAAGAACTGGGCCGGGCAGGGTGCCGTCATATGGCCATCCTCATGGTCGACTGCTGTCGTGCCCTCGCTCGGGCGGAATTCGCTCGGGATCTGACCGCTGCACGCGAGCAGGAACCGAACCTCGACGCCAAGGTCTTGCTGGAAGACTTCTGCGGCCGCTACCCGGACCTTGCCGGCTATCTCCGATTTCGTTAGGCAGCGGAGCAGTCCCGATGAACCTTGATCTACACATTCATACCACAGCGTATTCTTCATGCAGCGTCATGTCTCCCGACGAGCTGATGCTCGCTGTCATTGCGGAGAATCTGGACGGTGTGTGCATAACCGAGCACAACCGCATCTGGTCGCGGGAAGAGGCTGAGGAACTGAGTCAGCGATACGGGCTTGCAGTCTTCCGCGGGATGGAAGTCACCACTACAGGTGGAGATATCCTGGTATTTGGTATGGAGGAAGAGCCCGGCGGCGAGTTGTGGAATCCAGCAGTCCTGAAACAAAAGGTGGATTCTGCCGGCGGAATCGCCATTGCCGCACACCCCTTCCGCGGCTTTTTGCTGTTCGGCTTCGGTACGTTTCAAACGGATCTGAAGCAATCACTTGATAATCCGACCTTTTCGCACGTGCATGGCCTCGAGGTCTGCAACGGCATGGTGACGGACGAGGAGAGCGCACTCGCCGAACAGGCTGCTGAAGCCTTGGGGCTAATCAAGTTCGGTGGCAGTGACGCTCACAAAGCCGCGTCGGTGGGCACCTGCGTTACCCGCTTTGAGGATACCCTGCGAGACGAGAAGGATCTGATCCAGGCCATCCTGAGCGGTCGTTTTCTTGTGGAGCGGATGAAGTGAGCTATTGCTTCGAAAGCGGATCGAACGCCGCATCGGAGCCGCGTTGAGGAGATGAAATGAAACCCGAAGAGATGAAGTGGTCCGTCTGGACGAGAAACATGGAGCGACTCCTGAGGCTCAAGACGTTCCCGGTCGGCCTGAAGATGCTCGAAAACCGGTCCGAACTAGATGGGAACCCGTGGGTCAGGCGGCCGCCGGAAAAGCTGTCACTCTGCCAGTTGATCACGATCGTGCGGACATTCGACTGGACGGTGGGAGCTACCGCGGATGAGCTCGCAACCCCGGGCTGTGCCTCAGTGATCGGGCTTGCGGAGCTTCCCGAGTTCGTCACCGACGGCACGATGAGGAGCACCGTCTGGCTGGAGAAGAAGGAAGACGCGGCCGCGTGTGAAGCCATAATGCAGCGGATTCCTTGCGGGAAGTACGAGGCGGTGTTGCTCGCTCCGCTCGCGTACGATCCATTTATACCGGACATAGTTCTGCTGTACGCCAATCCCGCGCAGATGTCGCTGCTGATCAATGCGATCCAGTTCGACCGGTACGAACGGATGGTCTTCTACTCGGTCGGCGAAAGCTCGTGTTCAGACGTGATCGGACGGTGTTTTGTGGACCGAGTGCCTGCCCTGTCAATTCCCTGTTACGGTGAGAGGCGTTTCGGCCATGCCGCGGACGATGAGCTGGCGATCGGATTGCCAGCGGAGGAGTGCTCCCGCATCGTCACGAATCTCGAGACGTTGTACAAGAGAGGGATCAGGTATCCCATATCCGCGTACGGCGCTCAGGTGAGCCCGCAGCAGGCGCTGGAAGCTGTGTACGGTTTTACGCGTCTTGCGGGACGCGATCCCTCGGTGAAATAGGCCTCGAAGCGCGGAAAGGGAGCCACGTGACCGGCAAGATGACTGCCCTACTGGAACAGCGAGGCACCTTGCCGGTTTGTGTGTGAAGCCTCTTGCCGGAATCTGAGGGCGCTAAGAATCCTTGTCTTTGATATTGAGCGTTCGCTTCACCAGTTCCTTTTCGTGGTCGAACTTCACCACTCTCTGGAGCATGATCCTTTGCGCCGCCACCGGACCGGCTCCGTGCCAGGTTCCGACCCCGTGTTGCCCTGCGGTCCAGTGCTGGAGGAGCTTATGCACCTTCAGGATATTCTCTGTAGGCTCGTCCGAGCCGAAGCTGTAAAATTCTTCCACATATGCCTGAGTCTCTGGGTTTTTCAGCTCTTTGAGAGACGGGAGGGTCACCACGAGACCGCCGCCGATATCTCCGGCCAGGGCCATAGTGCGCCAGAAAGAATTGCAGATATTGAGCTTCGCAACATTCCCCATGACTTCGTCCGGCAAGAAGACGCCGGACCCGGGAGGCTCCTCTGTCCCGAGACGCGCTGCGGCCATCCCGCACGCGCGGCCGGTCTCTCGCAGGACCACCATCTCCGTGATCTGGTCGTTGATGTGTTGCACCTTTTCCAGGCCCTTGTACTCCTGAACGAGCTTGCACGCGCCGATGATCTGGTTCATGAACCCGACCTTGCAGGTACCTCCGCAGGTCATGCGATGGGTCCTGGCAAACCGGGTGACGATCTTCCCGGAATACGGGTATTCACCACAGTGGAAGACTCGTTCCCACGGAACGAACACGTTGTCGAAGACGACCATAGATGTCTCCCGCTGGCCGAAACGCGGGTTGCCCAGTTCGTAGAGGTCGTCCGCCTGATCGCGCTCGGCGGAGTAGGGCGAGTACTGGCAGATGTAGGTGATCCCTTCCGCGTCAGTCGGCACGGCAAACGCGACCGCGTAGTCCTCCTCCCCTTCCGCGTGGGAAGACTGAGGCAGGACGACAAGTTCGTGGCTGGCAAAAGCGCCGCTGATATTGATTTTGGCCCCCCTGACCACGATGCCGTCCGGTCTGCGTTCCGTCACCTTCAGCGAAAGGAAAGGGTCCGACCATTCCAGGGTCCTCTTCTTGCGGCTCCCTCTCGGTTCCGTGAGCGCGCCGGCCACCGAGAGATCGTTCTTCTGGACCATCTTCAGGTATTCGAGGAATCTGCCGTGATAGAGGGTCCCAAGTTTTTGGTCCATTTCCCATGTGGTGGCTGCCAGTGCATGGAACGCATCGTACCCCACGCAGCGGTAGATGCATGTGCCCAACATTTCGGCCGTAAAAGTTCCCGCTTTGGCTTTTGCCTCAAGATCCTCTTTGCTTGCGCTCACATAGGTGTAGCGGTTGACCGTCTCGCCGATGAGAGGGGAGTAGGACGTCATGATATCCCGGTACCGCGGATCGAGTGCCCACTCGTAGCTGGCTTTGTTGGCTTCCACCACGGTTCGGGTATTCGGGTTCTCCAGCACGCTCTCCACGCGCTTCCCATTCATGAAGACCCTTGGTTTCCTCTCTGCGAGACTTGCCTCGAATTGTTCCGGTGTCATTAGAGCCATTTGAGCCTCCTGTGTGTATGAAGAACCGAGAGGCGGACGCAGAACTTGCCTCCAGCCCTATCACGTTGAGCATTGTCCGAGAGCCATCATGCCGATGTCTCCGGCACGTGCGACGGCTGTGAGCTTCCGGCACCGTCCGCCCTCAGCGCGAGTGCCAGTGCTTGAACCGATTGCGCACCCGCGTCAAGGATGGTTTTCGACGCCTCAGCCAGCGTCGTTCCGGTTGTCGCCACATCGTCCACGAGGAGTATCGACCGGTCCCGAACGTCCTGAGCGCAGGCTATCCCGAAGGACTTACTGAGATTGATTTTGCGCTCCTTGAGGGTGAGCCCGACCTGTGGCCGAGTGTCTCGGATCTTCACCAGCGTCCTCGGAGCTACCGGAATACCTGAGACCCGAGACAGTTTTCTCGCGAGAAGCAGGGCCTGATTGAAACCTCTTTGCACCAACCGCTTGCGATGGACCGGAACGGGAAGGATCAGGTGGAAGTCCTCAGGGCGCCAGTATTTCTCGAACGCCTCGATCAGGAGGGCCGAGAGGGTGCCGCCAACGTGCAATGCTGCGTGATACTTGAATCGCAATAGACCGTCTCGGAGCCCCCCTTCATAGAAGACCGCGTAGCGCGCCCTGGTGTATGGGGGAGGGGCCGACAGGCAGCGTCCGCAATAGTTGATCCCGTCCGATGACAACCCCACCAGCGGCCGACCACAGTGCTCGCAAAAGGGCGGCGAAACCCATTTGAGCGCGCACTGGCACGACCGGCACAGATCGAACGGTTCTTCCGTGCCAAGGGCATCACAGAAGCTGCACACAGGCGGAAACAGCAGTGATGAAAAGGATTCTCTGACCTCGCGAATGTATGCACGGATCATTAACTTATCCGCCTGTGACGGCTCGTTACCTGGATCATGGAGGGAATACGACCGGACGACACATATGTTATCAATTTATCACAGTACGCCCGGACAAGAAAGGGATTGCCACAATTGCCCTAACCGGCCGATCTCTCCTTATGCACCACGAACTGGAACTCCCCAAGAGAAAACGGAGGTGAGTTGGGCCTGTGCCTGGGGTATACTAAACCGATCCTTGTTCTGAGGAGGCTTGCTGTTTCGGTGGACATTACCCTAACGACGGACTTCGGGACCCGCGACGGATTCGTGGCCCAGATGAAAGGGGTCATACTCGGTATCAACCCAAGTGCCCGCCTCATCGACGTAACCCACGACATTCGGCCTTTTGCGGTCCTGGAAGGTGCTCTGGTCTTGAAAGGAATCGCCCGGTACTTTCCGATCGGGACGATCCATGTGGCCGTGGTGGACCCTGGAGTCGGGAGCAATAGGCGCTGCATCGCGGTCAGCGCGGAGGGGCGAATCTATGTCGGACCGGACAACGGGCTGGTTTCCCTGGTGATGTCGCCGGCAGCGAAGGTGGAGGTCCGCGAGATCCGCAATCCCGAATTCATGCTGCCTGAAGTTCATCCCTCCTTTCACGGCCGAGATATCTTCGCTGCGGTGGCCGCGCATTTGTCGCTCGGAACACCGATTCATCTCGTAGGCCCCCTGGTGGACGATCCGGTCCGGCTCGCGATACCCGCGGTGCTCCGAACCACAGAAGGCCTTCAAGGGGAAGTGATCTACAGTGACCGCTTCGGGAACCTCTCCACCAACGTCGAGGCCAACATGCTCGATCGGTCGGTGCAGGAGATTGTTTGCGGGGACGTGCGGCTTCCCGGCATCAAGCGATACTTCCAGGAGGTCCCGGAGGGTACGCCGCTCGCGTTGCTCAACAGCTTCGGACTACTCGAAATAGCCGTGAACCGCGGGGATGCTTCGGCTATACTGGGAATAAGGATCGGCGATCGCGTCGCGGTTACGTGGGAGCACCTCGACTGAGCGCCTCGCATTCTGATGACCGCAGGAGTTCCATCAGTGAACAACGAGCGAAATACCAGGAAGTTCGGTGTCATCTATCGCGCGAAGCGCGCGTCCGCGCGACCGAAGATCCTGGTCCTCACCACATCCTATCCTTCCGACGCGGACGATCCTTCAGGGATCTTCATTGCCAAGCTCCTCGCTGCGGTCAAACGGAGGGGGTACGGGGTCAAAGTGGTCGCTCCCACCAACGGGACTTTCCACGGACGTCGCGAGCTTGACGGGATCGAGACGGTCCGGTTCGGGTATTTCTGGCCGCGATCCCTTGAACGGCTCACGACCGGCGGTGGCGGCATTCCGGAGAACATGGCGGAAAGCTCTCTCGCCCGGCTCCAGGTTCTTCCAATGATGCTCTCCTTTCTGATCGTATCGCTGATCGAGGTCAGAGGCTGCGACCTGATCTATGCAAACTGGCTGGGCGCGGGGATCGTGGGCGCGCTGGTCAACCGACTTACCGGGAAGCCGCTGGTCGTAACGTTCCGAGGGGACGACGGGTACCTCGCCCGGGACCGATGGGTGTGGCGTGTCCTCACCAGATGGGTGACTCGGCGTGCCGGGATCGTAGCGCCGGTGAGCGGCGAATTGCTGAGGATCATCCGCGAGCTGGGTGTCCCGGAAGAAAAGTGCCACCTCCCGCGGTTCGGCGTGGATACCGACATGTTCCATCCTTCTTCGCTCCAGCAGGAACCTCGGGAAGACGTGCGGGTCTTGTTCGTCGGGAGTCTCATCGATCGCAAAGGACTTCACGACCTCCTGGATGCTCTGGCCGACGCGGCTTTCAAGCAAGTGCGCCTGACGGTGGTCGGCGACGGCCCCAACGCGGCGAGATTGAAGGCCATGGCCGAGAGTTTGGGGCTCACGGAAAGGGTGGAGTGGAAGGGGATCGTTCCGCCCGTCGAGGTCGCGCGGCTCATGCGCTCATCCGACATCCTCTGTCTTCCCAGCTACATGGAAGGTCGGCCCAACGTGGTGAACGAGGCCATGGCTTCGGGGCTCCCGGTGATCGTGACCCGAATCGGCGGCGTGCCGGACATGGTCAGGGAAGGTGAAACCGCTCTGCTCTTCGAACCCGGCGACATCGAGGGGTTGCGCCAATGCCTGAGGCCGCTCGTGAACGACGCGGATCTGCGAAGCAGGATGGGGAGGGCAGGGCATGAATTCCTCATGAGATCCGGAGTGAGCTGGGATTCCACCGCGGAGGAGTTCGACCTCCTCTTCGCGTCACTGATGAAGAAGCCGACCGAGGCTGAGAAATGAGCCGGTGACCCTTCTTCTTTGACAGTAGACGGTTTTATAGCTGCTTCCCTTGTCCACTCACCGCGACAGGCGATGGACAACTGAAAGGGGGGTCTCCTGGTGAAGGAAATCTTTTCGCTGGGTCTCATTGGTATTGCCATACCGGCGTCCCACTCTCTTGTTCACGCGTACTATATCCTGGGTGATCCAACTCCAGAAGAACAGCTACGCTTATTATTTTTCATGCTAATTATCCCGTATTTTGCAGCGGCAATTCCCGCCGCTGTTACCAAATGGCTGCTCCTTGCCCTAATTATCAAACGCACGGTAAGACCGACAGTCGCAAGACTGAGTGTGGTGGCAGTATGCGAATTTTGTTGTGCGCTTATTGCCACGGTGTGTGTAAGTTCGTTCAGCGTGCCTCTCGCTATTATCCTGTATTCGCTACTTGCTGTGGCTCCCAATCTGCTCCTCTTCCCGTCGAGGAACCCGGATGGCTTCCCAGGCTCCCACTTTCTGAGAAGGGGCCTCTCGGCATTCAGCCTGGGATTACTCTACCTGGGTTACTGTTTGGTTATGATAATGCTTTGGTTCAGTTTGGTCGGGTCTGCCCTTGGCGCATGCTGACTCATAGGACTGATGTTGGCCGGCGTGCGCGGTAGCAGCGCCTCATCACGGAGCGAACATTTCCTGCAATATCACCAGTACACGCTGCACCGTGGATGTCGAGAGGCTTCCCATGCGACGCACCAGGCGCTCGCGGTCGACGGTGCGAATTTGGTCAAGGACCACGTGACCCACACGGCCATCGAACTTGCAGGATACGCGGAATGGATAGGGATGGCCTCCCGTCGTCAGGGGCGCCACAATGAACGTTCGCAGATGGGCGTTGAGTTCGTCAGGCGAAATGATGACACAGGGACGCGTTTTTCGGATTTCGTCCCCACGAGTCGGGTCGAGGCTGACCAGGAAGACATCGCCACGGCGGACGTCGTCAGGCATCACCACTCCCATTCCTCCTCATCAAAGTGAGTGGAAGCAGGGGGGTCGAGTAGGCGATCCTCATCGCGGCGGCTCATCTCTTCAGCTGCCTCGGCCCAGCCTGACCTCGGGGCGGTCGCACGTTCGAGGATGATAGCACCGTCGCGTACGTGCAGTTCCACCTCATCGCTCAAACCTGCTTCTGCAATGAGCGCCTTGGGCAGCCGGACACCTCGTGAATTTCCGATACGGACTAAACGAGTCCTCATCGAATCATCCTTTCTGCGGTACTGTAATTACATTATAAGCCCGTTGCGGAAATCACGTCAATCTCAATGAAATCGAACCGGTCACGCAATCGGTCGTTCGGTCAGTGCATAGGATTCATGCGGATGTGGGCCGAGGGGACCACACAGAACCCTCGAGGGGCCCACAAGAGTCGAGAAGCCGGATTTGCTGGCCCCGGACGCGGTGGAGCGCCATCGTTTCTAAAGCCGCCGTCATGGAAGAACGCCACTATGAACCTTGATATTTTGTGACCGCGTTGACTCCTCATCTTGCGGGTACTATCGTAACGCGAGAGAACAGCCGGCAACTGTTCAGAGAGAGGTGAGGCCCTCCCGCACTCACTCAATAGGTAGTTGGCTATGCCGTGTGGCTGTTTTCGTGATTATGAGGTGTTCGTCATGCCGAAGAGCACCTCAAACTTGGAGGAATAAAAGATGGAGACACAAGCAGCGGTGAAACAAAATATGGTAAACGGAGTGGACGTTGACCGGTTGTTTGCGACCATAGACGCTATCAAGGAGAGTCCCTCCATCGCAAAGTTTCGGTTTCGCGCCACGAACAAATGGATCGATGGCGGACATAACCGCACAACCGTTGTCGACTTCTACGGTGCTGGGGAAGATCACCGACACGGGACCGCGTTCGAGTTGGAGGCCGGCGAGCATCCGGTCCTGCTTGGGCTGGATGAAGGCCCCAACCCGGTGGAGTACCTGCTCACTGCTTTGGCGGGATGCATGACCAGCTCCATCGCCTACCACGCGGCTGCACGAGGGATAAGCATACGAGGGGTGGAATCCAGACTCGAAGGTGATCTGGACCTCCGGGGTTTTCTTGGTTTGTCTCCCGACGTCAAAGTGGGATACGAAAATATCCGCGTGTATTTCAAAATCGATGCGGATATTTCTGAGGAACAGAAAGAAGAACTGATCCAAATCGCCCAGAAGTACTCGCCGGTCTTCAACTCTGTGGCGCGGCCTGTTGCAGTGGAGGTGAAGCTGGACAAATGAGCCGGGAAATCTGAAATCCGAAGACACAATAACCGGTTGACGGATGCCGATGAGCGGTTAAGGTCAAAGATCCCGGTCCATTAACATGATGCTGGGATGCCCTCCGGTGTGCTCAAAGGGCCGCGTGCCTTCAAATTCGAAGGTCGCATAGAGAATTTCTACGCGGGCGGTGAACCCGGCTTTCCGCAGGACGTGCTGAGACACGAGTCCCGAGGCTTCGACTACAGCCCGGCGGTAACCCCGGGCACGTGCGGTCTTCAGGGACAGATCGACGAGCTGATGTGAGATACCCTTTCCACGGGAGGACCTCGACACGCCGATCATGAAGACGTGTACGCAGTGGTGGGGTTCACAGGGTCTTTGTTGAAAATACTGCCGATACAGTTCATTGGCGAGGGCCAGCAGAGGACCTGTCCACACAAACGGACTCGGATCGACCGGCAGGTCGAACGTCATCTCATCGTTCAGTTGGGCGCCGCAAATCTCACCGGTGCGGGAATCCCGAGCGACAATCGACAGCCCTTCACTGAGGAACTTGGGGAGGAGTGCGTTCAGGAATAGCTTGAAGTCCCCGGCCGTAACTCCCAATGCGAGAGCAGCGGGTTCCGAACCGTCCGTAAAGCTTTGGGCTACCACCTTCGCGACACGGTCCAGATCTTGTGCCTCAAGAGGAGCATAGGTTTGGCCGTCTCTTTCCATCGGCATCGTCATCGCAACGTCCCTCCCGGCGAATGCGACTGTTCCGAGCTGGGAACATAGTGGTCAGAAGTCCGGGTCCACCGTCATCCGTAGTGCCATGCCCGCCTCTGTGTGGCCACTGGTCTTTCCTCGAAGCACCCGGCTCAACTCTTTCTTCAAAGTGGCCGATGAGGTCGGCCATGTCAAGCAGAAGAAGAACTGCAGCAGGCGAATGCCTCTCGGGAAGACGCGACTTGCACGGTGTCAGCACCTATCCGCGCAGGTCTTCCGGTCGGTGCCCCGTTCTCCTTGCCACGCCCGCCGTCACGTGAATTTGGACGCGCCGGCACTCCTGGCAGGGCAACAACAATTCGTAGTCTTTCAGCGGGAGCCCACCGGTGCATGCTGACACCGAGGCGATCGGGTTTTCGGGCCTTTCGTAGCCTTGGGATCACGCGGGGCCGGCTCAGAGGGCTCGTGCCTCGGCGATGTCACGCTCCAGTCTCGGCCTGACCTTCCTGCAACTTGAAGAGAGATTCCATGCGGGCTTTGAGGTCCCATCGGTCGATGGGCTTGCCGACGAAGTCGTTGACCCCGGCCTCGAAGGCACGGCGGCGATCCTCGGGGCTCGAAAGAACGGTCACCATAATAATAGGCACATTAGAAACATCGGAGCCATTGCGGATGCGCTCTGCCACCGTGAAACCATTCATTCCCGGCATCATGGCGTCGAGCAGGACCATTTCTCTATCGGATCTCCGTTTCTTCAGTGCCTCGGAACCATGATCGACAAGCTCTGCCTTGCCCCCAGCACCTCATACAAACTCGCGATTCAAAAAATGGTACTGCCGATGGGCGCTCCTGGGAGGTCTCCGGAGCGCAGTCAGGCAGTGCCTGCCGTTCGTAGCAGGGGAGATCTCCCAGGAAAAGCCTTTGGCGCTCTCTCGAACATTACTTGTTTAAAAGCGAATTGGTATCAAGCAGTGATCGTTCACGGGAGCGTGACGGCAAACAGTGTTGGAGCCGTGGGAGGGAAGGGCGTCGAATCCTTTTGCCTCACTGAGCACCCGTTATACATTTAAGAAGAACCAGTCCGGACAGGCACATTACGCAAAGGTGGGGAAAGCATCCTGTCCACCGGCCCGCGTTCCGGAAAGCCACTTGGCGCGCAATCTTGAAGAGGCAGACAGCGCTCCACAGCATCCCGAATCCGATCAAAGACTGTTGAATTAACTCAGTGACGCGAGGCAGTACGGGGAAGTCTGGAGACAAGACCATCTCCACTGGCGAGATTCCACCCACCAACTCTAGAAGATGCCCGCCAAGGGAGACAAGGTAGTACGAGTGAAAAGCCAGGAACCCCATGAGCGCCAGGGGAAGAAACCCTATGGAGAATCTCCGGAAATTCTCCATGGTACTCTCCCGGCACACCATGCCCGATATCGTCGAAGCACCCAGACCTGTCAGGTTCACTGCCAGGACCGCGGCAAGAAAGACGCCCGTGAGGAAGACCTTTTCCGGTACGCCCATGGTTCGTTTCACTTCGTCGAACAGGGCGTGTCCTGCCATCATCTCCCCCATGAGACCGCCTATCATGGCCAGCACAAGGAATGCCGTTCCTGTACTCACGGGGGGCGGCTCCCAGATTTCGGCCCCGGGCAATCTCAGGTTCACGTTCACCGCACCGTGGGGGCAGTTCTTGACGCAACTTCCGCAGAGAATGCAGGAGCGGTTGCTGCGCAGCCTCGGACCTGCCTTGCCGGTCAAGCATCCGGGTTCCAAAGTCGTTCCCGAGTAGCATGCATTGGACGTGCATTGTGAACTGCAGACATTCCTGTCCATCCTCAGCTCGAGGATTGAGGACTTGGCAAAGGTCCCGGCAATCCCGCCGAGGCCGCACAAGTACCCGCACCAAGCGTTCCTCTCGTACATGACGCTGACCACAACCGCCGACAACACCAGAGACACGAGCAACAGACCTAAATGATAGGGAGTGTCCCTCATGGAGGTGACGGCTTCCACCCAGAGGATGAAAACAACCGAGGCAGCGATAATGAAATCCCCGCGATCGCGAACGAACCGAGGAAGCGGCCTTTCTAATGCCAGAATTTTCGTGCAGAGTTCCGCGATCGTTCGAATTGGGCAGACCGCACACCAGAACCTTGCAACGACAAACGCGGTGATGATGAACAGCGGCCAGGCCAAGGTCCAGCCGAGTAGAGCGGACGGGTTCTGCCTCGTCTCAGGAGGGCCGTAGAATAGGCCGACGACGAACATGAGGAACAACGCCAGCATGCCGGCTTGCAGGGCCACGGGGAAAAGCGGACTGGACAACAAGCCCCGGACCAGGCTGAATTTCATCAAATTGTACCGATTATGGCCTTCCGCTCGTCCCAGATCCAGAGAAACATCACGCGGTTTAAGCTCCGTCCCTTGAGCGACCAGGACCGCGCGTTTCATGGTGTTTGCCAGTTCGAAGTCGTTTCCCGGCCAGGGATAGCTGACCAGGACTTTCATGCTCTCATCCGGTATCACGCGGACAGTTCTTTGCAGTTGCCGAGAGTATCGGTCCATATAGTGCTTCGCGAGGGAAGGGATCTCTCGCAGTCTCTTGCGCAAGGGAGGAATGGTAATGGCGAATTTCTGCAGGGCAAAAAGCAGCGGAAGGGTTTCCAGGGCGACCGCCGATGAGTCCAGTCTCGTGGTCGCTATGAGTCGGACCTTGGCCTTCCTGAGCATCAACCCCCCACGCCTTCGAAAGCTTTCGGTCGTTACCGCTTCCAGCAATTCCATTTGGACGCGAGGGGCCAACCTATCGACGCCACGCACCAGCAGGGTCCCCCCGTCGGCCAGTTCGAAATATCCTGGTGTCTCTTTCGTGCCCCCCCTGGAATCAGGCTCCTCGACTCCGAAGAACAGTTCCATCTGGGCGTCCGCGGGATCCGAGTCTCCGGGAGGATCTTCCTTGAGACGGTTCTTGAACAGCGGCAAGTCTCGTTGATTTTCCAGCAGATCCATCTGCAAGAAAACCTCTTTACCGTGGTGACTTTGCCGAAAGATCTCGTGAGCGATCACTTCCTTGCCGACGCCCGTTTCGCCCATGATT
>JACRDG010000062.1 GCA_016218715.1 Desulfomonile tiedjei | reverse complement strand
TTCCACGTGCCGGCCTTCGTCATCCGGCCCGCGATGGACCAGGCTTCCGACCATGCGGGACAACCGCTCGTCGTCCCGAAACCCGCTGAACCCGCAGATTCCACACATGCTTCAGTCCTCGCTCACCGGCCTGGTTTCTTGCTTCGTTCATACTCTTCCCACTCCGTATCAAACGGTGCGTAGGTGCGGTCAACATACGAATAAAAAGACGCGATGAACCGGCTCAAGCCCACGGCCGTCAATGCCGCAACAAAGCAGAGCACCACCACGACCCCCCAGAACTTTACGGACGTCCTTGTTCTCCACGGCATCTTTACGGCCTCGCGACCGGACAATTCTTGCGGGCCATGACTTCAATGGATGTCCTCCCGCGACCTGCCAGGTCGTTATAGAGCGCTTCCAAACGCGCGATCCATTGCTCGGAGGAGAAACTTTCCTCGACTCTCCTTCTGGCCGCTCGCCCCATCACTGCGGCTGATTTGGGGTCGGCTAAGAGTTCCCCGATCGCCTCGGCGAGCGCCACGGAGTCTTGCCGCGGCACCAGGCGTCCTGTCACACGATCCTCAACCACCTCCGGGATGCCGTTCACCGAGGAGGCCACGACCGGCTTCGCCATGGCCATTCCTTCCAGCACAACATACGGCATCCCTTCGGAGAGGGACGGAACGACGAGAACATCCAGCGCCGACAGGACCGCAGGGATATCCCGTCGCACCCCCAGGAAAAGGCACCGATCCAGCACCCCCAACCGCGCCGCCAGGCCGGCGAGTTCTTCGCGTAGTTCTCCGTCTCCGACGACAAGGCAGCACAGAGCGGGATGGTCACAGGCAAGCATCGGCAACGCGCGAAGCAGATAACAATGCCCTTTCTGATGCGTCACCCTCCCGACAACGCCGATCACAGGCGCGTCGTCGGGGATGCCCAATTCTTTCCGGACCTGTTCCCCGGATTCCGCCGCGCGAAACCGCCCGAGATCAACGCCGTTCGGGATCGTCACCACTTTTTCCGGCGGAAGACGATAGCGGCCGATCAACTCTTGGCGGTGCGACTCTGCGACACAGAGGATGCAATGGGCGAGCGGAGCGGTGACACGATCCAAGGCGAGATAGAACGATTTTCTCAGGCGACCGACCGGATAATCATAGAGCGAATTGTGCACCGTCGAGATGACTACGGGAGTCCGGGCCAACCGCCCGGTGATTCGGGCGTAGACATTTCCCCGTGCGCCGTGAGACTGGACAATGTCAGCCCGTTTTTCCCGTAGGAAATTGCGGAGGCGAAGAAGAGGAACAGGGCTTCCCAGCGGGTCCATATCCAGGACATACGTCTCAATGCCCTCGGCCCTGAGATTCTCCACAAGTGCACCTGGTTCGGGCGAAGCTACAATCAGTCGAAACCGCTTGCGATCCAAATTCCTGGCCAAGAGGAGCAGGTAGGTCTCCCCGCCTGCCCATCCGCCCGATCCTGCAAGATGGAGCACCGTGATCATGTTCAATTCCTAAGCGCAGGCTCTTGGCTCTCTGGAGCACCGTCAATGCGCACACCAGACTTCTCGACTCGGTCGGGCATCACGAGCGTGGTCGCGGAGGCGACCGTTTCTTGTAATGGGAGCGACGGTGCCCCTCCATCCGGCCATATGCTTAACTTGCAACAGCGGCGACAGACCGGCAGTAAATTGCCGTCGAGCAGCGTTTTTCTGAATTCCCGCATCGGCTGGCTGTTCCAGATGGCCTCAACCGGCTGCTCCAACACGTTGCCGAATTTTTTTCGCAAGAATCCGCAATGGAGGACGTTCCCGGCAGGATCTAAAAACAGGTTGGTGAGCTCACGACAAAATAGGCGCGTCGTCGAGCGGATGGTGCCGTCGTAGAACGACGACATGGTGTCAGGCGGCAGCGGCGGCTCATAGGCGGCCACAAATCCGAATTCCCGTTCCAGCGACGGCATCGCCGACAGACTGGCCGCAAGCTGTTGCCGAGACTCCGGTGCCCAGTCTTGGTCCTTGACCGTCACCATGATCTCGTCCTGTCCAGACCATCCGAGGCGACGACGAGACTCGCGAAGGTCCTCTGGCAGGCAGTAAATCTCGTGCTGGAACCCGATTTCCCTGACACCGAGACCGGCGACCGTCCTTGCAAACTCCGGCATTTGGCCGACATTCGATTCCATCATCACAAAACTCACATAGGTGCGCTGTACGGCCAGCGCTCGCCGAATATTGCCCACGATCGTTTCGTAGGTGCCCGCGCCGCGGACCGCGTCGTGCACAGGTCCTATCCCGTCCAGCGAAAACCCAATGCCGGTCATGTGTCGCAGGCGCCCCAAGACGCCCCAATCCTCGTTGCCGATCCTGGTCCCATTCGTCGTCACAAATGTCTCGATCCCTCGCGCGTCGGCCGCTTCAAGTACACGCGTGAAGCCTTTGCGAAGGAACACTTCGCCGCCCACAAAATAGACGAACCGGATCGCTCTCGGCAGACTCTTCAGGACGTGAATGAGCACGTCGGTGCCCAATTCCTTCGCAATCCCGCGCGCACGATAGTCATTCTGAAAACACATCGTGCATTCCAGATTGCACGCCAAGGTAGGCTCAATCGTGGCCGACGTCGGAAACGGGACCTCGCCGGTTTGCTCCAGTAATCGGTAATCCACCTGAACCGGAGGAGCAATCGTGTCCCGCGCCTTTCGCAAGACCTTGATGCTGCCCGTCTTGATCGCCAAATTCTTCAGCCAATAGCGCAATCTGAGATTCATAGCGTTCCTCGCCCCACGTCCTGACGCAGCCCCAAGGTTTGGCCAAGCTCCTATGCCGAGCTAGAATATAGTATCCGCAGCCTACTCATCTCCCATTAGCCTGTTTATGCTGAGTCCACCTTTTCAGAACCCTCTGGGAGTGCCCCCTTCATGCCTCGCAGACCGTCATAGAGGCCATCCCAGGACTTGATGGCATTGTGCAGGTTTCGCTCCCGGATTGCGATACTCACAATTCTCCCGAAGGACAGCACAAAACATAATGCCGTGGCCAGTGCTCGATGGGGAAAATATCGATTACTTTGTATCATAAGGAGCTTATTGCGGAACATGTAATACATGCGCTCGGCGCTGCATACGGCGGGATACTGGATCTTGTGTTTCGCTATGGCCCGGGGCTCATACATAATTCGCCAACCGCGGGCCTTGGTACGCAGACAGTAGTCTACCTCCCAATGGTTCACATAAAAGTCAGGGGAAAATCCTCCAATGTCCTGGAAGATGCGCTTGTCGAAGAGCCAACAACAACCGATGACATAATCGCATTCCACCGGATCACAGGTGTCCCGCTCACTGTACTTGGCGGTCCATCGGTTGACAAAGCCAGCACCGTGCGCGGTCTGAGCAGGGTTGCTGAAAACAACCGACCGGGCACCCACCACGACAACCCGCTCCCCTGCCATGGCTTCAACAAGATAGGCGAGCGCGTCAGGCTCGATCTCGACATCGGCATCGAGCCCCAGAACGTACTCGGCCTGGGGAGACAACGAGGACGCCACCAGGTTGTACGGAAGATAGCATCCGTCGTTCTTCCTATTTTGAACAAGTCGTAGCGATGCCCAGCCTTCTTCGGCCATCTCTTTAAAGAGCCGCTCAACCATGGGGACGGTATCATCGGCCGAGCCGTTGTCCCAGACCACAAGCTCCAACTTCTGTTTGGGATATTGCAAGCGTCGCAATGAGTCCAGGCAGGCGGAGAGATCGGTCTGATCATTATAGGAAGGGATGAAGATAGAGACGAACGGCTCACGGGGAGACATGGGTTTCTTGTCTCCAATGGAGAGCAGACCGCTTTTTGCCGAGAACGGTTTCGAAGACCTTCACTGTTCCTTGCACCATGCTCGCCAAAGAATACCCGGCAACCACTGTTTCACGCGCCTTCCGGGACAGGCTCGCAGCCAGTTCCTTGTCGGCAAGGACCCGCACAATGGCTTGACATAGACTGTCCGGATCGCCCGGCGTCACCAGCAGCCCGTTGATCTCGTGCCGGACGACCGAGGGAATCCCCCCGATTCGAGAAGCAATGACCGGCTTTTGACAGGCCATTGCTTCCACCAGCGAGAAGGGCAAGCCTTCCTGTCTCAGCGTCGGAAGCACGTAGAGATCTGACGCATTCAAGTAGTCCGCAGTCCGTTCATGCGGAACATGCCCGGCAAAAATGACATGGCTGCGCAGCCCCATGGTATCAACAAGGCCCCTCGCCTCGCTCAGATAATCCCCCTCTCCGGCCACCAGGAGTTTTGTCCGGCCGTGCTGCGCCAGGACATCAAGCAAAGATGCGAGCAACAGGTGCAATCCCTTTTGTTTGGTCACGTGGCTCAGAAAAATAATCAACCGGTCATCTGGAGAGATGCTGTACTGCTTCCTGAGGGTCTCTCGCATGCTGCTGTCAGGGGCAAAGGCCTCGACATCCACCCCGTTGTACACTGTGTAAACCTTGTCCGCACTCACGCCACACCAGGCTGGAATAGATCGAGCCACCTCATCGCTGACCGCAATGAGCGCGTCACATTTCCTGGCAACAGGCAACTCCCACCTGAGGTAGTAATAGAGAAACGACAAGAGCCGCCAGCCCAACTGCCCATAGCCTTTGAGATGGCTGAACGCCTGGCGAACATCGCACAAAAACACCCAGCC
>JACRDG010000063.1 GCA_016218715.1 Desulfomonile tiedjei | reverse complement strand
CGGCACAGATATTGGCAGGAGAACGGTGACGGTACTTTTTCTCCTGGAAAGCATGGTAACAAAAAGTACACTTGAACGGACACCCTCTGGCGGTTGTAACCGGCATGGCGACCATTTCGTCGACGGGCATGGGGTTCCGCTCAGAGATCGGGATGTTGTGCTTGCTTTTTTCGAGATACACTTCCATCTCAAAGAGATCCCAGTTGGGGAATGGAATCTCATCGATGTTACTGATGACCTCCCGGGAAGGCGTCCCCCGAATCTTTCCGTTTTCCTTGTAACAGATCCCTGGAACCGACTCCAAAGGCTCGCCATTGTTGATCGTCGTAAGGAGATCTACAATAGTGACGTCCCCCTCGCCGAGGACAGCGATATCAACATCGGTCTTTGACAGTAAGATTTCCGGCACCGACGTGCCGAGCGTGTTGCCTACAATGATGGGAGCCGTGGGTCGCACGCCTTTAATGACATGGGCTATCGACTTGCACCATTTATACTGGCTGACGAGTGTGCCAATGCCGACCGCATCATACTTCTTAATCCGCAAGAGCTTTTCGACTTGCTCTGGACTATAACGATGCACATCAATGTCGATGACATCCAGATCCATCCCAGCCCGATTGATGGCACTGGCAATGTAGCCCAGCCCGACGTTAGGCAACAGCCTGGGGCTATCTGGACGAACAGCGGGATTTATCAGAAGGATCTTCATATCGGCCTACTCCTAAACAATTGGATGCGCCATAGGAAATGCGACTATACTGAATTGACCTAATAAAGTTAAGAGGTTCCCATCACGAAGTCAAGAAATTCATGCGTAAACTCGAATGCGATCGGCACACTCTCATAACCCGCCTGGCTCGCAAGCGATGTCCCTAGCCGTTCAGGCCTCCCCCGTGAGTCGCATCGCGTCCTGAAGCTTCTCTGGCCATCCAGACTCGCCCAGGTCCTTCAGCTTTTGAAGCGAGTCTTCTACCGAAGGCATGGCCTCCCTCCCGAGGACTTTAGCTACTTTGTTCGTGCCCAGCGACATATCGAGCGGCCTGCTGGCGAGCCCCTCTATCATGCCCACACTGACCGGTTCCAGAACGGCTCCCGGGCTTCGCCCGAAGAGCTTTTCCAATCGCATTCCGAACTCGAATTTGGATATACGATCGCATGACGCGACGTTAAAGATGCCGCTCTCCTTGCATTGGATGAGCTCTTCGATGACGTCCACAAGGTCATTGATCAGAATAGGGCTGATGTACACGTCATGAAAAAGGGTGAGCGTCCGCCCGGACCTTAGCCCATCCAAGATCCAATCGCTGAAGGACTTTTTGACCGGCGTGCCCCAGCCAAAGAAGTTGGTGCGAATAATCAGCGCGCCAGGACACTCCTTCACCGCGACCTGCTCGGCCTGCCACTTGGTCCGCGCGTATTCATTCAACGGCGCCGGCGTGCTCTCCTCTGTGACGAAGCGATTGGTCCCGTCGCTCAAGTGATCGGTCGAAATATGCACGAGCTTCGCTCCCGCCCGCTGGGCGGCACGAGCCACATGCCGCGTGACCTCGACGTGCAGTCGCTTAGCCTCCGCAGGATTGGCTTCGCAGGCGTCGACATTCGTGAGCCCTGCCGTGTGCAGTACGACCTCAAGCCGTTTAGCCCTGAAGATTTCTTCGACAGCCGCTGCCTTTGAGAGATCCACCGAATATGCACTGACATCCGCTACCCTGATGGGATGCGTGAGATAGCTCCCGGACACCCCATGGCGGTCTTTGAGCTGCAGCGCCGCATTGAGACCTAACAGCCCGCTTATGCCCGTGATAAAAATGCGCATCGGTCAGGTCTCGCTAGGTCCAGAGCTGCCGGAACACGTCCGACACGCTGGCGATCACGTACCGCACGTCCTCGTCGGTCATCTTGGGATACAGCGGGATCGTAATGGCACGGTCGTAATACCCCTCTGCCAGAGGAAAATCACCTCGGCGGTAGCCGAACCGACGCTGATAATAGGGCTGCAAGTGAATGGGAATGTAATGCACGTTCACGCCGAGCTTCCATTCCACCAGGGCATCGAAAAAGGCACGACGCCCGCCTTTCAGGCGATCGATGGGGAGTTGCAGGACATAGAGATGATACGACGAGCGGGTGCCGGCCGACTCCTGAGGGAGCCGGAGCCCAGGCAGGGACGAGAAAGCCAGGGCGTACTGGCCCGCGATCTCCCGGCGCCGCTTCACAAACAGATCAAGTTTTTTGAGCTGTGCCAACCCCAGGGCGCACTGGATATCCGTGATCCGGTAGTTGTATCCAAGCTCCTGCATCTCGTAGTACCAGGCTCCTTCATCCGGACGCGTCAGCTTTGACGGCTCCCGGGCGATCCCGTGAGTTCGAAAGCGGGCCAGCTTTTCGTGCAGGGCCGCATCGTTGGTCAGGACCATTCCTCCCTCGCCTGTCGTGATGTGCTTGACAGGATGAAAGCTCAGGATCGTCATGTCGGCCCGGCTGCCGACCAGGCGGCCTTTGTATTCCGCTCCCAGCGCGTGCGCCGCATCCTCGATAACAACCAAGCCATGCTGCCTCGCCAACGCCGTGATCTCGTCCAACGCACAGGGCTGCCCCCCGAAATCCACCGGAATGACCGCCTTCGTGCGGGGCGTCACCTTCTTCGCCGCTTTTCGCCAGTCAAGGGTAAGACTGGCGGGCTCGATGTCAGCAAAGACCGGTCTGGCCCCCATGTACACAGCGCAGTTGGCGCTCGCGATAAACGATAAAGGCGAGGTGATGGCTTCATCGCCGGTCCCGACTCCCGCGGCGGCGCACGCAGCATGAAGCGCAGCAGTCCCGCTGGAAAATGCCACGGCATGGAGTGCCTGCGTATACTCAGCCACGGCGCGCTCGAACTCCTCGATGCAGGGGCCTTGCGTGATCCGGTCGGACCGCAAGACGCCTACGACTGCGTCGATCTCCTCCTTGTCAATCCACTGGAAGCCGTAGGGAATCATGCGTGCGGACTACGCGTCCTCCACCATCTTGCGAAGGCTCTCAGGAGTCAGCCAGGTATCGTTCTCATCGCTCGTGTAGCGGAACCCTTCGGGCAAGGACTTCCCTCCTGCCCATCGCGTATCGCCTCTGAACATGTGCTCCGGCTCGATGACGAAGAATTCATCGAACGCCCGCGTCCGACGGGCCTCGTCTTCCGTCAGCAGAACCTCATGGAGCTTTTCCCCTGGCCGGACCCCCACGACCTTCAGCTCACAGCCGGGTGCGATCGCCTCCGCGAGATCCGTGATGCGCATGCTGGGAATCCGGGGGACGATGATCTCCCCGCCATGCATCAACTCGACGCTGCTGATGACGAACCGCACCCCCTGTTCGATGGTCATCCAAAAGCGCGTCATGCGCGTATCCGTCACGGTTAACACCCCATCCTTGCGCTGCCTGAGAAAGAGTGGGACGACGCTGCCGCGGCTTCCGACGACGTTCCCGTAACGGACGCAGGTGATCCGGGTCCGCCTGGGCCCCACATAGGCATTGGCGGCCACACTGATCTTCTCAGCGCATAACTTGGTCGCGCCGTACAGATTGATGGGATTGACCGCCTTATCAGTGCTGATAACCAATACCTTGGCTACCCCGCGTTCGACCGCCGCCTCGACGACATTCTGAGTTCCGATGATATTGGTCTTCACGGCCTCGAATGGGTTGTATTCGAGAGTCGGGATCTGCTTGAGCGCAGCGGCGTGGATCACAAGATCTACGCCATCGAAGGCCCTCATCAAGCGGTCCAGATCCCGGACATCGCCCAGGAAGAAGCGGAGGTCCGGGTTTGAAAAGCGCTCCCGCATCTCCGACTGCTTGAGCTCGTCACGGCTGAGAATGATGAGCTTTTTCGGCCGATAATCCTTGAGGACGACCTCGGTGAACTTCTGCCCGAAGGAGCCGGTTCCGCCCGTGACCAATACTGTGAGCTTGCTCCAGTCCAATTGTTCCCTCCCGCAGCAGGTGAACCGCGTGTCGAGTCGTTATAAAGAGAAAATCTTGCTTTTCGGAATCCCTGCCTGAGTGATGCGGGCCCGGATCTTCGCGACGCCATCCAGATCCGCGATCAGCACGGCATCGCATTCCCACTTCGGCAGGGCCTCAACAGGCCAAATGGGGTACGAGAGGAACGTGCGCCCCTCTTTCCCCTCCACAAATCCGACGAGCGTCAGGTCCATCTCCCGCAGGGTCAGGTAAGCCAGTTCGGCCAATTCCCCTGTCCCGTAAATGACGACCCGCTTGGCGCCGGCGCCCGCCAATTCCGTGAAGATGGCCTTCAGGCGATTTCGCATGTCCCGATAATACGAAAGCGAATATTGCATGTAGAGGTAGGTGAGCCGAGTCTTCTCGGCCATCCCGGGAGGGGTCAGAAGGTACTTGATCCGGTGCCGGGGGATCGCCGTGATCTTGATATACCCCTTCCGGGCCAGCCGCTTGAGATACAGATTCGTCAAGCCGAGCGCGACGTCGAGGGTTTTGGCGAGCGACCGTTGCGTGACCTCTGCGTCTCTCTCGACTTCGTTGAGGAGCTGAAGCGCCCGCTGTTCCTGGATGTCCATGTGCTTTCCTGTTCCGTCAGTTACACGTTCACTATTTGAACATAGCAGGTTATTCCAGTCAAGGAGAAAATGCAACGCGCAGGGAGATCACGGGGCGCGACGAGTCAGGACGGGCTCTTCAAAGACCTTAAAGAACAAGAAACCGATGATCAGGATCCCAGTGATGACAAGCCCGTAGATTCCGAGATGAAGCAGGAGGCGCGAGGGCTCGGGCGGCAGCAGAATGGCGAATACCCGCAGGACGGGGTAGTGCAAGAGATACACGGAATAGCTGAAGAGCCCGACTTG
>JACRDG010000061.1 GCA_016218715.1 Desulfomonile tiedjei | reverse complement strand
TCTCCAAAATCTAACGCAACGGGTAGACTCCTACCCGTATGCCACAACCCTACGTTCGGTTAACAGATAAGGACCGGGAAGAAATTAGTCGAGGCTTGGCCTCTGGCGAATCCATGACCGTCATTGCCGACCGAATCGGCAGATCAACGAGCACCATTTCTGTTGAAGTTGGCAAGAACGGTGGTATCTCTGGATATCGGGCGAATCTGGCAGCGCGTCGGGCACGACGGAAGGCTGCATCTCGGAAGTTCGGTCGTCGTAAGCTGACGCGGAACCCTGCATTGCTTGCCGAGGTCATCTCTGGCCTTATGAGTCGCTGGTCGCCAAATCAGATCGCCAAAACGCTACGGAGCACGTATCCTGGAGACATCGGTATGCAACTTTCTCCAGAAACGATCTACCAATATATCTACGTTCTGCCACGAGGCTCCCTCAAGGCCGCCCTCATTAAAGGTTTGCGCCAGCAGCGTAAATACAGACGGAAACGCAAGATCGCCACGGCAAAGACCGAAGAAACCCGTGGAAAGATAGCGGATATGCTGTCCATTGAGGAACGTCCGGCAGAGGTCGCAGACCGCACGGTGCCGGGTCATTGGGAAGGCGACCTCATAATGGGCAAATACAAGCAGACGGCCATGGGCACACTCGTCGAGCGAACAACGAGATACACCCTCATGGTGCCGCTCAAGGCCAAGGATGCGGTGTCCGTGCGGAAGGCCTACGTCAAAGCCATCCGCACGCTACCAAAGGAGTTCGCCAAGTCCCTCACCTACGACCAGGGCAAAGAAATGAGTGACCACAAGAAGTTCACGCTGGCGACAGGTATGAAGGTATACTTTGCTCATCCAGGAAGTCCATGGGAACGTGGCACAAACGAAAATACCAACGGACTTATCCGTCAGTATTTCCCGAAAGGTACCGACTTCCGAACGGTCTCAACGAAAGAGATTAAGCGAGTACAACGTGAACTCAATGGACGGCCGCGGGCAGCCATTGGCTACCGCAAGCCCGATGAAGTAATTCAACAACTCGTTGCGTTAAAAACTGGAGACTAAGAACGAAATCATGTATTGACGTCGTGGATCTTTCGTGCAAAAGTCCCGTCCGGTGTCCTCCGACATCGCTGTTCCGACCCAAGGAGAAACGCATGTTTTCCCGCTCCTTCACCTGGCCCCTGCTCCTGTTGGGGACTTTCTTGTGCGCCCTGGCGGCCGCCGCCACGCCCTACGTCGTGCTCAAGCTGGGCATGAGCGTGGACCTGAGCTACGCGGGGATGTTCCTCGCATCAGTCCTGCTCGCCCGCGTCGCGGTCGACCGCAAGGACCTGGCCATCCAGCTCAACATCCTCCAGACCATGATCAACGCGGTCTCGGGTGTGGGCTTCATGTGCGTCATCCTCGCGGCCTTCCACTACATCCAAGGCGTCTTCGGTCGCGACATCGGCTTCGACCCCGCGTGGTGGCAGATCGCCATCTGGGTGTTCGTCTCGGCGAACCTGGGCGTGTTCATGGGAGCCCTGCCTCGGCAGATGCTCCTCAACGATCCGTCCCTCCCGTGGCCCGCCGCCAAGGCGGTATTGAGCGTCGCGGACACCCTGTCCGACCCCGCCGCGGACGAGTCGACCCAGAAGCGTCGTCGCGTGCTCACCGTGAGCACCGCGGTCGCGGGTTTCCTCACCTTCCTGCGCGACGCCTTCGGACTCATCCCGCCCATCGTCGCCAACCCCTTGCTCGCGATGAGCATGGGACTCGAGCTTGCTGGTATCGGACTGGGGATGCTCATCCCGTTGTCGGTCGGCCTTTCGGGGCTCATCGGCGTGTGGGGGATCAACACCTTCGGGGAGCGTGTCGCCCAGCGCGTCGTGCTCACGGGAGTCGACTCCGGAAACCTCTCCCAGTGCCAGACGCTCATCGCGGATGGGAAGGTCACGGATTTCCTGACCCAGAATTGCGGCAAGGCTGCGGAGTACCTGGGCGCGGGTAGCCACTTCAAGTACGTCGTCCAGTGGTTCATGTGGCCAGCGACGGCCATGATGATCGCCGCGGCGCTCACGAGCGTGGTCGTTCCGCTCATCCGCAACTGGATGGCGCGCAAGGATACGGTCGTGCAACCCATCCAGACCCAGGCCGACGAGTCCATCCCCAAGTCCTGG